>CAWJHR010000016.1:0-102439 GCA_963842765.1 uncultured Gammaproteobacteria bacterium | reverse complement strand
TCGCGGAAAATGCTCCTGCATGCGCCAAGGATGGTGCTAATAAAGCACATTTATCGTGCCGGGCCAGGGATGGAGAGGCCTCGATCACGCGATCGGGGCCTTTTTAATATATAAGTGGGACAATAGCAGTATTTAATTGCCGATATTATGGTTATTTGTGGGAAAATGTTACCATTATTATTTACCACCTTCTCGTATTGGCAATAACCGTGCAGGGCCATAGACTAGCTGCGGACCCTCAAACACGGGATTGATCATGAAGAGAAGACATTTCATCGGCGCCGCGGCTGCCAGTGTGGGTCTGGCGGCCTGTGCCAAGAACGACGCGGGCTGCAGCGACGGCCAGGCAAGCAGCACTGAAACCTTCGAATGGTCGTGTGTGACATCCTGGCCGCCGAAATTCCCCGGCCTCGGGATGGGGCCTGAGAACCTGGCGACCCGTGTCGAGGCGGCAAGCGCGGGCCGACTCAAGATCAAGGTGTACGGTGCCGGCGAGCTGGTACCGGCCTTCGAGGTGTTCGACGCGGTCAGCCGTGGCACGGTGCAGATGGGCCACGACGCGTCGTATTACCACAAGGGCAAGGTCGATGCCGCGCAGTTCTTCACCACGATTCCGTTCGGCCTGACCAACCTGGAGCTCAACGGCTGGCTTTACTACGGCGGCGGTCTCGAGCTGTGGCGAGAACTGTACGCGCCCTTCAACCTCGTGCCCTTTCCGACCGGCAACTCCGGCGTGCAGATGGGCGGCTGGTTCAACAAGGAAATCAATACAGCAGAGGATCTCAAGGGTCTGAAAATGCGTATCCCGGGCCTTGCCGGCGAGGTGTTGCGCCGCGCTGGCGCGACGCCGGTAACGTTGCCCGGCTCGGAAATATTCACGGCACTGCAAACCGGCACGATCGATGCGACCGAATGGGTGGGCCCGTACAACGATGCCGCCTTCGGCCTGCAAAAAGCGGCGCGCTACTACTACTACCCGGGCTGGCATGAACCCGGCTCCGGGCTCGAGACGATAATTAACAAGGACGCGTGGGAGTCGCTGCCGGCTGACCTGCAGGCAATTGTCAGCACAACCTGCCAGGCGATCACGGCGGACATGGCTGCCGAGTACGCGCACGGTAATGCACTGTCGTTAAAACGCCTGCAGGAAGACCCGAATATCGAGCTGCGGCCGTTTCCAGCCGAAGTGCTCGAGTTATTGCAGTCGATCATGCAAGACGTCGTTGCGGAACTAATGGCAGCCGATCCGGCCTCGGCAAAAATCGGCAAGGCCTACTTCGACTATCTTGAGCTGGCAGCGGAAAACTCGCGCATCTACTGAACAGGCTTACCTCAATATGCGCGGCCAGCGGCGCTAAAAAAAACGGCACACGCCCGAGCCGGGCGTGTGCCGCCTGTTACAGCTATGCGCTGGTGTCAGAAGCGGTAGTTCGCACCGACGGACCAGTACGCACCGTTGAAACCGAACGGCGCCGAACGTCTTGAGTACTTGAAGACTGTCGGGCTACCGAGGTCCGCCAGGCCGGGCGCGGACTCGAACAAGCCGCCGCGTGATCCTGAGTTGGTGACTTCATCCGGCGTTACATCGAAGATGTTATTACCCGCCACATAGAAGCTCAGACCGTTCTCCATTTCATAACTGACGCGCAGGTCGAACAGCATCTCGGCGCCATAGGTCTGGCTGCCCGAGTCTACCGTCGTGTACTCACCGTAGCGGTTCAGGGCTGCGTTGGCCGTCCAGCTGTCCCGAGTCCACAGTGCGGACAGGCTGACCCGGTCTTCCGGCTGCCACGTTTCGATGACCGAAGGCTGGAAGCCGCCGAAGATATCCGCGGCCGCTATCGCGCCAAGCGTCGGTGCCGTCGTGAAGATGCGCGCGATATCGGTTTCCGTGAAGTTGGCCGCAAAGGTCACGGACAATTCACCACCAATAGCCGTCAGACCTGACAGCGTCGAGACAACGTCGACACCGGTGGTTTCCGTATCGATCGCGTTCAGGAAGAACTGGCCGCCGCCAGAGCCGCTGGCGATGAGTGCTGCATCCAGCGCGTCGGACAGACCTGACCCAAGGTTGTTACTGATGACGATACGATCATCGATGTCGATCGAATAGTAATCAACGGTTACGTTCCAGTTGTCGTTGATGTCAACAATGGCACCAAGACTGAAGTTCGTCGATTCCTCTTCTTTCAGCTTCGGAATGCCGATTGCCTGCGCAACCGAGCTGTCGTTACGGAAGGTGCCGGTTTCGATCTGGACGCCGCCGATGAACTGAGTGCTGATGTTGTTGAAATACAGCTGCTGCATCGACGGTGCACGGAAACCGGTACTCGCGGCAGCGCGCAGACGGAAGTTGTCCGTAATGCGGAGGTTACCGGCGAGCTTGAAGTTGGTCGTATCGCCGAAGCCGTCATAATCATCGTAGCGAACGGCGCCGTTGATCATCAGGTTATCGGTCGCCTGGTATTCCGCATCGGCATAAAACGAAATGACGTTGCGGTCCTCGTCAACCGCGTTGGCCGGTGATATGCCGGGAAAACCCTGGATGCCGCCAGAAGCGTTCTGACCGTAAAGCGCAACACCTTCGAACGAGTCATAATCGCTGTAGGCATACTCGTCGCCGGGCCGAATTTCATAGGTGTCCTCGCGGACCTCGGCACCAAGGGCAAGGAATACCTCACCAACGGACGTCGAGTAGTCGATATTGATCGTCTGCAGGCCAAGCTCGAGGCCGTAGGCGAACGCCGAGCGCGGTATCTGCGCGCGGATATCCGCATCGCTGAGACCCTGGCCGAAGTTGAGTTCGTTGACGAACGAGTAGTTGACCGAATTGCTGGTCGTATAGTCGATCGAGTTTCTGCCCTGGGTGATCGACAGGTCGAGCCTCGAGTCGTCATCAAAACTCGATGCGGTAGCCGAAGTTCATCGAATAGTCGTCGATCTCGCTGTTAATATTCGGCAGGAAGCCGTCAACAACGACATTCTCGCCATCATCGAGCGCGGCACCGGAGCCGGCGGGGTTGCGGTAGAAAGCGCCGGACTGGCCTTCACGCCCTGAATAGGTAACAAAGCTGTACAGCTCGCCGTCGCCCAATGCGATCCCGGCGTTGGCAACAATGGTGACCTGTTCGGAGTCGGCATCACCAATCCGAAATGGATTACGACCCGGGCCGTTGACCTCGCGCGACTCGTTGCCGGGCGCAGGTTCGAAGTAGCCGTTGCCGTCGGTATCAACACAGCCGCCGTACAGGCAGACACCCTGCGGGTTAGCGCGTGACGTCCTCTCCCGATCACGGAAGTTGACCGTCACGTTCAGGTAGCCGTCGTCGCCGAGGCTGAAGCCCTTGTTAAAGTCGACATTGGTCGTCTGACCGTCACCTTCGGTGTATTCGCCCACCGACAGTCCGAGCGCGCCGCCCTCGTTATCATCTTTAAGTTGAATGTTGATGACACCGGCGATCGCATCGGAGCCGTACTGAGCGGCCGCACCGTCGCGCAGCACCTCGACTCGCTTGATCGCGGCAGCCGGAATGGCGTTCATGTCGGTGCCTGCGGTACCACGACCGACGGAGTTGTTAATGTGTATTAACGATGCCTGGTGCCGACGCTTGCCGTTTACCAGGACGAGCGTCTGATCCGGTCCGAGGCCGCGCAAGTGTTGCAGGCCGCAGGGCATCAGTGCCGTCAGAAATGGACGAACTCGAAAAGTTGAACGACGGGGCGAGTGCCTGGAGCATTCGGCCGAGCTCGGTCTGACCGGTTGCTGCCATGTCGTCAGCAGTAAGGGTATCGACGGGAACAGCCAGGTCCGATGACACACGTCCCGGCGCACGCGTACCCAGCGTTACGATTTCCTCGATGAGCTCTTTTTCCTGAGCGAGAGCAGCCTGGCCGGGCAGCATCACGGCAATCGTGAATAATGCGGCCGAAGCGGCATAACACAGCTTGAATGTTTTCATTTGTTTCCCCCTGATATGTGACCAAATGCGTCTCGCATTGATCAACTTGAACCCACCAACCTACTTTGGCGGCCAACCCTGTGTCAAACGCGCCATCTGTCCTACGGCCCGTAAATTTTGCCCGGCAGCCAGGTAACCAGGTCGGGAAACACAGCCAGTAACAGCAGCGCCAGCACCTGGATGGCGACAAATGGAATTGCGCCCCGATAGATCTGTGCCGTCGTCACCGACGGCGGCGCCACGCCACGCAGATAGAATAATGCGAAGCCAAATGGCGGGGTGAGGAAGGAGGTCTGCAGGTTGATGGCAATCATGATGCCCAGCCAGACCGGGTCGAGGCCCATGGCCAGCAGCACCGGCCCGACGATGGGCACAACCACAAAAGTGATCTCGATGAAGTCGAGGACGAAGCCCAGCAGGAACATCACGAGCATGACGACGATGACCGCACCAATAACCCCGCCCGGCAACGCCTCGAGAATGGCGCGCACACCATCATCACCGCCGTAGCCGCGGAAAACGAGCGAAAACACCGACGCGCCGATCAGGATCATAAAGACCATGCTGCTGATTCGCAGCGTGCTGCGCATGATCTCCTGCAGGCGCTGGAGGTTGAGCTGGCGACGCGCCATTGCGAGCAGCAGTGCGCCCATGCCGCCGACGCCGGCGGCCTCGGTCGGGGTTGCAAGCCCGGTGAGGATCGAGCCCAGTACGGCCAGGATCAGGGCCAGCGGCGGTGTCAGCGCGCGCAGTATCTGCAGCACAGATACCGATTCGCCGTCGGCATGCTGATGCGCCGGCATGGTGTCGGGCTTGAAAAAGGCCACGGTCAGGATGTAGATCATGTACAGCAGAACGAGCATCAGCCCGGGAATCAGTGCACCGGCGAACAGGTCGCCAACGGACACGGTCTTCGGCGAGAAGACACCCATCTGCAGCTGCGCCTGCTGGTAGGCCGTCGTCATGACGTCGCCCAGCATGACGAGAATGATGCTCGGCGGGATGATCTGCCCCAGCGTGCCGGACGCGCAGATGGTGCCCGCCGCCACTTCCGGCGAATAGCCGCGTTTCAGCATGGTCGGCAATGACAACAGGCCCATCGTGACGACCGTGGCGCCAACAATGCCGGTGCTGGCCGCCAGCAACATGCCCACCAGCGTGACCGAAATACCGAGACCGCCACGCAGCGTGCCGAACAGGGCGCTCAGGGTTTCGAGCAGCTCCTCGGCGATGCGGGCGCGTTCGAGCGTGACACCCATAAAGACAAACAGCGGCACGGCGACCAGCGTCTCGTTGGTCATGATGCCGAAGATTCGATTGGGCAAACCTGACAGCAGCGCTTCGTTGAAGCTGCCACCGATAACACCAAACAGCGCGAATAACAGTGCGGTGCCACCGAGCGAGAATGCGACCGGGAAACCGGCCAGCAGGACCAGGATGACGCTGACAAACAACAGGCCTGCGACCCACTCCATCGTTAGCGACTCCGCAGCTGCGTTAACGCACGCAGAAACAGCGCCGCGCCCTGCAGCGCTACCGTTACGGGCATGATCAGCAGTGCCGTCTTCAAAAGCGGCAGCAACGGGAACGGCAGCCCCCCCGACTCGCGTGACGCTTCACCCATCGCCCAGGCAACCAGCACGAAGTCGAGCGACTTCCAGGCCAGGAAGAAACTCAAAGGCCAGAGAAACACAATGACACCCAGCAGATCGACCCATGCGCGCCGCCTGGCACTCATGGTTCGATAGAAGACGTCGACGCGCACGTGCTCTTCCTGTTCCAGCGTGTACGCAGCGCCGAGCATGAAGACGACCGCGTGCATCCAGATCACTGATTCCTGCAACCAGATCAGCCCGGCGTCAAAAACGTAACGCATGACGACGATGACGAAGGTGACAATGACCATGAGCAGCGTCAGCCAGGAGACGCCCTTGCCAATGAGTGCGCTTAAACGATCGAGTCGGCCGGCGTTGCTCGCGGCGTTGCTCTCGGCATTCAAGGCTGACGCCCGAGCATTACCGACGCCAGAAGGTTGGCGTAATCAGCACCAGCAGCGTGAAGATCTCAAGGCGGCCAAGCAGCATGCCGCCGACCGCAATCCACTTGGCGGTATTGCTCACCGACATGAAGCCTCGAGGAAACGTCACCGAGCCCGGGACCCAGGTTGTTCAGGGTCGCGGCGACGGCCGAGAAGGCTGTGACCTGATCGAGCCCCGTTGACATCATCGCGAGCAACATGACGCTGAATACGATCATGTAGACCGCGAAGAAACCCCAGACAGCGTCGACGACGCGATGGGGCACGGCTTTGTTACCCAGTTTGACGGGAATCTCCGCGCTCGGGTGCACCAGGCGAACGATTTCGCGAACGCCCTGCTTGTAAACCAGCAGGCAGCGGATGACCTTGATGCCGCCAGCGGTTGATCCCGCCGAGCCGCCGACAAAACTCGCAAACACCAGCAGCACGGGTAACGCCCCCGGCCAGACCGAGAAGTTGGTTGTGGTAAAGCCGGTCGTGGTGGCGATCGAGACAGCCTGGAACACGCCGTCTATGAAAGTCTGGCCGATCTCGATGTAGCCGCGATAGGCGAACAGGGCAAGGACAACAATGATAGACGAGTACGACCAGCATAGAGGTGTAAGCGCGGAACTCAGGGTCCTGCGAATAGTGTTTCACCGACACATAACGCCACGCATAAAAGTGCAGCGAGAAGTTGATGCCGGCGGCGAACATGAAGAAGATGGCGACAATGTCGATTGCCGCGCTGTCGAAATAGCCGATACTCATGTCGTGCGGCGAGAAGCCGCCGATGGCCACGGTGGAAAACGCATGACACAGCGCGTCGAACCAGTCCATGCCGGCGATTTTATAGCCGAGCATGCAGCAGATCGTAAACGCGAGATACACGTACCACAGCGCTTTGGCCGTCTCGGTGATGCGCGGTGTGAGCTTGGTGTCCTTGACCGGACCCGGCGTCTCCGCCCGGTACAGCTGCATGCCGCCGACGCCGAGCATCGGCAGCACAGCGACGGCCAGCACGATGATGCCCATGCCGCCCAGCCACTGCAGCTGCTGGCGGTAATAGAGAAGCGAACGTGGCAGCTCATCAAGACCCGTCAGCACGGTGGCGCCTGTGGTTGTCAATCCGGACACCGATTCGAAGACGGCGTCAGTGAGCGATAAAGACAGCGCATCGGCGAAATACAGCGGTGCGGCACCAAATGCGCCGAGCACCGTCCAGAATGACGCGACGACCAGGAAGCCGTCCCGAAGACGGAGTTCCTTACGCGTGCGATGCACCGGCGCCCAGCAGATGAAGCCTGCTGCGAGCGTCAGCACGAAGCCCTCGACGAACGGCAGCCAGGAGTTGTCGTCGTAATAAAGGCTGAAGAGAATCGGCGGCAGCATCGTGATGCTGAACATCATTAGCAGCAGGCCGAGAATTCGTTGTACGACCGCCCAGTTCATTAAACGAAGGAAACGCCGACCTGAAAGAGGTTTTCGAGTCGTTCGATCTTGCGGCGATCTGTCATGAACAGGATGACATGATCATCAGCCTCGATGACCGTGTCGTGATGCGCGATAAGGACCTTATCGTCGCGGGCGACGGCGATGATCGCGGTGCCCTTCGGCAGGTCGATGTCTTCAATCGCCCGCCCGACCACTTTTGAATTCTCTTCGTTGCCGTGGGCGATCGCCTCCATCGCCTCGGCCGCGCCGCGCCGCAGCGAATGCACTTTGACAACGTCACCACGGCGCACGTGCGCGAGCAGCGAACCAATGGTGACCTGTTGCGGCGAAATTGCGATATCGATACTGCCCGCCTCCACGAGATCCACGTACGAGGCTCGGTTGATAAGCGCCATCACCTTATGAGCGCCGAGGCGCTTCGAGAGCATCGAGCTCAGGATGTTGGCCTCTTCCGAGTTCGTTAAAGCACAGAAGACGTCAACGCTGTCGATATTTTCCTCGAGCAGCAGCTCTTCGTCGGCGGCATCGCCAACGAGCACGATCGCTTTGTTGAGCTGTTCCGAGATTTCCCGCGCCCGGACGGGATCACGCTCAATGATCTTGACCTGGTTGGTGTGTTCAAGCGCCAGCGCCAGGCGCACACCGATGTTGCCGCCGCCGGCAATGACGACGCGACGCACCGGGTCCTCGAGGCGCCGTATCTCGCTCATAAAGACGCGGATGTCCTTGCGATCAGCGACGAAGAACACCTCGTCACCTTCCTGAATGACGGTGTCACCGTCCGGGAGCATTGCTTTGCCCTGCCGGTAGATGGCGGCGATGCGGCCTTCGGTATTTGGAATGTGCTCTTTCAGTGTGGCGATGCGCTGGCCGACCAGCAGTCCATCACGGTCGGCCTTCACACCGACGAGGCGCACCTTGCCGTCGGCAAAGTCGAGCACCTGGGTCGATCCGGGGTACAGGATCAGCTGCTCGACGTGGGTACACACCAGCTGTTCGGGACTGATGCGAACGTCGATGGGAATGGCGTCCTGCGTGAACAGCGCGTCCGCGTTCATGTACTCGGCAGAGCGAATACGGGCGATTTTCGTGGGTGTCCGAAACTTTGTGTAAGCGACCTGGCAGGCGACCATGTTGGTTTCGTCCATGTCGGTGAGCGCCACGACAATGTCCGCATCCTTGGCGCCGGCGCGCTCCAGCACTTCCGGGTGTGCCGCGTGGCCGACGACCGTACGGATATCGAGGCGATCCTGCAGCTCGCGCAGAACTTCGGGCCGGCGGTCGACGACTGTGACCTCGTTGGCCTCCTCGCGCGACAAATGGTATGCCGCAGAAGAGCCAACCTGA
The DNA here is from genome assembly GCA_963842765.1 of uncultured Gammaproteobacteria bacterium. GTDB lineage: Bacteria > Pseudomonadota > Gammaproteobacteria > Steroidobacterales > Woeseiaceae > UBA1847. The sequence goes on along the minus strand of CAWJHR010000016.1, from coordinate 93,661 downwards.
CCGGCGCCGAGAATTAGAATTTTCATCGCGCTCGGATTCCTGTCTTGCCTGTGCGCATGCTCGAGGCCGCTAGTTTACATCAGATCGAGATTGGCATAGCTGAGAACCAGCCATTTTGTGCCCGCTGACTCAAAATTCACCTCCACCCGCGCGTGGGCACCCTGCCCCTCACAGTTGAGGATCACACCGTCGCCGAATTTCTTGTGACGAACGCGCTGACCGAGCCGAATTCCGAGCTCGTTGCCGACGCCGGTCGCGGTGCGCCTGCGTACTGTGGGCCGGGCGGTGCGCATCGGGCGCGACACCTGTACGCGTGGCCGGATTTCCTCCACGTGTTCAGCCGGGATCTCACTGATAAAGCGTGACGGCTGCGCATAATTATCCGAACCATGCATACGCCGCTGTTCGGCATGGGTGATGAACAGTGTTTGCTTCGCACGAGTAATACCGACGTAGCAAAGACGGCGCTCTTCTTCGAGGCCGTTGGGGTCGGCGATGGAGCGCTGGTGCGGAAACAGGCCATCCTCCATGCCGCAGAGGAAGACCAGCGGAAACTCCAGGCCCTTGGCGGAGTGCATGGTCATCAGCTGCACACAGTCGTCCCACTCATCGGCCTGACCTTCGCCGGCCTCAAGTGCGGCGTGCGACAGAAACTCGTCGAGCGGCGACATTTCCTCGGCCGGATCCGGCTCGAAACCTTTCGCGGCGCTGACCAGTTCGAGCAGGTTCTCGACGCGAGTTTCGCCCTTCTCGCCTTTGTCCTTCTTGAAGAATTCAACGAGGCCGCTCAGATGGATGACATGATCCACCTGGTCCTGCAGGTTCAGCCCGCTCGTGTCGCGGGCCAGGCGCTCGATCAGGGCGATGAAAGCACCTATCGCGTTGGCGGCACGGCCGCCCGTCTCGTCGCTGGCAACAGCGCCTGCCGCGCGCCACATTGAACAGGCGTTCGCCCGGGCATACGCACGCATCTGCTCGACGGTACGGGCGCCGATGCCGCGAGTTGGTTTGTTTACCACGCGCTCGAACGAGCTGTCATCGTCACGGTTTGAAACCAGGCGCAGGTACGCCAGCGCATCCTTGATTTCAGCCCGCTCAAAAAAGCGCAGTCCGCCATACACGCGGTAGGGGATCGCGGCGTTGATCAGCCCTTCCTCCAGCACGCGCGACTGTGCGTTCGAGCGGTAGAGGACGGCGCACTCGGCCCGGACATTGCCCTGCGCAATCCAGTCGCGCAGTCGCCCGATCACAAAGTCGGCTTCGTCACGCTCGTTGTACGCGGAGTACACCTTGATGGACTCGCCCTCGACGCCTTCGGTCCACAGGTTTTTGCCCAGCCGCGAGGCGTTGTTGGCAATGACTGCGTTGGCGGCATTGAGTATGGTCGCGGTCGAGCGATAGTTTTGCTCGAGCTTGACGACATGGGTGCCGGGGAAATCTTTCTGAAACTGGTGGATGTGTTCGACCCGCGCACCGCGCCAGCGATAGATCGACTGATCATCGTCGCCAACCACGAAGGGCACACCGCGATCGCCCGCAAGCAAACGCAGCCAGGCGTACTGAATGGCGTTGGTGTCCTGAAATTCATCAACCAGCAGGTGCGCAAAGCGATGTCGGTAGTGGCTTAGCAGCTCGGCGTTGTCGCGCAGCAATTCATGCGCGCGCAGTAACAGTTCGGCGAAGTCGACGAGCCCGCCGCGTTGACAGACCTCTTCGTACGATTGATACAGTGCAATCATCTGCCGGCGATTCGGGTCGCCCTCATCATCGATGTGTTTTGGCCGCAGCCCCTCGTCCTTCTGCCCGTTAATGAACCACTGGATTTCTTTCGGCACCCAACGACTGTCGTCAATTTCCAGGTTTTTCAAGAGCCGCTTGATCAGGCGCAGCTGATCGTCCGAGTCGATGATCTGGAAATTCTGCGGCAGCCCGGCTTCGCGCCAGTGACGCCGCAACATGCGGTGGGCAAGTCCGTGAAACGTGCCGATCCACAGGTGGCTGACCGGCATCTTCAACAGCGATTCTATGCGGCCGCGCATTTCGGCCGCGGCCTTGTTGGTAAACGTGACGGCGAGCAGGCTTTGTGGCGACACGCCTTCGACATCGATCAACCAGGCGGCGCGATGCACCAGCACCCGGGTCTTGCCGCTACCCGCGCCGGCGATTACGAGCGTCGGTTCGCCGGGCGCAGTGACAGCCTCGCGCTGCGCGTCGTTGAGGTGTGCAAGGATCGGTGTGACGTCCATCGGAAACCAGCTGGCAGGCGGTGGCTGCCGCCATTAGAAATGGCGCGCAAGTGTAGCAGAGAATCAGCGCTCCCAGCGCACGCCAAGCAGGTACTGATTGCGCTCATACTGGATGCGCGTGTCGGTAGAGACGGTTTCGCGGTAGATCGCTTCGGCGGCGAGGCTTAAACGCTCAGTGAGATGAAATGTGGCCACGATTTTTGCATCCGCCGATTCTTGTGTCTTGCGGCCGGCGGCCGGGACGTGAAACGCAAACGCATTGGGATAATCGTAAATTCGGTAGATTCCGCTGGCCTCGAAATCAAGACGCTCGGTTGGCTGCCAGTGCATCTCGAAGCTGAAGCTGTCGCGCGAATAATCGTTGTAACCAACGTACTGATCGGTGCGCTCGGTACGCTCGACGTCAACACCAAACCAAAGGCTGTCGAAGATGCGCTGCCGGGCACGCAAGCCCAGCGAAACATAGTCGTAGCGAATGCCAGGATTGCCGAGCCGCTGCTCGCCATCGAGGTCAAAGGACTGGCCGGTCGCCAAAGCGGCGACTGTAGCCTGCGGCCGTGAGGCGCAGCAGGGAGCTCGATGTGAACTTAACCTGGGCAAACAGCTGCAGGAAGAAGTACTCGTGGTCGTACTCGGGCAACGCGTCGGTTGCTTCGTAATTCCACAGCTGGCCTTTGAGCTTGGCGCCGAATGACAGGCGTCGATGCGATTGGCGCAGCGACAGCTGCGGTCCGTAGCGGACGTAGTTCATGCGGTCGCTCAGGTCAGCGCCGGGCAGCACGCGTGGGTCCCCGCTGTCGCGGTCGTAGTAAATCTCATCGTGCTGCGCGATGGTGAACGCGCTCTTGACCTCGCGCACTCGCCGCTCTTCTTTGCGGTAATAGTCGTTGCCGAAACTCAGCTCCTGCATGTATTCATCCGCGTTATTCAGCGTCTCGTCCGAGTGGACGCGTCCGGCCAGACGGTAAGCGCCGTAGAAACCCTCAAACGGCAGGCTGTTGACGACGTACTTGGCGGATAGTCTGAACGGCACATAGGCGCCACTCAGGGGTTCGGGTGTTACCAGTGGCGAGCCTGCGCTTGCGAAGTCGATGTAATTCTGGCCAGGCGTTCGGAATATGTTGTCGTTAGCGCCGAAGCCAACGCTTGCCCGCAATTCGAGATTGGCAAACGGCCGGGCGTCATCATCAGTCGCGTCGCCGGTGACGGGCTCACTTGCAGCGGCGATAGCGCGCTCGATGCGGGCAATGGCCACCGCCGCCAGTGCCCCAAATTTCTTGTTACCGCCGGATGCGGGCACGCGGCGAAACCACTGCAGCGCATCGGCGGTGTCGCCCAGCGCATAAGCATTCAGACCGATATTGTATTGCGTCGCGGCCAGCAGCGCGGGCTCCTGCAGCGCTTGTTCAAATGACTGACGGGCGCGTACGTGCTGGCCGGCACGATAATGCGCAACGCCTGTGTTGTAGTGCAGAACGGCCGAATCGAGGCCCTCTTCAGCCGCCTGGCGATAGCGCAACAACGCAGCCCAGTAGAGGTTGTCGCGGTACAGTCGATTGCCGTCTTCGAAATATTGCTGGGCCGTCATCGCGGACGCAAAGCGCACTGGCGCCAGGGTCATTGCGGCGGTGCCGATGAGCAGCAGAATCAGAAAACGGGTGCGGGTCTGGCTCAAGGTGTGGCCGTCGGCGCGCTGATGAGGTCATCATCGACATCGTCGCCGTCCTCGAAGTCGTCCTCGTCCTGCATCAGGTCCTCTTCGAAGTCGAAGTCGTGCTCGAAATCACTGTCGAAGCTGGCGTTGTCATCTGCCGCGGACTCATCCGCCGTGCCATCGTCCTCATCCGGAACCCGCAGGTAGGCAGCCATTTTGTCGAGATCTTCTATGTTGTCGATTACCTGCATCGTACTGTCGAGGCCCTCGAGCTTGTCGGCGCGAGCCGGCAAAGAAAATGTGGCGAGGCCAATCGTCAGGGCCAGGACACAAATGATCAGGTGGTGTTCGCGCATGCATAGGCTCCTTCGCGTGCCGCTCATAAATTGAGCTGGAACAACAGGTAGTGGTCGATGAGTATTGCCCCGAACAGCAGGCCCTAAGTAAGTGATCGAAAACTTGAAGGTCCGCATTGGCAGCTCGTGCTCCTCCGGTTCGCGGAACATGCGGATCGCGTACATAAGGAACCAGGCGTCGAGCACAATCGCTGCCAGCAGGTAAATCAGGCCGCTCATGCCAATCAGGTACGGGAAAATCGTGATGAGCACGAGCAGGATCGTATACAGCAGGATGTAAAGCCGCGTGTAGGCCTCTCCGTGCGTGACCGGCAACATCGGTATGTCGACTTTTGCGTATTCGTCTTTGCGCGCTATTGCGAGCGCCCAGAAGTGCGGTGGCGTCCAGACAAAAATGATAAGAAAGAGCAGCAGTGCACCGCTTTGGATTTCATTGGTGACAGCGACCCAGCCAAGCAATGGCGGCGCTGCGCCGGCGGCGCCACCGATGACAATGTTTTGCGGCGTCGCGCGTTTCAACCAGACTGTGTAGACAACGGCGTAGCCGATCAGGGAACAAAACGTCAGGATCGCGGTTAGCGGATTGACGAGTGACCACAGGATGATCATCGAAATAACACAGAGCACGCTCGCGAATACCAGCGCCGATTTTTCGGTCAACTTGCCCTGTGGCAACGGCCGGCCACGTGTTCGCATCATCTGAATGTCGATGCGCGCATCAAGCACATGATTGAAAACAGCAGCCGACGAAGCTGCGAGGCCGATACCCAGTGTGCCAAAAATGAGCGCCGACAGGCCTGGCCAGCCCGGTACCGAAACGAACATGCCGACGATCGCGGTGAACACGATCAGCATGACCACGCGAGGCTTGGTCAGCTCGAAGTAGTTACGCCAGTCGGTGTCCGCTCTTACACCGACATCCGCGCTTGTGATTTGTTCAGCCAATTCGCGACAGCTCCAGCAGGTGTTCAATGTCTTCGACCATCGCGCTCGGGTCGATTTTCGGTGAAAAATACATAACGAGATTGCCGAGCGGATCGATGAGAAAATAGCCACCCGACGCTGCGGCGGCAGGCTTTTTATCCTGCAGCCATTCGCTTAGGGCATCGTCAGTGAGAATAATCGTGCCGGCGTAATTTTCGCCCGGAATCACTGTATCGGGAGCTGACTCGACGCGCAACAACACGCGTCCCAGTCGATCCCTCTCATTGCCGAGCGCTAACCGCGACTGCCGCAGGATATATAGCGCATGGTTGCACGCATCGTCGCAGGCGCCGCTGTTGCTGTAGAGCAACAGCCAGCGGCCGCCGATATTGTCGAGTAATGACGAATCCGGCAATTCGTCGGCGATGGGTATGACCGGCTGCAGCAGGTCGCCATTGTTGGTTCTTCCGTCGGGCTGGAAGCTCGCCCCCGTGAAGTACATTCCGGCAGCCAGCAACAACGGCCCGAAAAATACGAGTGCAAGCAGCGCTAGCTGCAGACGGCCGGTAGAGTCTTTTTTCCTGGTCATGAGGCGAAACTTTTTTTGCGGTAATTCCAGATTAGCAGCCCGGCCAGCACGGCCCCCATTGCGAACCACTGAAAAGCGTAGCCGAAATGTTTGTCAGGCCCAAGCCCGGTCGGTACCCAGTGACGGTAAAAGCCCCGCGCCTCCTCGTGGTCCATGAGCAGCACGAAGGGCTGCACCTCGCGCCCGAGCGCAGTCGCGACTTCGGTAAGCGTTGGATACACAGCCGCCATGGGCCAGTCGGTTGCCGGATCGATGGCGTCACCCATCTTGAAGGCAGCGCGAGGCAGGGACCCGGCCCGGCCGCGAACGGTGACGCGGCCCTCGGGTGTGGCCAACAGGTCGATGTCGAGATCGTCGCCTGGTCTTTCGATCCAGCCGCGATTGACCAGCAGAGCCGGCGCATCATCCTGGGATAGCAGTGGTGTAACGACGTAGTAACCGTTGCGGCTGTTGACGATGATGTTCTCCAGCAGCAGCTGGTGCGCACCGTCATAAGTGCCGGTTGCCTTGACGCGCTGGTGCGGCTGAATCTCCATGCCGTCCTGCCAGGCAGCAAAACCGGTCTCCTGGCTAAACGCCTGCTGGCTGGCACGTTTTTCGAGACCGCGGCTGATCTGCCACACGCTCAGGCCCGCAAATTGCACAACCAGTGCCGCGCCGACGATCAGCGGCAGCCAGGCAGGCAGTGGCTTTTTGGTTTGCGTGTTCACGTTATACTTGGCGCTCGAAGAGGTGTTGTTATGAAAATCATCGTCTTGATATTGCTGGCGGCTATTGTCATCAGCCTCGGTACCGGGCTTTTTTACCTGCGCCGCGAAGATGCGGACTCGCCGAAAATGCTGCGTGCCCTGCAGGTCAGGGTTGGCCTGTCACTGGTTCTGATCCTGTTTCTCATTTCTTCCTACTTCCTTGGCTGGATCCAGCCGATGGCGCAGTAAGCTCATAGCGCAAAACGGGCGCTGCAGCGCCCGTTTTACAATTCATACCGACGGCTTTCTCGCTACATCCAGTAGACGAATACGTACAGCCCGATCCAGACGACGTCGACGAAGTGCCAGTACCAGGCGACGGCCTCGAAAGCGAAATGATGCTGCGGCGTAAAGTGTCCTTTCAGCACGCGGAAGAACATGACCGTCAGCATGATAGCGCCGATCGTCACGTGCATGCCGTGAAAACCGGTCAGCATGAAGAAGGTCGAGCCGTAAATACCGGATGTAAGTCGCAGGTTCATGGTCCTCGTAGGCATGCACATACTCGACGCCCTGCAGATAGACGAAGACGAAGCCAAGCAGGAACGTCGCGGCAAGGAAAGATTGCCAGCTGGGTGCGCTTTCCGGCGAGCAGCGCATGATGCGCGATGGTTACCGTAATACTACTGGTCAACAGCAACACCGTGTTGATGAGCGGCAGGCCGAACGCCGGCATCGCCTCGTACTCGCCGCCAACGCCGGCCGGGCCGTTGGTCGGCCAGGTGCTCTCGTAACCTTCCCACAGCAGCAGGTTGGTAAAGAAGTTGTTGCTGGAGCCGCCGAGCCAGGGTATCGACATGTTGCGCGCATAAAAGAGCGCGCCGAAGAATGCCGCGAAGAACATCACTTCCGAAAAAATGAACCAGAACATTCCCTGTCGAAATGATTTGTCGACCTGCGCATTGTAGAGACCGCTCTGGCTTTCGCCGATGACCGCGCCGAACCAGCCGGTGATCATGAAGATGATGACCGCAACTCCGGTCAGCATGATATAGAAGCCCGCATCCGCACCGTTCAGCCAGCTGGACACTCCGGTCATCAGGAGGAGCAGGCCAAGCGAGCCGACAATCGGCCAGTGGCTGCCGTGCGGGATGTAGTAACGATCGTCTGTATGTGTCGTCATGGTGGTCAGGCTCTCAAATCAAAGCGAGTTATTGGCCGCTTGCGGTGCGGTATCAAAAAACGTGTATTGCAGCGAGATTGTATCGACATAGTCGGGCAGGTCGGGGTCGACAATGAACTGGAGCGGCATCGCCCGCTCTTCATTTGCCATGAACTCCTGGCTGGTAAAACAGAAGCACTCGATCTTTTGGAAATACGCGGCAGCCGAGACCGGTGACACGCTCGGCACTGCCTGGGCGATCTTGTTATCGCCCGTCAGGTTCTTCGCCGTAAAGGTCGCGAAATACATCTTGCCGGGGTTCACGGTCATGCTATCGATGTCGGCACCGAACTCGAACGGTGCGTACGAGTTTGTCGTTGTCACAAACTCAACGCGAATTTGCCGGCTCAGGTCCGGAGACTCCTCGACGATCGCGGCCGACTCATTGGTGCGCCCGCCGAACCCGGTAATTTCGCAGAACACGTCGTACAGTGGAACGAGCGCAAAGCCGAACGCAAACATAGCCACCGCCATTACCAGCAGGCGGCGCAGCAGCGAATAGTTTTCTTTATTCAGATTGTTGTCGGAGTCGCTCATCGAGAATTGTCAGTCCACTTCAGGACCGCAGCACACCCATCATGATGAAGCCTACGTAAAACGCGACCGCAATCGCGCCGACGATCAACGCGGTGCGGCGAATATTTTTCTTGCGTGTCGCGTCGTCCATGATCAATCGAAAGCCTCGTTCGTGATGCGGGCCTGCGGAGGTGTTTCCCAGGTGTGGTAAGGCGCCGGCGAAGGCACGGTCCACTCCAGACCATGCGAGCCTTCCCAGACGCGATCTGTCGCCTTGCTGCCTTTCCATGCGGTCAGCACGACCGCGACAAAGATCAGCTGTGACACGTCCGAAACCGATGGCGCCGATGCTGGCAATCGCATTGAAGTCCGCGAACTGTGTTGAGTAATCGGGGATGCGGCGCGGCATGCCGGCCAGCCCTAAGAAGTGCATGGGGAAGAAGGTCAGGTTAACGAATATGGTCGATGTCCAGAAATGCCACTTACCCAGCGTTTCGTTGTACATGTGGCCGGTCCATTTCGGCAGCCAGTAGTACGCCGCGGCCATAATCGCGAAAGATCGAACCGGGCACCAGCACGTAATGAAAATGCGCGACCACGAAATAGGTGTCGTGGTACTGGATGTCGGCCGGCGTGATCGCGAGCATCACGCCCGAGAAACCGCCGATCGTAAACAGGAACACGAACGCCAGGGAGAACAACATCGGCGTTTCGAAAGGTCATCGAGCCGCGCCACATCGTTGCAACCCAGTTGAAGACCTTCACGCCCGTTGGCACGGCGATCAGCATGGTGGCAAACATGAAGAAGAGCTGCCCGGTGAGCGGCATGCCGACCGTGAACATGTGATGCGCCCAGACGATGAACGACAGAAAGGCAATAGACGAGGCCGCGTATACCATCGAGTCGTGGCCGAACAGCGGTTTCCTGGAAAATGTCGGGATGATCTCGGAAACGACACCAAACGCCGGCAGAATCATGATGTAAACCTCGGGGTGCCCGAAGAACCAGAAGATGTGCTGGAACATGACCGGGTCACCGCCACCGGCCGCCAGAAAGAAGCTGGTGCCGAAGAACTGGTCGGTCAGCAACATGGTGACCGCACCAGCAAGCACCGGCATCACGGCGATCAGCAGGTAAGCCGTGATCAACCAGGTCCAGACGAACATCGGCATCTTCAGAAGCGTCATGTCCGGCGCGCGCATGTTGATGATCGTCACGATGACGTTGATCGCACCCATGATCGACGAAATGCCCATCAGGTGCACAGCGAAGATCAGAAAGGGAAAGGCGTCGCCCGTTTGCAGAATCAGTGGCGGATACATCGTCCAGCCGCCGGCAGGCGCGCCGCCTGGCATCAATAGCGTCGACAACAGGATGCCGAAGGCAACCGGCAGGATCCAGAACGACCAGTTGTTCATGCGCGGCAGCGCCATGTCGGGCGCGCCGATCATCAGCGGGATCATCCAGTTGGCGAGCCCGACGAACGCCGGCATCACGGCGCCGAACACCATGATCAGCGCATGCATCGTCGTCATCGAGTTGAAGAACCCGGGGTCCACCAGCTGCAGTCCCGGCACGGCGAGCTCGGAGCGAATGACCATGGCCATGGCGCCGCCGATGAAGAACATCGTCAGGCTGAACAACAGGTACATCGTGCCGATGTCCTTGTGGTTGGTTGAGAACAACCAGCGACCTATGCCCTTTGCCGGGCCGTGATCATCGTGGTGGTCGGTGATGTCTGCTGCTACCGTTGCCATACTGTCTGTCTCCATCTGCATGCCGCCGCCGGCGACATGACGAAACTCTCAAATTATTGTGCGTTTGCCAGCTGCGCGTCTTGTCTCGGTGCGCGTATCGACCCAGGCCTGGTAGGCATCGGGCGCCACCACCTCGACGACAATCGGCATATAGCCGTGGCCACGGCCGCACAGCTCGGTGCACTGGCCGCGGAAGGTGCCGGTTTCGTTTGGCGCGGAACCATGACTTCATTGACCATGCCCGGGACAGCATCCTTCTTGATGGCCAGGTCCGGGACCCACCAGCTGTGCACCACGTCGTTAGAGGTCATTAACAAGCGCACTTTCGCGCCAACCGGCACGACCACCGGGTGATCGACCTCCAGCAGGTAGTTGTCGACCGTGCGCGGATCGATGCCCGACTGTTTGCTGCGTGCCTCGAGGCTTGGTGTCGCGAGGCTCGAATAAAATTCAAGATCCTCGTCCTGGTACTTGTAATGCCAGCGCCACTGGTAGCCCGTGATGACAATTGTGATGTCGGGATCTCGCGAGTCCTCGAGTTTCACCAGCGTTTCAGCCGCCGGAATCGCCATGATCAGCAGGATGACGACGGGCACGAGCGGTCCAGAGTATTTCTGCCGTCATGCTGTGCGTGAATTTGGCGGGCTTGGCGCCAACCGATTTGCGGTGCCTGATGAGCGAATAGATCATCGCGCCGAAGACGACGACACCGATCCCCACGCACCACCAGAACACCATCATGTGCAGACCGTAAGTTTCCGCACTCAAATCCGTGACGCCGGTGCGCATGTTCAGCGCCCATTCGGCCTGTGCCGCGCTCGCGAAAGTGATGCCCAGCAAGCTCAAAAACCATTTTCCTGACATTGATCATTCACCCTGCGAAACGCCGTGGCGGTCGCACTGCATTACTAAACTGGATATGGCGAGCACTGATACCAGCTAGGCTCAGTTAGCCCCAGTGACTCCGGGGATTCGCCTGTCGATCTACCTGGCCGGGCGGGCCGACCACATACGCTGGCGCAGTTTACTCAAATCGCATCGGACGTGCAATCCTGACGCGCGGATTCTTGGTGAGATTAATTCTTATTTAACAACGGCTTATGATTTGGACTGCGGCGCGGTATCGCGGTCGCGTCAATGCTGAAATGACCGGCCTCATTCCGGGGGCCGGTACTCCAGCAATGACCGTAGACGAGTTCCAGCTCGATCTCGATGCCCGCCCCCGGTGTGGTTTCGGACAATGCTGCGACCAACCGCTTGAATTGCCCCTTGCCGAGGAGCCCGCGGCGACGTCCCGCCAGAGAATTTCGCGACCCCGACAATGTCAGGTCACGGAACAGCTTCCCGGCATCCGGATACTTCACCGTGAGCCGGTCAACGTCCAGCACCGGGTCGGCGAGACCGGCGCGCACCAGCGCATCACCGATATCGTGCATGTCGGGGAAACGATGCACGTGGGCATGGGTCCACATGGGCATGGCCGTCGACCTGGCCCCAGGCATGCGACAGCTGCTTGAAGCTGTCCGGTCCGAGCGTTGCAAACGCCAGCACTCCGCCCTTGCGCAGCACGCGCGCGACCTCGGCGAGGACGGCCGCGGCTCATTGACCCAGGGCAGCAGCAGGTTCGCAAAAACGACGTCAAAGGAGCCGTCCGCAAACGGCAGGCGCATCGCATCGGCCTGTACGCTCGAGGTACGGGTAAACCAAAGTCGCCGGCGCTTGCGTTGCAGCAACATGTTACGAGACAGGTCCAGAGAGACGATATGGGCGCCGCCGAAGCGCTTCTGCAAAAGCGCTGTAGCACTCCCGGTAGCGGCACCCAGGTCGAGAACCGTTTTCGCCTCGATGCGTACCGGTTGTAGTCGAGCGAGCAGTCCGTCGCGAGTGACGCCATGCGCAAAATCGGCGGCACCAAACGTGTCGGCCGCGCGATCAAAGCGTCGCCGCACGTCGCGGCTATTTAGGAGAAAGCGATCGTCCATTGTGTCTTGCAAGGCTTAACTGGCAGGTGCCAACGCTAGCATGTCTTGAATAGACAATTGCCATGTTCCGCCGACGAATGGGTCTGGCGCGAGGGTCGTCAGCAACGTGCAATAGACGCCATGCGCTGGCAGAAAATCCTCCGTATCGGCTGCAATGCGGCGCGCGACGCCTGGCTGCAAGTCGACAATGCCGTCATGCCGCAGCGCTGTGCGTTCTGCGGCACTCACCTGGGTGCCGGCAAGCTCACGATCTGTGCCGGGTGTGCCGCTGATCTGCCGTGGCTGGAACACCCTTGCGTGCGCTGCGCCGCCCCATTGCCCGGCTTGCCGGTGGCAGGCACTTGCTGCGGCGCATGCCAGTCCAATCCGCCGCCGGCGAGCTTTACTGTCGCGCCCTTGCTGTATGAATTTCCGGTCGATGCCGGTCTCAAGGCGCTGAAGTTCAGGCGCCAGCTTTTTTATGCACCGGCGTTCGCGGAGCTGCTGCTGGGCGCGCTGGGCCAACTGCGCCATGAGGTTGACGCGCTGCTGCCGGTGCCCCTGCATTGGCGGCGCCTGGCGTATCGCGGCTACAACCAGGCCAATGAGCTCTGCAAGCCGATTGCGCGGCGCACCGGTTTGCCCGTCATCGGCGGTGTTGCGAGGAGACGCGCGACAGCGGCGCAATCGGGCCTGTCGGCGAGCGCGCGCAATCGAAATTTACGCGGTGCGTTCGTTGTCAGGAAACGCATCGTGGCGCGCCACGTATTGCTCGTTGATGATGTGATTACTACGGGAGCAACGACGCGCCACCTGGCACTGGCATTGCTTGAACAGGGTGTGGCCAAGGTCAGCGTCGCCGCCGTGGCGCGGGCGGCCTGAGCTAATTCAAGACGGCCGGATTGAACGTGTAGTGCAGCACGATGCCGATAAACACCACCATACCGATGAAGTGGTTCTGCAAGAAAGCGGCAAAACACCCCGCCGGGGTGCGGTTACGAGCCAGCCACTGATGCCGCGCCATCAAAGCGCCGGCACAGGCGACTGACAGGTAATACCAGCCACCCAGGCCTGCGCGCTGGCCAATAAACACGAGCGCAACCAGCATCAGGAGCTGCAGGCCGCCGATGATGAACAGGTCGGCGTCGCCAAACAGGATGGCGGTCGACTTGACGCCGATCTTCTCATCATCGACCCGGTCGACCATCGCATAGAACGTGTCGTAAATAACCGCCCAGATCACCGTGGTCCCGAAAACCAGCCAGGCAAGTTCGGAGGTCTGCCCCGTCTGTGCGGCAAACGCCATCGGTACAGCCCAGCCAAACGCGAGCCCGAGCACGAACTGCGGTACCGACACGAAGCGCTTGATGAACGGGTACAGCACGGTTAGCACGCCGCCGCCGATGGCCAGCAGCTGCGCCGGTCGGTTGAGCATTGTCGCAAGCCCGATGGCGATGAGTGCTAACGCCGCAAACAGGGTCAGCGCCTCGAGCGGTGCCACGGCGCCGGAGGCGATGGGCCGGTCACGCGTGCGCTCAACATAGGGGTCGATATTGCGATCGGCAAAATCGTTAAGCACACAACCGGCAGCACGCATGATGAAGACACCGGCGACAAAGATGATGAACAGTCCCTGGTCGGGCGCGCCGTCAGCGGAGAGCCATAGCGCCCATAATGTTGGCCACAGCAAAAGCCAGATGCCGACCGGCTTGTCCAGCCGCATCAGCGTTGCGTAGTTTCGTAGCTGGTTGCCAAGTCCAGGAGAAAAGTCGTGACCGGTCGTGCGCTGCATGGCCGGTAGTGTACGCCACGCGTCTGGTTTGTGGGAGTAGCAGCGCTGCTCTGCGGCTATCGTTGTACGGCTATCGCTGCCGGGTGCACTTACACCTTGCCGTAGCGTCCCGCATCGCCAAGCCAGCGCCGCACAATTGCTGTTGCCGTTGCTGGCGCACTGCTCTGCAGAGTCTCGGCCGTTATTTGTACCTGTGGCATCAGTTCGGCATCGCGAACCAGGTTGGCGACACGGTACTCGGGCAAGCCGGTTTGCCGCGTGCCCAGCAGCTCGCCTGGCCCGCGCAGCTCGAGGTCTTTTTGTGCAACAACGAAACCATCGTTGGTATCTCGAAGTACGGCCAGCCGTTGCCGGGCGATGCCGCCGAGTGGCGGTTTGTAGAGCAACACACAGTGGCTCAGGGCCGTGCCGCGACCGACGCGACCGCGTAGCTGATGCAGCTGCGAAAGCCCCATTCTCTCGGCGTTTTCAATAATCATCAGGCTGGCGTTGGGCACGTCGACGCCGACCTCGATGACGGTTGTGGCCACCAGCAGTTGAATCAGGCCGTCCTTGAACGCGCGCATCCCGCGCTCCTTCTCGGTCGGGCGCATGCGGCCGTGAACCAGCCCGACACGCAGTTCAGGCAACGCCTCGGTCAACATCTGGTAGCTGGCCTCGGCCGCCTGGTAATCGAGGACCTCGGACTCCTCGATCAAAGGGCACACCCAGTAGGCCTGCAGCCCGCTGCGGCAGGCGGCGCGCACGCGCTCGACGATATCGCCACGCCGCGACTCCGGCACCGCAATCGTCGATACCGGTTGGCGGCCGGGCGGCAGCTCGTCGATGACCGATGTATCCAGGTCGGCGTACGCGGCCATCGCCAGGGTGCGAGGAATGGGTGTCGCGGTCATAACGAGCTGGTGCGGATGACCGGCACTGCTGACGCCCTTGTCACGCAGCGCCATGCGCTGGTGCACGCCGAACCGATGCTGTTCATCGATAATCACGAGCGCGAGTTTTTTGAACTCGACGCCCTCCTGGAACAGCGCGTGCGTACCCACCACAACTTGTGCGCTGCCGTCAGCAATTGATTGCAGCGCCTCACGCCGGGCCGCTGCGCGCTGGCTGCCCGTTAGCCAGGCCGGGGTAATGCCGAGTGGCTCGAACCACGCGGAGAAGCTGCGCCAGTGCTGCTCGGCAAGAATTTCTGTCGGTGCCATGATCACCGTTTGTACGCCGCATGCGACCGCTTTGATGCAGGCGATGGCGGCGACGACTGTCTTGCCGCAGCCGACGTCGCCCTGGATCAGGCGCATCATCGGGTGCGGCTGGGCCAGGTCCGCAAGAATTTCCGCCACGACGCGCTGCTGCGCGCCGGTCAGCTCGAACGGCAGGTCGTGAACGAACGCGTCCACCTCTTTGCTGCCGCCGCCAAGCGCGGGTGCCGCATTGGTTGCAGCAAGCGTGCGCAGGTTGCGCAAACTTAAGTAATGCGCGAGTAGTTCCTCGAAGGCCAGTCGTTGCTGGCAGGGGTGGCGTCCCTGCAGCATGACGTTTACGTCGGCATCGGGCGGCGGTCGGTGCAGGTATTGAATCGCGCTGGCCAGCGAGGGCATGCCCAGTTTGCGCGTAATGTCCGGCGGCAGGAGTTCCGCCGGAGGTGATGCCTGCATCGCCAGCAACGCCTGGTCCGTCAGGTTGCGCAGGCGGCCCTGCTGCACGCCCTCGGTTGCCGGGTAGATCGGTGTCAACGAATCAGTGGTCACAGGGCTCTGCGATTCCCGCAGTAGTCGATACTCCGGATGGATCATTTCGAAACCGGCGGCACCCCGACGCACTTCGCCGAAACAGGCGACGCGTGCGCCGAGGCGAAACTGTGCCTGCTGTTGTCGCGAGAAATGAAAAAACCGTAACGTGAGCTGGCCGCTGCCGTCACTGATGCGCACCAGCAAACTTCGCCGTCCCCGATAGACGGTTTCCGCGAGCAGTACTTCACCGCTGGCGAGCATTCGGGAACCGGCGAGCAGTGCGCCGATCTTTACGAGTCGTGTGCGATCCTCGTAGCGCAGCGGCAGCAGGAACAGCAGGTCTTCGACGCGCGACAGGCCAAGCTTCGCGAGTTTTTCAGCAAGCGCCGGACCGACACCCCGCAGCTCGGTTAACGCTGCCTGTCGTGCTAACGACAAGTGGCCGCCTACAGCGCGAGTATTGCGTCGGCTTCGACGTCGACGCCTTTAGGGAGCGCCGAGACCCCGACGGCTGCGCGCGCCGGATAAGGTTGCTCGAAGAACTCCTCCATCACTGCGTTGACGGTCGCAAAGTCGTTCAGGTCAGTCAGGAATATCGTCAGCTTGACGATGTCGTTAAGGTCACCGCCCGCCGCTTTGGCGACCGCGCCGAGATTGGTAAAGACCTGGCGGGCGCGTGCCGCGAAGTCGCCGTCAACAATCGTCATGTCATCGGGCCGCAGCGGAATCTGGCCGGACAGAAAGACCAGTTGGCCGCATCGCACCGCCTGGGAGTAGGTGCCGATGGCAGCGGGCGCCGCATCGCTGTGAATGGCTTGTTTTTTCATGATTGGGTTTCCGGTGTCCGGGGCGTTACGCACAGTCGCGCGATACGCGTATCACGTTTGGCATCTTGCGGACGTTGCGCATGATGATTGCCAGGTGGGAACGATCCTTGACGGTCAGGACGAACGACAGCAATGAACAGTCGTCGTGCCGCCCCATGACCTCAACCTGTTCGATGTTGGAGCCGCAGTCGGCAATGTTGGTCGCCACTTCGGCAAGCACGCCGGTGCGGTTGCGGGTTTCGATCTGGATCTGGCAGGTAAATTCGCGTTCTATATCGTCTTCCCAGCCCACGGAGATCCATTTTTCCGGCTGCTTGCGGAAGTTCGACAGGTTCCCGCAGGTGGTGCGATGAATAACCACACCGCGCCCGGCCGTCAGATAACCCATCACGGTGTCCCCGGGAATCGGGTAGCAGCACTTGGCATAAGTGATGACCATGCCTTCCGTGCCGGAGATGACCAGGTTGGCACTGTCATGGGATTGTTCTGTGATCGCATCGTCGCCTGCCAGCACGCGCGCAATGACCGGTGCCAGGCGCTCGCCCAGGCCGAGCTGTTCGAACAGCTCGGACGAGCTGTCGATGCGCAGCTCTTCGAGCGCCGCGCTCATGCGCACCTTGCCGGCTTTGCGCAGCGACGAACCGAGGTCTTTCAGGGCCTTGTCGAGCAGCCGCTTGCCGAGGTCGACGGACTCTGTAGACCGCAGGTTCTTCATGTGATTGCGAATTGCCGTGCGCGCTTTCGCCGAGTGCACGAACGTCAGCCAGTTCGGATTAGGCTTGGCACTCTTCGACGTGATGATCTCGACGGTCTGGCCGTTCTGCAATGGCGTTCGCAAAGGCACCAGGTTGCGATCGATTTTCGCTGACACGCAGCGATTGCCAACGTCCGTATGTACGGCGTAAGCGAAGTCGACCGTGGTGGCACCTTTTGGCAGCGGCATGATGTCGCCTTTCGGCGTAAAGACGTAAATCTTGTCCGGAAACAGGTCGACTTTAACGCTCTCGAGAAACTCCTCAGGCGTACCTGACTTTTGCAGCTCGGCAAGGTTGGATAGCCACTCGCCTGCCCGCCGCCGCGGTGTGGCGCCCGACTTTTCGTCCGCTTTGTATAGCCAGTGCGAGGCCACGCCGGACTCGGCGACGCGGTCCATCTGGCGCGTGCGAATCTGTACTTCGAGCGGCAGGCCCTTGGGGCCGAACAGCGTCGTGTGCAGTGACTGGTAGCCATTGATGCGGGGTATTGCGATGTAGTCCTTGAAGCGACCCGGCATCGGCTTGTACATCTGGTGCACCAGCCCGAGTGTCTGATAGCAGGTGTTGACGTCGTCGACGATGATGCGAAAGCCGTACACGTCCACCACGTCAGACAGCGAGCGCTTCTTCTCCGCCATCTTTTTGTAGATGCTGTAAAGGTGTTTCTCGCGTCCGCAGACGTCACCTTTGATGCCTTCTTCCGCCATCGCTTTTTGCAATTGATTCGAGATGCGATTGACGATCTGTCGCTGGTTACCTTTGCTTTTCTTAAGGGTTTTTTCCAGCACCCGGTAACGGAACGGATGCAGGTGCTTGAAGCCGAGATCTTCAAGCCGGATCTTGAGGCTGTTGATACCCAGCCGGTTGGCGATAGGCGCGTAAATGTCGAGCGTTTCGCGCGCGATGCGCTTCTTCTTGTTGATGGGCATCGCGCCGAGTGTTTCCATATTGTGCAGGCGGTCGGCGAGTTTCACGAGGATGACGCGAATATCCTCGATCATGGCCATCATCATCTTGCGAAAACTTTCGGCCTGCGCTTCGGCGCGGCTGCGAAAACGAATCTGATCGAGCTTGCTCACGCCGTCGACCAGCTGTGCGACCTCCTGACCGAACTCGTCCGCGATGTCCTCGAGCGATGCACTGGTGTCCTCAACGACGTCGTGCAGCAGAGCGGCGGTGATCGCCTGCACATCGAGGTGCATGTCGGCAAGTTCCTGCGCGACCGCGACCGGGTGCGTGATATAGGCTTCGCCGGACTTGCGTTTCTGTCCCGCATGCGCGTCGTTGCCAAATGCGTAGGCGCGCACCACAGTCTCGACACTGTCGTCGGGAAGATAGGTTTTCAGCGTGCTGACAAGCTGCCCCACACCGTGATCACGCCGCGCCGCGCCGGGGAGCCTGGACAGAATTGTCGCTGCGTAATCCATGCCCTGATAATAGCGGGAATAACCGGGGAACGGGCAACCTAACGAGGGCCGCGGCCGCAGCGATGTCGGGGTGGATTAGTCGCCGATAGAGATACCGCGGACCGGCATCAGCTCCTCGGCCGCTTCCGTCTGCATCAGGTCTTCCGTGGCCGGCTGGTCGATTTCCTCGAGGATTGCCGGCGTGATGTGGCCCTCGGCGATTTCACGTAATGCGATTACGGTCGGCTTGTCGTTTTCGCGCTCCACCATGGGGTCGGCGCCGTGTGCGACGCGTCGCGCACGTTTGGCAGCGACCAGCACCATTTCAAAGATGTTCTCGATGTTATGCAGGCAGTCTTCGACCGTAATTCTGGCCATAACGCTAAATCCTCTGTGGGTGGGCGCCGAGCGCCCGGATGTGATGGTGTTGAGTCTAGGGCAGCGTTGGCTGCGGACGCCAACGGTTATAACCAAAGGTTATATGTTTTTCGGTGCGGGCCTGTTCAGCCGATGATCCGGGACACGGCCCGGCGCAGGGATACGTTGGCGCGCGCGCAATTGCGACCGTGCCCGGCGAGGACATTCTCAAGGTCGGTCACCGCCTGCTCGAGCTTGTCATTGATGATGACGTAGTCGAATTCATCCCAGTGCGACATGTCGCTGAGCGCGTCACGCAGGCGTCGCGCAATGACGTCAGGGTTGTCGGTACGACGGTCGCGCAAGCGCCGCTCGAGCTCCTCGAGTGACGGTGGCAGCACAAAAATCGTGACGCATTCCGGCATTGCTGCGCGCACCTGGCGCGCGCCCTGCCAGTCGATTTCCAGCAACACGTTGTGACCGTCGGCCAGGTGCTTTTCTACCTGGCTGCGGCTGGTCGCGTAGTAGTTGTCGAACACTTCGGCGTATTCAAGCAATTCGCCCTCGTCGCGCTTCGCTTCGAATGTCGGGACGTCGATGAACAGATAGTCGACACCGTCAACCTCGGTCCGACGCTGTGTACGCGTTGTGTACGAAATCGAAAAGCGCAGGTCCGGGTGATTCGCGACGAGCTTTTTCACCAGCGTCGTTTTGCCGGCGCCTGAGGGGGCCGCTATAACAAACAGCCTGGCGTTGTTCTTGTTATTCACGGGCTACTCGATGTTCTGAATCTGTTCGCGCATTTGTTCAATGAGCACTTTCAGGTCGACGGCGGCCTTGGTCGTTGCTGCGTCGGCTGATTTGGAGCCCAGGGTATTGGCCTCACGATTTAATTCCTGCATCAGGAAGTCGAGACGACGACCAACGGGCTTGTTACTTTTCAGGGCGCTGCGAATCTCGGTCAGGTGGCTGCCAAGCCGATCGAGCTCCTCATCCACATCGAGCTTACTCGCGATCAGTGCAAGTTCCAGTTCCAGTCGCGTCGGATCCGCCGCGATATCAAGCTTGTCGAGGCGCTCTTTCTGTTTCACGCGAATCGCGGCGAGTACTTCCGGCATGCGTTCTTTAACGGACGCGGCAATGCCTTCGATATCCGCGCAGCGCGACTCCAGCATCTCGCCAATGCGCGCGCCCTCATTCGAGCGCATGCCGCCGAGCGCTTCAAGCGCGGTCTCAAACAGCGCGCCGGCACGTTCAAACAGTGGCTCCGTATCCACGTCGTTTTGCAGCAGGACCCCCGGCCAGCGGAGAATCTCTACCGGGTTTGCGGCTGCCACGTTCGGCAGCTTGGCGGTCAGCTCGGAAATGCGCTGGCCAATCAGCTCGACGAGCTGCTTGTCGATCTGCAGCTCGGAGTCATGGTGCACGGCGCGGCGAAAATACAGGGCGCATTCGACCTTGCCACGCGCAAGGGCCAGGCTGGCCTGCTGCCGAAACAGCTGCTCTTTCGGGCGCAGGTCTTCAGGCAGCTTGAACTGGACATCCAGGTAACGATGGTTGACGGCGCGAATTTCCCACGTCAGCGTACCGATATCGGTCTCCACTGATTCACGTGCGAAGCCTGTCATACTCTGTAACATCTGGACCAATCTCCCTGTCGTGCCGTAGTGTGTTGCCTGGATCACGTTTTTTGCAGCAGCGACATTCTAAGCTCAGCCCGCTGCCGAAGGCTAATAGCGACCAACAGTTGCCATGAAAGATCACAGATGAAAATCGAATACGCCAAAGTTTCCGCACTCGGTGACCGCAAGGACAACCAGGACCGCGGCGCCATTGTCGTGTCGGATGAGGCCTCGCTGATGATGGTCTTCGACGGCATGGGCGGCCACTCAGACGGGGCAATCGCAGCGCAGACGGGGCTCAAGGTCGTGCAGGACCTGTTCACCGCATCGCGCATGCCGGTCTTTGATCCGCAGGGTTTCCTGTACATGGCGCTATCGCGGGCTCACGACGAGGTGGTCAACCTCGGCCACGACCTGGCCGTGGACTTTCGGCCGCGGGCGACTTGTGCTCTCTGCCTGGTACAGGAGAGTGGCGCATTCTGGGCACATATCGGTGACAGCCGTATTTACCTCGTGCGTGATGACGATGTGTTATTGCGGTCCCGCGACCACAGCCACGTCGAGGTCTTGATCCAGGAGGGTGCCATCACCGAGGAAGAGGCGCAGAACCACCCGATGCGCAATTTCGTCGAATGCTGCATCGGCGGTGACTCGCCGGTCCCCGACATGAGTATTACGGGTCGCATTCCGTTGCAAAAGGGCGATGTCTTGCTCGCGTGCTCGGACGGCCTTTGGTCGGGGCTGAGTGACAAAGACATAGCGGCCATCGCGCTGCCTGGCGACGACAACCTCGTTGGGAATCTCAAAGAGATCATTATCAAGGCGCTGAACGTCAATTCTCCTCACAGTGACAATACGACCGGTACCGCGTTAAGGTTCATCGGCGGCTGACCCGGCCGACTCAAGGAGAATCATCATGCGACCGAGTGGCCGCGAAGTGGCGCAATTGCGCACGCTAAATTTTGTTCCGAATTTTACGAAGCACGCTGAAGGCAGCGTGCTGGCCGCCTTTGGCGACACCCAGGTCTTGTGCACGGCCAGCGTCGACGAGCGCGTACCGCCGTGGATGCGCAACAGTGGTCGCGGCTGGGTGACCGGTGAGTACGGCATGTTGCCGCGCGCCACCCACACGCGCTCCAATCGCGAAGCGTCGCGTGGCAAACAAGGTGGCAGGACGCTCGAAATACAGCGCCTGATCGGACGATCCTTGCGGGCGGTGACGGACCTCGAGGCCCTGGGTGAGCGTTCGATCACGCTCGACTGCGATGTGCTGCAGGCCGACGGTGGCACCCGCACGGCGGCGATCAGTGGCGCATACGTGGCGCTCGCGATCGCCATGCGCCGATTGCACCGCAAGGGCAAGATCAAAAAGAACCCGCTGTACGGTCAAGTGGCCGCGGTCTCGGTCGGCATCTACCAGGGTGTGCCGTTACTGGACCTCGATTACGCCGAGGATTCCGAAGCGGAAACGGACATGAACATCGTCATGAATGAGGCCGGTCGGTTCATCGAGGTGCAGGGCACGGCGGAGGGTCATGCGTTTACCGACGACGAGTTTGCCGCGATGATCAGCCTGGCGCGTACCGGTATCGAGCAAATCCTGGTGGCGCAAAACGAGGCGCTGGCGTCAGCCGGCAAGTGAGTGGTTTTCCTGACAAGATCGTTCTGGCCAGCAGCAACGCGGGCAAGATAAAAGAACTCGCGCGCTTGCTGGACACCCTGGGCGTGGAGGTGATCGCACAATCCGACCTCGGTGTCACCGATGCCGTCGAGTCGGGCGTCACGTTCGCCGAGAACTCGCTGATCAAAGCGGAGCACGCGGCCATGGCGAGCGGTTTGCCGGCGATTGCCGATGACTCTGGTCTTGCCGTCGATGCCCTGGACGGGGCGCCCGGCGTGTACTCGGCACGTTACGCCGGACCGGACGCCGATGACGAGCGCAATAACGACAAATTGCTGGCAGCCCTTGATGGCGTGCCTGATGCGGCGCGCGGCGCCGCCTTTCATTGTGTTGCCACCTACGTCGCGCCTGCCGATGGCGCGATGTTGCAGGCGACCGGCGTCTGGCGCGGCGCGATTTTGCACGCGCGCCAGGGCAGCGGCGGTTTTGGTTACGACCCGATTTTTCTGGATCCGCAAAGTGGCACAAGCTCGGCGGAACTGACGCCAGCGCAAAAAAGTGCACGCAGCCATCGTGGTCAGGCGCTGCGCGAACTCATCGAGCAATTGCAAAAGCATTACGCGTGAAGCCGCCGCCACTATCCCTTTACGTGCACTTGCCCTGGTGCGTGCAGAAGTGCCCGTACTGTGATTTCAACTCGCATACCGCCGGCGCGGATGCACCGCGGCAACGCTATCTTGATGCGCTGCTGCTGGACCTGGATCAGGAAGCGCCGCGCGCCGCGGGTCGCCGCCTCGAAACCGTGTTTCTCGGCGGGGGCACACCGAGCCTGTTTTCACCGCAGGAAATCGACGTCGCTGTTGCAGGGCATCCGAGAACGATTCGATGTGGCTGCCGACGCCGAAATCACGATGGAGGCAAATCCCGGGACCGTCGAGTGCGGTGCCCCGGCGGGCTATCGCAAGGCCGGAGTGACACGGCTGTCAATCGGCGCGCAGAGCTTGAATAACACTTCGCTGCAAAAGCTCGGTCGCATTCACAGTCGCGATGATGTTATCCGGGTTGCCAGCGAAGCCCGCGCCGCCGGGTTTGACAGTTTCAACATCGACCTGATGCACGGGCTTCCCGGGCAGGGTGTGCAGGAGGCCCTTGACGACCTGCGGGCGGTCATCGAGCTGGAACCGCCACACATCTCCTGGTACCAGCTGACGATCGAGCCGAACACGGTGTTCTTTGCGCGGCCGCCGAAAGACCTGCCGGCAGAAGATACGGCTCACGAAATTCAGGACGAAGGCTTTGAGCTGCTCGCGGCTGCCGGTTACCGCCAGTATGAGGTTTCAGCGTTCGCGCGCGACGAGAAGCCCTGCAGGCACAACCTCAACTACTGGCTCTTTGGTGACTACCTGGCGGCCGGTGCCGGCGCGCACGGCAAGCTGACCACGGCGGATGGCATTTATCGCTACCAGAAACCCGCTAATCCACAGCAGTACATGCTGGCAATGGAGCGCGGCGAGGAGGGCGTGGCCATGCATCCGGTGACCGGCCAGGAACGGCTGTTCGAGTTCATGCTGAACGCGCTGCGTCTCAGCGAGGGCTTCGAGAAGGACCTGTTCGTAGCTCGCACGGGTCTTGCAGCCAGCGACCTGGAGGATGCCATGCGACCGGCCAGCGAAAGAGGCCTCGTGGTGCGCGAATCACCGAGCCGCTGGCAGCCGACGGCGCTGGGTAGACGGTTTCTAAACGACCTGCAGGCCAGCTTTCTGCCCGCCAGCCGCTAAAATGGCAGTGCCATGCTGCGCGGATCACGCGCATTATGCGGCCATTGTGAGCGCGCGCTCTGCGCGATGCCATTCAGCCGTCTTATGCACATGGATTCCGGCACGCCTATTTTTGCAGCGCAAGAGTGACCTGATTTCATTTCGAGTGTTGTGAATAACGCGTAACAAATTGATTAATAAAGCTTTATCAATATGGACATAATTTAGTCATATTGACAACGGTGCTTGTAAATCCGCACGTTAGCGTATCGACTCAAATTTCTTCCACAGACTTATCCACAGCTTCTGTGGATAAAATGTCGGGGCTTGCGGAGGTCGCGCCTTCGCTATATCCTACGCGACCATTTTGTGCAGCAGCGTGTTCCGGAGAGCCACCATGAAAGCCGACATTCATCCCAATTACGCCGACATCAAGGTGACCTGTAGTTGCGGGAACGAATTCACGACGCGCTCGACGCTCGGCGAGGATCTCCTGGTTGAAGTGTGCTCTTCGTGCCACCCGTTTTACACGGGCAAGCAGAAGATCGTGGACACTGGCGGCCGCGTCGACAAGTTCCGTCGCAAGTACGGCATTAGCAGCTAGCTAACGGCCGCCGCCATCGCGGCGACCCCCCACAATATTGCGTTATTCCACGACTTCCCTTGCGGGGCGGCTCTGCTATGCTCGGACGGTTAACCAGGCAGAAAAAGAAGAGGAATACCATGAGTCAGGATGCTTATCGCCTTATCAGTCCCGACGGCGCCGAAATGGAGTTGCCAATACGACGCGGCACCACCGGCCCCGATCTCATCGACATTTCAAAGCTCTACAAAACCAAAGGAGTTTTCACCTACGATCCGGGCTTCGTGTCAACCGGCAGCTGTGAGTCTGACATCACGTTCATCGATGGTGAAAAGGGTGTCCTGATGTACCGCGGCTATCCGGTTGAACAGCTTGCCGCAAGTTCCAGCTTCATCGAAGTGTCCTACCTGTTGCTCCGTGGCGAATTGCCGACGAAATCAGAACTCAAGCAGTTCGATCACACGATTCGTACGCACACGATGCTCAACGAAGGCATGCTCAACTTCTTCAAGGGCTTCCGTTACGACGCGCACCCGATGGCGATGTTATCCGCCGTCGTCGGTTCGATGTCCGCTTACTATCACAATGCGATGGACGCCTCGAATCCCGAGCATCGCGATATTTTCGCACATCGAATCCTGGCTAAACTGCCAACCATCGCGGCGGCCGCCTACAAGCTGAACATTGGCCAGCCGTTTATCTATCCGCGCAACGACTTAAGCTATGCCGAGAACCTGTTGCACATGTTGTTTGCAGTTCCGGCGGAGCCGTATGAGATTGACCAGGTTGCCGCCGAGGCGCTCGATCTGTTGTTCATCCTGCATGCTGACCATGAACAGAACTGCTCGACCTCGACGGTTCGTATGGCCGGCAGTTCCGGAGCGAACCCGTACTCCGCCATTGCCGCTGGTATCTCGGCGCTTTGGGGCCCTGCGCATGGTGGCGCGAACGAGGCGGTTCTCAAGATGCTCGAGGAGATCGGTGATACGAGCCAGATCGGCAAGTTCGTTGACAAAGCCAAGGACAAATCTGACCCGTTCCGGCTGATGGGCTTCGGTCATCGTGTTTACAAGAACTTCGATCCGCGAGCCACCATCATCAGGGAGATGTGCTACAAGGTGCTCGACAAACTCGAAGCGCAAAGACACGCCGTTGTTTGACCTTGCGCGAGAGCTTGAACAGGTGGCGTTGAAAGACGACTACTTTGTCGAGAAGAACCTTTATCCGAACGTCGATTTCTACTCGGGCATCATCTACAAGGCGCTCGGCATTCCGACGTCGATGTTCACGGTCATGTTTGCGCTCGGCCGTTCGGTCGGCTGGACCGCGCACTGGCGCGAGATGATCACTGATCCGGTTACCAAGATCGCGCGTCCGCGACAACTGTACAAGGGAGCAGCCGCACGCGACTATTTGCCGATCGACAAACGCTAGGCCGATCGAGAAACGCTAGACGTGTTCCTAGACGTGTTCGAGCAGTAGCTGCACGGCGCCGGTGTCGACACGCTGCATCGGCTTGCCGTTAACCGGGCTGATGGGCGCCTGCCGGATGCCGTCTATTGGGAAGACGGTCGCCTGAATCGCGTTGTGGCTGTGATGAAACTCAAAGCCGGCATAGGTCTCGACACGGCCGCGCCGGCTTTTTAAGCGTCTTTCATAGGACCGGTAATTGAGGCCGATGTCGGCGAGTTCCATCGCGACGACCTCGGCGCTGTCGGCAAATACGTGCAGATTGACGGCCGAGTTTTCATCGGCCGTGCCCACGAGCA
Source organism: uncultured Gammaproteobacteria bacterium (assembly GCA_963842765.1). Taxonomy (GTDB): domain Bacteria; phylum Pseudomonadota; class Gammaproteobacteria; order Steroidobacterales; family Woeseiaceae; genus UBA1847. Next base: position 67,527 of record CAWJHR010000016.1, on the reverse strand, counting down.
CGGGACCAACCAGCCGCGGATTGAACGCGGCCAGCAATTCCATGGCACCCAGGGCGGCGACGCGCATCAGGCGTAGTTGATCCGCATGCGACTCCCCGCCAAAAATCTGCAGATGTTCGGCAACAGCGGCTTCGATCTCGCTGTTGCCGGGTAATGCGCCGCGGCTCAGGACGCCAAGACGCTCAGCCGCTTTTTGCTTCGCCAGCCGGTAGTCGCGAATACCGTGGTCGACAATGATGCGCGCCGCTTCCTGCGCGACAACCTGCCGGGTACGGTCGGTGTCGGTGGGTTTTTGCCTGGCCATAAAGTCAGAAGAGCGGTTCCGCCTCGTCCTCGGCTGTCTCGTCGTTCGGTGCATCGATGGCGGTGGTTTCATTGAAAATATCCGGTAATGCTTCAACGTTCTCACATTGCGGCACGTTGTTTTCACGGAAGACCTCGAACACAACGTCACGCTGGCCGGCGCGTGCCGGACAACCGCTGGCCCGATCGATGAGTGCGGAGACAATGCCCTGCGGCATCGGCATCTGATTTTCTGCAACATCCGCCAGCGCGATGCGGACAAACTCGATCCAGATCGGCAGGGCAGTGCGGGAGCCTTCCTCGCCGGGGCCAAGCGGCCGGTCATCGTCGTAACCTACCCAGACGATGCTGGCGAGGTCCGCATTGAAGCCGCCGAACCAGGCATCACGTCGATCGTTGGACGTTCCCGTCTTGCCGCTGAAATCGTTGCGGCCGAGAACCATCGCGCGCCGGCCGGTGCCGCGGCGCACGACGTCGCGCATCATGTCCTGCACGAGAAACGTATTCTGCGCACTCACGACCTGTGGTGCGATGTTCATGTCGGCGAATAACTCCGGTGCCACGTCGGCGTCGGGCTGGTATTCGAGCGCGACCGCGGCCATTTCTTCGAGCGACATTTCAGCCCGCGCCCGGCGATTGCGCGCATACCGGGAATCGTCGACGACGCAGGCATCGCACACGATGGCGGGCTCGCTGCGGTAGAGAGTCGCGCCGTCGGCAGAGTAGATGGCGTCGATCAGGTAAGGTTTCACCGCGTGCCCGCCGTTCGCAATGGTTGCATAGCCCTGTGCCATATCGAGCGGCGAGGCGGCACCGCCGCCCAGTGCGAGCGAACCGTTGCGTGGCAGCGCCGCGTCGCCGAAGCCGAACTTCTCAATATGGCGTACGGCGTTGCCAACTCCCGTATTGAACAGCAGCAGGCGCACGGACACCAGGTTCATCGAGCGCACCAGCGCCTCACGCATGCGTGTGGGTCCGTAAAAACGACCGCTGTAGTTAATTGGGCGCCAGACCGCCTCGAGCTCTGAGGAGTTAATAACGACGGGCGCATCGAGAATGACCGTGGCCGGCGTATTGCCATGCTCGAGCGCTGCCGAATAGATGAAAGGCTTAAACGAGGACCCTGGCTGGCGATAGGCCTGGCGGGCGCGATTGAACTTGCTCATCGTGAAATCGAAGCCACCGGTCAGCGCGCCAATGGCACCGTCGTACGGGTCGATGGAGACGAGCGCGCCCTGCGCCTCGGGCACTTGCGCCAGCGCCCAGCGGTTATTCGCCATGGGCATCACGTAGATGATGTCGCCAGGGCTAAGCACATCTGCGGCGGTTTCCGGCGCGGGGCCGGTCGTTTCACGATCGATAAAAGGCTTGGCCCAGTTGATGCCTTCCCACGGTAGCGTGGCTACCACGCCGCCACGCAGAACGACGGTGGCGCTGTTGTCGGCGGCAACGCCGGTGACCAGCGCGACTGACAAGCCGCCGGGCGCATACTGCTCGAGCGTTTCGCGAAGCTTTAGCGGCCACTCCTCGAACGGCGCCGTCAGCACCTCGTCGCCGAGTGCCATGTTCGTGACAGGGCCGCGATAGCCACGCCGCCGCGTAAACTCCAGCAGGCCATTGCGCAGCGCATAATTGGCCGCTTCCTGGAGACGGGAGTCGAGGGAGGTTACAACCTGGTAGCCAGCGGTGTAGGTTTCCTCGCCATAACGCTTGAGCATTTCGCTGCGGACCATCTCGGCAACGTACGGCGCATTCAGCTCAACCGCGGCGCCGTGCAGCATCGATTCCATTGGAAACGCCATTGACTCGTCATACGCGGCGGCGTCGAGATACCCGAGGTCGCGCATGCGGCCAAGCACATAGCCGCGGCGCATCATCGCGTTCTCCGCGCTGTATACCGGGTTGTAACGCGACGGTGCCGGCAGTACGCCAGCGAGCGTCGCGGCTTCTGCGGCGTTGACGTTCGCAAGGTCTTTGTTGAAATAAACCTGTGCGGCAGCGGCTACGCCGTACGCGCGCTGGCCGAAGAACATCTTGTTCAGGAACAGCGCCATGATCTGTTCCTTCGTGAATTCCTGCTCGATCTTGTACGCGAGAAACGCCTCACGCAGCTTGCGGGTGAACAGCTGTTCGCGCGTCAGGAAGTAGTCACGCGCCAGCTGTTGGGTCAGCGTGCTGCCGCCGCCGCTGATTTCGCCGCTCTTCAACAACCGCGTGAAGGCCCGCGTTATGCCCTGGTAATCGATACCCGGGTGGTCGAAGAAGCGCCGGTCTTCCGCCGCGATAAACGCGTGCACCACGTGCGCCGGCAAGTCCTCATAGGTAACCAGCAGCCGGCGGCGCTCACCGATCTCGGAGATCAGGTAGCCGTCACGGCTGTATATCCGCAGCGGGATTTGCAGTGAAATATCGCGAATAGTCTCCGCCGCAGGCAGCCCGGGCACCACGAAGTAATAGGCACCGATAACGGCCGCGACAGCCGCGAGGGCCCCGCTGGCGCCCAATCCCAGTACCAGGATGAGGCTGCGCAGGAGTCTGCGCGTCGATTTGTGACGCGGGCGCTTGTTGGATTCAGTCAGTTTTTGCATAGTCGCTGGCGATATCGGCCAATAGTCGTACCTTACCCAGGTCCTGGCCACCCTATTAAAGAGTAAGCTTAAGCCTGGCTGGTGCAAAGAATGTGGCTAACTTGAGGCAATACGCTCGGCAGGCGGAATCAAGGCGGCAGATAATAGACGGGCATGGCTGAGTGCTGCAATAAGCAGACATATCCATAGGCGGGTACTGGGTCACGGAACGAGCATTCGGCGGCCGTTACCATAGGGATATGTGGATCGTGAACAAAGTCACGTTTTATTTAACATTTTATTGATATATAGTTAAATCGATTTGCTCAGGTCTCACTGATGTTTGACGCGCAACTTACCGACTTAGAAGGAAAAAAACGTGCTTTTCGGCAATAAATCACAGCCATTGCTGGGCCTCGATATCACGACCTCGTCGGTCAAGCTGATAGAGCTTTCGCAGAGCGGAAAGCGCTATCGGGTCGAGTCCTATTCAGCAGAGCCCACGCCTCCGAACTCGGTAAGCGAAAAAGCCATCGTCGACGCAAAAGCGGTCGGCGAGGCGATTCGTCGCGCCGTCAAACGAGCCGGGGCCAAAGCCACCGACGTCGCTGTTGCTATCAGCGGAGACGCGGCCATTACCAAGATCATCCAAATGCCATCGAGCCTCTCCGCGAGAGATCTTGAGGGACAGGTGGAGATCCAGGCGGACCAGTACATTCCGTTCCCGATGGAAGAAGTCAGTTTTGACTACGAGATCATCGGGCAGAATGAGAAGGATCCGGAGCTCATGGACGTTCTGCTGGTGGCATCACGCACCGAGAATGTCGAGCAGCGCCAGGCAGCGGTTACCGCTGCCGGCCTGACCACACACGTCGTCGACGTCGAGGCCTTTGCGCTCGAAAATGCCTGCGCACTGCTGAGCCATCAGATGCCCGATGGCGGCATGGGTCAGTCGATCGCGGTCGTCGATATCGGTGCGAGTAGCACGACATTCAGTGTGTTGCAGGATCTAAAGGTTGTTTACACGCGTGACTTCAACTTCGGTGGGCAGCAGCTGACCGAGGAGATCATGCGTACCTACGGCCTCTCGGTTGAAGATGCAGGTCGTGCCAAGAAGCAGGGCGGACTGCCATCGAACTATCAGCCGGAAGTGCTTGAGCCCTTCATTGATGACATGACTCAACAGGTCAGTCGTTCGCTGCAGTTCTATCTCGCGTCGGGCGGCGGCCGCGAGCAGCCTGACATGGTGCTGGTGTGCGGCGGCTGCGCTAATATTCCTGGCATTGCAGACGTTATTTCCAGTCGCGTCGGCGTACCGACCGAAGTTGGTGATCCGCTTGGGCAGATGAAAATCTCTTCCAAAGCCAAATCACAGGGGGTCCACAAAGATGCGACCGCTCTCCTTACCGCTTGCGGACTTGCACTGAGGAGCTTCGACTAATATGCCACGCATTAATCTACTCCCCTGGCGCGAAGAAGAGCGCAAGAAACGGCAACGCGATTTCGGTGTTGCAGCGGCGGGCGCCGTTGTGGCCGGCATCGCCGTCGTTCTCGCCACGATCTTCGCCTACGGACAAATGATCGACAACCAAGAGCAGCGAAACAAGCGCCTGACCGACGAGATCGTCGAGCTTGAGAAGAGTATTACCGAGATTGACGGTCTGGAGCGCCAGAAGGAACGCCTGTTGGCCCGCATGGAAATCATCGAGCAGCTGCAGAAAAGCCGCCCGGAAATCGTGCACCTGTTTGACGAGATGGCGCGCAAGTTGCCAGAGGGTGTTTACCTGTCCGGCCTCAAGCAGACGGGCGCACGGGTCGAGGTTCGCGGTGTTGCGCAGTCAAGTACCCGGGTATCGGCGCTGATGCGACAAGTGGACGCCTCGGAGTGGTTGACCGATCCGGAAGTTGAGCGTGTCGAGACCACCCAGGTCGGCGCGTCTCGAAAATCCGCGTTCGTCGTCTACGTTAAACAGGCGCGCCCCAAAGGCGACCGGGAGGAGGCGGAATGAACCTTCTTGAAGAACTGCAGGCACTGGACGTTAACGATGTTGGTCGCTGGCCATTCGTTTTTCGAGCCGGTGTCATCGCGATCGTATTTGTTGCCGTACTGGGCCTTGGCGTTTACTGGTTCATCGTTAAAGACAAGGCGCCGCAGCTCAGCCGCGTGCAAGCAGAAGAGCAGCAGCTCCGGTTGACGTTCGAAAACAAACAGCGCAAAGCCGCCAACTACGATGCCTACAAGACGCAGCTAACCCAGATTGAGCAATCATTCGGCACCATGCTTCGGCAGCTTCCGGGCCAAACGGAGATTCCAAGTTTGATCGTCGATATTTCGCAGACGGGCCTGGCTGCCGGGCTGCAGGAAAAACTGTTCGTGCCGCAGCCAGAGAATCCGCGGGACTTCTATGCCGAGAAGCCGATCAAGATTCGTCTTGAAGGTGGTTTCCACGAACTCGGAAATTTTGTCAGCGGCATCGCCGCGTTGCCGCGCATCGTGACGTTGCATGATATCAATATCAGCCGCGTCAACGAAGATGTATATCGACAACCTGAGTATGGAAGTGACCGCCAAGACGTACCGCTATATTGACGAGGATGCAAAGTGATCATGCGTGCTTCCCAGACATTTAAAATTGTCCTGATGGTCTTTGTGGCGGCTAGCGGTCTTGTGGCCTGTGGCAGCAACATGGACGACCTCGACGAGTACATCAATGAGGTCAAAGCAAAGCCCGGTGGGCGCATAGACCCGTTGCCGGAAATCACGCCGTATACGGTTTTTATGTACATTGCTGATGCTGAGGGTGTGCGCTCGCCGTTTATGCCGGACACACCGCAGGCGAGCACGGTGAGCGGCGGCACGCGACCGGATCGCGACCGTAGCCGTGAATACCTCGAGAGTTTCCCGCTGGATACGCTCGGCATGGTAGGAACGCTGGATATAGGTGGCACGTCGTACGGTCTCGTGCAAGCCGCTGACGGTTTGATTCACCGCGTCACTTCCGGCAATTACATGGGCCAGAATGACGGACGAATTACGAAGATTTCTGAATCAGAAATTTTACTGGTCGAAATTATTTCTGATGGTATTGGCGGGTATATCGAGAGAGACGCCGCAGTCAGTCTTTCGGACTGACACCTGAATGGAACTGGGAGTAACTGGAATGATGCTCAAATTGAACCCGACGGTCGGTCGCCACACCCTGGTGTTAAGGCTGTCCGCATTGGTACAGGCAGCATTGCTGCTTTTCCTGGGCGCTAATGCCAGCGCGCAGGAAAGCAACAAGTTGCAAGACATTCAGGTGCAGAGTCTGCCCGGCCACCGGGTCGAGCTGAAGCTGATCATGAGTGAGTCGGCGCCGGAACCGCTGTCGTTCACCATTGAGAACCCGGCACGCATCGCGCTTGACCTGCCGAACACGACGCTTGGATTGAGTTCGCGTCGCAAGGACGTCAACCTCGGACCTCTCGACACGGTGCTGACGGCCGAGGCCAATGGTCGCACCCGCGTGGTACTGAACCTCGGTTCCATGGTCCAGTACGAAACCCGTCGCAGCGGCAACACGGTAATCGTCACCCTGGGTGACGGCGAGAATTACAGCGCAGACGCCACCCAGTTCGCCGCGCAGCACCGGCTTCTGATACCCGTTCTTATGCAGCCCCCGGCAGCCGTTCAATTTCGAACGTTGATTTTCGCCGTACAAGTGAAGGCGGAGGCCGCATTATCGTTGACCTGACCGACCCGTCAACGCCTGTTGATATTCGCCAGGAAGGCGGCCGCGTTGTAGCAACATTCAAGGACACAGGTCTGCCGGCCGAATTGATGCGTCGACTGGACGTTATGGATTTCGCGACGCCGGTAACAACGGTGGATACGCTGCGCACCAATCGTGACGCACGCATCGTGATTTCGGCCAACGGCAAGTATGAGCAGCTTGCTTATCAGTCGGACAACGAGTTCACGATCGAAATCAATCCTGCGGCCATATCAAAGCAGGAGCAGGAATCGAGCCTGTTCTCGGAAACGAAAGAATACGAAGGTCAGCGCCTGACGCTGAACTTCCAGGACATCGAAACGCGGGCTGTTCTGCAGCTGTTGGCTGAGACCTCGGGCAAGAACATCGTGGTATCGGATACCGTGCAGGGCAACGTGACGCTGCGTCTGCGCAATGTGCCGTGGGACCAGGCGCTGGACATTGTCATGACCACCAAAGGTCTGGACATGCGGCAAAACGGCAATGTCATCATTGTCGCACCGGCCGAAGAAATCGCGGCACGTGAGACAGCCGACCTTGAAGCCAAGCTCGCGATCAGCGAACTGGAGCCGGTCTATTCCGAGTTCCTGCAGGTCAACTACGCGAAGGCGTCCGATCTCGCCAGCCTGATCACCGGTAGTGGGGGCGGTAATCCGCTGCTGTCGGAAAGAGGCAGTGTAGGCGTCGATGATCGCACCAATACGCTGCTGGTTCAGGATACGGCTGAGCGACTGCAGAATATTCGTCGCCTGGTTACTACGCTTGATATTCCGATCAAGCAGGTATTGATCGAGTCACGCATCGTGGTTGTTAATGACGACTTCAGCCGTGATCTTGGTATGCGCCTGGGCGTAACCGCATACAACGAAAACAGTAGTGACGGACTGACCGTAATTTCCGGCTCGGGTACTGGCACCGATACGATGATCAACTCGGCAATCGAAAACCTTGGTGATCCCGCCAACGGCACGATTTTCCCGATCCAGCTGCCGACGCTTAACAATCGCTACAACGTTAGCTTGCCAATCGGCGACGCAGCCGGCCGCTTCTCGCTGGCTATACTGGAGAACGATTACCTGGTTGATCTTGAATTGACGGCGATGGAAGCAGAGGGTCGCGGTGAAATCGTTTCGACGCCGCGCGTCATTACGGCCAATCAGAAGGAAGCGACGATCAAGCAGGGTGTGGAAATTCCGTACCAGCAGTCAGCGTCTTCTGGTGCCACGACCGTGCAGTTTAAAGAAGCAGTACTGGAGCTTGTCGTAACGCCGCAGATTACACCGGATAACAACATCATCATGGATCTGCGCGTCAGCAAGGATAACGTCGGTGACATCATTTCGACCGGCGGCCTGGGTGGCACGGTGCCGAGTATTGATACCCGCTCCGTCGAAACGCAGGTGCTGGTAGCAAACGGGCAGACCGTCGTGCTTGGTGGCATCTACGAGACGGAACGGCGCGAAACGATCAACAAGGTACCGTTTCTCGGTGACATTCCGTTCGCCGGTGCCCTGTTCCGCAGCAAGCAACGCCTCGACAATAAGGCCGAGCTGCTGATTTTCGTGACGCCGCGAATTCTTGAGGAAGGTTCCACCATCTACTAAGATTTGCGGACTCGTTATTATCTGAAAGCCAACCCTCGGGTTGGCTTTCTTCTTACGGCTGCTGCATGAAACATCCGAAGAACATCTTTCTTATTGGCCCGATGGGGGCCGGCAAGTCTGCGGTCGGTCGACAGCTGGCGCGTTCGTTGCACCTGACGTTCATGGATAGCGACGACGAAATCGAGTCGCGTACCGGCGTAGACATCGCATTCATTTTTGAAAAAGAGGGTGAGGCGGGTTTTCGCAAGCGTGAAGCGAGCGTAGTCGACGATCTGACACGGCACGACGGCGTGGTGCTTGCGACCGGCGGTGGGGCCGTCGTCGATGCGGACAGTCGCAGCCTATCTGGGCGGCCGCGGCTACGTGGTGTACCTGTACACCACCGTCGACCAGCAGTTTGCGCGTACCCAGAAGGGCCGCGAGCGACCGCTGCTGGAAAACGGCGATCGCCGGGAGATCCTGGAGAAGCTGCTGCTCGAACGTGACCCTCATGTACCGGGAAATCGCCGATCTCGTGGTTGATACCGATGGCCGCAAAGTACACTCGGTCGCCCGGGAGATCATCGACCACGTGTCCTAGTCGCCGCCGAGGTCGCCGCGCGCTTGCCGCTACAAGCGGTTCGATATTGCGGTAATCTACGCCAATGTCTGTCGCAACTACTCTCTCGCTCGACCTCGGGGAACGCAGCTATCCGATCATCATCGGTCGTGATTTGCTGAGCGGAAACTTCGACCTGGCCGAATACGTGCGTGGCAGTGACTGCCTGGTGGTTAGCAACGAGACGGTCGCGCCGCTGTATCTCAAAAGGCTGCTTGGCGACCTCAAGGGCCTCAATGTTGCACACCTGAACCTTGCGGACGGCGAGGCGTACAAGACGCTGGCGGCAGTGGGCGATATTATCGACGAGCTCGTGCGACTCCGCGCGAATCGTGACACCACGGTAATCGCGCTCGGTGGCGGTGTCGTTGGTGACATTGCCGGTTTCGCCGCGGCCTGTTACATGCGCGGCGTCGCTTTTATCCAGGTACCGACGACCTTGCTCGCACAGGTCGACTCTTCGGTTGGCGGCAAGACCGGCGTCAATCATGAACACGGCAAGAACCTGATCGGCGCGTTTCACCAGCCGGCAGCGGTGCTTATCGATACCGATACGCTGGGAACACTGCCGCAGCGAGAATTACACGCGGGCCTTGCCGAGGTCATCAAGTACGGTGCTATTTGCGACCGCGACTTTTTCGGCTGGCTTGAAACGCACATGCACGCGTTGCTGGAAAGAGACCCCGAAGCGCTGGCGACGGCAATTTGTCGTTCATGCGAGTTAAAAGCCGAGGTGGTCGCCGAGGACGAGCGCGAGTCGGGGCGGCGCGCGATCTTGAATTTCGGCCACACTTTCGGCCACGCAATCGAGCACAGCCAGGGTTACGGGGAGTGGCTGCATGGCGAAGCGGTTGCCGCGGGCATGGTGCTGGCTGCGAAACTGAGTGGTATCGACGCGGCTGAGGTCGACCGCCTGCGTGACCTGCTTGCTGCAGCCGGGCTGCCGGTGGCGCCGCCCCCGATTTCGAACAGTCGCTGGATGTCCGCGATGGGCATGGACAAGAAAGTGCAGCAGAAGCAGCTGCGCTTCGTTTTGTTGCGATCGTTGGGCGACGCCTACACGACCGCCGACTACGATCAGGATCGCCTGCAGTTATTAACCGGCGGTGCTGTTTGATGCAGGTTGGCGGCCTCGCGCCTTACGCTGCCGACGAATTACGCAGTCGGGGCAGGAAATACGATGAGCCTGGCTCGGCCTATCGGGGCGAATACCAGCGCGATCGCGATCGCATAATTCATTCGACGGCTTTTCGGCGCCTCGTTTACAAAACGCAGGTTTTCGTGAATCACGAGGGCGACCTGTACCGAACTCGTCTGACGCACTCCCTGGAGGTGTCGCAGATCGGGCGCACCGTCGCCGTGGCGCTGCAACTTAACGAAGCGTTGACCGAGGCCATCTGCCTGGCCCACGACCTCGGGCATACGCCGTTTGGTCACGCCGGTCAGGATACCCTCAACGAGTGCATGCGCGACTATGGCGGTTTCGAGCACAACCTGCAGTCGCTGCGCGTGGTCGATGAGCTCGAAGCAAAGTACGCCGACTTCCCGGGCCTCAACCTCATGTTTGAGACTCGCGAAGGCATCCTCAAGCACTGCTCTGCGCGCAATGCGCGCGAGCTGGGTGATATAGGCGCGCGTTTCCTGCTGCGCTTGCAGCCGGGTCTCGAGGCGCAGATTGCCGACCTCGCTGATGCCATTGCCTATAACAACCATGACGTTGACGATGGTTTTCGCGCGGGTCTTGCTGAGCCTGGAGCAGCTGCGTGAGCAGCCGTTATTCGACGCGCAGTATCTTGAGGTCGAACGCCTTTATCCGAAGCTCGATGACCGGCGGCTGATCTACGAGATCAACCGCCGCATGATCGGGACCGTCGTTACTGACCTGATCGAAGCGACTCGCCGCAAACTTAAGGCATTCGCGCCCGCGTCGATCGAGGCGGTGCGGGCAGCCGGTGAGCCACTCGTCTGTATGTCCGACGAGGTTTACGCACAACACCTGTCGCTCAAGAAGTTTCTGCACCGACACCTGTACTCGCACGAGCAGAAGCTCGAGATGACCAAAAAAGTACAGGTAATCGTCAGGGAGCTGTTTGCCGCTTACAGTGATGATGTGCGCCGCATGCCTGACGAGTATGCCGATGCAGCGGCGCGCCTGGCCGGCGACGCCCGAGCGCGCGTTATCGCCGATTACATTGCCGGAATGACGGACCGCTACGCGATTGCCGCACACGAGGCGATCGTGGCCTGATAGAATTCGCGGCGATCCGCAGGAGCAAACACGTGAAACCCAAGAATATCCCCAGCAGGGAGCGCCTGATTTTCGCCATGGATGTGGCTGATTGCAGTCGCGCTCGCGCGCTCGCCGAAGAGCTCGGCGACGCAGTCACGTTTTACAAGATCGGTCTGGAGCTGATGATGAGCGGCGAATATTTTGAGCTGCTCGACTGGCTGCTGGAGCGCGACAAGAAGGTTTTTTGCGACCTGAAGTTCTTCGATATACCGGCCACCGTCGGCTCGGCCGTGCGGCAGCTGCAACACCGCGGTGCCACCTTTGTGACCGTGCACGGTAACCGCTCGATCATGGAGGCCGCCGCCGAGAACAAGGGCGACACGCTGAAAGTGCTCGGCGTCACCGTACTCACGAGTCTCGACCGCGGTGACCTGGACGATCTCGGCTTTGCCTGCGACCTCGAAGCGCTGGTGTTATCGCGCGCACGACAAGCGCTCGATGCAGGCTGTGACGGGGTCATTTCATCGGGTCTCGAGGTGCCGCGGTTGCGCGAGTTTGTGGACAACAAGCTGCTGGTCATCTCACCGGGCATTCGGCCGGTCGACAACAAACCGGTAGGCGACCAGAAGCGCGTCGTCACGGTCGAAACGGCATTTTCAAACGGCGCTGACTATATTGTGGTTGGCCGACCCATTCGCGATGCGGCCAGCCCGCGAGCCGCCGCTGAGGCGATGCAGGCATCCATCAGCGCACAGCTAGGACAATAATGAACGAATTGAAGAACGATCTTTTTCTACGCGCGCTGCGGCGCGAGCCGGTACCGCGTACACCCGTATGGATCATGCGCCAGGCAGGTCGTTACCTGCCCGAGTACCGCGAGGTGCGGGCGATCGCCGGTGACTTCATGAGCCTGTGCCGCAATGCGGAACTTGCCTGTGAGGTGACCCTGCAGCCGTTGCGGCGCTACCAGCTCGATGCGGCCATCCTGTTTTCTGACATCCTGACAGTGCCGGATGCGCTCGGGCTTGGACTGTCTTTTGCCGCCGGAGAGGGCCCCCGTTTTGCGCGACCAGTCCAGAACGCGGCGGCGATCAGGAAGCTGGCGGTGCCGGATGTGAAGTCCGACCTCGGCTACGTTTTCGAGGCGGTTAGCACGATTCGCAAGGCACTGGACGGCAAGGTGCCGCTGATCGGTTTCGCCGGCAGCCCGTGGACGGTAGCAACGTACATGGTGGAGGGGCGCTCGAGCCGCGAATTCGCGACCATCAAAAATCTGGCAAAAGAAGATCCGGACTCGCTGTTGCACCTGCTCGACGTTGTCACCGAGACGACCGTGCAATATCTGAACGCGCAGATCGAAGCGGGCGCCCAGGCCATCATGGTATTCGATACCTGGGGCTCGGCACTCGAACCCGACGATTACCGCCGCTTCTCGCTGGCCAACATGCAGACAATCATCGACAACCTGGCCCTCAACCAGGGCAAGGAGCCGGTGCCGGTCATCCTCTTCACCAAGGGCGCGGGCGAGTTGCTACGCGACATGGCCCAGACCGGTTGCAATGCGCTTGGCGTCGACTGGACAACAGACCTCGCGACGGCGCGCAGCTACGTGCAGGACAAAGTGGCACTGCAGGGCAATCTCAACCCGGCAACTCTACGAGAGAGCCCCGAGGTCATCCGACAGGGCGTTGCGGATACCCTGGCGAGCTACGGTCATGGTCCCGGGCACATCTTCAATCTCGGTCACGGAATTACGCCGGATGTTGATCCCGAAAATCTGGGCGTCCTCGTCGATGCCGTCCACGAGCTCAGCCCTCAATACCACGACTAACTTTTTCAACATCTGACGACGGCATTGCCTCATACACTGTTTGCGGCGATCGCGCCCGGTAGAGGCTACCGACGATCAGCCGACATGTTTACCGGCGGACTGTCTCGCTTCGCTCGCTTTATGTCTCGCCGGCAAACATCTCGTCTGCTCGCCGGCAGCTCATGTCGCGGTTGATGGCGGCGAGTGTGCAGTATGTCTCACCAAGCGAGTTATCGCAGATTGTCTGAGCGACTGAGACATACTGCGCGATCGCCGACATCGGTGGTGATTCTACGTGACAGGTCGGATTAAAGAAGCTCGACTTCAATAATATGGCAGTCCTGCACGACGTCTGGCATGTTGCCGCCGTGTGTTTCAGCCGGCGCCCACACGGCATCCCCGATTTTGAATTGCTGCATGCGCTCACCACCGGCGCCGTCGTCTTCCAGCCACGCGCAGGTCTGCAGATAGACCATCACGCGGTCGGGATGTGCGTGCAGTGACTGGGTCTCACCTGCGCGCAGAGTTTGTTTTAGCACACGGACCTCGTCGTTCTCGAACACAAGGCTATAGATGTGTGGTGCGACGTAGAGCGGATCCAGCGGTCGCGGGACTGCGGCGGAACCCACCACCGCGGCCAGTAACAGCAGCGGTACAAAGGAAATCAGTTTACTGCCTGGCATGGTGAGCCCTCCGAATGGCGAGCGCTGCTCGCATCAATCTCGTAATGCGCGGCGCAGGATCTTGCCAACGTTTGTCTTGGGCAATTCGTCGCGGAATTCGACCAGTTTCGGGCGTTTGTAGCCCGTGAGATTTGTGCGGCAATGCTCGATCACGTCTTGTTCGGTAATGCTCGGGTCGGTGCGCACAGCGAACACCTTGACGATCTCCCCGGAGCGCTCATCAGGAATGCCGATCGCAGCGGCTTCCAGGATCCCTTCCATTTCGACGACGACGTTCTCGATCTCATTGGGATAAACGTTGAAGCCGGATACCAGGATCATGTCCTTCTTGCGGTCCTCGATCCACAGGTAGCCGTCCTGGTCCATGCGCCCGATGTCGCCGGTGCGCAGCCAACCACCCGGCAGCATGACTTCTGCCGTGTCGGCCGGTCGCTGCCAGTAGCCTTCCATTACCTGCGGGCCCTTAATGCAGATTTCGCCAACCGAACCGATCGGCAGGGCGTTACCGCCATCGTCGACAATGATGACCTCGGTAGACGGTATCGGCAGGCCGATAGAGCCATCAAAGTCGCTGTCGATCCGGCAGACCACCGCGGCAGGCGAGGTCTCCGTCAGTCCGTAACCCTGCAGGATTGTGCTGCCCGTGGCTTTCTTCCAGTCTTTTGCCACAGCCGGCTGGACGGCCATGCCGCCGCCAATACAAACACGCAGATAGCTGAAATCAATCTCTTTGAATGACGGCGTATTCATGAGGGCCGTGAACATCGTGTTAACGCCGGTAAAAAGGCTGAACTTGTATTTCGCAATTTCCTTGGCGAACCCTTCGAAGTCGCGCGGGTTGGTAATCAGGACGTTCAGGCCGCCCTGCGCCATCATGGTCAGGCAATTCCCCTGCAGCGAGAAGATGTGGTAGAGCGGCAGCGCCGTAATGGCGATGATCGGCTCGGCGCCTTTGTAGGCGTCGCCCTGCCATACGATGGTCTGCTGCACGTTGTAGACCATATTGCGGTGGCTCAGCATCGCGCCCTTCGAGACGCCGGTAGTGCCGCCGGTGTACTGCAGATAAGCAATATCGGCAAAACCGATATCGACGGGCTTGAGCGTCTGCTGCGCGCCCATCTTCAGGGCTTTGTTAAGGCGTACGCTGTTGGCGATCTTGTACGGGGGCACAGCTTTTTTGATGTAGCGCAGGACAAAGTTCGTGATTGCCGCTTTAGGCTGGGCCAGAAGATCGCCAACTCCCGTTGTCACCGTGTAGTCGATGTCGGTGTCGGCGATGACATCCTCGAGAATATTGGCGAAGTTCTCCAGGATGACGATGCAGCGAGCGCCCGAGTCTTTCAGCTGATGCTTGAGCTCCCGAGGCGTATAGAGCGGGTTGACGTTGACGACGACGAGGCCGGCCCGAAACGCACCGCACATGGCGACCGGGTACTGCAGAATATTTGGCAGCATAATGGCCACGCGCTCGCCACGCGTCAGACCCAGCGTCTGTTGCAGATAGCAGGCAAATTGCCTGGACAGCTCGTTGAGCTCGGCGTACGTGATCGTGCGGCCCATGTTGGTGTAGGCCGGGTTGTTCGGGTACTCGGCGAAGCCATGCTCGATCAGCTGCAGAATGGAGCGAAACGGCGGCTCTGGAACATTCTCCGGTACACCGGGCGGGTAGGATTTCAGCCAGACTTTCTCCAACACGTTCCCCTTTTTGCCTTACAGAGTGTTTAGTGTAGCGCTGATTAATGGCCAAGCGTTATCGAGAAGCAGCGGTTGCGCCGCGGCAGTGGGATGAATGCGATCCGCCTGGAGCAGCGCGTCGTTCAGACGCAATCCCGTCCATGAAGAACTCGACCCATGGAATTTCCAGCTCCTCGGCCACATTGCGAAACGCGGCCTCGAAGGCGCGTGAATACCGCGGGCCGTAATTGAACGGGATACGGATGCCCAGCAAGACGACAGCGGCCCCGGAATCGTGTGCTGCGACGACGATCTTCTGCAGGTTCGCCTGCACGCGCGCGGGCGGAAACCCGCGCAGCCCGTCATTGCCGCCGAGCTCCAGGATCACCAGCTGCGGCGAGAATTGCTCGAGGGCACCCTTGATGCGCGCGGCGCCGCCCTCGGTGGTTTCGCCGCTGATGCTGGCGTTCACGACGCGATGTTCGTACCCTTGCTGTTCGAGCCGGGCCTGCAACAAAGCGGCCCAGGACTGGTCAACGTCAATACCGTATCCGGCGCTCAGTGAATCGCCGAAAATCAGCACTGTCGGCGACTCGGACCCTTGAGCCCCGGCGGCCAGCAACAAAACAATCAGAGTAAGCAGTTTTCGCATGCGTGATCAGTCAGCAATTAAAGAGGTAGTGCTCGAGGCACAGGGCATTGGCAAACAGGTTAGCAGTCCTGAAGGGACTCTGACCATTTTATCGGACGTCAGTTTCCAGATTCTTGCCGGCGAATCCGTCGCCGTCGTAGGGGCTTCCGGAGCGGGCAAGTCGACCCTGCTCGCCCTGCTGGCGGGCCTCGACCTGCCCAGCAACGGACACGTGGTACTGAACGGCAGCAACCTGTCCACGCTGGATGAGGACGGTCGGGCCCGGGTGCGTGCCGAGAATGTCGGTTTCGTCTTCCAGTCGTTTCATCTCGTGCCTTCACTGAATGCGCTGGAGAATGTCATGCTGCCGCTCGAACTGGCCGGGCACGGCGCGGCGCGCACGGCGGCGCGCGAGCTCATCGCCAAAGTAGGCCTTAAGGATCGGTGGAGCCATTATCCGGCGCAGCTTTCCGGCGGTGAAAAACAGCGGGTCGCAATCGCCCGCGCTTTCGCGACAGAACCGGCGGTGCTGTTTGCCGATGAGCCCACCGGCAATCTCGATAGCCGCACGGGCGCCAACATCATGGCGCTCATGTTTGAACTCAACCACAATTCTTCAACAACGCTCGTGCTGGTCACGCACGATGGCAGTCTTGCCGAGCGTTGCGATCGCATTATCGAGCTTGACGGCGGCCGGCTGGTAGCCGACCGGCGGACTGCCGCATGAAAGCAGTACTGTTTGCGCTCCGGAGTTTTGCACGAGAGCTGCGCTCCGGCGAGGTACTCGTGCTGCTGTCGGCGGTCGGCCTCGCCGTTGCGGCACTGACGGCCGTTGGTTTTTTGACAGACCGGATTGGCAAGGCCGTCGCGCGCCAGGCAAACGAAGTGCTGGCAGCCGATATGCGGCTGCGCTCGCAGGAACCACTGCCCGAGCAATGGAGCATCCTGGCGAGGGAATACAACCTGGAGACCTCGGAGACGATGTTTTTTCCGTCCGTCGTGTTTTCGGGTGACGACAGCGCGCTGTCCGGCATCAAGGTCGTCAGTGAGAACTACCCGCTGCGGGGCGCGGTGCGGGTTGCCGACCAGATGTTTGGTGAGCAGCGTGTCGTTGACGGCATACCGGCGCCCGGCGAGGTCTGGGCCGACGGCGCACTGCTGGCGCGACTCGGTGCCGATGTTGGCGACACCCTCGGCGTCGGTGAGCTCGATCTCACCGTGACGGCGATACTTACGTACCGCCCGGACCAGTCGATCGGGTTCGCATCGCTGGCGCCATCCCTGTTGATGAACATGGCTGACATCGAGCGCAGCGGTTTGATCGGCGAGGGCAGTCGTGTCAGTTACGCATTACTTGTCGCCGGCGAGGAACGGGCGGTCGCCGATTTCAATGCGGCAATCGAGCCGCAGCTCCCCGACTCGGTGCGCATCCGCAGCCAGGAGGAGAGCAGCGAGCGCGCTTACAATGCGGCCGACCGTGCGCAGCGTTTTCTGTCACTGACTGCCGTCATCAGCCTGTTGCTTAGCGCGGTAGCTGTTGCGATGTCGGCGAGACGCTTCGCGCACCGTCGCATGGACACCGTCGCGCTAATGAAGAGCCTGGGCGCGACGCAGCGCTTTGTGATTTCGGTCGCACTGATACAGCTCTTCCTGCTGGGCGTCCTTGGCATTGTCGCGGGCAGCATCGTCGGCTACGCGGCAGAGGAAATACTGTCGCGCATTCTTGCCGATCTGCTGGTCGGCGATCTGCCGGAGCCGGGCCTGCGACCGCTGCTGCTGGCGAGCGTCAGTGCCATGGTGCTGCTGCTGGGCTTTGCGTTGCCCGCGCTCATACAGCTGCGCAACACGCCGCCGCTGCGCGTGCTGCGCCATGACGCGATGCCACCGGCACCGTCTCGATTGCTGGTTGTCGGCCTGTCGCTTGCCGCGGTGGCGGCGTTGCTCTACCGCTCCGTCGGCGATCCCCTGATGCTCGTGATTCTCATCGGCGGCATCATCGTTATTGCCGCGGCGCTGTACCTGGTTGGTCGCGGACTGGTCATGGTGATCGGGCGCGCCCGTTCGGGCGTCGGCGTTGCCTGGCGCTACGGTCTCGCCAATGTTGCCAGGCGTGGCCGTGACAGCGCGGTGCAGGTGGTGGCGTTCGGACTGGGCCTGACGGTGCTGCTGTTACTGACCCTGGTGCGCACCGATCTGCTGGATGGCTGGAAGCAGACGCTTGACGAGGATGCGCCGAATCATTTCCTGATCAACATCCAGCCCGACGAGCTCGAGTCAGTGGCCGGCCTGTTCGAACAGAATGGCGTTCCCGCGCCAGCGTTCACGCCGCTGGTGCGTGCGCGCATGACCACGATCAACGGTGAGTCTGTCAAAGACCGCGACTACCCGAACGAGGACGGACGCTGGCTCGCCAACAGAGAGGCCAACCTGTCGTGGAGTGCGGAGCTCAGTGGCAGCAACGAACTTGTTGATGGCACCTGGTGGCCGTCGGAGTATGCCGGGCCGCCGCTGGTTTCGATCGAAGCAGAGTCGGCGGTGAATACCGGTCTGGGTATTGGCGATCAGCTGACCTTCATCGTTGCCGGCCGTGAAGTGGCTGCGGAGATCGCCAGCGTTCGCAAAGTGAACTGGGACTCGTTTCAACCCAATTTCTTTATCGTGCTGTCGCCAGGCGCGCTTGATGACATGCCTACAACCTATATTTCGAGCATGAAAATAGAGACTGAAGATCAGGCGGTGCTGCTCGACCTGGTGCGAGCGCACCCGACTATTTCGGTGATCGATCTGAACGCGATCCTGGAGCAGGTGCGCGGGATCATCGAGAAAGCCAGCCTGGCCGTGCAGGCCGTGTTCTTGTTCACGCTGGCGGCCGGTGTCGCGGTTCTGTTTGCTGCCGTGCAATCCACGATGGATGAGCGGCGCTTCGAAAGCGCGATGCTGCGTGCGTTAGGTGCGCGCCGCCGGACGGTTTTCGCCGGCGTCATGGCGGAGTTCGCAGCGCTTGGCCTGGCCGCCGGCATCCTGGCATCGGCCGGCGCATCGATTCTGGCTGCAGTGGTCGCCGTCAAGGTTTTCCAGTTACCGTATGAGTTCAGCCCGTTGCTGTGGCTGGTTGGGATACTGGCCGGGTGTGCTGGTGGTTTGTACGAGCGGGTATTTTGCAGCGCGTGGTGCGGTCAACGCCGCGCCCGTCGATGTGCTGCGCGGGGCGTCAATGTGATTGACAAACGCTTGTCCTGTGGCGCGGTCGTCGTGCGTAAGACCGACGATGGCTGGCTTACGTTGCTGCTGCGCGCGTATCACTACTGGGATTTTCCGAAAGGCATTCGTGAGGAAGGCGAACAGTCGATGCAAACTACGCTCCGCGAAGTGCGTGAGGAAACCGGCATCGAAGACCTGGCGTTCGACTGGGGTGAGCGGTATTTCGAGACCGGGCCCTACAGCCGCGGCAAGGTGGCGCGGTATTACATCGCACGAACCGAGCAGGCAGACGTCGTGATGGGGATTTCACCAGAGACCGGCGAGCCCGAGCATCACGAATGGCGCTGGGCCAGTTTCGATGAAGCGTACGATCTTGGCTCGCCGCGCGTGCGCCAGATCGTGCAGTGGGCGCGCCAGATAATTGGTACCTGATCAAACGATGCGATTACGCGTCAAGCCCTGCTGAAAAGCATCGACATTCCGCGTCAGCTCGTCGATGGCGGCCTGTCGTGCTGCGTTGGTGGCCCACGCGATATGCGGGGTTACAAGCAGGTTGCTGCCGGCATAGTCGAGTAACGGATCGCCGTCGACAGGTGGCTCCTGCGGCAACACGTCAATCGCAGCCGCGGCGATGTCGCCGCGTTGCAATGCGGCCACCAGCGCCGCTGAATCCACCAGGCCGCCGCGCGCCGTATTGATGAAGATCGCGTCGTTTTTCATCTGCCGGAACTGCTCGGTAGAGAACAGCTTGCGGGTCTCGGGAACCAGCGGGCAGTGCAGCGAAATAACATCCGCGCGCGCGACCAGCTCGTCGAACGGGACGCGCATGCCGCCGCTGGCGCCCGCACGTGCCGCGACAATGACCGTCATATTGAACGCCGCGGCAACGCCTGCAACCGCCTTGCCCAAAGCGCCGTAGCCGACGATGCCCAGCGTCATGCCGGACAGCTCACGGACCGGATGCGTAAGCAGGCAGAAATCGTCGGACTTTTGCCATTCGCCGGCGCGGACATCGGCATGGTAGCGCGGCAGGCTGTGCGTCAGGCTCAACAGGCAGCCGAACACATGCTCTGCAACCGACTGGCTGCAATAGTCGCGAATATTACAAACGGCAATGCCGTGACGCTCCGCCGCTGCGAGGTCGACATTATCCGTGCCCGTCGCGGTCAGCCCGATGAACCGCAATTGCGGGCACTGTTCGAGGAGTGCATCGGTCAGGCGAATCTTGTTGGCGAGCACGTAGGCCGCGTCCCTGATGCGCGGCGCCACCTGCTGCTTCGCTGGTTACGTCGAAGACCTCGAGCTCGGGCAGCAGCGCGCGCAGCTGGCTGACATCAAGGTCCGGGCCCATGGTTGCCCAGTCGAGAAACACGGCTTTCATGTGGATATTTGCCACCCGGTGACGCACAGTAAGCGACGATGAACGATCAATTCTGGAAACGCAAATCCCTGGGCGAGCTGTCGGTCCATGAGTGGGAATCGCTGTGTGATGGTTGCGCGTTGTGCTGCATGCACAAGCTCGAGGATGAGGACACCGGAGAGATCTATTACACCGACATCGCGTGTCGGCTGCTCGATATCGAGACCTGCCGCTGCACGGACTACAAAGCACGCGCCAAACGCGTTGCGGACTGCCTGGTGCTCTCCGTCGATCGTCCGGAGGCCTTTCAGTGGCTGCCGTCGAGCTGTGCCTACCGGCGGTTGTCCGAAGGTAAGGACCTGCCAGACTGGCATCCGCTGCTGTCGGGCGAGCCCGAGTCTGTGCACACGGCGGGCATTTCGATGCGCGGCCGCGCCATTTCTGAGAACGAGGCGGAAAACGGCGGCGGAAGACTGGCGCGTACTGCAAAAACTCAGCGACTGATCCGTATTATTCGATGACCCTATGGAAGGCGACATGAGCAAGCACCCCGGGATTCCTCTGCAACACTATCGCGAGTATCCGCTTGAGGAAATGCGTCAACGCGTGAGCGACTTTTATGCCGAGGTCAAGCGGCGTCGTTCTGTGCGGGAGTTTTCCGATCGCCCGGTGCCGATCGAGATCATCAAGACGGCTCTCGAGGCGGCGAACACGGCACCGAGTGGCGCCAACCTGCAGCCCTGGCATTTCGCGGTGATCAGTGGTGCACAAACCAAGCAGAAAATCCGCCAGGCGGCGGAAGTTGAAGAGCGCGAGTTCTACACGCACCGTGCATCCGAGGAATGGCTCGCGGCGCTGGAGCCACTGGGCACTGATGACAGCAAACCGTTCCTCGAAACCGCGCCGTATCTGATAGCCGTTTTCCTGCAGAAATTCGGCGTGCTACCCGATGGCCGCAAGGTGAAGCACTACTACCCGGTGGAATCGACCGGCCTGGCAACGGGCATCCTGATTACCGCGTTGCACCATGCGGGCCTCGCGACCCTCACGCACACGCCGAGCCCGATGAAATTCTTAAACGAGATTCTTGGACGGCCAAACAGCGAACGACCTTTTCTGCTACTGGTCGTTGGCTACCCGGCCGACGATGCGACGGTGCCTGACTTAAAGCGCAAAGCGCTCGACGAATACGCTTCGTTTATCGATACATAAACGCGTTAGCCGGTATTCTGCAGCGCCTGGGCAATGCCATTGACGCTGGCCAGCAGGGCCGTGAACACCTCATCGTCTTCACGGTCGGCTGCCCGCCACCGCGATAACAGGTCCACCTGCAGCAAACTCATCGGATCGACATAAGGGTTGCGTAACATGATGGCGCGTTGCAGCGTGACGTCACCCTCGAGCAGGGTTTCATGATCCGAATATTTGAGGATGAGGCTTTGCGTAAGATCAAATTCTTTCTTGATGATTGGGAAGAACTGGTCATGCAGGTCGCCGGCCAGGCGCGAATACAGCTCCGCGATACCGAGGTCCGATTTTGCCAGCACCATTTCAGCGTCCGCGGTTAGCGAGCGCAGGAAATACCATTCCCTGAACATCTCGCGAAACGCCTCGTCGGAAAACTGCTCGGCGGCTTTGGCAAGGCCGCTGCCGAGTCCGTACCAGCCGGGCAGGACAAAGCGCGCCTGTGTCCAGGAGAACACCCAGGGAATGGCGCGCAGACCGTCGATGCCGGCTTTCGCGCGCCGTGAGGCGGGCCGCGAGCCGATCCGCATACGCTCGATCAGGTCGATCGGCGTCGCGGCGCGGAAGTACTCGTAAAAGTCAGGCGTGTCGTAAATGAGCGTGCGATAAGCCTTGCGACTCTCGTCGGCGATGACGGTCATCATGTCGTGCCATTCGGGCATGTCGTTGCCGCGGTGCTTGGGCAGCGCCGTGGCGAGCGCGACCGAACCCGTTACCTGTTCCAGTGTGCGCAGGGCGATGCCGCGCAGTCCGTATTTCTCATTAATGATCTCGCCCTGCTCGGTAACACGCAGCCGGCCATTAACAGTGCCCGGGGGCGAGCCGAGCACGGCAACGTGCGTTTTGCTGCCACCGCGGCTGATGGTGCCACCGCGTCCGTGGAACAGCGTGAGCTTGACGCCCTGCGCCTCGACCGTGCTAACCAGCGTTTCCTGCGCTTTCTGCAGCGCCCACCGGGCCGACGCAAGGCCGCCGTCCTTGTTGCTGTCCGAGTAGCCGATCATCACGGTCTGGCGATTGCCGCGCCGCTCGAGGTGCGCGCGATAAAGGTCAGATTTCAGTAACGACTCGAGGATCTCCGGGCCATTGTGCAGGTCGTCGACGGTTTCCAGGAGCGGGGCGATATCAAGTGCCACCTCGCCGCGCCGGTTGTACAGCTCGCCCCACTGCGCGAGCAGCAGTACCGACAGGATGTCGTCCGCACCCTGCGTCATGCTGATTATGAACGGGCCGATCGAGTTCGGGCCGTACTTTCTGTGGCAGAACGCAATTGCCTGAAACACGCTGATCGTTTTGCGCGCGAGCGTACTGAGGCTCATCGGCACGCTTTCTCGTGTTTCGATGGCCTCCACGATCAGGGCAGCGCGCTCGTCGGCCGGCATCTCCATCCAGTCGTCCTCGCCGAGACACTCGCCGATAACGCGGCGGTGCACCATCGCGTCCTGACGGACATCCAGCGTGACCATATGAAAGCCGAACGCATGAGTGCGGCGCAGTAGTCGTTTGACCGGAAACAGTCCCGCGTTACGGCCCTTGTTGAACGCAAGGCTCTCGCCGACAAGTTCGATATCCGCAATAAACTCGCCGACCTCTTCGTAGGGATAGATGTCGTCGTCGTACGTCGATTGCAGGCGCTGCTGTACGAGTTTCAGGAATACGCGATACGGCATTTCCCGATGGCGCGCCGGCACGGCATGGTAGGCGTTCGGAAAAATGCCCGCGTATTCCTCGGTTTTGTCGAGCATGGCCTGGCTGAAAGCAGCGCGGTCGTTGGACTGACTGAGCTTCGCCGAGATGGCGCCACATTCCTTGAAGTACAGATCGAGAATCAGCGAGCGTTGGCGCGCCAGCGTCGCGCGAATGGTCTTGGCATTGACGTTCGGGTTGCCGTCCATATCGCCGCCGACCCATGACGAGAAGCGCAGCAAATTGGGCAGCTCCACGCGGCCGCCGTCCTCGCCATATATTCGCTCTACCGCGACGCGCAGGTCCTCGAAAAACGGCGGAACAGCCCGGTACAGCACGTCGGTAATAAAGAACAGCACGTGCTCGAGTTCGTCGGCGACCGTCATCCGCTCAGACGGATGTTCGCTGGTTTGCCAGCCGGTCGTGGCGAGTAGCCGAATGTTCTGCAGCGCCGAGTTGGTTTCCTGCGGCGTCATGGTCGGGTTCAGTAAATCGACAAGATGCTTGACGATATCCTGCTCTTTGCGCAGCATCGTGCGGCGTGTCGGCTCGGTCGGGTGCGCGGTGAAAACGGGCTCGATGAGCATCGAATCCAGGAGTTCCTGCAGTCCGTCAGCAGTGATTCCGGCAGCTTTTAGTTTGAGCAGCGTGTCCTCGAGTCCGCCGGGCTGATCTAAGTCGACGTCACGCAGGTAATCACGGCGCCGGCGAATGCGATGCACTTTCTCGGCCGTGTTGACCATCTGGAAGTATGTCGAAAAGCTGCGAATCAGCTGCAGTGCTACATCGATATCGAGATTCTCGACCAGCTGCGCGAGCTCCTCGTCGGGGTGCTCGTTGCCCTCACGCCGACGAATGGCGCGCAGGCGAGCGGCTTCGACCAGATCGAACAGCTCCTGGCCGTTCTGTTCGCAAATGAGCTCGCCGACCATGGCACCCAGGGTGCGCACGTCGTCGCGCAGCGACTGGTCCTTGTCCTCGAACGTGATGTCCTGACGACGGAGTGTTTTTTCGTTGTCGGTGCTCATTATCTTTCTTCTTGGGGGCGGTGCAGCGGTTTAATCGCGGAAGTTTTCGTATTGTAATGGCAGGCCGGTGTCGGTGTCTTTTAGCAGGCTGATGACGCTTTGCAGGTCGTCGCGTTTCTTGCCGCTGACGCGGAGCTTGTCGCCCTGGATGGCGGCCTGGACCTTGAGTTTTGCGGCCTTGATCTGCTTGACCAGCTTCCGTGCCCGGTCGGCGTCGATACCGCGCCGCAGCACCACCTTCTGCCGCGCCTCACTGCCGGAGAACTCGGGTTCCTGCTCTTCCATGCAGGCGATGTCCACGCCACGCTTCGCCAGTTTCTGCTGCAGGATATCCATCATCTGCTTGAGCTGGAAGTCGGACTCCGTGGTTAGCGTAATAACCTGTTCTTCAAGAACGAATTTAGAACCCGTGCCTTTAAAGTCAAAGCGCGTCTGCACTTCGCGATTGGCCTGGTCGACGGCGTTGCTGGCTTCGTGCTGGTCGAAGTCGCTCACCACGTCAAAAGAGGGCATTGGCTGTTCCTGTAATGATCGGGGGAGGCAAACGTTACACCCGTGCAGCGGCGCGCGCCAGACCCGTCAGTGCCGCCGGGCCGGGTTTCTTGCATCTTATGGAAAATATGCCATCCTGGAGGTCGGTTGTGGCGCCGGACCGATTGCTAAGCAGGTGTAATCTGGGATACCGTCTATAGCCGCTTACCGGGGCAATCGAACGAGGCACCGCATTGCAACCGATAACACCTGACGCGCATGGCATTGCAGTACTGATCCTGACGGTCGTAGCGCTGTTTCTCTTTACCCGAGATAACATTCCGCTCGAGTCGTCGTCGTTGGCGATCCTGATTTTCCTGGTCGCCGGCTTTCAGATTTTCCCGTACGTAAAAGACGGTGACGTCGTTCTGGGGCCGATCGAGTTTTTTGCGGGCTTTGGTAACGAAGCGCTAATAACGATTTGCGCTTTGATGATGGTGGGCAAGGCGCTCGAAACAACCGGCGCATTGCAGCCTCTCGCGAACGTCGTCGGACGCGCGTGGTCAACACGACCTGTGATGGCGCTCGCCATCACGCTGGTCGCCGGGGCGATCCTGAGCGCGTTCATGAACAACACGCCCATTGTCGTTTTGCTGATGCCGATTCTCGTTGGCGCGTCGTTGCGATCGAAGTTCCCGGTGTCGGGGGTGATGCTGCCGATGGGCCTCGCCACCATCATCGGCGGCATGTCGACGACCATCGGCACGTCGACCAACCTGCTGGTTGTCGGCATCTCGCGCGACCTGGGTGTGCACGAATTCGGCATGTTCGAGTGGGTGCTACCGGTGGCCATTGTGGGTGGCGTCGGCCTGCTGTTCCTCTGGTTGGTTGCGCCGCGCCTGGTGCCTGACCGCACGCCGCCGATGGGGGATACGTCACCACGCATCTTCAATGCACAGCTGAATGTCAAGGAAGGTGGCTTTGCGGACGGCAAGTCGCTTTCCGAAGTGCTGGCCAAGGCCGGTGGCAACCTGCGTATCGATAAAATTCAACGCAGTGAATCGCTGTTCCTCGCCAAGCTCCCATCAGTAATATTGCTGCCCGGCGATCGACTGTTCGTCAAGGACTCACCGGAGAACCTCAAGCATTACGAACAACTGCTGGGTGCCACGCTGTTCAATATTTCGGACAACGAGAATCCCATCGACGAGGAAACGCCGCTGCGAGCGGAGGGCCAGCAGCTGGCCGAAGTCGTCGTCACTCGCGGGTCGCCGTTGCACTTGCGCAGTCTTGCCGCCGCGCGCTTCAGCACCAGTTACGGGTTGATGCCGCTGGCGCTGCATCGGGCACGCGCCCCCAGCTCGCAGATTACGAGTGACCTCAACATGATTCGCCTGCGTGCCGGTGATGTGTTGCTGGTGCAGGGCACCAGCGACGCAATCGCCAATCTCAAGGACAGCGGTTCGATGCTGGTGCTCGACGGCACGACCAGCCTGCCGAAAACCCACCACGCGAAGAGCGCCCTGGCGGTAATGGGCTTCGTGGTCATGACCGCTGCGCTGGGAATCATGCCTATTTCTGTCAGCGCGCTGGTCGGCCTCGGCCTGATGCTCGCGACGCGCTCGCTGGGCTGGCAGGACGCAGCAAGCGCACTGTCGATTCCTGTTGTGATGATCATCGTTACGGCGCTCGCGCTCGGCAAAGCGCTGATCGGCACCGGTATGGCCGACTACGTCGCCGTCTTGTTTGTCAGCGTTGCCCAGGGCCTGCCGCCGCCCGTGATTCTGAGCGCCTTCATGTTGTTCATGACGATCGTAACCAATATCGTTTCCAATAATGCGGCAGCGGTAATCGGCACGCCGATCGCCATCAGCATTGCACAACCAGCTGGGCGTGAGCACCGAGCCGTTTGTCCTCGCCGTGTTGTTTGGCGCGAACATGAGTTTTGCGACGCCGTACGGGTACCAGACGAACCTGCTCGTCATGAGCGCCGGTGGTTACAAGTTCAGTGATTTCCTCCGGGTGGGCATACCGCTTACCATCATTATGTGGATCGGCTTCTCGCTGATATTGCCGATAATGTATGACCTTTGAGTGCCGGAACTTGACGCTTGCCGGGCTGCCGGTAATACTCACCCCATGAATGCTCAGACAATCAACAACTGGCGGTGGCAAGCTACACAAGAGGGGGTGGCTGGCTGACCTTTAGCTGAGCAACGCGTAATTCGAAGCCCGTCCCTGCCACACCAGCGACGGGTTTTTTTATGAGCAGGACAATTGCATGCAAGCACCGTTTGACATAGCAGCCGATCTCGATACACCGGTCTCGGCGTATTTGAAGCTCGCCGGGTTGCAGCCGCGCTTTCTTCTCGAAAGTGTCGAGGGTGGCGAGCGCCTGGCGCGCTACTCGTTTCTTGGCTTTGGCGATGCGGTCGAGGTACGCATGGACGCGGCGTCGCTGACGGTCGCCGGAAAAGTGCAGGCGCGGCCTACCGACCAGCATGAGTACCTCGATGCCCTGCGCGAGGCACTGCGGCTTGCGCCGCGGCCGATGCCGGACGATGACCTGCCGTTTGCCGGCGGACTCGTCGGCGTGTCGGGCTACGATGTGGTGCGCCTGTTCGAAAAGCTGCCGCAGAACACGACGCCACAGAGCGGCATCCCGGATGCGGCATTCGTGGCGCCCGCCTCGTTACTGGTCTTCGATCACCTGACGCGCCGCGTTGCCTTGCTGCACGACGGGCCGGAACAGGAGCGCCAGCAGCTGCGCGCGGACGTCATAGAGAAGCTGCGCGGTCCGATTCCCCGGTCGACCACCGAGGTCGAGGTCGGGCCGGCCGCAGCGACCTTAAGTGAGGCCGAGTACTGTGAGCGCGTCGACGCCTGCAAGGAATACATTGCGGCGGGCGACATCTACCAGATCGTGCTGTCAGTGCTGTTTCGCGGCCGGACCAACGTGCCGCCGTTCGAGGTGTACCGCGCACTGCGCCTGCTGAATCCGTCGCCTTACATGTTCTATTTCGATTTCGGCGACCTGCAGGTCGTCGGCTCGTCCCCGGAGGCGCTCGTCAAACTGCACGATCGCAGCGCGTCGCTGCGCCCCATCGCCGGTACATTGCCGCGCGGCGCAACGCGCGACGAAGACCTGGCCAACGAGGCCAAATTGCTGGCCGACCCGAAAGAAGCCGCGGAGCATGTCATGCTCGTCGACCTGGCGCGCAATGACCTCGGTCGGGTCGCAAGCGCGGGCTCGGTGCACGTCGATCCGTACCGGGCGATCGAGCGCTACAGCCACGTCATGCATATTGTCAGCGGTGTACAGGGGGAGCTGGCCGAGGGTTTTGACCAGTTCGACCTGTTCGCGGCGAGCTTCCCGGCGGGCACGCTGGTAGGAGCGCCCAAAGTGCGCGCGATGCAGATCATTGAAGAGATGGAACAGGCCGGGCGCGGGCTGTACGCGGGCACCGCCGGCTACTTCGGTCTCAGCGGGGACATGGACCAGGCCATCACCATTCGCACGCTGGTCTTTGCCGGCGATGAGTACAGTTTTCAGGCCGGTGCCGGTATCGTTGCCGACTCGGTTCCGGCGATGGAGTACCAGGAAGTGCTGGCAAAGAGCGCCATATTGAGGCGTGCCCTGGAAATGGCGGGAGAGGGTCTGTGATGCGCGAGGCTAACTTTGCTCATGTGCGTATGTTGCTCATCGATAACTACGATTCGTTCACCTATAACCTCGTGCAGGCGTTTGCCGCGCACGGTGCCGACGTCAGCGTGTATCGCAACGACGCCATCAGCGTCGCCGAAGGCCTGGCGCTCGCGCCAACGCACCTGGTGATCTCACCGGGTCCGGGCCGCCCGGAAGATGCCGGCGTGTCGCTGGCGATGATCGAGGCATTTGCCGGTCGCGTGCCGATTCTCGGCGTGTGCCTGGGGCATCAGTGCATCGTCCAGCAGCAAGGTGGCGAGATCGTGCGCGCCGCACGCCTCATGCACGGCAAGACATCGTCGGTTCGCCATGACGGTCGCACCGTCTTCGAAGGGTTGCCACAGCCGTTCGAGGTCGGGCGTTATCACTCGCTGTGTGCACGAACACGAGTCGCTGCCCGACACGCTCGAAGTCACCGCACAAACAGAGCGCGGCGAGATCATGGGCGTCCGGAACAAAAAGCTGCCGATCGAGGGCGTGCAGTTTCATCCGGAAAGCGTGCTGACCCCGGACGGCGATGATCTGATGGTTAACTTCATGCGCATGGGCGCGTCATGAGCGATGGGCGTGACATGAGCAAGGAGTACAGCCAGCTTCTCGATAGCCTGCTGGATGGCAATGCGCTCAGCGAAGCCGAGGCTTACAACCTGATGCACAAGCTCGCGGAAGGCGAGTTGCCCGCGGCACTGGCCGGCGCCTTGCTGGCGGGCCTGCGTGCCAAAGGCGAAACCGCCGATGAAATTCGCGGCTTTGCGACCGCCATGCGCGAACTTGCCGTGCACCCGAAAATTCCGGAGGGTGCCCCGACGGTCGACACCGTGGGTACGGGCGGCGATGGCTCGGGCAGCCTCAACCTGTCGACGGGCACCGGCCTGCTGGCAGCCGCCTGCGGTGCGCGCGTCGTCAAACACGGCAATCGTTCGGTATCGAGCCGCTCCGGCAGTGCCGACATGCTCGAGTGCCTTGGCATGCCGCTGCCGCTCCACGAGCAGGCGGCCGTCGACTGTCTCGAGGCCACCAGCTTTACGTTCCTGTTTGCGCCGGCCTATCACCCGGCGATGAAGGCGGTCGTGCCTATTCGTGGCGCGCTGTCAGTGCGCACCGTGTTCAACGTGCTGGGCCCGCTGACAAATCCGGCCGCACCGCCGTTTCAGCTGATCGGTGCTTACAGCCGGCCGGCCGCCAGGCTGATGGCCGACACGCTCGCCGGCATGCCGATTGAGCGCGCATTTGTTGTGCACGGCGAACCGGGTTGGGATGAGGCGACGCCTGCCGGCGATTTCTGGCTCTATGACGTGCACCCCGGCACCGTCGACGAGCAGCACCGATCGCCCGAGGATTACGGCCTGCAGCGCTGTGCGCCCGCAGACCTTAAAGGCGGTGACGCCGAACACAACGCCCGCGAACTGCGCCGCGTCTTTACCGGGGACGACACGGGCGCGCATCGTGATGCGTTGCTGATGGGTACGTCGCTGGTCCTCGAAGTGCAGGGCGTTGCGACTGACCCGCGCGATGGTGTCGCGCGGGCCGCTGCCGCCATCGACGATGGCCGCGCGGCGGCGCTGTTGCAGAAATTGAAAGAGCATTTCGCCAGCGCATGAGCGATTTTCTGCAAACGATGGCAGCGGCGAGTACCGAGCGAGCGGCACTCGTGTCGACAAAATTCTCATCCGCGGACTTCGACAAACCGTTGTTGCCGCTGGCACGACAGGGCTTCGGTGTGATTGCCGAGATCAAGGAGCGCTCGCCGGCCGAGGGCGACTTGCGGACCACCGGCAACGATCGTGTGACGCAGGCGCGGCATTACGTGGCGGGTGGCGCGGTGGCCATTTCCGTGCTGACCGAGCCGAGTCGTTTCGACGGCGCGCTTGCCCACCTGGAGGCGGTCGTTGCGGCAGCGCCGCAAACGCCGGTGATGCGCAAGGATTTTCTCGTGGACCCGGTGCAGGTTTCCGAAGCCCGCAAGGCCGGGGCGAGCGGCGTCCTGTTAATTGCTGCGATGCTGACCGACGCGCGTTTGCGAGAGATGCTCGATCGTGCCTGGGAGCACGGTTTGTTCGTGCTGCTCGAATGTTTCGACAGCGATGACCTTGCACGCGCCACACGCCTGCTGGACAACAACAGTGATGCTGAGCGCAGCACATCCGGACAGTTGTTGATCGGCGTTAATACGCGCAACCTGCGCACGCTCGAAGTCGACAGCGAGCGGCTGAAGCGATTGGCGCCGGCTCTGCCCGCAGCGACCTGCGTTGCCGAGAGTGGCTTGCACACACCGGACGATGCAAAACGGGTCGCGTCCTGGGGATACCGCATGGCGCTGGTGGGGACAGCCCTGATGAAAAGCGACGACCCGACGGCCCTCCTGGCTGCCATGCGCGCGGCCGGCAGCGAGGTATTGGCAGCATGAGCCTGTTGATCAAGATCTGCGGACTGCGCGACGAGCAGCAGGTTGCGGCGGCGGTAGCAGCAGGTGCTGACGCGGTTGGTTTTGTGT
The DNA here is from genome assembly GCA_963842765.1 of uncultured Gammaproteobacteria bacterium. Lineage (GTDB taxonomy): Bacteria > Pseudomonadota > Gammaproteobacteria > Steroidobacterales > Woeseiaceae > UBA1847. The sequence continues at coordinate 36,484 of CAWJHR010000016.1, read as the reverse complement.
TTGCAGAGTCGGCTCGACAGGTCACGCCGCAGCACGCCCGGAGCATCAGCGCGGCGGTGCCGGCGGCAGTAAAACGTGTTGCGGTCATGCTGCATCCCGATAACGCAGCGTGGCTCGAAGTGTTGCGTGTGTTTGCGCCCGATGTGCTGCAGACTGATGCGGACGATTTCGCTACGCTCGACGTGCCGGACTCGGTGGAGCGGTGGCCGGTATTTCGCGAGGGGCAGACGCTGCCAATGATCGAAACGACTTATGTGTATGAAGGTGCGATGAGCGGTCGCGGCGAGACGGTGGACTGGTCTGCTGCCGCACGCCTGGCCACCCATGGTCGGATGATCCTTGCCGGTGGCCTTGGACCGGACAATGTTGCCGCTGCGATCGCTGCCGTCAGACCAATGGGTGTGGATGTGTCGAGCGGCGTTGAAACAGCGCCGGGCATGAAGGACCCGCGGTTGATTAACGATTTCATTAATGCGGCGCGCGCCGCGGAGAGAAGTTTATGAGTGCACTGTTGCAGCCGGACGAGGCGTCCGCCTTGCTGGATGCCGCTATTCGCGGTGATCTGCCGGACGAGCGCGGCCGCTTCGGACCTTTCGGTGGTCGGTACGTGCCGGAGACGCTGGTACCGGCATTCGAGCGCCTCGAGGAGGGCGTGCGCAAGCATCTTTACGACGAGTCGTTTCAGGCCGAGTTTCACAAAGAGCTGCGCGAGTGGGTGGGCCGGCCGACGGCGCTAACCTTCGCACCGCGCCTTAGCGAAAGCTGGGGTGCCGAGGTCTGGCTAAAGCGCGAAGACCTGGCGCACACCGGCGCGCACAAGATCAACAACGCGATCGGCCAGGCGATTCTCGCCAAGCGCCTGGGCGCCACGCGCGTCATCGCCGAGACGGGCGCCGGTCAGCACGGAGTTGCATCGGCGGCCGCGTGCGCCCGCGTTGGTTTGCCCTGCACGGTCTACATGGGCGCTGTCGACATGGAGCGACAGGCGCCGAACGTCGACCGCATGCGTCGACTGGGTGCCGAGGTCGTGGCCGTCGAGTCGGGCGACAAAACACTGCGTGCGGCGATCGATGAGGCGCTGCGAACCTGGGTGACCGATCCGGCCGGCATTTATTACCTGCTCGGATCCGCGGTTGGCGCGCATCCGTATCCGTATCTCGTCAGGGAATTGCAGTCGGTCATCGGCAAGGAGTCGCGACAGCAAATGATCGAGCTCGCCGGCGGCCTGCCGGACGTGATATTTGCCTGCGTTGGCGGTGGCTCAAATGCGATCGGCCTGTTCTATCCGTTTCTTGGCGATGACGTCGAGCTGATCGGCGTGGAAGCCGGTGGCACCGGCTCCGGCCTCGGGGAGAATGCGGCGACGCTCGCCACCGGCACGCCGGGTGTGCTGCAGGGTGCTTACACGATCATCTTGCAGGACAATGACGGACAGGTGCAGGAGACACATTCGATATCAGCGGGTCTCGACTATTCCGGCGTTGGGCCTGAGCACGCAATGCTGCAGGCAACGGGTCGAGTGAAGTACATCTCGGCCACAGATGACGAAGCGCTCGAGGCGCTGGAAGAGCTTTGCGCCAGTGAAGGTATATTGACGGCGCTGGAAACGTCGCACGCGTTTGCCGCGGCGCGACATTTATGCAAAGGAAAACCCGGGCAAGAAAATTCTGATCGGCAACTCCGGGCGCGGCGACAAAGATATGCCGACGCTGACCAAGTACCCGGCGAGGACGCGTAGCCATGCAAGCGCATGAACGAATAACGACTGCAATCAGGGCGGCGAACAAGGCCGGTCGACCGGCGTTGGTGCCATTCATCACGGCGGGCTACCCGGAGCCGGCAGACTTTGTCGAGACGCTGAAAGCGGTCGCCGCCGTTGGCGATGTTGTCGAACTGGGCATTCCTTTTTCCGATCCGATGGCCGACGGGATGACCATCCAGCGCTCGAGTTTCGAGGCGCTGAAAAAGGGCGTCAGCCTCGAGTGGATTTTCGAACAGCTGGACTCGGCAAAAGGCGATATCGATGCGCCGCTGGTCATGATGTCCTACCTGAATCCGCTACTGGCATACGGCTACGACCGACTGGCGGAACGTGCACTGGCGGCGGGTGTTTGCGGTTTCATCGTGCCGGATCTGCCGTACGAGGAAAGTGACGAGATTCGCGATGCGCTCGATGTCCGGGGCCTCGGCCTGATTCAACTGGTGACGCCTGCAACCCCGCCGGCACGCCTGGAAACGCTGTGCTCGGAATCACGCGGTTTTGTGTATGCAGTGACCATCACCGGCATCACTGGCGGCGGCACCGGCTTGCCCGCCGATCTCGCTGCCTATCTCGAAAACGTCAGCGCGACGTCGAGCCTGCCGGTGTGCGCCGGCTTCGGTATCCGCGAGCCAGAGGACGTCGCCGCCGTCGGCAAGTATGCGGCCGGCGCTATCGTCGGCTCGGCGCTGGTCGAAGTGCTCGAGAAGGGCGAGGATCCGCAACCCTTCCTGCGGTCCCTGATCGGCCAATGAAAAAGCTGACATCAGCGGAATCGCTGATCACGATCAATCATTACAAAAACCTGCTGCAGGCCGAAGGCATACGTTGCGAGATACGCAATGAACACCTTGGATCAATCATGGGTGAGATGCCGTTTGTCGAGACGTGGCCGGAACTCTGGATTGCCAATGATCTCGACTTCGATCGGGCGACGCAGCTGATTACGGGCGCCGAGTCAGAAAGTCCGGGTGCCGACTGGACCTGCAAGAAATGCGGCGAAATCAACGAAGGCCAGTTCGCCGCCTGCTGGAACTGCAGCACTTCCAACGACTGACCGGCGTCCATCGCCCGGCATTCCGGACGGAGCGTCGATCGCGGATGATGTCCGAGGCGAGTCGGACGAGATAATTGTTGGCGAGACATAAAGCGAGCGCCAGCGAGACAGTCCGCCAATAATTATGTCGGCCGCACGCCGTGATCAGAGCGACAAGTAAAGTTACGGCATACCGCGAGAGAGTAGGTGGGTGCCGGCAATCTCACTTCTGAGAATGGCGGAAATCTTTTCAGGTTGCACCGGCCGGCTGATCAAAAACCCCTGTGCCAGGTCGCAATGACAACTCTGCAGAAATTCAAACTGCGATAGCGTCTCGACGCCTTCGGCGGCCACTTCGATGTCGAGTCCCTGCGCCATTGCGATGGCGGCACGCACAATGCGCTGGTGACTATTGTTGCTTTCGACGTCGGCGATCAGTGACTGATCGAGCACGAAGCTGTCGATGAACCCGCGGTCCAGCGACTCGAACGAAATGTCGCGAGTGCCGAAATGATCGAGTGACAGCCGCACGCCCAGTTTTCGCAGGCCGCGCAGCGTCTCCAGTTCGGCGTTCCGGTTTTGCGCAATGATGCCGTCGCCAATTTCCATTTCGATGCAGCCAGGGTCGAGCGCCGTGTCGGCGATGACCTTGCGCACGGTATCGACGAGGCGTTTGTGCACCAGTTGCTGTGGCGACAGGTTGATCGCGATGGAGAGGTCGGGCAATTCGAACCGGCGCTGCCAGCTCGCCAGCTGGCGACAGGCGGTTGCTATTACCCACTCGCCGGCGGAGTAAATCATGCCGCTGCTTTCGAGGATCGGCAGGAAGCGGGCCGGCGGGAGCAGGCCGAAGCGCGGATGCTGCCAGCGCAGCAGCGCCTCGAGTCCAATCAGGCGGCCGCTCGTAACATCGATGCGCGGCTGGTAGTGCAGCACGAACTCATCGCGAACCAGCGCGTGTCGCAGTCCGACCTCGAGCTCCTCGCGTTGCTCGAGCTTGGTATTCAGTGCCTCCGAGTAATACTGGAACCGGGCACCGCCGCGCTTTTTGGCCTCGTACATTGCAACGTCAGCGGCTTTAATCAAGCGGTCCGCGGTGTTGCCGGATTCGGGATAGATAGCAATGCCAATACTGGGCGTGGCGTAGACCTCGCTCTTGCCGAGCTGATATTTTTCGGACAGCACGAGCAGCAGTTTCTGTGCAGCGGCGCCCGCATTCGCGGCTTCCCCGAAATCTTCGAGGCAAACGACAAACTCGTCACCGCCCCAGCGGCCCGAGAAATCACCCACGCGCAAATGCTTCTGCAGGCGTTTTGCTACTGCGCAGAGCAGCGCGTCGCCGATATCGTGCCCGAGCGTATCGTTCACCGACTTGAATCGATCGAGATCAATAAACAACGTGGCCAGTGGCGATGACTTTCGCTGGCTGCGTCCGACAGCGCGGTTAAGTTGTTCGATAAAGAGATTGCGGTTGGCGAGTCCGGTGAGATCGTCAAACTGTGCGCGTTTTTCCAGCTCACTGGTCTTGCGCGTCACCTCAGTGATATCGCGGAAAGTCACCAGGCCGCCGATCAGCTGCTGGCGGCCGTCAAAAAGGCCCTGGCCGTTGAGGCTCAGTACGGCGTCCGGCTGGTCCGGGGCGCGGTAGATGGCGACCTGGCCCGAAAATTTCTCGCCGAGACGGGCGCGCACCAGCGGCAGGTCCGCGGAGTTCCGGTAACCGTGGCCATCATCGTCGATGCAACAGAAGTTCTGTTCCCAGCTGGAGTCCGGGAAGATGCGCGGGTCCAGGCCGAGAATGCTGCGGGCAGCAGGATTGATATCGAGGACGTGACCGGCCTTGTCCACGACAATCACGCCGTCGTTAATGCTCTTTAGTATCGACAAAACCGTCGTGTCAGTGTCGGAGAGCAGATGCTGCAGGCGGCTACGCTGAATCGCATGGTCCAGGATGGCGTCCTGTTGTTCGACAGTGACGTCGTCAATACAGAGGTACGCCGCTGCGCCGGCGTTGATGGCGGCCATGCCGCGATGCTCACGAGCCTTCGTCGTTAGTGCCACGACCGGATACGGAGCCAGCGAGCGAATGAGCGACGTCAGCGTCTGCCCGGACTGGGCAATCGCTGGTCCGACTTCAAGCAGTACGAGGTCGACCGAATACGATGCGTCTTCCGGCAGATGCAGCGCCGCGCTGCGACTTAGCATTGAGCAGCAAGGGAGTGTTTCGAGCTCAGCCAGGTAACTCGCAACAGTGTCGCCGCGGCCGAGGTAAAGCATGGAGTAAGCCGACATCTAAAGAACCGGGACCATTATTGACGGAACGCGCAGCGTTCGAATCCGGCAACGGAAAAGCATTAATAGGTGCCATAGTTTATTTTCGTTATTCGGTTGCGCCGCGCAGTGGCAGAGCCCGCCGAGGGCCACGCCATAATACCAGAATAGTAAGAAAACACAGTCGCTTGAACGAGTTTTTAGCCGGTCATGGCGCCGCCCTGTTCAAACCATTCGGCACCGGCTGCCATCTAATACACAAGAGAACGGGAGAAAAGCCACTTGGCAGCGCTTTTGACGGCTCACAGCAGCGACTATAGTCGTGACATGGTGAATACAGATTCGAATAGCGCTGCGGACGAGGCTGCCTGGATACGGCAGGCTCAGCGTGCCAATGCGCCGGCGTTTGAGAAGTTATATCGCCTGCACGTCGACAATATTTACGGCCTTTGCCTGAGGATGACCGGCAATGTCAGTGAAGCGGAAGATTGCACACAGGATGCCTTTATTCAGGCGTGGAGCAAGCTCACGAAGTTTCGTGGCGACAGCGCTTTTTCGACCTGGCTGCATCGCGTCGCCGTCAATACGGTACTTGGCCGCATGCGCAAGTCCAAACGCGAGCGCGACCGCATCGACGCTGCAGCAGAGCTTGCGGCACCGCCGCTGGCGAGCTGCGATGACGGCGAGCTGCAGGATCTGGCTGCCGCTATTGAGCGGTTGCCGGAAGGCGCGCGGCACGTTTTCGTCCTGCACGCGGTTTACGGCTACAGCCATGCTGAGGCGGGTGAGATGCTCGGGATTGCGACCGGCACGAGTAAGGCGCAGCTGCACCGGGCACGCAGGCTGTTGATGGAAGAGTTGCAACAACAGGGATTCAGGGAATGACGGACATTATTGATGACAAATTGATGCAGGCAGCAGCGCAGCTGGACAGGGAGGTCAGCCCGCAGCGCGATCTCTGGCCGGGCATCGCACAAGGCCATTGAGGCGCCGCAGCGCACAGGGTGGATGCCGATGCTCGCGCAGGCAGCGGCCGTTGTGTTGTTGGTCGGTGCGTCCTCGGCCATCACGTATGTGGCGGTCAGGGAGCCGCAGCCGCAGGTTGCGCAAATTGCACCGGCACTGGTTTTCGAGCGGGCCTCGTTTGGTAGCAATCATGAGCTCGGCGACGAATTTAACGATGCGCGCAATGCGCTGGTTGCAGAGATGAGTGTTGAGCTCGAAAAGCTGGTGCCGACGGCACGTGCCGAGGTCGAAGCGAACATCGGGCTGATTCAGGAAGCGATTTACGAAATTAATCAGGCCCTCGAGCAGGAGCCTAATAACACACTGTTGCAGCAACAACTGCTCAGTGCTTATCGCGAAGAGCTGACCTTGCTGCGGCGTGTCAGCGGACTGACGCGCAACATAATGATGAGAAACGATATCTAGCCGACGCTATGTCGGCATGATTACTGAAGAGAGAAACGTGATGAAAAGATTACTGGTAATTGTTCTTGGCCTGCTGTTCGCCGTGCCGCTGCATGGCTGCAGAAGTCGACAAAACACTCGACGCGGCGCCGGACGGTGAAGTTGACGTTTCAAACATCGCTGGCTCGATTACGCTCGTTGGCTGGTCGCGCAACCAGGTTGAGGTGACCGGCACACTCGGACGCAACGTAAAGGAGCTGGTGTTTGAACGTGATGGCGACAACGTCACGATACAGGTGAAAGTCCCGAAAAGTGGCGGCCGCGGCAGCGACGCCGATTTGACGATCAGGGTGCCCGAGAACAGCTCAATCGACGTCAGTGGCGTCAGCGCCGATATTTCGGTTGAGGGCGTGCGTGGTGTGCAGCGTCTGCAGACGGTGAGCGGCGATGTCGAAACCGAGTCGTTCGGCAACGACGTGTCGGCTGAATCAGTCAGTGGTGATGTCGATGTCGAGGGCGACAAGAGCGATACCGAAACAGTCATTGGCACGGTTTCCGGTGACGTAACGCTGGCCGGTGGTTCGGGTGTCGTCAGGGCCGGGTCCGTGAGCGGCGGTGTTGTGATTGACGAGGGCGCGTTCAGTCGCGCCGAACTCGGCACGGTCAACGGCGACGTTATTTTTCGCGCCGGGCTGCGCAAAGACGGCCGCTTTTCGGCCGAGACCGTGAATGGCGAAGTGGATGTCGAGTTCGCGGGTGATGTTTCCGCCAGGATCGAGGTCGAGACCTTCAACGGCAGCATTCGCAATTGCTTTGGTCCGGAGCCACAGCGCACCAGCAAGTACACGCCGGGCCTCGAATTGAGCTTCACCGAAGGCAACGGTGATGGCCGGGTAGAGATATCGACGATGAACGGCGATGTGAGCCTCTGCAAGAAGTAGCGCCAGGGCCCAGGCCACACCAGGGGACCGGCGGCGTTGATTCCGCCGAAAACGCACCCAGTTTGATACCCTAGTGAGTCAGGTTACTCAAGGTTCCCATAATGAGCAGTATCGCGAAATTCCTGGGCTGGCTGGTCGCCGCCTTTGTAGCACTATTTGCCATTGCCGCAGTCGCATTTTTCCTCTTTTTCGATGCCAACGATTTTCGTGAGGAAATCGGCGCCGCCGTACAAAAAGCGACCGGGCGTGAACTGGTCATCGAGGGTGATGTGGCCCTCAAGCTATTCCCGTGGCTGGCCGTGGATGTGGGCAGCTCGAAACTCGGTAATGCCAAGGGGTTTGGCGACACGCCCTTCGCCCGCTTTGAGCGCGCGCAGCTGAGTGTGCGGCTGCTGCCCCTGCTGTTTCGGCAGGAGATCGCGGTCGGCGCGATCAAGATTGAAGGACTCGTGCTAAATCTCGAAGAGGACCGCCGCGGCGTGACCAACTGGGACGACCTCGTGGACGGCGAGTCCGCTGCGACGAAAGACCAGGGCACCGCCTCCGCCGATGCCGCGGTTGACGTTGCGAGCGTGGAGTTGACTGATGCCACGTTCAATTACTACGACGCGGCGGCCGACAGCCGCTATGCGCTGACTGATGCCAACCTGCGCATTGGTTCGGTAACGGGTAGCCGGGAGAATCTGCTCGTTGACGGCCTGTCGTTAAAAGGCAGGCTCGAGGGTGTCGGCGTAATGCCGACGGAGTTCAAAGTGAGCACGAACAGCATTGGCCTGCAGACGGTCGAGCAAGTCGTCACCATGGCGAAGCTGGAGCTGACGGCGCTTGGCATGGACATGACCATCGAGCCGCAGCCGTTTTCCTACGCAGACTCGGTGCTGCCAACCGCCGTACTCAAGATTGATGCTTTCTCGCCGCGCAGCCTGATGACGGTGTTCGGTACAGAGCCACCCGAAACTGCCGACCCGGTCGCACTGAGTCGCCTGATCATCGATGCAAAAGCAGCGCTCAAGTCCAAGACCATTGAGCTGACCGACGTCACGCTCAAGCTCGATGACACGACGTTTCGTGGCACGTTGTCTGTGCCACGCAGCAGCACGGGCACCTACCAGTTCAACTTTGATGCCGACCGTATCGACCTCACCCGCTACATGGAGCCGGCGACGGACGCCGGCAGCGGTGCGGGCGGTGAGTCGGTGCCGACGGAAATCCCTGTGGATCTGATCCGGCCGCTGAACGCCCGCGGCAACCTGCGCGTTACCAAAGCAACGCTGGGCACCATGGAGTTCGAGAACGTTGTGCTGGGGCTGAACGCGGCGAATGGACGGCTGCGCCTGAACCCCATCACCTCCGGGTTACTCGGTGGCACCTACAGCGGCGACGTGCGCATTGACGCGAGCGGCAAGACGCCGGTGCTCTCGGTTGACGAGAAAATTGACGGCGTCAACCTGGCGGCCCTCGCGCAAGCGATGTTTGCCCAGGACAATATTACCGGTGCAATCACGGGCAGCTTCACGCTGACGGGGCGCGGACAGGACATGGATGCGGTACAGCGCAGCCTGGCCGGCAACATGGCGTTCGAGCTGTCGGACGGCAGCTACGAGGGCACCGATATCTGGTTCGAATTGCGACGCGCGCGCGCACTGCTGAAACGAGAAACACCGCCGCAGGCGGTGTTACCGGCGCGTACAAAATTCAGCTCGGTAACGGCGACCGGCGTCGTGAAAGACGGCGTAATGCAAAACAATGACCTGTTTGCCGAGCTGCCCTTCATGCAACTCAAGGGCAGCGGCAGCGTCGACCTGGCGGCCGCGACCGTCAATTACGGGCTGACTGCTCGCGTGCTGAAGAAACCGGAGTCAATGACCGGCGTGACAGAAGCCGAGCTCAACGATTTTACCGAAGCGGTTATACCGCTGAAGATAACCGGCCCGCTGACGTCACCGAGCGTGAAGCCGGACGTCGAGGGCCTGGTGCGACAACGCGTGGAAGAAACGCTGAAAGGCAAGCTCCTGGATAAACTGCGCAAGCGTGACACCAAGGAGCCACCGGTAGAGGATACGCCGGCGGATGCCGCACCCACCGAAGGCACGGCTAGCGAAGACGCGCCTGCCGAGGAAGAGCCGAAGAGCGCCGAGGAACAGGTAAAAGACGAGCTGGAGAAGAAGCTCAAGGGCCTGTTCGACTAGTGCAGCAACGCTTGCTGTTGGTGGCGTTGTGCTGCTGCGCAGGCGCGGCAAGCGCCGCGGAAATGCGCAGCGTCGACGTCGGGTACGAAGACAGTCGTTACACGCTGCAATCCGAGGTGTGGTTTAACGCGCCGCTCGAAGCCGTCTACGCGGTTTTTAGTCACTGGGATCTGTCAACACAGTTCTCCAGCGCGATCGTGAAATCGAACGACCTTGCACCCGACGCGCAGGGCCGGCCGCAGTTTTTTGTGCGCAACCGCGGCTGCCTGCTGTTTTATTGCAGGACCTTCGATCGCCAGGGGTATGTCGAGAGCCAGCCGTTTGAGGTGCTGCGTGCTATTGCGAACCCTGAGACCAGCGACTTTCTCGTCAGTCAGGAATCCTGGACGTTTACGCCGGAAAACGGCGGCACCGCCGTCGTCTACGATATGTTGATGCAGCCGAAGTTCTGGGTACCGCCCGGCATTGGTCCATACATCATCAAGCGCAAACTTAAAAATGACGGCGGCGATGCAGTCGATCGAGTCGAGGCGATCGCGCAGCGCATGGCGCAGGGTTTCGGTACGCCGGGTGACTGAGTTCTCGGAGCGACTGCTGGCCTGGTTCGACGTGCACGGCCGCAAAGACCTGCCGTGGCAAGTAACGGCTGATCCGTATCCTGTCTGGGTGTCGGAAATCATGCTGCAGCAAACACAGGTGCAGACGGTGATTCCCTACTTCGAACGTTTCATGGCGAGCTTCCCGAGCATTGGAGCTCTTGCGGATGCGCCTCGCGATGACGTGTTGCACCACTGGTCCGGCCTGGGTTACTACGCCCGCGCCCGTAATCTGCATCGGGCAGCAATGTTGATTCGCGATGACCACGACGGTCGTTTCCCGGATGCATTCGACACGCTGCTGGCGTTGCCCGGCATCGGCCGCTCAACGGCGGGGGCGATTTTGTCGCTGGCGTTCGGGCAGCGACACGCGATACTCGATGGCAACGTCAAACGCGTCATTGCGCGGCATCGCGCGATTGACGGCTGGCCGGGAAAAGCGGCCGTTGCCAGTCAGCTCTGGGAGGCTGCGGACGCATACACGCCGGCGCAGCGCAGCGCGGCCTATACACAGGCAATCATGGACCTTGGCGCTACCGTTTGTACGCGCAGCAGCCCACAGTGCGGCCGTTGCCCGGTGAGTGACGATTGCCGGGCGCTCACCGCCGGTAATGTCACCGCTTACCCGGGCCGCAAACCGAAAAAGGCCCGGCCGCTCAGGACGACGACAATGCTGCTGGCGAGCCACGACGGGCAGGTTTTTCTCGAGCGGCGCCCCGAGGCCGGCATCTGGGGCGGCCTGTGGAGCCTGCCGGAGATTGGCACGCGCTCGGTTGATGAGTGGTGCAGCGAGACATTGAACAGCGCGGCTGCCACGACAGAAACCTGGCAGCCGCTGCGCCACAGCTTTAGTCACTTCGACCTCGACATCCAGCCGATAGTGGTGCGCGTGGACGCGCCATTGAGTAAAGTAGCGGACGGCGACGATGCCACCTGGTATCGGCTTGATGACGCACCGCCCGGCGGCCTGGCGGCACCGGTCAAGAAACTGATCGAACAATTACGATTAAACAACTGAAGAAGAGCGACTATGTCACGCACCGTTAAATGCATTTTGTTGGGCGAGGAGGCCGAAGGCCTCGACTACCTGCCGTACCCCGGCGAGCTGGGCCAGCGTATCTACGACAACGCGTCCAAGCAGGCGTGGCAGCGCTGGCTGACGCATCAAACCATGCTGATCAACGAATACCGGCTCACACCCATCGAGCCGGATGCCCGCAAGTTCCTGGAAGCGGAAATGGAGAAGTTCTTTTTCGCAGGCGGCTCGGCCGCGCCGAAGGAATTCGTGCCGCCGCCGAAATAACGTCCCGGGCCTGGCCCGGATCAGGCGCGTACGCAGTACTGCACGCTGAACAGCTCATCCGGATCCGTCCAGACTTTCTCAACCTCAAAGCCTGCGTCGTGCGCCATGCGCGCAAAACCCTTGAGCGTGTACTTGTGTGAGTACTCGGTGAGTATCGCTTCGCCGTCCGCTATTTCAAATTCAGTGTCGCCAACCGTGACGGTCTGCTTTTTCTGACTGACCAGCTCGAGCACGATGCGACCTTTCTCCTCGTCATACTCCGCCCGGTGCTCGAACGCATCGACATCGAAGTTGGCGCCATAGTTCGTGTTCAGGTGCCGCAGCATGTTCAGGTTGAACTTCGCGGTCACACCTTGTGAGTCGTTGTAGGCGCGGTGGATGATGTCGGGGTCTTTTTGCAGATCGAGGCCGATGAGCAGCGCGCCGCCGTCACCGGCTTCGCCGTACATGACGCGCAGCAGTTCCAGCGCTTCGGCATATTCAAAGTTGCCCAGTGTGGAGCCCGGAAAGTAAATGACGTTCTTGACCGGCATGGTGTCCGGCGTGGGCAAATCAAACGCTCGCGTGAAATCGGCAACAACCGGATGCACGGCTATTTCAGGAAAATCGTCCCTGGTCTTTTGCGCCGACGCATGCAAATGATCTGCGGAGATGTCGACCGGCACGTAAGCCGCGAGCTCGTCGAGATGCCCGAGCAATATTCGCGTCTTCAGGCTGGAGCCGCTGCCAAACTCGATCAGGCTGGCCTGTTTGCCAATCAGTTCGACCATTTCATCGACGTGCGTGCGCATGATCTCGAGCTCGGCGTCGGTGAGGTAATACTCAGGCAACTCGGTAATCTCTTCGAACAGCTGCGAGCCAACCTCGTCGTAAAAATACTTCGGTGAGATCATCTTCTTCGGCTGACTGAGCCCTTCGACCAGCTCTTTCATTGCGTTACTCATGACCGTCCCTGGCAAGCCGGAAGCCGAGGAACTGCCAGCGCGCGTCCGGGTAGAAGAAACTCCGGTAGCTCGCCCGGATGTGATCGGCCGCGGTCACGCACGAACCACCGCGCACCGTCATCTGGTTGCACATGAACTTGCCGTTGTACTCGCCCAGCGATCCTGCGAGTGGCGTGAAGCCGGGGTAGGGTGCGTAGGACGACGCCGTCCATTCCCATACATCGCCGAAGAACTGCGCCGCGTCGCTTGCGACCGGGTGCCAGTGCCCGGCATCCAGCAGATTACCGGTGACCGGCTGTTCGTTCGCCGCGCACTCCCACTCGAATTCGGTGGGCAGCCGCGCCCCGGCCCAGCGGGCGTAGGCATCCGCTTCGTAATAACTGACATGGCAGACCGGCGCGTTAGCGTCGATGGCGCGCACGCCGCCCAGCGTGAATTCGTTTTCGCAGGCGTCGTCCCAGTACAGCGGCCGCTGCCAGTCGTGTTCCTTGATAACCGCCCAGCCATCCGACAACCAGAGCTCCGGTTTCTCGTACCCCTTGTCGTGGATGAACTCGCGGTATTCGCCGTTCGTGACCAGTCGATTGCCCATTTGATGTGCATGTAACAGTGCGTCGTGACGTGGCGTTTCGTTATCAAAACAAAAGCCGTCGCCATGCGCCCCGATCTGGTGAATGCCGCTAGGGCCGTTGCTAAAAGAATACGGCTGCGGACTTACGCTGCTGGTCGCCGCGAGTGATGTGCGTGCGGCCGGCTGCAGCGGGTTGCACGAAAACACGTGCTTGATATCGGTAAGAATCAGTTCCTGGTGCTGCTGCTCGTGATTCAGTCCGAGCGTGGTCAGCTGCCGGACAGTGTCATCGTCGGCGCGCTCCTCGAGCAACGCCTGCATGGCCGCATCCACGTGCCGACGGTAATCGAGAACATCTGCCAATGTCGGGCGCGACAACAAGCCGCGATGCGGGCGCGCATGCATGCTGCCGACCGTGTGGTAGTAGGAATTAAAAAGGTAGTGATACTCATCGTCAAAGTGCGCATAGTTTTTCACCTGCGCTTGCAGGATGAAGTGCTCGAAGAACCAGGTGACATGCGCGAGGTGCCACTTGGTGGGGCTGACATCCGGCATCGACTGCACCACCGTGTCTTCCGGTTGCAGTTCGCTGATCAGTGCAAGCGTTGTCGATCGCACCTGTTGGTATCGATCGGACAGCATTGTCATGTGGGCGGAGTCAGTGGCAAGCATAATTTAATGTAGAGGTAATTCCGTCTTCTTTTGTACGGTGCGTATCGCAACGCTTGAATTGACGCGCGCGACACCGGGCAGGCGTGTCAGGGCGTCTCGGTGCAGCCGCTCGAAATCGGCCATGTCAGAAACCACGACGCGCAGCAGGTAATCAAACTCCCCGGTCATCAGGTAGCACTCCATGACTTCGGGGATGCCACGCACGGCCTCCTCAAACGCCGCGAGTTCACTCTCTTCCTCGCGATGCAGCCCGATGTGTACAAACACGTTGCCGGGTAGCCCGACTTTGGGCTGGCTGAGGAGTGCGGCGTAGCGATCGATCATACCGGAATCCTCAAGTGCTCGAACGCGGCGCAGGCAGGCGGACTCGGACAGGCTGACGAGGTTGGCCAGGTGCACGTTGCTGATGCGGCCGTCTTTTTGCAGCGCCTCGAGGATCAATTTGTCGTATCGGTCGAGATTCATGACGGAATCCTGCGTGAAAAGGACATCAAGCAGCAGAAAATGTCATACATCGAGTCATTTGTCATCAAAATTGCAAGCGAATGCCGCACATTAGAGGCTAATCTGCATGGATAAGAACAGGGGTCACAGGTCTGGAGAGAACCTATGAAGATTGGGGTACCGAAAGAAATCAAGACGCTCGAGTTTCGTGTCGGCATGACACCGGCGGGCGTCCACGAAGTCATCGAAGACGGCCACGAGGTCGTCGTCGAGACCAATGCCGGCGCTGGTATCGGTGTCACAGACGCGGACTATGAAGCCGCGGGTGCAACCGTACTGGCCAAAGCTGAAGATGTTTTTGCTGCGGCTGACATGATCGTCAAGGTCAAGGAACCACAGCTGCACGAGTGCGCCATGCTGCGCAAAGGCCAGGTGCTGTTCACTTACCTGCACCTCGCAGCGGATCGTGCTCAGACAGAGGCACTCGTCAAGTCGGGTACCACAGCGATAGCGTACGAGACGGTCACCGCAAAAGACGGCTCGCTGCCGCTGCTGACGCCGATGTCGGAGGTTGCCGGCCGCCTCTCAATCCAGGCCGGCGCTTATGCATTGCAGAAAGCCAACGGCGGTCGCGGCATCTTGCTCGGCGGCGTGCCGGGCGTGCGCCCCGCGAAAGTCATGGTCGTGGGCGGCGGTGTTGCCGGCGCGAACGCAGCCGACATGGCCGTCGGTATGGGCGCTGCCGTTACGATTCTCGATCGCTCGTTGCCGCGGCTGCGCCAGCTCGACGACATCTGGGGTGGTCGCGTGCGCACGGTGTATTCGACCAAGCACATCATCGATGAGCTTAGTGCAGAGTCGGACCTGATCATCGGCGCCGTGCTGGTTGCCGGGGCCGCAGCACCGAAGCTGGTCACCGCACAGAATGTCAAAGACATGAACGCCGGTGCGGTCATGGTCGACATTTCGATCGACCAGGGCGGTTGCTTCGAAACCAGTCGACCGACAACGCACGCGGACCCGACCTATGTTGTCGATGAAGTTGTGCATTACTGCGTCACCAACATGCCGGGCGCCGTGCCGCGTACCAGTACCTTTGCGTTAACCAACGCGACGCTGCCGTTTGTAAAGGCGCTGGCGGATCTTGGCTGGCAGAAAGCACTGCGGCGCGACCCGCATTTGGCCAACGGACTGAACGTACATGCAGGGCATGTTAATCATGAGGCGGTTGCCCATGATCTCGGGTACGACTATCTCTCCGCCGAGGATGCCCTGAAAACTGCCTGACCCTTTAGTCCCCCCTGGGGGTCAGGTAACCTTAAAGCCGGGCTTTGCCCGGCTTTTTTTGCTGCGATGGTTTGCAGATCGCTAGTGTTTGACCCAGTACGCGTCCGATACCAGGCAGATACCACCGGAACGCGACAGCAGCGGACGCACGCCGTCAACAACCCGCGTCACTTCGTCGGGGTCTTCGCAGGCAACGATGAAAATACAGTTCGTAAACGTGCCCGTCGGGTCGTCCTTGCGACGAATGCCGCGATCGCCACGACCGCTTGCGCCGGGAATAATCGTATAACCGCTGACGCCGATGTCATCGAGTTGTTTTTTTAACCGTTGCGCCAGCGGCTGTTCGATGACAATTTCAATTCGTTTGCACGGGTTCATATCGATACTCATATAGCACGCCTACATTAGATAGCGCACGGTCGCGTGATATAGCGGAATTCCAATCAGGATATTGAATGGAAACGTGATAGTCAGCGACATCGGCAAATAAATACTCGGATTTGCCTCGGGCAATGACAGCCGCATCGCGGCCGGCACGGCGATATACGACGCGCTTGCCGACAGCACGATTAGCAGCACCGCGTCGCCCTCGGACAGGTTGAGCGCGACGGCGACCAGCGTGGCCAGCGCCGCATTGACAACGGGCAAACCCAGGGCCGTGGCAATGAGCAGCAGCGGGCTACTTCCGTTACCGCGGACACCGATCAGGTCACTGAGTCGTTTGGCTGCGACGATACCCATGTCGAGCAGGAACAGGCACAGCACACCACTGAAGGGAAAGAAACTTGGCGACCTGTCCCGGGATTTCCAGGTCCGAGCGCAGCATCGTCGCCGCAACGCCCAGGAAAAAGAACAGCAGCGGTGGCGACGCGAGGTTACCTAAAAATGAGATCTCCAGCGGTCCGACTCCCGATTATCATTGTTTTTGGGATTGCAAATATTCACGGACGACGAAACGGCCGCTCGAGCGCCCAATTCTATCGCCAAAACGGGGCCGCGAGTATACTTGACGACCTGCGGCAAACATCGGGCAAACCTGCTGCAGACAGCGGAACTCCTCATTTAGAACCAGTCTAAATCAGCTGTGAAGAACCCTGAATGCGGTCACCCCAAGGAGTACTAACATGGATGCCCTGGCTCTCGCCAGAATACAGTTCGCCGCCAACATCACTTTCCACATCCTGTTCCCGACCATCACGATGGGCCTTGCGTGGCTGCTCGTGTATTTCAAGACGAAGCAGAACCGCACCGGAGAAGCTCACTGGGGCGAAGCGTATCGCTTCTGGGTGAAAATATTCGCGCTCACGTTCGCGATAGGCGTGGTTACCGGCATCACGATGAGTTTCCAGTTCGGCACCAACTGGCCGGGCTTCATGGAAACCGTCGGTAACGTCGCAGGCCCGCTCCTAGGTTACGAAGTGCTCACCGCATTTTTCCTCGAAGCGACGTTCCTCGGCATCATGCTGTTTGGACGACAACGCGTCAGCAATCGCGTGCACACACTGGCAACGTGGATGGTCGCCATCGGCACCTCGATGTCCGCATTCTGGATACTCGCGCTGAACTCGTGGATGCAGACGCCCGCGGGCTTCGAGATGCGCGACGGTCAGGCGTTCGTGCTGAGCTGGATCGACGTCATCTTTAACCCATCCATGCCTTACCGCGTCGTGCACATGATGCTCGCAACCGGACTGACCGCGGCATTCGTCGTCGCCGGGTTGTCCGCGTTCCGACAGCTGCGCGGTGACACGACCAAAGCAAATAGTGTCGCCCTGCGCGTGTCGATCTGGCTCGCAGCAATACTCATCCCCCTGCAGATTCTTGCGGGCGATATGCACGGCCTGAACACGCTCGAACACCAGCCGGCGAAGGTCGCTGCGATGGAAGGCCTCTGGGAAGACACTGAAGGTGCACCGCTGCTGCTGTTCGCCTGGCCCGATGAAGCGCAGCGCGAAAATCGTTACGAGATCGCGATACCGAAAGGTGCGAGCCTGATACTCACGCACGATCCCAACGGCCTGGTTCGCGGCCTCGATAGTTTTGAGGGCGAGCATCCGCGCGTGGCGCCGGTGTTCTTCGGCTTTCGCATCATGGTCGGCGTCGGCATGCTGATGTTGCTGGTTGCCTGGACAGGTGTGTGGGTAATGCGCAAGGGCAGGGAGACACCGACGTGGCTCGCGCGCGTGCTGGTCGGCATGACGTTCTCGGGCTGGGTCGCGACCATCGCCGGCTGGTACGTCAGCGAGATCGGCCGCCAGCCCTGGCTGGTGCAGGGTGTGCTCAGAACGGCGGAGGCAGTCGGTCCGGTCACAGCGACACCCATCGGGATTTCGCTGACAACCTACCTGCTGCTGTACGTGGTGCTGCTCTTTTCCTACATCTCGGTGGTCTTCTACCTGGCGTCACAAGCCGCTGCCGGCCATATACCACGAGAGCGCGAGCGCCTCGATAACCCCGTTCAGCCGGCGGGAGCGTAATCATGGATTTCTGGTTGCCCGTCGTATTTGCAGGACTCATGGCGCTCGCCATGTTGATCTACGTGGTGCTCGATGGTTACGACCTTGGCGTCGGCGTGTTGCTGAACGGCGCCGAGGACAAAGAGAAGGACATGATGATCGCCTCGATCGGTCCTTTCTGGGACGCCAACGAAACCTGGCTGGTGCTGGGTGTCGGCATCCTGCTGATCGCGTTTCCGATGGCGCACGGCGTCATTCTGTCGTCGCTCTACTTGCCGGTAGCCGCCATGCTGGTGGGATTGATCCTGCGCGGCGTGGCGTTCGACTTTCGTGTCAAAGCCCGCGAGCCGCACAAGCCGCTCTGGAACGGCGCGTTCTTCTTCGGTTCGCTGCTGGCATCCTTGTCGCAGGGCTTCATGCTGGGTCACTACATTACCGGTTTCGAGCAGACGTGGGGTGCGTACGCGTTTTCGCTGTTGATTGGCGTCAGCGTGGTTGCCGGCTACGCGCTGCTCGGCGCGACCTGGCTGATCATGAAGAGCGAGCATGAGCTGCAAGAGAAAGCGATTCGTTGGGCGCAGCGCGCGCTGTGGCTAACGGCCGCTGGAATCGCTGCGGTATCGATTGCAACGCCGCTGATCAGCACGCGCGTATTCGACAAGTGGTTCTCGATGCCGCAGTTCCTGTTCCTGTCGCAAATACCGGCGATCTCCATCGCACTGATTCTCGCCTGCCATTTTCGGTTAAAGAAGCTGGCAAAAAACATCGATGAACGTGAGTGGGTTCCATTTGCGCTGACCGTAAGCATCTTCATCCTGGCGTTCGCGGGCCTTGGCTACAGCCTGTTTCCCTACCTGCTCATCGACGAAGTCACGATCTGGGATGCGGCGAGTGCGACGAACTCTCTGCAGTTTGTGCTCTGGGGTGTGTTGATTACGCTGCCGGCCATACTGGGCTACACCGTGTATGCCTATCGCGTCTTCTGGGGCAAGACGCGCGAGCTTAGCTACGACTGATGGACAGTTCGACCGGCTGACGCGGACCGGCACCTTCCGTGGCGCCGGTTGTGGCCGCCAAGCCAATCAGTTCTTGATGTTAATTCGCGGGTCGACGCAGTCGGTGTCGGTCTTGAAGCCATAGTCGTGATCGCCCGGTTTCATCAAGATCTGGCGGAACATCGACAATAATCAGATCCTGGAAATCATCGTTTTTTCCGGCAAGCCAGGTGTGAGCCGGTCTTTTGGAATAATCTGCTACACTGTTCAACGCCTTGTTTCCCGGTCGGCGTAAGCTGAAATCAGATTTGAGTACCCTTATTCGCTTTCACGCAGTAAGGGCTGGCTTTTAGTTTTCCGGTCTTGTGTATGCAAATTCACTGTCGGCGCTTGCGGGTTCCCTCTGCAGAACCACGGGGTTTGCTTCTTGCAGCCCGCAAGAGGACCTCCGTCGTAGGCTATCGGGGCCTACCGCACACCCACCAGGATCAAATTCAACGCCAAAACAAAGAGAATTTTCTTAATCATTTTTTTCTCCGTACTCGAGTGACTATTACAGCATAGTAGTTCCAGGCTTATTCCGACAGGGTCAGAATTTCGTTGAAGCGCGCATCGCTTTGCAGGTTGGAAATATGCGGATCACCGGCGAGCATCTTGGTCGAATAGCCACGTTCAACCGCTGTCTCGAAAGCCTCCAGGGCGGCCATGCTATTGCCGCGTCGATTGAGCATCAGGCCGTTAATGTAGTGAACATAGGGGTCCTCGGGCGCCAGCTCGATTGCCTTCTCTATCAAACTCCGGGCTGCGTCATGTTTGTCGAGCATTTCGCGAATCCAGGCCAGGTCCATCATCGAGAACGGATCGTTCGGGTTTACCTGCAGTGCACTTTCAGCCAGTTCTTCCGCTTTCGCGAATTCGCGCCGTGCCTCGTCTTCGCGGCCGGCAACCCAGAGCGCGTCGCCCAGGTTCGACCGTGCAAGGTAATCATTCGGTTGTAGCTGCACGGCGTTGCTGTGGCTTTCGATGGCAGCATCGAGATTACCCATGTAGTAGTGCAGCAAACCGAGATTGCTGTAGGAGTTCTTTGTTGGTTCGATGTCATGCGCTTTCTGATACGCAGCCGCAGCCGCAGGGAAGTTGCCTAACAGCGTGTAGGCGCCGCCGAGATTCCCATAGCCGTTCATGTCATCAGGCTGCAGTCCAACGACATACTGGAATTGCTCGACAGCTTCCTCAAAACGACCGGACTGAAACAGAAATGCACCCAGGTGGTTGTACGCTCGAAAATCGCCCGGGTGAATATCAACGGCTTTGCGCAGGCTGGCCTCGGCCTCAGCAGGGCGCTTCTGACGCATATATACGGTCCCCAGTCCGGTGAGGGATTCGACGTTCGAGGGGTCTATGGACAGCGCTTTCTGGTACGACACTTCAGCGTTATTCCATTGACCGGTCGAACTATGCAAATCGCCGAGCGCCGTGTGCACGATGTCGAGGTTGGGATTCAACGCGAGCGCCGTGGCACAGGCGGATTTTGCTTTTGCAATAAATGACGAGTCATCCATCTCGTCATACCCTTCGACGTACACGGCACATTTGCCGGCAATCGCGGCGGCATATTCCGGATCGACGGCGAGCGCTCCGTCAAACCAGCCGAGCGCCGAGGCGACGGTGTCCATGGACATGGGTTGCCGCAGAGCTTCGATGCCTTGCCGGTACAGGACGTAGGCATCCAGCGACGGATCCTCGATAACTTTCAACGAGGACGAACGCAAGCCCGGTGGCAGGGCAACGCGAACGTTGGCGACGGTCAGGCTGGTAATTTCATCGCGGATGTCGAAGAAGTCCTCGCGCGATCGATCGAATTTGCGTGACAGTATGTGAAAGCCATTTTCCGAGTCGATCATCTGCACCGTCACGCGCATTTTATCAGCGGCCATTTCGACGCTGCCTTCGAGATACATCGCCACGCGCAGACGGTCACGGACGTTTTTTGACTCACTGTTCGGTGCCAGCGAGAACGAATCGCCACGCGAGGCGACACGTAGCCCGGGAACGCGTGAGAGCTGCGTGATGACATCGTCGACAAGGCCGTTGGCGAAAATCTGTGTTTCAGTGCTGCCATCCAGGTTCAGGAACGGCAAAACGGCGAAGGAATTTTCCACGACCGGCGGCAGGCGAACCTCGGGCACTGCCGTGACAGCGGGACCGGGTTCGGAGCTCGTCGGCAGGCCGATGTTCTGGTCATAAATGTAGACCCCAACCGCGGCGATCCCGAGCGCGCCGATGACAGACAGGTAGGTCCGACTGAAGCGGCGCCGGCGTGCGGCGACCGCCGAGACTTCGTGTACGATCGCCCGCCCGTCGCGAAACTCGAGGAACCATGACAGGGCAACGGCGATCGGAAAGCCGGCGATGACCAGTACCGTAACGAAGGTCGCGGTCCATTGCGGCAGATGCAGCTGCTCAAAGACGATGTCTGCAATTTGTATGAGCAACCAGCCAAAGAGGAGGTAGGCGACAGCAGTCTCTATAACGCCACGCTGTTTGAGGTTTTCGAACAGGCCGATGTCGGCTGTAGTCGGGCCGTCATCGAGGCCGAGCACGATTGACGAGGTGTGTGCGTCCCTGGGCTCGGGACTGATGATCAGCCGGTAGCCCCGTCGTGGCAGCGTCTGTATATAAACCGGATTCTCATGATGATCATCCAGGGCGCGGCGAATCTCGCTGATCGAGTGGCTTAGCGCTTCCGGGCTGCCCTTGCCCTTCCCCCACACTTTTTTGAGCAATGTTTCGCGCGTAACCAGATTCCCGGGTGACTGCGCCAGGCACAGCAGCACCTCGACGGCTTTTGGAGGTATGTGTGTGTGGCCGTCCTTGCCGCTGACGCGCCCCTGCAGTGGTTCGATGAGGCGATCGCCGAGAAAGAAGCCCTGTAATAATTCGGAATCCACGCTGTTACTGGCCTTGCCCCTACCGCGACAGCATAGCATCAGGTGGGACTTTCTTCCCGTATCCGCGCGTGGAGAGGCTCGTTGACGCGGGTCAATTGTTCCGATTGAAACAACCGTCACACGACAAAAAACCCTTGAATTGAAAGCCTGTCCGACTATTCTTGACGGTTCATCAAATCCAACCGGGTTTGAAAATAACAGGCCATCCGGCCGTGCAAGGGGGAAGTCATGAACGCAAGTAACCAAAAGAGGTGCCAGCAGTTTGCTGTTGCCGTGGGATTAACCGCATTGGGCCTGAGTGGCGGCGCCGCGGCGCAGAGCGCGCTGGAAGAGATCACGGTCACGGCGACCAAGCGCGAGTCCACGATTCAGGACGTGCCGTTTTCGATCAACGCACAGACGGCAAAAGACATTCAGCGATCCGGTGCCACGGACCTTGAGGGCCTGTCGAGAAACGTCGCTGGCCTTACCGTGCAGAACTTAGGACCGGGCCAGAGCCAGGTGGCGATTCGCGGCGTATCGGCCGGGCAGATCGTACGCGATCAGCCGGGCGTGAAAGAGCAGGTCGGTGTGTACCTCGATGAGTCGGTAATTTCATTGTCGTTGTTCACGCCCGATTTTGATTTGTTCGACCTGAACCGCGTCGAAACTCTGCGCGGGCCGCAGGGCACGCTGTTCGGTTCCGGTTCGGTGGGTGGCACAATTCGTTACATCACCAACAAGCCTGATCTTGACAACGTCTGATGCCAGCGTCGAGGTCGACATCAATTCCATTACCGACGGCGATGTCGGCGGCCACGTAAAAGGCATGGTCAACATTCCGTTGTCGGAAGGTCGTGCTGCACTGCGGCTGGTGGGTTACACCACTGAATACGGCGGCTTCATCGACGCCCGGCGCGAAGGCGGCGGAGTGGACAGTGATGTCAACGGCGGCAACCGCATGGGTGCCCGCGCGGCACTGACGTTCATGGCGTCGGATACCGTGACAATTACACCGCGTATCGTTTACCAGGAAGTGGAGGCCGACGGCTTCAATCGCCAGGAAGTGTTTAACCTGTACGCAAACCCGTACACGACAACACGTCCGCCGGTGCAGCTTGGGGAACGCGAGCAACACCTGCTGCTGCGCGAAGAGTTTACCGATGAGACCTTTCTCGCCGACGTAACGTTGAACGCGGAGTTTGAGAACGTCGACCTGGATGTCGTCGTAAGCACGATGGACCGTGAGATCCTGGTCAGCCGCGATGCCAGCGCGCTCAGCGGCAGCGTGTCGGTAGACCTCGGGTATCCGGATGCCGGCGTGCTGTTGCCGTCGAACCTGCGGGACACGACCGATCTCAAGCAAACCACGCTCGAAGCGCGACTCGCCTCAACCTACGACGGATCGTTCCAGTGGCTGGTCGGCGTGTTCAGGTCGGACACGGAACGCGACTACAAACAGCGCTTACCGACACCGGGCTATGCCGCGGTAACGGATGCGACGCTGGGCGCCGGCACATCGGCAGCCGTTGCCAATGGCTACGCGAACCTCGACTCTCCCTATAACGCGGACCTGCCCTATGACATCGAGCAGACGGCGTTTTTCGGTGAGGCGACCTACGATGTGACGGATGAGTTCCACGTGACCGTCGGTGGCCGTTTCTACGACTTCGAAGAGTCGCGCACGATCACGCAGGGCGGATTGTTCTCCTCGGGCTTCGACAACATCGCGGACAAGACCTCGTCAGACGGCTTTACGCCGCGCGTGTTGGCAAGCTGGAACATGAACGACAACGTCACGCTGAACGCGCAGGCCTCGCAGGGCTTTCGTCTCGGTGGCGTCAATGATCCGCTGAACGCAACGCTGTGTACCGCCGAAGATGAGATTATCTTCGGCGGCTTCCAGTCCTACGGCGATGAGAAGATGTGGAATTACGAAGCGGGCATCAAGTCTGTCTTTGGCAACGGCGTGACGTTTAACGCCGCGGCGTTTTATGCCGACATCGAGGACCTGCAGGTTACGCTGGACGCCGGATCCTGTTCGTCACGTATTTCCTTCAACGTAGCGGACGCACACACGGCCGGCGTCGAGTTCGAGCTCGAGGCACAGCCCAGCGAGGGCTTGTACTTCTCACTGGCGGGCAGTGTGCTCGAATCCGAGTTCGACACCACGGTTACCGACGCTAACGGTGCAATTCTGGGTGGCGTGCAAAAGGGCAATCGACTGGCGTCAGTTCCGGACTTCCAGATCGCGGCATCCGGTAGCTACACGTTCCCGGTCTCGCTCATGGGTGGTTCCGATGCTTTCTTTACTGCGACGATTCACCACGTCGGTGATCGCATCACGCAGCCGGGCGACCAGGTAGCGGGCGCGGGCAGCTTCGCCCACTCTCTGCCGTTTGCCGGCATGACAGGCGACGAGGTCACGACCGTCGATCTCAACCTCGACGCATACACGATCGTCAACCTGAGTGCTGGTATCGAGAAAGATGACTGGTCGGCGGTTCTGTATATCCACAATGCGGCCGATGAGAATGCCAACCTGTCGTTCGATCGTGAACGCGGTGGCCGTGCTCGCCTGGCTTTCCGGACGAACATGCCACGCACGATCGGTGTCACGTTCAGAAAGAACTTCTCTATGTAAATCTCGGCAGTATCGCCAGATAAACGCCCGGCCCTCAAAAGCCGGGCGTTTTTTTATGCCTGAAAAATGGGGTACAGAGCACATTACGGTGCTTGCATGATCGGTAAAATGGGGTCTGACCCCATTACGGTGATTGCATGATCAGGAAAGGACTTCGACCCCGCATCCGCGTTGCGTTTGATCGCCCCCCGGCGATGGGCGAGTTTCGGCGCGTGCTGCCGTTTCGGCGTTCCTGGTTCGCCATCGCCCTCGTTGCCGTTTTTGACCTGATCTTCCTGATCCCGGCGATCATGACGTTTCGGGAAGCGGCTAACGCGTGGGCGGGGTTCAACGATTTGTTCGACCTGGTGGCCGCGCTGTTCCTGAGCGCCTGGTTGCTCGGCTGGTCCTTCGCCCCGCTGGCACTGACGCTGGTGCTGCTGCTGATGCTGTTCGGCCGCGAGGTCATCAGCGTCGCTCCGGGACGCCTCAAGCTGTTCTTAGGCCTACCGGGCGTCGGCGCCACTGCGGAATACGACGTTGCCAGGATGCGCAACTTACGCCTCGAAACGCCGGTGCCGAAATCGTCCCGGTCCTGGCGCGGTGTGCACCTCGCTTTCGATTACGGCGCCAACACGGTGCGGCTCGGCTCCGCTATCGATGCCGCCGAACTCGACACGATCAGGCGCGCAATCGAGTCGGCCAGCGGCATGACGATACGGCAAGGGGACGCGACGCCCGAGGAGCTGGCAGAGACCTGGAAGACTCCCGGTGCCGCGAAGATACAGACCGCCTTCGAGTCGCCACAGACCGGACCAGCGATCAACAGCGCACCGGTGACGTTAAGCTCGGCCTCGACGCTCGCGCTGATCGCCGCCAACCTCGTGCCGCTACTTGGCACCGCCTTCTTCGGCTGGAAACTGAGCGATGTGATGGTGCTGTACTGGGCGGAAAGCGCCGTCATCGGTGTGTTCAACGTCTGCAAGATCATCGTCGTCGGCCGCTGGCTGGCGCTGCTTGCCGCACCGTTTTTCATCAGCCATTTCGGCGCGTTCATGGCCGTGCACTTCCTGTTTCTCTACGGCTTTTTCATCCAGGGACCGGGCGACTGGTCCGGCGGCGACCTGGTCGATGTCATGCGGGTCTTCACGGAGCTGTGGCCGGCGCTGGCCGTGCTGTTCGCCAGCCACGCGCTGTCGTTCTTCATGAACTTTCTCGGCCGCAACGAATACCGTGAACGGACGATGGAAAACCTGATGTCGGAGCCATACTCCCGCATCGTCTTCATGCACCTGGTGCTGATCATCGGCGGCGGACTGACGCTGATACTCGGCGAGTCGACGCTGGTACTGCTGCTCGCGATCGCGGTGAAAATCTGGATCGATGTGCGGGCGCACCTGGCGCAGCGGAAGGCTAAGCGGCCAGCGGAGTGAGCTCGAGCTGCATGCGGATCAACGCGCGCTCCCCGTCCCACAGTTCATTGATCTCATTCAACGTCGTCTGAAAGCCGAGTTTCTCGTACAGCGCCTGCGACTCCGGCAGCCCATCGGTGGTGAAGAGGTAGATCGAGCGGCACTTGCGATCCTTTGCGAACTCGACGGCGCGAGTGACAAGATCCTTGCCGATTCCCATACCCCGTGCAGCCGGATCCACGACCACCCAGCGCAGCTGCGCCGTCTCGTCGTCTCGCAGGACAATCGCCGTGCAGCCGATGAGCTTACCGTCCTGCTCCGCCAGCCAGATGCGCCCGCGTGCGTCGTTATCGAGCACGTACTCGGCGATGGTGCGTGCAACGTAGGCCTCGAAGCGCTGGCCGAACCCGGGCAGCGGTGCATACGCCTCGCCGTGCAGCGAGACGATGCGACCGAGGTCGCCGCTCTTAAGCTCGTGGCGAATGGTGATAGCTGCAGCCATGCGTCTAAGGATCGCCCATGCCGTTGCCGGGCACAACGCGCGACAGCACGATGTCGAGTAACTGCCGCAGTTCGTCATCGCGGTCGCCACGGATGTGCTGGCCCTCGGTCCAGATCAGCTCGACGTGCTCTTCTTTGGCGAGCTCGACGAGTGGTGCCTGCGCCTCGGGCGGCACGTAATCGTCGTCGCGTGCGGCAACGAGGATGACCGGGCGCGGCGCGCTCAAACGTACCCAGTGCGGTGTGTCGAACGAGGCCCCGTGCACCATCAGCAGAACAAACCGCGCCGCGAGCCGGCGCAGCGTTGCGTTTTCGATGTGCCGGCGACCGACATGCGCCACCCAGCTCACGTTGTCGCCGCCGCCGTGCAGCAGCCAGATGCGCGAGAAGCGCGTATCGACGGCACCGGCCGCTGCCGCAAACGGCACGCCGAGGCTCGCGCCAACCAGCTCGATGCGATCGGGATCGACCCACGGCTGCTCGAGCAGCCAGTCGACGACCATGGACAAAGCCGGCGGCGTGTCGATAAAGGCGCGCTGAATGTGCGGCAGCGTCCCGAGCGATTGCAGCAGACCATCGGGCGATGCGTTGCCGGCGTACGGGTAGTCGATGGCGGCAAACGCCGTACCGCTGGCACGGCCGACGCGGTCGACCGCATCCTTGCCGGTGCGGTGACCGCCGACCAGCAGCACCACCGGGAGCCGCGCGCCACTGGCGGCGGGCCGCAGGATGCGGGCATCGACCGCGAGCCCGGTGCTGCTCGAGAGATGCAGGCGCGTCTGCTGCCCGGCGTCGTCAACCGACGTCGATTCCGTCACTGCCACCAGGTCGCCAGCGCGCTCGGTGAAGTAGTCGTGCCGCGGGATGGCGAGATTAATGAGATAGATCGCGGCAACGACCAGCAGGGCGAGCGAGAGGTATTTGAGGGTGCGTTTCAAGTAAGGAGGTACTTGTTAGAAACCCAGCGTCGTCAGCGCCGCTGCCGCACGTTTACGCAACGCTGCATCTTTCAGCGGGAACGCCGCGAAGAAATCGCTGCTCGTGAGTTGCGGGTTACGTTCACGCACATTCGCAGCCCAGGCCGCTGGCGCGCGGCGTGTCGCCGGCCAGTAACTGTGCGACCGCCGCGATCATCGCGATCAGTGCGTGCGCTCCCGGTGCGCGCGCAGCGCGATCGGACCACGCGGTCGCCTCGTCGTACTCGCCGACCAGCATGTGGGTGAAGCCGCGCGTACCGAGCATGGCGTAGTACAGCGGGTCGAGCGGGCTCAGGCGCATCGAGAGGTCGGCGTGTTTGCGGCCATCGACCGCGTTGCCCGCGATGGTTTCGGTCCAGGCACGTGCGTAGATGCCCTGGGCGAAGTTGGGGCTGAGTGACGTGGAGCGCTCGATCCAGGCCAGGGCACGATCGAGATCGCCCTCCAGCCAGAAGGTGCGGCCCATCGTGAAGTTAACAAACGGGTCGAGCGGATCGAAGTCCATGCCGCGCTGGGCGCAGGCGCGTGCCAGCGTGATTTCACCGGCGACGTCCTCGGTCTGGTGCAGGAACGCATTCTGGAAGTGGACAAATGAAAGGCCGGCGTGTGCGCGGGCAAAGCCCGGGTCCTGGCGCACCGCCTGCCCGAAATATTCAGCGGCCGCCGCGTTATCCGTTCGGTTAAAGCGGTAAATGTGCTGCAGGCCAAGGTGATAGGCCGACCAGGCGTCCAGGTTTTCGGTCACGGTAAGACGCGCTTGGGTGGCCTCATGTAAAGGAATCTGGATCTCGAGTGCCGCGAGAATCATCGCGCGAATATCGGCGCGCATGCTGTGGATCTCGTCGACAGAGCCTGTGTATCGATCGTTCCAGATAATGGTGCCGCCGTGTGTATCCACCAGCTCGGTTGTGATGTCGAGTTGCTTGCCGGTGACTTCGACCGTGCCGGACAGGCAGTAGCGGACATCGAACAGTCGGCCGACTTCCCGCATATCGAGGTCCTGGCCACGCAGGCGAAACGATGAGCCGCGTGCGATAACAAAGAGCCAGCGCAGGCGCGCAAGTTCGGTGATGAGCTCGTGCGGCAGACCCTCGGCAATGGTGGCGTACGGGCCCGCATCGCCAATCAGGCGAAACGGCAATACGGCGATGGAGGGTTGCACGCGACTCCCGGTTGCCGGAGTTGCTGCTGCGGCGTCCTCCGATGACTGTATGGGCACGTCATCACGCTGCACGCGGACCTCGGCCACGAAACGAAAGCCCCGGCCGTGGATCGTCTTGATGAAAGCCTGCGCATGACCGTCATCGCCCAGTGCCTTGCGTGCGGACTTGATGCGACTGGCCAGGGCCGAGTCGCTCACGAAGCGGCCGTCCCAGACATTTTCGAAGATCTCGTCTTTGGAAACGAGCCGCTCGCGATTCTCGACCAGGAAAGCGAGCAGCGCGAAGACCTGCGGTTGCAGCGGACGGGGCTCGCCTTCCTCACGGAATTCGGCCTTGTCCAGGTCAAGCTCGAAAGCACCGAAACAATAGATCATGGCGGGGAGAATAAATCACCCGACGGCGATCGCCCAAGATCTTTCAAAAAACCGCCCTTAAATGTCCATGAAATGTCCATGCGCTGTCCAAGCTCCTGGGGCCCATGCCGCGTAAAAAGTAAGCCATGGAAGGCGGACTGAACGCCTTCTGAGCCTACTGAGGAGATAGATATGAAAGATGCACGTAACAAACTGCCGGTCCGCCTTCAGGCCGGTGACCTTTGTATCCAGGCGCATGACTGGGGCGACATGAACGTGGCCCGCATCCGTTTCCCGAAAGGCGCGGATGCAACGCCGCTACTCGAGGGACTGGAGGACAACCTTTGCCAGTGTCCGCACTGGGGCACGGTATTGAAGGGATCCATCCATATTCGCTACGCCGACGGTCAGGAAGAGGTCGTGCATGCCGGCGACGTCTATTACTGGCCGCCCGGCCACACGGTCTGGGTCGACGAAGATTACGAAGCTGTCGAATTCAGTCCAGCCGGCCCCATGGGGCAGCTTATTGATCACTTGAAAGCAAAAATGCAAAGTTAAAAGGAGAAACACCATGCCATTAGTAACAATCGACGTAATCAAGAATGTATTCACCCCGGACCAGAAAGAAGCGCTGATCCAGAAGGTCACAGACGCCGTGGTCGAGGTCGAAGGTGAGAACCTGCGCCCGGTCACCTGGGTTCGGATCAACGAGTTCGAGGGCGGCGACTGGGCGATTGGCGGACAACGCCTGGCAGCGGCCGACGTGCAATCGATGGCCAAGGGCAAGGCGGCTTAAAGCCCCAGAGTGCGGCAGGGCGAGGAGCCCTGCCGCCCCCTTTTCAGGCCCGTTCCAGCCAACCAGGCAATAGCGCCTTGACTGCCCGCCGATGGCCCGGTCTAATACCCCGCTCGTTCGCACCTTCACATGTAGGAGCGGCCCTTGGCCGCGATAGCAGTTGTGGGAGCGGCTCTTAGCCGCGATCAGAATTAGGCCAGGTAGCTCAGTTGGTAGAGCAGCGGACTGAAAATCCGCGTGTCGGTGGTTCGATTCCGCCCCTGGCCACCATTTTTTCTAATAAGATCAAGCACTTACAAACCTTCCAACTTGATCATTTTTTCAGCCCAAACATTTTGCGGGAGTTTTGCGGGACCCTAACTCACACTTAGTCGCCGCAAGACCACCAATTCGGGCCTGTTACCGTTTCTTTCACACACACTGTTTGCGGCTTCAATGAGCTTGGTTAAGCTCGGCTGCCGAGTAGTGTGTGGTCATTCGTCCGGAGCGATGTCCCAACAGGTCCTGCCGGTCTTCGAAACTCACACCGGCCGCTCGTAATCGTCGGCCAAACGTGTGTTTCAAATCGTGGACTCGAACCTGTGGTAGACCGACCACTTTTCGCACCCGGCACCAGGAACTGTTCAGCATCCTGGTAACCGGCTTTGCCCTGTAGGCGAACACATGCGTGCGGTGTTTGCCGCGGCGTGAATTCACTACAGAGCATGCGATGTCGTTCAAGACGACCAGTCGCTCATCACCGTTCTTGACGAACTGGCCCGGCACAATAAACACAAAGGTCTCAAGCTGTGGCACCTTGACCTCCCAGTCCCACTGCAGCTTGCAGATCTCGGCATCGCGGCAGCCGGTATTGACTGCGAACAATGCCATTTCGGCAAGATGCGGTGGCAGCGCTGAGAACAGTTGCTGCTGCTCGTCCCAATTCAACGGATAGGGTTGCCGTTTATTGGTATCGGGTAGCAGCTTGATTCTCGGTGCCCGGTCCAGCCAAGTCATGCCATGCTCATCCATCCACTCTTTTTCGGCGAGATTCAGAATGCGCCTAACAATCTTGAGTCCGTGGTTTATCGTTCCAGGTTTCTTTCCCTCCTTTCGTTTGTTATCGACATACGGTTCGAGTGTGCCCCGGTGGATACGCTGCAGTGGCAGCGAACCGATCCACGGCATCAGTTGTTTGAGCAGGCCAATGTCGCGATCCAGCGAGCGCTTGTGTTGGTTCTCACGAACGAACTTGATTGCCGCTGTTTCGAAACTCCGCTCCGGTCTGACACCGTAGACCCTTGCCTGACGTAAAGACTCTGTCAGTCTTGCGATAAAGCGTTCGGCTTCTGCAAGCTCAGCCGATCCAGTGCTTTGGCAAACTCGTTGCCCTTCGATCTGTTTGTCGATGTGCCAAATGCCCGCTCTCTTGTAGAGACCGGGCAACTTTCTGCGTCCCATAGTCGTTCTCCTTGCAATCGACCGGAACGCCCGTTGCGGGAGATATACTCCTCCACCCAGGCGTCCAGTTCAAGTCGGTCGAAGGCAAGGCCTTGTCGACCGATCGGGATTTTGGTGAGGTACGGTCGTACCTCCGTATTGAAGCGATTGCGGTCCATGCCGAGATAAAACGGTGCGTCGCGAAAGCGGACGAACCGCGGAAGTAGTTGGGTTGCCGAAACGGCGGCGGGCTTTTCAGTAATTCATCGACACGATGTTGTTACCTCTGTTGTTTGGTTGGTTCGGCGTCTGGTGCGGATCGCAAGCTGTTGGTCGCCTCAACACCGCGTTTCTGGCGCTCAGGCGAAGAAAATTCGGTATCCGCTGATACTCAAAGTCGGTCTGCAGGCATGGATAGGCCCTTCGCCGGTTTGTTAAGCAGGCTCGTGACTAACCGCCGTTTAACGCTGTTGGTCTCAGCGAGGTAGTCGATTGGACTTGTTAGTACCAGTCGTCCTTGGCCGGCTCGGCTGAAAATGACTATCGAC
This sequence comes from uncultured Gammaproteobacteria bacterium, assembly GCA_963842765.1. Lineage (GTDB taxonomy): Bacteria > Pseudomonadota > Gammaproteobacteria > Steroidobacterales > Woeseiaceae > UBA1847. Next base: position 4,888 of record CAWJHR010000016.1, on the reverse strand, counting down.
GCATCTCGCAACGTCTCGACATTTGTCGAACACTCAATTGCAGGAAGCTTCGGAGTCGTTGGCCGCACGGCAAGAGATAAGCACGAGTACCAGGCATGAAAACGGGATGCTCGTGACTGGCTCTGTATGTATCAGAAGTACACGTCAATATGAAGTGCGTACTGACCAAACTCACGCGCCATTCGAGCGCGCCGAGATATGCAGGCAAGCTGAGAAAACGCAGATACGCAAAGTGGGGTCGGCGACATTTCGTCGCGGCGCCTGTCTCACGACCCTGTATGGCGCTCGGGCTCCTTGTGCTGCGTGAGCCGAGGCGTCGCCAATACTAATCAGCGACAGTTTTAACGGGGAAAACACTAGCTGTTGGTTTACTCATTGACCAGCCAAAAGGGGGGCAAATATTCCGTCCCCGTTTTTGCGAGTCTTGGATTTTGATACCAGCGCGAATTTAGGAAAAGGGATAACCGCGTGAATCGATCATAGGCTTCAAATCCATGGCTCGGCCGGGCGTGTTGGTTTGCATGTAAATCTGCGTCGAAAAGGATCCGTCCGAACACAAAGAACCAATAACTTACGTGCCGGATCGGAGCCCATACCGGGTCAAATCTCAACGCCGATGAACAGGTAGGGGGGCGGCGAGGGACCCATTGACAACATGACGCCCAGGGGGGCACTATAGGGTGGTAGGGGGCCATTAGGCCCGGTGTTGGACACTTGGAGAAGTTATGTCAGTGGTTGAAGTGCGAGATCATGCGTTGTGGGCAAAACACATCTACGGCAACGACTCACTCAGGGACAAGATTGAGCAACTCGGAGCGGGAGCATTGCTAGAGCTCGTAGTCGACGGGCATGTCGGTACCTGGGCAAAGATGAATGATGGAGCCGACGGCCGCCCAACTCCCGGCATCAAGCCGATCGGCAAAGCGAGAGAGCACTGGCATTCACTTCAGGATCGACGTGGAGACCTCGTCTCGATCAAGGAGAGATAATCATGGCTTCCGCCGCGTTCCAGAGAATTCAAGATTTCTTACAACACGAAATGCGGATGTCGCACATTTACCAGCCGGTAATGATCCGAGAAATGCTGCAGGGCGACGGCCAAGCATCCGTAACGCAGATCGCCCGAGCATTGCTGGCCGAGGATAGAAGCCAAATCGAGTACTACGAGCAGATAACCAAGAACATGGTTGGTCGCGTGCTCGTCAAGAACCGGCGCATAGCGACTAAAGAGAAGAATATCTACGCGCTGGTCGGCGTTGATGACCTATCGGTGTCTGAGGTCACAAGCTTGATCGAGACCTGCGATCAAAAGATCGGGGCGTTCGTGCAATCAAGGGGGGACGCGATTTGGAGTCATCGAAAGAAGTCCGCGGGCTACATTTCGGGAACCATCCGCTACGAGGTACTGAAGCGAGCGAAATTTCGCTGCGAGCTATGCGGAATCTCGGCTGATGAAAAGGCACTCGAAGTCGATCACATCGTTCCACGTAGCCAGCAGGGAACTGACGACATCTCGAATCTTCAGGGGCTGTGCTATTCATGCAATGCCATGAAGCGCGATCGAGATGACGAGGACTTTCGAGGACTCTCAAAGCAATACGATCATCGGGAGGAAGGGTGCGTCTTCTGCGAAATGCCAGCAGATCGAATCATTTATGAAGATGAACTTGTCTTGGCAATACGAGATCAATACCCCGTAACGGAGGGTCACACTCTAATTATCCCAAAGAGACATGCTCTCGATTACTTCGACCTGTTCCAGCCTGAACTGAATGCAACAAATAGGGCGATGAAAAATATACGTCACCAAATTCTGGAAGCTGATCCAACGGTGACAGGTATTAATGTCGGTACAAACTCGGGCGAGGCGGCAGGGCAGACAGTATTCCACTGCCACATACATCTAATACCTCGTCGCGAGGGAGATGTCGTGAACCCACGCGGCGGGGTACGCGGCGTCATTCCGGAACGACAGCACTATAAAGCAGGCGACACGTAGCCGTTTGAGTTATCGGCAAGAGTCTTTGGCCCAAAGTTAAGTTGTAGCGGGTTGGTGGGAGTAATGAGTTACGATCATAGCAAGAAGGCCGGGAATCTCGGCGACGTGTGGAAACACGCGGTGCTTGTTTCCATTGCCAACCACCTATCAGTTGGATCGACGTTTCGTTACGTTGAGTCTCACTCCGGCGCACCGAACCACGAGCTGCGCCCAGGCGGCGAGTGGCGCCGAGGAATTGGGATCATCCTCGACCAGCTTGATGACGAGTGTCACCCATATCTGCAACATGCGAAGAGCCTGGTGGCAAACAGCAACTATCATTCCGGCTGGATGTTCTTCGCCGCCGCCATGTCTCCACGAGTCCAAACGCTTTCTATTCACCTTCACGATATCTCCCCGGATGTCGCCCAACATTATCGGGGTTCTTTGCGTGACTTGATGCCATTGAACGCTAATGGTGTTTTCTCTAGAAAAGACGGCTACGCAAGTCTGGAGAGCATTGAAGCAGACTTAGTCTTTCTTGATCCACCATTCGTCCCTGACGACTGGGGAGCTTTGGCGCGTGCGTGCCGTCGATTAAAGCGGAGGGGAATTGCCTATCTGGCATGGTACCCAATATTCTGGCCAACAAAGCCTGCTCAACTGGTCAATCAGACATCCCAGCCAGGTTGGGAGGTGATGTGGAGAGAGTTTGGAGCGAAGCCATGCCAAAATATGAAGGGCTGTGGCATGCTCGTATCAGATGATCTGGTGCCGGTTATCGAGTCGGCCCGCACAGAATTAGAAATCGTCGCGCGGCATATGGGATCTGCTGGCGGTATCTCGATTCATAACCCCCGGGGCGGCCCTGGGTGTTGCGTCCACCGGTTGAAGTCGCAGCCGTCTGCTGCCGAATCGACACTAACAGCCTAGAGGGCAGCTATACTTCGCATAGCAGCCGGCTGCCTGTGGGATCGAAATTCGGCTGCCGTTGACCCTAGGCGGACGATTACGACAACCGTCATCTCCGTCAGGATTTCGAGATAATTTACGGTCCTACTAATAGATTCGGCGGTTAGGCAGACGGGAGAACGACGTGAATGCCCTCGAACTGATGCGCGATATCGATATGCGATATAGGGAGGTCAGCGAACTTAGGGAACGCAGGTTCTACAGTATTTTCTATAGCCGCATAGATCCATCCGACGCGCTGGTGCTCGGCATAAATCCAGGTGGCGACCCTGATACTTGGACAGAGGATAAGTTGGCGTCTAGGTCATTCTATGAAGATTGGGAACATGAATACGTAGATTGCAAGTATGCAATTCAAGAACCGATGCTTCCGTTTCTCATGAATGTATTAGTTCGCTCCAAAGAAGGTATACGACGAGTTCCCAAGACCAATCTTGCTTTCCGTAGGTCAAATGGAGTTGATGCATTTAGGAGTTTCCATCAAATGACGCTAACAGCTGGTCAGAACGAAGCCAAGCCGTTCGTTGAAGAGATAATACGCTGCGTATCGCCCAAAGTAATTATCCTTGAAGGCATTACAGCACTTGATCCGTTTCGTCGAAAATATTGTTCCAATCAGCCCCCAGAAGTGCTGGATGAGCCAATCTTCACCAAACACCGGGGTCAACAAGTGCGGGTCTTTTGCGCCGAACTCTTGGATATCCAGTGTCTAGATCAAAGAACACCGGTAATTGCAATTGGTCATCCCTCACACTTCGGGGATAAACCAATATTTGGTTCCGTGGAAACGCATACTAGAGCGATTGTAGCAAGGTATGTCTAATCAATTCGTACAGCGCGCGCCGGAGTCTCCAAGCACGCTCTGTCGATAATTGTATTTTTCCAATTTCGCTCATTAATCGGAGGAATAGAACCGATGAGTCAGCTATTACTCAAGAAAAAGGCACTTGACTATATCGATAGCGCGGAAACACGGCAGGCTTTGGAATACCTCGACGACTTAATTGCTCACAACATGAATTTCCGTGGTGCTTTTGAAGAGAGGATCTTCATGGACTATCAGATCAAGAATCTAAGAACGGGAAACCAAGACCTCTCTTTTATAGTCAACAAAGGACATTTACGTTTCTATTTCCGGTCGTGGGCAGTTCAATCTGGAAGCTATCGACTAGATCGGTTGAAAACAATATTCAATGGCCCCGAGAACAATCCGCACAAGAAGGACAAAGAATGGATCGTAGATATCATCGATCTAGATGACGCAAAAAAGCTAGCAGGATTCTTAAGACTCACATAGCAATATACCCGAGCGGAGAAACTGCTTGAAAGGCTGCAAATGGCTACGGTTTCAACCAGTCGATGCAACACACTAAGCGGACATCGGGACAGGTCATCGCTCTTGTCGAGTGGTAGATTGTTGGCAATATGGCCAATCTCAATATTCAAGTAAACGGGGTCACGGTCGTGATGACCGGGATCGAGTTTCTCAGTTACGCCCGGCGGTTCTTGGATGCCGCCGAAGCCTTGCACCAGGACTCGTACAAGGTGCCGTACGATGCCGTGCAACTCCACCTGTTGTGCCAGTCACTAGAACTACACCTCAAAGCATTCATTTGGCTGATCGATCGCCACACCCGAGACAAATTTAGGAGCAAATACGGCCACGATCTCGTAAAGCTGTGGCAGCACTCGAAATCGAGAGGGATACGAAAATATTGCGCGACAACATCGCTGCGGGACGAAGTAATTGGCTTGGTCGGTCCTTACTACAAGAACCGCAAGTTTGTTTACGCAGATATATCGATGCTCGTTGATGGCATTCCAAAATTGCGGAATAACACGCGAGCTCTGACCGGCCTGCGAAAACTATGCAAACAACTTCAGAAATCTCTGAAGGCCCCAGTGTTCGAAGCAAGCTGATGTCCGCAATTGGCCGAA
>CAWJHR010000015.1:0-101762 GCA_963842765.1 uncultured Gammaproteobacteria bacterium | reverse complement strand
TGGCAGGCGATCGCGCTGCTCGGTGATATCGATTTTGGCGCTGTAGCTGAGTCGCGACCGGTCGCGCTCGGTCAGTGCGTAGTACGGTGTGAAGGCGGCGTCGTTCGAAACCCAGCGCACCCGCCCCCTGATGGGCGCACTCAGGCCGTCAACGTGAATCACAGCTGCGGTACCCGCGGTCACGCTAACGCGCAGTTGTTCCGGCACAAAGACCCGCGCATACGGCTGTGCGCCGCCCAGCATGATAATGGCTGCCTGGCCAGCAGCCGGGCGCTCGCCCAGCTCGAACAAGCGGCTGTCGACGATACCGTCGACCGGGGCTCGCAGACTCAGGCGCTCCAGATCAATGGCCGCGCTTTCTCTACGTGCCGCGAGTTGTTGCAAAGCCTGCTCGGCCTGCGCGAGCTGTTCAACGGTGGTTCCGGCGAGGCCTTCCTGCAACTGTGCGAGGCGCAGCTTGCGGTTAGCCGCCGCCGAGTCCCGCGCAACTTTGGCGAGATCGAGTGCGTCATTCGACGCGAGGCCTTTGGCATGAATTTTTGTCACGCGGTCGAACTCGCTGCTGCGAAACGCGAGTTCCTGGGTGGCGCCCTCCAGACTGGCCCGTGCCGCCGCAATTTGTTCCTGGCGCGGACCGCGCAGCGCCTCGTCCAGTCGTGCCTGTTGCTGGGCGAGTGCCGCGTCTGCCTCTTTGAGGCGCGCTTTGGCGCGAGTGTCATCCTGGCGCAGCAGCAGCTGGCCGGCAGTCACTGCCTCTCCTTCGGCTATGAGAATTTCAATAATCGGTTCATTGAATTCAGCGCTGAGTTCGATGCGATCAGACGCAAGCTCACCGACTACGCGCGCCGTGTCGTCGGACGGGCTGCAGGCCGAGAGTAATGTACATACCGTAAGCGCAGCGGCATTCAGTGCTTTCATCGTTATTGCTCCGTTCATGCCTTGATATAGGCGAGCAGCATGTCTATCTGGGTTTCAATCAGCCGGTCCGTGTCGAGTTCGTGCCGGGCAAACAGGATGCGCCAGATGACCGAGACCATGACCGGCGCGAGCACCAGCTGTGGCAACCGCGTGACGTCGGTGTCGTTAAATTCACCGCGCTCGACGCCACGTTCGACAATGCGCGTTAGTGCCGCCAGACCTTTTGCTACGACGTTGTCCCAGTAATAGTCCACCAGGTCCGGATGCCGCTGGCCTTCGGCGATCAGCAGGCGGATAACCACGGCGACCGGCGAGCCGGGCACGGCCTTCATGAAGTCGATCAGCGGACCGCGCATAAACGCCTCGGACGAGAGCTCGGTATTGTCGACCGCTACGAGCAGGGCGTCGATGCGTCGAATGACGACGCTGCGGATGACAGCTTTAAACAGCGCTTGCTTGGTTTCGAAATACAGGTACAGCAGACCTTTGCTGACGCCCGCACGCGTTGCGACCTCCTGCACGCGGGCCCGTGCGTAGCCTTTCTCGGCGAAAACCTCGAAGGCGGCCTCAGTGATTTCCTGCGGCCGGTCTTCCTTGCGGCGCTGAAAGCGGGGCTCGCCCATCGTCACACCATTACTGACCAGTAAGTCAGTAAGTATAGTTAATGACCTCTTGGTCAGCAAGCACTACGGGCAAGGTCGATTAGCGACACGCGGCGCATTTCCCGCATAATCGCGCCCTATGTTTACTTACATTGATCCCAGCATCCGCAAGCGCCTGGAAGAGCAGGGAAAACTGTTTCAGATTGACGGTGACGGAGCGCGCGTGGCCGCCGCTCACACGGCGACACGCGGGCCAGCCATCAGCCTGCTCGGCCCAATACCGCTGCCGCTCAAACTCGGCGACCTTGCGCTCCAGGTCGACTGGTATGCGTGCGTGCGGCGCACCGAGCTGGGCAAGCTCGAAGAAATTGCCGATGAGCTGCGCGCGCAGCAGGGGCAGGCGCTGTTCGCAACGCTGGCATCATCGATGGCGGTCAACAGCGTGCTGATTGTCGGCGACCCGGCGCGCTGGCAAAACCCGCTGGTGCGCGTGCACTCGAGCTGCCTCACGGGCGATGTGTTTGGTTCCCAGCGGTGCGAATGCGGGCCACAACTGGCATCCGCACTGCAGAAGATCCGCCAGGACGAGCAGGGCGGCATGGTCATCTACATGTCCGGACACGAAGGTCGGGGTATCGGGCTGTGGGCGAAAGCGGCGACCTACCTGCTGCAGGACGGCGGCGAGGATACTTACCAGGCTAACCGTTCGCTGGGATTACCGGACGACTCGCGGGATTTCAGCGATGCCGGCTCATTGCTGAAGTTCTTCGTCAAGGGCCAGCCGTTTCGACTGCTCACTAATAATCCGAAGAAGGTCCATGACCTCGAGAAGATGGGCATCACAAATATCACGCGCGTCAAACACGTGACGGGCGTGACGGATGCCAATCGCCGTTATCTCAGTGCCAAGCAGGACTGGGGTCACGAGCTGTCGCGCGAAGACCTCGACGCTCAATAATTCAAGCGGCTATTGCCGCCACAGGCGCAAGTTACGCGGTGTTCGCGCGGACGTACTGCGGAACGGGTTGATGTCAATGCCACCGCGCCGTTGATAGCACGCGTGCAGCGTCAGATCGAGTGGCTGGCAGCGTTCCCTGATATCGATAAACATCCTTTCGATGCAGCTCTCGTGAAAATCACTGTGCTGCCGGTAGGACACGATATAACGCAGCAGGCCGACCGGGTCGATGGCCGGCCCGCGATACGAAATCTGCAGGCTGCCCGTATCCGGCTGCGCCGTCACGGGGCAAAGGCTGCGCAACAGATGAGTATGCAAATCCACGGTCACAATGTTGGCGCTGTCCGCGCGCAGCAGACCGGCATTGACTTCCCAGTCGGCGCAGTCGACGTCGAGATTATCGAGGCTATTACCCGCGAGCCGCGCGACTGTGCGCCCTTCAGTGCTCGAAACCGGGGCCAGCCGGACGTCTACCGGCGCGTCGACGCAACGGCTGAGATCGGCGCGGATGCATCGCTCAACGTCTTTGGCTGAGTCAAATTCAGTCATCGCAAACGAATTGAGATACAGCTTGAGCGACTTGGATTCGATGATGTTTGGCGAGTCGACCGGCACCACGATGCGGGCCGTCGCTACCGCCGGCCGCTTGCCCAAACCCAGCCACGTGAGTTCCCAGGCGTTCCAGACGTCTGCGCCCGCAAACGGCAGTGCAGCCGTGATGCCGAGTAGCTCCCGATTTCGACTGCGGGGTATGGCGTCAAGGACCTCCGGTGCGTACTCGTCCGGATAGCCGGTCACGCGGCCGAGCGCTAATTCATGCTTCGTCACAGACTGTATCCTGTTGACCCATATGTTTAGATCACTGTCCCGGCCATCGTTAGCCAAGGTTCGGTATTTTGCATGAAGATGGGCCGGAAGTGGGCCAATCTTGTGTAAACTTAGCGCCCTTTTTCGCTCTCGCGGTACGGTGTCACTCCTGGGTCCCAGGCGGATGGCGCACGCGGCGGGCCAATAACAGACGAGTGCGGCGAGCCATGAGTCCTGCAAACAGTACATCTGACAATGACCGGGGCTATATTGTTCCCATCGGCGGCGGCGAAGAAAAACTCAAAAATCCCGAGATTCTGGACCGCTTTATCGAGCTGTGCGGCGGCCAGGAAGCACGCATCGGCATCATTCCGACGGCATCGGAGCTGGAGGATACCGGGCGCAATTACGAAAAACTGTTTCGACGCATCGGCATCAAGCACGCGCGCGTGCTGAATTTTATCTCGCGCGAGGATTGCCAGTCGGGTGCAGACGTCGAGTACATCGACAAGTGTGACGGTGTCTTCATGACCGGCGGTAACCAGCTGCGGTTGTCGACAACGCTCGGCGGTACCGCGGTCGCCCAGCTGATCCGCCGCCGCCATGCCGAGGGCATGCATGTCGCGGGCACGTCGGCCGGTGCCGCATTCATGCCGGAGCATATGATTGCCGGGGGTAATGAGGGCAGCACACCGCATCCCGATATGGTGACAATGGCGCCCGGGCTCGGCTTGACCAACGCGTTCATCATCGACCAGCATTTCCGCGAACGCGACCGGCTGGGCAGACTGTTGACGGCGCTCGCCTACAACCCGTTTGCCGTGGGCATTGGCCTCGACGAGGACACGGCCGCGTTTATCCGGCCGGGCGATGCCTTTGAGGTCGTCGGCAGTGGCGGGATTACGGTTATCGATCCGACCGGGTTGAAGTATTCGTCCATGGATCAGGCGCGCCGTGGCGACCCGGTCAGCCTGATTGGCGTAACATTACACATTCTCGTCGCGGGCGGTCGTTTCGACATTGCCACGCGCGAGGCGCACGCCGCATAACGCAAAAAACAACAGGCGCGGTTATGAAAATTGAAAGCACCAATATCTTCGTCGGGCCCAACCTGTTCGCCCGCTTTCCCGTCATCCGCCACGTTATCGATCTTGGCGAGCTGGAACACTGGCCGACCAGCCGCCTGGGCGACGCGTTTATAGGGCCGTTGCTCGAGTGTTTGCCGGGGTTGCACGAGCATGGTTGCTCGTATCGCGAAGCGGGTGGCTTTGTCCGTCGGCTGCGCGAAGGCGAGGGTACGTGGATGGGACATGTCATGGAGCATGTCGCGCTCGAGTTGCAGAACGTCGCAGGCTCCGATGTGACCTTTGGGCGGACCCGCACCATTGATGGCCGCCCGGGCTTTTACAACATGGTGTTCCAGTACAAGGATGCCGCCGTCGGTCGCCAGGCGAGCAAACTGGCGCAATTGTTGTTACAGACTTTACTCCCGGTCGAGCTACGCTCCGACGACGCGCCGGGACCGGACTGGAATTTCGCCGAGGAGCGCGATCGATTTATCCGTTATGCGCAGCGTCGCGAATTCGGACCGAGTACTGCATCGCTGGTCAAAGCGGCAGAGGAACGCAACATTCCGTGGCTGCGACTCAATCAATACAGCCTCGTGCAGTTTGGCCAGGGTCGTTACCAGCACAGAATTCAGGCGACGACGACCGGTCGCACCAGCAACATTGCGGTCGAACTGGCTGGTGACAAGGAAGAGACCAACGGCATCCTGCGCGATCTGGGCCTGCCGGTACCGCGACAGGTGGTGGTACGCGACAAACCGGCCGCCGTGCGGGCGGCTGAACGCATTGGCTATCCGGTCGTGCTGAAACCCCTGTCTGGCAATCATGGGCGCGGCGTGTCGATCAATCTGCGAACACCGGACGAAGTGGAGACCGGTTTTGATAAAGCCGTCGAGCATGGCAGCCCCGTTGTTGTCGAAAGCTACATTGAGGGTTTCGATCATCGCCTGCTCGTCATCAACGGCTCGCTGGTCGCCGCCGCCAAGCGCGTGCCAGGCCACGTTGTCGGAGATGGCAAGCACACGATCAAGGAGCTCGTCGATATCGTCAACGCGGATCCGCGTCGTGGTGTCGGGCATGAAAAAGTGCTGACGCGTCTGGAGTTCGATCACCAGGCTGAGCGGCTGCTGGCGAAACTCGGTTACGTCCGGGACACGGTGCCGGCGACAGGCGAAACCGTGTACTTGCGTTCGACCGCCAATCTCTCCACGGGCGGCACGGCCATTGACGTCACCGACAGTATCCATCCCGACAACCGCGAGATGGCAATCCGTGCCATCAAGGCCATCGATCTCGATATCGGCGGTGTGGATTTTCTGACCAAGGACATTACCGAGTCTTACCGCGACGCCGGTGGCGGCATTTGTGAAGTTAACGCGGGTCCCGGTTTTCGCATGCACGTGGCACCGAGCGAGGGCACGCCGCGCGATGTCGCAGGGCCCGTTATCGACATGCTGTTTCCGCCGGGTACGCCGAGCCGCATACCGATCGCCGCGGTAACAGGCACCAATGGCAAGACGACGACCTCGCGCATGCTCGCGCACATTCTGAAGATGTCGGGGTTTACCGTCGGGCTGACCTCCACCGACGGCGTGTACATCGACGGCAAGCTCAGCGTGCCGGGCGACATGACCGGGCCGGTTTCGGCACAGATGATTTTGCGCGATCCTTCGGTCAGCGCCGCCGTTATGGAAACCGCACGTGGCGGCATGCTGCGGAGCGGCCTCGGGTTTCACGAATGCAATGTCGCGGGGTGTCTCAATGTGACAGCCGACCATCTCGGCCTGCGCGGCATCGATACGCTCGCACAGCTCGCGGAAGTGAAGCGCGTACCGATCGAGATTGCGACTGACGCCGCCGTGCTCAACGCCGATGATCCGCTCTGCCTGCAGATGGCCGATTACACGGACGCTGAGCGACTCAGTTATGTGACGATGAATCCGGCGCATCCGCTGGTCAAGCAGCACATCAAGGCGGGCGGGCAGGCGTTTGTGCTGGAGCAGGGCATGAACGGTCACCTGATCGCGATCTACGACAAAGAGACGCACACGCCGCTCTTGTGGACGCACCTGATCCCCGCAACGATAGAAGGTCGCGCGATGCACAATGTGCAGAATGCGATGTTTGCCGCCGCGCTCGCCTACAACATGAATGTCGGTCTCGAAGATATCCGCCAGGGATTGCGCACCTTCGATTCGACATTCTTCCAGGCGCCGGGTCGCATGAACATTTACGACGAACACCCGTTCCGCGTCATTCTCGACTATGCGCATAACCCGGCGGCTGTTGCCGCAATGTGTAGCCTCGTCGATCGCTTCGAAGTCGGCGGGCAGCGCATCGTCGTGCTGGCGGCGCCGGGCGATCGTCGCGACGAGGATATTCGGGCTATTGCCGAGGTGGCGGCGGGTCATTTCGACCATTTCATTTGCCGTTGCGATGACAATCGGCGCGGCCGCGGGCACGACGAGGTGGCGGTGCTGTTGAAGAATACGCTGCTCGAGAAGGGCGTCCCGGCAGACAGTATCGAAGTCATTACTGACGAGCAGGAGGCGACGACGCGAGCACTCGAAATGGCGCAAGTGGGCGATCTGATTCTCGTGCTTGGCGACGATACAACGCGGGCCTGGAAGCAGATTATCTACTTTAATTCGGGATCCAGGCTCGACAGTCCGGGCAAGAATACCGTCAACTCCGTAGGCCTCCCGGAGGGTCTCGATTTCGAGATCGACGATGATCTCGAAATCATCAGCGACGAGCGTGGTGTGCGCATCGCCCGCGAAGAGGGCGACTGACGCGGTGCCATGGAGTTTATCGACGCTCGCAGACTGACCGGCCCCAGCCTGGTCCTCGATGGGCCGGGGTCCGTTCTCGATGTCCGCTGCACGCGCGCGGACGCCGACCGGCTGATTCCGCTCTGGGCGGATAATGTGGCGCGCGCACTCGAAGAGCTGGACTGGCCCTCGGCGCAGTTTTCGACGTTGCACCTGGTCGGCGGCGTGAGCCTCGCGTTTACGGCACCGATAGATGCGCTCTATGCGGCCTCCGAAATAAACGAGTTGGCGTGGGCGGCGTGCGCCTTTGAACTGGGTGTAACGACTGACGAGCCCGATTTCGACGCGGCGGTTACAGCAATCAAGGCTGCGGCTGAGGAGGAGTCCAACGCTGAGCTCATGTGGCTGCTGCACGAGGCTGCCGCGCGCGGCAAAACCGTTTTGTGGGATGACAACGAGGTTTCCGTCGGGTTGGGCAAGGGTTCGGAGACCTGGCCGGTGCGTGAAATTCCCGATGCGCTGGATTGGGACAGGTATCACGATGTACCGATCGGAATCGTGACGGGCACCAACGGCAAGACCACGAGCGTGCGCCTGGCCGTGCATATTCTGCAGGGCGCCGGTCAGAACGTCGGTTGCAGTTCGACAGACTGGATCGCCGTGAATAACAAGGTACTCGATAGCGGCGACTGGTCGGGACCCGGCGGCGCCCGGGCAGTATTGCGCCAGCCGGATGTTGATGTCGCGATACTTGAAACGGCGCGCGGTGGTCTGTTACGCCGCGGACTCGGTGTCGAGCGCGCAAATGTGGCGCTGATAACCAATATCAGTGAGGACCACTTCGGTGACTTTGGCTCACAGAATCTTGATGAGTTGCTGGCGATCAAATGGATCGTGAGTCGGGCGGTCGAACAATCCGGGCAACTGATTCTAAACGCCGATGATCAACTGCTGCGAAAGCAGGCGGAGAAATACTCCGGCGAAATCGTATGGTTCAGTCTTGATCCGCAAAACGACACGCTCGTGTCCCACACGGACCGCGGTGGGCTGGCGTTTGTGCTCGATGGCGACGAACTCGTCAAGCTGGAGAGTGGCGGGCGCGCCGTGATTTGTCGCAGCCACGAGATTCCGATTGCGCTGGGAGGCGCTGCGCGGCACAACGTCGCCAACGCGCTCAGCGCCGCGGCTCTGACGCATTTGCTGGGTGTGGGTCTCAGGGATATCCAGACGGGTCTGACGACGATGGTGCAGGACGAGAACCCTGGCCGCTGCAATCTGTACGAACTGGACGGCGTCAGCGTACTCCTCGACTTCGCGCACAATCCCGCCGGCATGATGGCGCTGTTCGACATGGCGCGGGCAGTGCCGGCGAAGCGCCGGGTCTTGTGCTTCGGCCAGGCAGGCGATCGTACCGATGAGCTGATTTGCGAACTCGCGCGAGACGCATGGGCAATCGGACTCGATCGTGTCGTCGTGTCGGAGCTGGCCGCCTACCACCGCGGCCGGCAGCACGGGGAGGTGTTTGCGATCATCAGGGATGAGCTGGTGCGTTGCGGTGCCGAGGACTTCCAGGTTGAGCACAACGAAACCGAGATGGAATCGTTCATGTCGGCAATCGAGTGGGCGCAGCCGGGAGATCTCGTCATCATGCTCGCGCTCGGCGGCGCGGCTGAGGTGCAGGCCCGGCTTAAGGAACTGGGCGCCCAATAAAGTCGACAATCGCCGAGGCAACCTCCTGCGTTTTCCCCGCAGACAAGATATCTCCCGCAAGTACATGGTGGCTGGGGTCGCCCGGATCCGTAATGGCGATCGCGATTTTCTGTGGTGCCTGGGTTTGCGCAAAAACTGCGAGCGCCGCATCCGCGGAAATCACCGTCATCCTCGAGCGAGTAAAGCAGCAGCAGACGCTGGGGAATGGCGGCTGGCAGCTTGCGATTCGCAAGATCGACCAGGCGCATCACTTCGACCGGCGCCGCCAACGGATAAGACGTCGACCAGAAGCGCGCCTGCAATGCGTTATGCGGCTGCCAGCTGCGCGTGTCGCCAACCAGCAGGCGCGCGAGCAGCGGTCCGGCAGGCCGCGTTAGCCAGGCCGCATTGGTGTCTTTTGGTGCGAAGTTCGGCGACACCATGACCAGTGTGTCGACAGCGCTCATGCCCGGATGATCGAGCATCGCCGCAGCCAGCGTCGCGCCGGTTGAGGTGCCGATAACGATGACGCGCTCGCCCAGTTGGCTGGCAATGGCCAGTGCCTCTGCCGCGTCGGCCAGCCAGTCCTCGGCGCGGACGTCTGCGAGTTGCTCGCGCTCACGGCCATGACCGGCAAGTCGTGTTTCGAACAGGTTCGCGCCCAGACTGTGAGCCACGATTTCGGCCAGTGGCGCGGTTTCCTGTCGCGTCGCCGAAAAACCGTGCAGGTACAAGACTGAATAGGCCGTTGCCTCGCGTTTGTCAAACCAGGTGATGCGTTTTTCGACACCTTCCACCAGGCCGTAGCGTGCGGCGGCTTGCTGCTCGGTTTCCCGGAGCCAGGCATCGAGGTCCGCCGGCAAAGCGACATCAGCGACTGTGGGCTCGAGCCTTGCGGGCGTCAGGTACCAAAGCACTGCAACGATGACCAGGGCTGCAGCGGCGAGAATGCGGGTTTTATTCAAGGCTTAAGATCTTGTTCCAGTGTTTCCTGGCCACCGGCATGATCGACAGGCGATTGCCTTTGCGCGTCAGGATCATGTCAGCGAGTGTCTTTTGTGCCTTTAGCTCCGTGAGCGTGATATTACGCGTGAGCTTGCGCACGAACTCTACATCGACCAGGCACCAGCGTGGATTGTCGGCGCTGCTTTTGGCGTCGTAATACTTCGATTTCTTGTCGAATTGCGTTGGGTCCGGATACGGTTCACTGGCAACCCTGGCAATCACCCACGATGCCGGGCTCCTTGCAGTTCGAGTGATAAAAGAAGATTTCCTCGCCGATCTTCATGTCGTCACGCATCATGTTGCGCGCCTGATAATTGCGAATACCGTCCCACTTTTCGCGGCCATCGCGTTCAAGGTCGTCGATGCTGTACGCGTCGGGTTCGGATTTCATTAACCAGTATGTCATCGTGCAGTCTCAGGGCTTCAACGGGCGCTTTCGGGCGGCGAATTCTAGCATCTTTGAACGCGGTTTTTTTGGCCGGCACTATGCTAGGATTGCTCCCGGAATAGCATTGCCCACCCTAGGTAAGGAAGACGTCGCATGGCCAATCTACTGGCAAATGTTTTCGGCTCGTCGCCGGTGCAGCCCCTCGAAAAACACATGGAAATAGCTTATAGCTGCGCGAAAAAGCTCCGGCCGTTTTTCGAAGCTGTTGTCGCCAATGACTGGGACGGGGCGTTAGCGGTTCGCGCTGAAATCGAGGCCCTCGAGCACGAGGCCGACGATGTTAAGAAAGAAATTCGATTGAATATGCCCAAGAGCCTGTTCATGCCGGTGCCGCGCGAGGATCTTCTGGAACTGCTGTTGGTCCAGGACAAGATTGCGAACCGTACCAAGGACGTATCGGGCGTCATCATCGGTCGCCGCATGCAGATTCCGGAGGCGATCGCCGAGAAGTTCGTCGAATTCGTCAGTCGCAACGTCGACGCGGCGAAACAGGCGCGCAAAAGCGTGCGTGAGCTCGATGAACTGTTCACTGCCGGGTTTCAAAGGCGCCGAGGTGGCGCTGGTCTCCGACATGATCGAGAAACTGGATCAGATCGAGACGCATACCGACGAGCAGCAGACGATTTTGCGTTCTGCGTTGTTCGAGATTGAAAAAACGCTCGATCCGATCGACGCGGTATTTCTATATGACGTGATTTCGTTGACGGGCGAAATTGCCGATATGGCCGAGCGTGTCGGCCGCCGACTCGAGCTGTTGCTGTCGCACTAGTTTTCAAGAACCAATAACCAGCGGTTAACGCGGAAAAATAATAATGGAAGCTCAATATATCTATATCGGCCTTGCGGCTGCGTTTGGCCTTTTCATGGCCTGGGGAATCGGCGCCAATGACGTCGCCAACGCCATGGCCACCTCAGTCGGATCGAAAGCGCTGACGATCAAGCAGGCGATACTGGTCGCCGCGGTCTTCGAATTCCTCGGTGCGGTGCTTGCCGGTGGCGCAGTCACCAGCACGATTCGCAAAGGCATCGTCGATACCACTCCGCTGACCGATAAGCCGGAACTTCTCATTTACGGCATGCTGGCGGCGTTGCTCGCGGCCGGGACATGGTTGTTCATTGCGTCAAAGAAGGGGTGGCCGGTGTCGACCACGCATTCGATCGTGGGCGCGATCGTGGGTTTTGCGGCCGTCGGTATCGGTGTGGACGCGGTCAAGTGGGGCAAGGTCGGCACGATCGTCATGAGCTGGGTTGCTTCACCGCTAACCGCCGGCGTTATCGCCTATCTCATTTACCTGAGCGTGCAGAAGCTGATCCTGAGCCAGGAAGATCCGCTGGCGAAGGCGAAGCGCTACGTGCCGGTCTATATTTTCCTGGCGGCATTTACGATCACGCTGGTGACCATCCTGAAAGGCCTGAAACACGTCGGTCTGGATATATCCATCACTAACAGCTACCTGCTGGCTGTGGCAATCGCCGTCGTTATCGCCGTGGTGGGGGCTGCGTTCATCCGTCGTATCGAACCGAATCGCAAGGCTGAAAAGAAAGAGCACTTCTACACGGTCGAGCGGGTTTTCGGCGTGCTGATGGTGGTTACCGCCTGCGGCATGGCATTCGCACATGGTTCGAATGACGTAGCAAACGCGATCGGCCCGCTCGCGGCTGTGATCAGCACGGCTACGACGGGCGAAATTGCCGCAAAGTCGGGCGTCTCGATCTACGTTTTGGTGCTGGGCGGCGTCGGTATCGTCGTTGGCCTCGCGACGTATGGACGGCACGTCATCGCCACCGTCGGCGAGAAGATTACGCAGTTGACGCCGAGCCGCGGTTTCGCGGCGGAACTTGCGGCGGCGACGACAATTGTCATCGCCTCCGGGACCGGCATGCCGATTTCGACGACGCACACGCTGGTCGGTGCGGTGCTCGGTGTCGGTATGGCGCGCGGTATCGAAGCCATCGACCTCCGGGTCGTTGGCAGAATCTTTGTGTCCTGGGTCGTTACCATTCCCGCGGGAGCAACTCTGGCGATTATTTTCTTCTTTATCTTCCGGACAATATTGCCCTGAGTTCGCAAAAAAATATGCGGCATACCGTTTTCGCCATCAGTGCACTCCTTTGGCTTACGCCCGCATTCGGCCAGGATTCCAGTAGCGCAATCGTGCGCTACCAGGATTTGTCGCACCCGGTGTACGGTGCCAACGGCATGGTCGCCGCACAAAACAGCCTGTCGTCGCAGGTGGGTGCAGACGTGCTCGCGGACGGTGGCAATGCGGTCGACGCAGCGATCGCTGTCGGTTTCTCACTGGCTGTAACGCTGCCGCGTGCGGGCAACCTCGGCGGCGGCGGCTTCATGCTGATTCATGATGCCGGCAGCAATACGGATGTGGCGATCGACTACCGCGAAATGGCGCCGCTTCGAGCGACCCGTGACATGTACCTCGACGAGAACGGCGACGTCGATCCGCGGCGCTCCAAGTTCAGCCACCTGGCCGCGGGCGTGCCGGGAACCGTCGCCGGCATGTACCTTGCACATCAGAAATTCGGGCGTCTGCCGTGGAAACGACTGCTCGAGCCGGCCATTCGGCAGGCCCGCGACGGCATTATCGTCAACTACGATCTCGCGGGATTGCTCAAAATGCGCAAGGAGAGGCTATGCGCGAATGCGGCGGCTTGCCGCTATTTCTACAAGGCGGGAGGAGTCCCGTACGAGGCGGGCGAGCGCCTGGTGCAAAAGGACCTGGCAAAAACGCTGCGCCTGATTGCAAGGCACGGTCCGGACGCGTTCTACCAGGGCAAAGTCGCGACGATGATTGCCGCCGAAATGCTGCGCGGCGGCGGCTATGTCGACAAGCCGTCGCTGGCCGCCTACAAGCCGGTCATTCGTGACGTGGTGCGCGGCAGCTATCGTGGCTTTGAACTGGCGACGATGCCGCCGCCGAGTTCCGGCGGTGTGCATATTATTCAGATGCTGAATATTCTCGAGAACTTCCCGGTTGCCGAACTGGGAGCCGGCAGCGCCGACAACGTGCACCTGCTGGCCGAAGTGGCGCGGCTCGCCTACGCCGATCGCTCCAAACATCTGGGCGACCCCGATTTCTACCCGGTGCCCGTGGACTGGTTGACGAGCAAGGCCTACGGCAAGCAACTGGCGGCAACGATCGACATGAACGTGGCGCGCAAGTCAGAAGACGTTGCTCCCGGAGTGGCGCCGGTCGCGGAGAGCCCGGACACGACTCATTACTCAGTGATGGATGCCGAGGGCAACGTCGTCTCGAACACGTACACGCTGAATTTTTCGTACGGCTCGGGCATCGCGGTCGATGGCGCGGGATTTTTGCTCAACAACGAAATGGATGACTTCGTTTCCAAACCCGGCGTGCCAAACGCGTTCGGCTTGCTCGGTGGCGAGGCGAACGCCGTCACCGCGCTGAAGCGCCCCTTGAGTTCGATGACGCCAACCATTGTTTTTGCCGACGGCAAACCGTGGTTTGCGACCGGCAGCCCCGGCGGCAGCCGCATCATAACGTCGGTGTTGCAAATGGTCGTCAATGTTCTCGATCACGGCATGAACCTGGCTGAGGCCGGCGCAGCGCCGCGTATGCATCACCAGTGGTTTCCGGACGTGCTGCAACTGGAGTCCGGGCTTCAGTCCCGACACGACGCGCATCCTCGAAGCGCGGGGTCATACGATCAGGGCGTCCAGCTATTCAATGGGCAGCCTGCAGACCGTCGGTATCAAGGACGGTGTGTTTCGCGGCGCGTCGGATCCGCGACGGCCAAATGCCGGCAGCCGCACACCCGCGCGCTAGCGCAGCCTAAACCGAACGCAGGTACCAGTCGTAATCGAGCTGGCTGATCGTGTTGTGGAACAGGCGGCTTTCCTCGCGCCGATTCATCGCAAAGTACTTGCAATAATCCTTGCCTAGATACTGCGGCAGTATCTTGCTCCGTTGAAATTTGTCGATCGCGGCATCCCAGCGATTCGGAATGCCAAGACGGGGTACCAGGTGCTCACCTTGCTCCACCATGACGCCCGGATCGCATTTGTTTTTCAAGCCGTAATGCACGCCGGCAGCGACGGCTGCCGTAACGAGGTACGGGTTCGCGTCGGCACCGGCGATGCGGTGCTCGAAGCGCAGATTGTTGGCGTCGGATTGCGGAATGCGAATGGCGACGGCGCGATGGTTGACGCCCCAGTTGGGTTCGACCGGGGCGAACATGTCGGGGCGCAGTCGCCGGTACGAGTTTGCGTTCGGCGCGCAAATGGCCGTGGCCTCCTGCATGGTTTTTAACAAACCACCGACGGCGTGTTGCAAGCGCGCAGAAAATGGCGGGTTCGCCAGGCTCTCGCGACCGTGCGAAAAATAGTTCTTCCCATTGCGATCCACCAGGCTCATGTGAATGTGCAGCCCGTTGCCCGAGTCCTCCGCAAACGGCTTTGCCATGAAGCAGGCAACGAAACCGTGCTTGCGTGCGGCGGCTTTTACGGCGCGCTTCAGCAGGACCGCATGGTCACAGGCCAGCACCGGATCATCGATATGTTTGAGGTTGATTTCGAACTGGCCCTGCGAGTATTCGGCGATCGCCGTGTCAGCGGGGATGTTCTGCGCCGCGCAGAAATCATAAACGTCGTTCAGGAAAGGCTCGATCTCCCACAAGTCGTCAGGGTGATAGACCTGCGCGCCCGGCTGCAGCCGATCGCTGCCGGGCACGTGCGGCCCGGCGACGGTGGGAACCTCGGCATTGGCATCCAGCAGGTAAAACTCCAGCTCGGTGGCCATTACCGCGGTTAGCCCCATTTTCTTAAGCGGTGCCAGCGCGCGTTCCAGCACACTGCGCGGGTCGGCAAACATCGGTTCACCGTCATCACCGTAGAGTCGAAACAGCGCCTGACCCATGGGGCGCTCGGACCAGGGGACCGGGGCAATGCTCCCGGGTACCAGGGTTGCCAGTACGTCGGGGTCACCGTCGTCCTGGCCAAAAGGGATGCCGGCAACAGTCTCGCCCAGTATCGTCAATAACGGCGCACCGCCACAAAACCAGAAGCCGTCCTTGCAGGCGCTGGCAACGTCGTCCATGCGCACGCGCTTGCCTTTGAGCACGCCATTGAGGTCCGGCAGCAGCAGCTCCACCGACTCGAAATCGCCATGTTTCTTCTGGACAGCACGCAGCTCTGCTTTGAGTTGATTGACGGTCGATCGGGTCATCGGTGCACCTGGTGATTCGCTGGACCACGAGCATCGGCGATTTTCCCGGGCGCCGCAACATTGGGTCTGCTACCATAATATGAAATAACCAAGCACAATATGGAACAACCGATGCCAGACAAGGCAAGCCCCCAGGGCGCCCAGGCGGCGCTGCGTGCGATCCGGCTGCTCAAGCTCTTCACGGCCGAACAGCCGGAACTGCGACTGGGTGAAATCTGCGTGCGGGCAGGGCTCAACAAGACGACGACGCATCGCTTGCTGCAGGCGCTGTGTAGCGAATCGATGCTCGAGAAGAGCGCGGTGAATGGCTGTTATCGTCTCGGACCTGCGCTGATGGCGCTCGGTATCCAGGCACTGTCGAGTAACGATCTGCGTTTGCGGGCGCGGCCATTACTTGAGCAGCTGGCGACGGAGAGCGGTGAAACCGCGACACTTGAGGTACCGATCGACGACACCATGCTGATTCTTGACGAAGTCACGAGCAGTCACTTTGTCGGTGCCGGGGGCAATGTCGGTACGCGCTGGCCGATGCATGCCACTTCGACGGGGAAGGTACTGATCGCGTTTGAAGACCAGGGGCTGGACAGACTGACTCATGAACTTCTGTCCCTGACGTCAAAAACGATCACCGAGCGGGGTCAGCTCGAGGCGCAGCTGCCCGGGATACGCGAGCGCGGTTTCGCCGAAACCGTGGATGAGCTTGAAGACGGTTTTTCCGGCGTTGCGACTGTCATTCGCGGTGGCATGGGCCAGGTGCTGGGTGCGTTATCCATCTGCGGGCCGACACAGCGTCTTTCGGCTACCCGACGCGCGAGTCTCGGCGCGTCTTTATGTACGTCTGCAGCGCGGCTGCAGCCAAATTTTTGAGTAGAGAGCGCGTGTTAGAATTTCGCGCAACCTGCCGTTAACCTGAAATTACTGTTTATGTCAGCAAAACCCATTATTGGCGTGCCCGCCGATCGTCGCATTCTGGAGCCGCATCCGTTCCAGATGGTGGGCGAGAAATACCTGGCGGCGATCACCGACGCGGCGGGCGCATTGCCATTGATAACGCCGGTAATGCCTGACGCTATCAATATTGACGAGCTGCTGGCGCGTCTCGACGGTGTTTTCCTGACCGGCAGCTACTCCAATGTTGAACCGCATCATTATGCGGGCGAGCCCAGCGAGACCGGTACGCTGCACGATCCCCACCGGGATGCGGTCACGTTGCCGCTGGCGCAACGCGCGCTCGAAACCGGTGTGCCGCTGCTGGCGGTGTGCCGCGGGTTTCAGGAGTTAAACGTTGCGCTCGGTGGGACGCTGCATCAGAAAGTCCACGAAGTAAGCGGTTATCATAATCACCTCGAGAACAAGGATGACCCGCTGGATGTGCAGTACGGACCGGCTCATCCAGTGCACCTCGCCGACGGTGGTTTGCTGCGAAAACTCGCGGGGGCCGATACGGTCATGGTCAACTCGCTACATGCACAGGGCGTGGCAAAACTTGGCAACGGGGTCACCGTCGAGGCAATCGCGGATGACGGCCTGATTGAAGCCTTCCGTGTCGACGAAGGTCCCGGGTTTGCGCTGGCAGTGCAGTGGCACCCGGAATGGCAGGTCATGAATAACGAATTCTCAACAGCAATTTTCAAGGCGTTTGGCGACGCATGCAGAGTGTATGCGCGGCAGCGACAGGTGTAATGTGAGTAACAACAACGAGGTTTTTCAACATTGGTTCAAAGAACGCGGCATTGAAGATGTTGAGGCGTTCGTGCCCGACCTGGCGGGTTCAGCCCGTGGCAAGGTGATGCCGGCAGACAAGTTTGGTGCCGGTGAAATGAAAATGCCGGAGGCCATATTCTCGCAAACGATTTCCGGGGATTACATCGACGATTCGACGAATGTCGAAGATCGCGACATGCTGCTGGTGCCGGACCCGACGACACTGCGGCCGGTGCCCTGGGCGAGAGACCCGGCGGCCTCCGTTTTTCTGGACTGTTATCACCGCGATGGCTCGCAGGTCGAGAAGTCGCCGCGCAGCGTGCTGCGTGGTGTGCTGGCGAAATTTGAGGCGCGCGGCTGGGTACCGGTGGTTGCGCCGGAAGTCGAGTTTTATCTCTTAAGTCCGCATTCCGATCCCAACGACGAGGCGGAGCCGCCCGAGGGGCGGTTGGGATGGACCGAGGGGGCCCGCCAGCCGTACAGCATCGACACGATGAACGACTTCGATCCGTTCATTAATGATGTATACGCTTACTGTGAAGAGCAGGGCATTCTCATCGATACGCTGTCACAGGAAATGGGGCCGGCGCAGTTCGAGATCAATTTTCTGCACGGCAATGCGATCGACAACGCCGACCAGGTGTTTCTGTTCAAACGTACGGTGCGCGAAGCGGCTATCGAGCACAAGATGCATGCGACGTTTCTCGCCAAGCCGATGGCCGAGGATGCCGGCAGCGCGCTGCACGTGCATCAGAGTATTGTCGACAAGCAGGGCAACAATATTTTTTCAAATGCCGATGGCTCCGCAAGTGATCTTTTCTACGGTTATCTCGGCGGCCTGCAGCACTACATGCCAGAAGCGATGCTGTTGTTCGCTCCCTACGTAAATTCCTATCGTCGCTTCCTGAACCCGGACTCATCGCCGGTCAACCTGGCCTGGGCTGTCGACAATCGCACCGTCGGTCTGCGTGTGCCGGATTCGGATTCCGATTCGCGCCGTGTCGAGAACCGGCTGGCCGGTGCTGACGTCAATCCCTATCTCGTCATCGCCGCAACGCTGGCGTGCGGTTACCTCGGCATGGTTGAGGGGATAAAGCCGACTGCACCGATAGAAGGCAGTGCCTACGGTGGCGACTTTGAGCTGCACCGGCATATTTATTCGTCGATCGAGGCGTTGCGGGGCAGCAATGCGATGCGCAGCATGCTGGGCGATGAATTCGTAACAACGTATACGGCGGTCAAAGATGATGAGAACAGAGAGTTCCAGGAGATCATCACACCCTACGAGCGCGAGATACTGATGTTCAATGTCTGATCCGTTGGGATCGACGCGAGGTTAACCATGGCAGCAATTGAAAAACGGTCCCGCGAGGACTGGCAGGAGCTCGACAAAGAGCACCACCTGCATCCGTTTACAGACCATAAGAGCCTGCATAAGAAGCGCTCGCGAATCATTACGCGCGCACAGGGTGTGTACATCTATGATGCGGACGGCAACAAGATCCTGGACGGCATGTCCGGGCTTTGGTGTGTGAATGCCGGTTACGGCCGGCAAGAGCTGGTCGATGCGGCAACGGAACAGCTTAAGGAGCTGCCGTACTACAACAACTTCTTTCAGTGCGCGCACCCACCGTCGATCGAGCTTGCGGCGCTGTTGCAGAAAATCAGTCCGCCGCAATTCAATCGTGTGTTTTTCGCGGGCTCTGGTTCGGAGTCGAACGATACGATCGTGCGCATGGTACGAACCTACTGGGACCTGATGGGGCAGCCGGAGCGCCATACGATAATCAGCCGCCACAATGCGTATCACGGTTCAACCGTGGCGGCAGCGAGCCTCGGCGGCATGAAGCCGATGCACAAGCAAAGTGGTCTGCCGATTCCCGGTATCGTGCATGTCGATCAACCGTATTGGTTTGGCAGTGACCAGAGCCTGTCGCCGCATGAGTTTGGGCTGGCCGCCGCCCGCGCGATCGAAACGAAGATCAAAGAGGTTGGCCCGGACAAGGTCGCGGCCTTCATCGCCGAACCGATTCAGGGTGCCGGCGGCGTCATCGTGCCACCCGACAGCTACTGGCCGGAAGTGCAGCGCATCTGTGACGAATACGGCATCTTGCTGATTTCCGACGAAGTGATCACGGGATTCGGACGTCTCGGGCAGTGGTTCGGCGCCGATCATTTCGATACGCGCCCGGATTTCATGACGTTTGCCAAAGGCGTGACCTCCGGGTACCTGCCACTCGGCGGTGTATTCGTCAGCGATCGCGTCGCCGACGTATTAATCGAGAAGGGCGGTGAGTTTTTCCACGGCTACACGTATTCAGGTCATCCGGTCGCCTGCGCTGTCGCTATTGCCAACGTGCGGTTGATTCAGAAGGAAAATCTTGTAGAGCGTATTCGCAATGACATTGGCCCCTACCTGCAGCAGAAATGGCAGGCGTTGGGCGAGCACGAGCTGGTCGGCGACACGCGTATGGTGGGCCTGATGGGGGCATTTGAAATTGTGCAAAGCAAAGAGCCTCTGCAACGGTTCGACGAAAAGCGCGGGGCCGGTGCCCTCGTTCGGGATGCCTTGATGGACCTCGGCGTTTGCATGCGCGCGGTCGGCGACACGATTATTTGTGCGCCGCCGTTCATTCTGTCGCATGCCGAAGCCGACGAGCTGATCGAAAAAACCTGGCAGGCGCTGGATCAAACCCGACAAGTGCTGTCGACCTGGAATAAAAATAAGGAGACAGGTTTTGAACAAGCATGACACCGATAATGCGATTACGCGCGAGAGCCTGTATGGCACGACGCCGGAACCGACGTATGCCGGTATTACTTCGTTCATGCGCCGCAAGTACACCAAGGACCTGGCCGGCGTGGACGTCGCCGTCACCGGTGTGCCGCTTGACACGGCAACGACGAATCGCCCGGGCGCGCGTTTTGGTCCGCGGGCAATTCGCAACGCGTCGACCATCATGGCGTGGGAGCGACCGTATGGCATGGCGTTCGATCCGTTCGACAAACTGGCCGTTGCTGACGTTGGCGACTGCTTTTTCGATTTTGGACGGCCGGAGAAAGTGCCCGACCAGATCGAGGCCCACGCGTGGGACATTATCAAGGAGGGGCCCGGTCTCCTGAGCCTGGGCGGTGATCATTTCATCGCTTATCCGCTGCTCAAAGCACACGCAAAAAAGCACGGCGCGCCGCTTTCGTTATTGCATTTTGATGCGCACAGCGACACCTGGGCCGATCCGCACGAGCGCATCGATCACGGAACAATGTTCTATTGGGCCGTGAAAAACGGTCTCGTTGATCCGACGACATCCGTGCAAATCGGCCTGCGCACGAGCAATCCGGACACACTTGGTTTCAATATTATCGATGCGCCGCAGGTGCACGCGACCGGCATAGACACAGTCATCGAGCGGATTCGAACTCACCTGGGTGACCGCCCGGTTTACCTGACGTTCGATATTGACTGCCTGGACCCCAGCTACGCACCCGGCACCGGCACGCCGGTCTGCGGTGGCCTGAGCAGTCATCAGGCGATGGCCATCTTGCGCGGACTCGCGGGCATCAATGTGGTCGGCATGGATATTGTCGAGGTAGCGCCGGCCTATGATGTCGGCGAGATCACGGCACTCGCTGCAGCGCACCTCGCGATGGAGATGTTGTACCTGTACGCCAGCCGTCCGGGCCAGTAGTCAGGGTCTATCGGTATGCTCTGCTCGAGTCTGCAAGATCCGGGCTAGAGGGTTGCGTCCTCATGCCGACTGGTGTTCGGCAAGAACAGCTGCACAATCATGTCAGCTATCTCGTCTAGCGTTTCGTCGTCATCAATATCGATGCCGCTGGACAGCTTGAGCTCGTTACCCAGCGCCAGCAGCCCTCCCGAGCAGACGCGGATCATGTTGAACAGCAGCTTCGGATTGCCGTTTGGCGCCATACCGGTTCGCTGCAATTCCTCTATCAGCTCGAACGCCCTGTCGAACAGCGGTTGCAGATGATTCTCGATAAGCCAATCCAGCCGCGGGCTCGGGTAACTTGCTTCCAGCACCATCACTTTGTGTAGCGCGGGCTGGCTCCGGGCATAGTGCAGGTAAGCGCGGATCATCGTGGCCATGCGGACTTTCGGTCCGTGCCCGGCAGCCTGGTCAAACGTGACAGTCATCGATTCCCGTGAAATCGCCGAAGACCTTGTCGGCGGCGGCGCGCCATAGCCGATCCTTGTTCTTGAAGTGATAGGTAATCAACGGATGATGCACACCGGCCCGTTCCGCAATATCACGAGTTGATGTGCCTTTGAAGCCGTTCTCGGAAAATGCCGCAATGGCCGCATCCAGCAACTTGTGCTGTGTAACGATGCTGCGCTGCTGCTGCTTGCGCATCCGTTGACCGCGGCGTGGGGCGATAGCCTGTGTCACATTCAGGGCCTGACAATTGACTGAGGCCAAAGACTAGCGGGATTCGCGAGGTCGATCCAGTTGCTAACTGTAATCGCTCAAAAACGGCGATGCCGCGCTGTAGATGCCTCAGTCGAGAGCGAACGCCATGCGGACGGCAGCGCGTTTTTCGATAACCGCGCCGTTGCTGAAAACCGGCTCGAACTCCCATTGTTCGACGGCACGGGTTGCCGAGTCCACGAACACATCACCTGGTTCCGAAGCGCGTGCTCCGACGTCCTTGACCGTACCGTCGGTCGATACCGTGAACTCGACATCGACCCAGCCGGACAGGTTGCGACGCAGAGCATTACGTGGATACTTCGGCGCCACGTATTTCGTGCGCACCAGTGAAGTGATGGTGGCTGGAACGACATCGACCGGCGATGTTTTCTCTGCTGCCGGTGCAGGTACTGGCTCAGTCGTGTCTGCCACAATGCTATCGGGCGCGGCGTCAACGGCTGGTTGTTCCGTAGCACCCGCTTTCGCAGCGGCGTTTTCGACGCGGCCAGCGGAATGTCGTTGTCCTCGCTCGACCCTGTCGACGTCGGCCGCTGCACGATCGACCGCTGCACGTTCGACCGCTGCACGTTCGGCCGCTGCACGTTCGGCCGCTGCACTTTCGGCAGCGGCACGTTCGGCCGCGGCACTTTCGGCCGCTACACGTTCAGCCGCGGCACGATCGGCCTCTGCTGACTCGCGGGCTGCCCGTAATGCGTTGGCCGTCGAGATCAGCTCGCTATTTTTCGAATCGAGGGCGCGAGCGTCGTACAGCAACGTCTGAGCGCCGTCGAAATTGCCATTATCGATCTCAGCGCGTGCCTGCAGCACGATGCGGTTTGCAATAATATTGAGCCCTTGTTGCGCCGCCGCATTCTCCGGATCGTTCGAGAGCACCAGTTCGTAGTAATAGCGCGCGTTGGCGTTTGGCGGAGACAGCAGCGCTCCCGATTCCAGGCTGGCATTTGCGAGTGCCAGCACCTCATCGGTCTGCTGTTCGCTGCGCGCACTTTTAAGCTCGTTTGTTAGCGTTTCGAATTCAGTGCCGCCCGACACCACGGCCAGAGACTGCGCTGCCGACAGAGCATCGGATGCATCTTCGAATCGGCCCTCGCGAATTGCTGCGCGCGCCTCATCCAGGCTTAGACGCAACTGCGCTTGCGCGAGCTGCGCGGTCAGGAACGGCAGGCGTGCATTGGTTGGTTCCAGCTCGGTGACTCGCTGCAAGGCATCATCCGCATCCTGCAGACGCGCGTCTAACAGTGCTTTCTCCGCGATGTTGAGTAGCGGGTCGACAGCCGGGGCGTATGAATTCGACGTCGACTTCGGTCACCGCAGTCGCCGTGGTAACGGGTTCCGTTACCGTTTGTGGCTCCGCATTCTCATCTGGTTGGCCGGACAGGAAGAAAAATCCGATCGTCACCACCGCAAGGATGGCGGCAGCGGCGCCAATAACAGGCATTTTTCCGAAGCGGTGAATCGACCCGGCCGACCTTGACTCAGCGGCCGCCAGTTTAGCCATGTTAAAGGCGCCGGTTTTCGACAGCGAATCTGTTGACGTTGAATTTTCCGGAGCTTCCGGCTCACGTGTCTCTTCGCCGGGCTCGGCGACTACCTCGCTGTCGGCCGGCGCTGCAACTACCGGATCACTCGCAGCCTTCTTCGGCACGTCGGCAACCCGGCTGGTTGATTCCGTGGCAGCAGGCGGCGGCTCGGTCGTGTCATCTCTGCTGATGAATGCGGCGTCTGGCGCCTCGAGATGGTGTTTGACTGACGCCGCAACGGCGAGGCGCGCGCGTCCGGATGAAACCGGCTTCAGCAGGAATCGATAGACCTTGCCACGATTGACGAGACCCATGAGCATCTCACCGTCGTCACGTCGACCGGCAACGATGGAAACCAGTCGCGGCGCTTCCCGGCGCAGATACTCTGTCAGCTGCTCGATCTTGTCGCGCACAATCGCGGCATCAACAACGGCGATACCGATATTGTGCTTGCGAATAACGTCATTGGCTTCCTGCAGCGTCGCCGCGCTAAGCACCTTGTGCATGTTGTTAGTTGACGATCGAATTGTCTCGAGAAATTCGGCGTCTGTCGTCAAAACCAGCACTTCGACCGATGCGGCTGCTGCAAACGATTTTGGGTTGAGCGCGCGCAAGCGGACGCTGCTTTGGCTGATGATTGATGAGCCATCATCAGCCGTTTCCATGACGATATGTTCCGGCGCGCTGTCGGCGTGCGCTGTC
Organism: uncultured Gammaproteobacteria bacterium; assembly: GCA_963842765.1. Classification (GTDB taxonomy): domain Bacteria; phylum Pseudomonadota; class Gammaproteobacteria; order Steroidobacterales; family Woeseiaceae; genus UBA1847. The sequence continues at coordinate 77,916 of CAWJHR010000015.1, read as the reverse complement.
GTGTCGTTTGCCGATTTTGAAAGCAATGGCAATTGCATCTGCTGCGATGCGTTTTCCACTAACTCGAGAAGCTCCGCTGCAGTGACCTGGCCGCGGACGATCTGGAAAATTTCTTCGTCGCCAACCAGGGCGGCCCCTTCAGCAGCATCTGCGTCGGTGAGCAGAATGCCGAGAGTCTGGGGCGAGCGCGTTTTTGCTTCGCGCAATGCCTCGAGGCCGCTCATGCCAGGCAGGTCATGGGAGGAAACAAAAATGTCGATCGGGACTTCGGCCAGCGCGTTTAGTGCCTGGCTGCCACTCGTTGCGAAGTGCACGGTATATCGGTTATCAAACTCGGACCCAAGCTTGTCGAGGGTGCCTTGGTCGCTGTGCAGCAACAATACTTGTGTCTTGAATCCGTCCGGCGGCACGTCGTTCCCTCGATAAGATTATGTCCAATAATGAGGGAGATCCCTCACTCGTCGGAGTATATCCATACGAGGAAGTTAATCAGTCAGCGGCGGGCAACTGAATGTCGAATCTGTGACGTGTCGCACAATCAATGTGCAGGCTACTTCACACCCTGCCCATCAAGCGCGTTTGTCGATCTCGGCAAGCAGTGCATCAATGGCCGTCATCAAGCGCTACCGTTTCCTGCTTCTTGGAGCCCAGTCGGCGCACGGCAACCGTGCGACTTTCGAACTCGCGTTGCCCGACGGCAAACTGCACCGGCACTTTCGCGACGCTATGCTCGCGCACTTTGTAAGAGATTTTTTCGTTGCGAAGATCGGCTTCGGCGCGAATACCCCTGGCCTGTAACGCGGCCAGCACATCTGCGGCATAGTCGTCCGCGTCTGACGTAATGGTCAGAACCTTGACCTGCACGGGTGCGAGCCACAGCGGCAGATTGCCGGCGTGGTGCTCGAGCAGGATCGCCATGAAGCGCTCGAGGGAGCCGAATATCGCGCGGTGCAACATGACGGGTACGTGCTTGTTGCCGTCCTCGCCGATATAGGTCGCCCCGAGGCGGCCTGGCATGTTGAGATCCACCTGCAACGTCCCGCACTGCCAGTCGCGGCCGATGGCATCCCGCAGGACGAACTCGAGTTTGGGGCCGTAGAAAGCACCTTCACCCGGGTTGTGCGTGTAGTCGAGGCCGCCAACCTCAAGCGCCTTGAGCAAGGCCTGCTCGGCCTGGTCCCATACGGCATCTTCTCCGACGCGGACTTCTGGTCGGTCGGCAAATTTGATACGGACGTCGTCAAATCCAAAACCGCGGTAGATTTCAAGAATGAGTTTGCAGACCGCAATCGACTCATCAGTGATCTGCTCCGGCGTACAGAAGATGTGCGCATCGTCCTGGGTGAATGCACGCACGCGCATCATGCCGTGAAGGGCGCCCGATGGTTCGTAGCGGTGGCACTTGCCGAACTCGGCAAGACGCACGGGCAGGTCGCGGTAACTCGTGATGCCCTGCTTGAACACTTGCACGTGACCCGGGCAATTCATCGGCTTAACGGCGTAAACGCGACCGTCGACAGTCTCTGACGTAAACATGTTGTCGCCGAAGGCCGCGTTGTGGCCGGACTTCTCCCACAGCGCTTTCGCCATGATTTCAGGGGTGTTGATCTCCTGGTAACCGGCGTCGTTCTGTTTTTGTCGCATGTACCCGATGAGCGACTGGAACACGGCCCAGCCGTTCGGGTGCCAGAAAACAGCGCCGGGTGCCTCTTCCTGGAAGTGGAAGAGATCCATGACACGTCCGAGGCGGCGGTGGTCACGCTTCTCGGCTTCCTCGAGCATGTGCAGGTATTTTCGCAGCGCCTTGTCGTTGGACCAGGCGGTGCCGTAGATGCGTTGCAGCATCTCGTTGTTCGAATCGCCGCGCCAGTACGCGCCCGATACGTGCGTCAGTTTGAAGGCCTTGCCGAGCTTGCCGGTCGACGGCAAGTGCGGGCCGCGACACAGGTCGATGAATTTGCCCTGGCGATACAGGGTCAGGTCTTCATCCGACGGAATGCTCTCGATAATCTCGGCCTTGTATTCCTCACCCATGTCACGAAAGAAAGCGGCGGCCTTGTCGCGCTCCCAGACCTCGCGCTCGATGACCTCGTCGCGATCGACGATGTCTTTCATGCGCGCTTCGATTTTTTCGAGATCGGCTTCGGTGAACGGCGCTTCACGTGCGAAATCGTAGTAGAAGCCATTTTCAATGGCCGGGCCAATCGTCACCTGCGTCTCGGGCCAAAGCTCCTTGACCGCCTCGGCCAGCACGTGAGCGGCGTCATGACGGAGCAGCTCGAGCCCATCCTCCGCGTCACGGGTCAGGATTTCGATGCTGGCGTCAGCGTCGATTTCGCGCGCGAGGTCCCAGAGGACGCCGTCGACGCGGACCGCCACGGCGCTCTTCGCGAGGCCCTGGCCAATGCTCGCCGCAATTTCGGCGCCGCTCGTCGCAGCATCAAACTGCCGCTCAGAGCCGTCAGGTAGTGTAATTTTCGGCATTATTCAGATCATTCGGTGCGCGGACAAGACAGCGCGCAATTGTACGCGAATTGCCCCGCGTTTAAAGAAGTTCGCGTACAATCCCGGCCCATGAACGAAACTCAGCCGCGGGACTTTATCCGCCAGATTATTCATGACGACCTCGAGACGGGCAAGCACAGCGAAATCGTTACGCGCTTTCCGCCGGAGCCCAACGGCTACCTGCATATTGGTCATGCCATGGCAATCTGCCTCAATTTCGGTGTTGCTGCCGAAACGGGCGGCCGTACATTCCTGAGGCTCGATGACACCAACCCTGGCAAAGAAGACAAAGAGTACGTTGATGCGATCAAGCGGGACGTTCGCTGGCTTGGATTTGACTGGGGCGAGCGCCTGACGCATGCATCAGACTATTTCGAACAGCTGTACGAATCGGCCGGCCGCCTCATCGAGATGGGTGTTGCCTACGTTGACAGCCTGACGGCCGACGAGATTCGCGAGTACCGCGGCACGTTGACGGAACCTGGTACCAACAGCCCGCATCGGGATCGCAGCATCGAGGAGAACATGGACCTGTTCAAGCGGATGCGTGCCGGTGAGTTCGCCGACGGTGAGATGGTGCTGCGTGCCAAGATCGACATGAGCTCGCCCAACATGAACATGCGTGATCCGGCGCTCTATCGTATTCGGCATATTCCGCACCAGAATGCTGGCGATGAATGGTGTATCTACCCGATGTACGATTTTGCGCACGGGCTCTCCGATGCGTACGAACACATCACGCACTCGCTCTGTTCCCTCGAGTTTGAAGATCATCGGCCGCTGTACGACTGGTTTCTCGACCAGCTCGAGCCGCCGTATCGACCGCGGCAGATCGAGTTTTCGCGTCTCAATCTCGCCTACACGATGACAAGCAAGCGCAAGCTCAGCGCACTCATCGATGAAGGGATAGTGTCCGGCTGGGACGACCCGCGGATGCCAACGATTGCCGGGATGCGGCGCCGCGGTTATCCGGCGATGTCCCTGCGCAATTTTGTGACGCGCGCCGGCGTGACCAAAAAAGACAAGCTGATCGAAATGGGCGCGCTGGAGAACAGTGTCCGAGAAATGCTCGGCGATGTTGCGCCGCGACGCATGGGCGTGCTGCGGCCGCTGAAAGTGGTGCTGACCAATTATCCCGAGGACCAGGTCGAGATGATGGAGGCCCTGAATCACCCCGCCAAACCGGAGATGGGCACGCGGCAGATGCCGTTCTCAAGAGAGCTCTGGATCGAGCAGGACGACTTCATGGAAGACGCGCCGCGCAAGTTTTTCCGCCTGAAGCCGGGTGGCGAGGTGCGCTTGCGCTTTGGCTACATTATTCGTTGTGACGAGGTCATCAAGAACGAGAGTGGCGAGGTTGTTGAACTGCACTGCACGTACGATCCCGAAACGCGGAGCGGCACCGGCAGCAGCAGCGATCGCAAGGTAAAAGGGACGATACACTGGGTTTCGTGTCAGCATGCGCTGGACGCGGCCGTGCGGCTTTACGACCGGCTGTTCAATGAGGCGAATCCCAACGCCGTTAGCGACTTCCACGACGCGCTCAACCCCGACTCGGTGGTCACGGTCAACGCCAGGCTGGAACCGGCGCTCGCCGATCTTGCAGCAGGGCAGGCAGTACAGTTCGAGCGTCTTGGCTATTTCTGCGCGGATGAGAAAGAGGACACCGCGACGGCCCGCGTATTCAATCGAATTGTGACGCTGCGAGACTCGTGGGCCAAACTTGAAAAGCAGGCGTTGCAGCAAAGCGCCTGAAGCCAGCGCCGCTCAGGTGCTGTAGCCGTCAATGATGCAGAGCGGTGCACCGCGCGCAGAGCCGAGACCGTCTGCCGCGCTACCCTCTGCTTTGGCAATCTCGATGACGCCAAAGGAATTGACTAACGCGAGAAAATCGCCGGGGCTGGCGCGGCCGTAGGTCTGCAGCAGCGGAATCTGGTGTCCGGCAATATTTGCGACCGGCTCGCGAAACGCCTTGATAAGGTCGCCGTCGATGTTGCTGATCAGGTTCCCGAACGTGTCGATAGTGACAATGACGCCGTTGACCCTGGTCGGCGAGACTTCGGGCTCGTCCAGCCATCCGGGCGTCCACTCCGTGGTTAAAACGCCGCATTCCGCGGCCGTCAATCGTCCGGCGGCAATTTCCGCCGCGACCGGCGCGAAGATGTCGCGTCCGTGAAACGTGGCGCTGGCCGCGGGTAGCTGCAACCGTTCGAGTTTTGCCATGTCGAGGCGAAAAATACGTGCGTCGTCAGCATTATCGAGTAACTGCGCAAGGAGCCCGTTGTCGGGCGCCATGAACACGTGCCCGGCGTGCTCGACGACGAGAATATCCCGTTCCGTGCCAACGCCCGGGTCAACGATTGCGACGTGCACACTACCGGCCGGAAACCACTGAAAGGAACGGCTCACCCAGAAACCGGCTTCCGGTGGCCACTGCGCCGGGATATCGTGGGCGAGGTCGATAACGCGCGCTGCGGGGTAACGCGTGAGGATGACGCCTTTCATCACGGCGGCGAACGGACCTTTGTGCCCAAAGTCCGTTGTAATCGTGATGACACCTGATGGCTTCATTGACGATGGCTGCATTGACTATGGCCTCATTAGCTGTGGTTACATTGACAACTTAAGCGGCGAGCTCGGCCGGATGACCGTCGCGGTACATGTACCTTGCCCAGTAGATGAAAATCGTATCGATCATAGCAATGACAATCTTGAATAGGTACTTGGCCGCGCCCAGTGCGAGCGCTGTTTTCAAATCGACAATTCCCCACCAGGTGACCAGTGAATAGATCGCGGTGTCGATAATCTGCGAGGCCATTGTCGACCCGTTATTGCGCAACCATAGCCAGCGCTCGCCGGTCAGCGACTTGATCTTGTGAAATGCCCAGACGTCGAAATGCTGACTGATGTAATAGGCGAGCAGCGAGCCGAAGATAAACCGCGGCGTATAGTTGACGATGGTTGCAAACGCATTGTGGATCGACGCCGAAAACTCAGCGGTCTCCGCGTTGCTGCTCGGCAGGAACAGCAGCGCCAGGCTCAGCATGATCAGCACGATAACGCTAACCGCAAACCCCATACGTACCGCTTTGTTGGCGGCTGCTTTGCCGTAGTTTTCGCTGAGCACGTCGGTCGCGAAGAAAATACTCGAATAGAAGATAACCCCGAGACTGGTTTGCAGCCCGAAGATGATGGTCAGTTTGGGGCCCTGCAGATTGGCCATGAGAATGGCCAGCGCGATGGCGACCTGCAGGCCGGCTTTACCAAAGAGCCGGTATAAAACCAGCGTGCAGCCGAGGTCGACAAACAGCGTTGTCAGCCAGAGCAGTTCCTGGTTGGCGGCGTAGTAATCGGCGATGAACTGCGGAAACACAGGCGCTCGCCCGGATCAGGCGGCAAGCTTGTCGAGGTGCCAGTCCGCGTTGCCGAAGAGCTGGCCGATGGCGGTCAGGCGCTTGAACAGATGCGCGACATCCAGGTCCCAGGTGACGCCCATGCCGCCGTGAATCTGTACCGCTTCCTCGCCAACCAGTTGGCCGCCGGTACCAACCAGGTACTTGATCGAGCTGATTGCGCGCCCGGCATCAGCGCCGCCTTGTGCGTAAGTCATGGCGGCCCAGAGCAACAAGGACTGCGCCTGTTCGCAGGCCGTGAGCATGTCGACCATGCGGTGCTGCAACGCCTGGAAGCTGCCGATCGGCACGCCAAATTGCATACGGCTCTTCGAATATTCGATCGTCTTGTCCTTGAGCGACTGCATGATGCCGACTGCCTCCGCGCACACGGCCAGGGTGGCATCGTCGACCGTCGCTTGCAGCGCGGCGAAGCCGCCGTCGACGGTCTCCCAGCAGCGCATCCGACGCAACCCGCACCTTATCGAGCGACACCTCGGCGGCTCTCGCGCCATCGACCGTGTGGTAACCGCGGCAGGCTACACCGGCGAGCGATGTATCTACCGCGAACAGTGTGATTCCGTCCTGATCGGTCGAATCGCCGGACGTCCGCGCGGGCACGATAATGAGGTCAGCCGTTGCGCCGTTGAGGACAAAGCCCTTGTTGCCGCTTAGCACCCAGTCGTCGCCGTCAGCGGTGGCAGTCGTTTCGATATTCGCAAGGTCGTAACGCGACTGCGGCTCGGTGAATGCGAGCGTCGCCTGTAATTCACCGGCAATCAGCGGCTGCAGCCAGCGCGTTTTCTGTTCGGCATTACCGGTGCGCTTGAGAATGCCGCCCGCGAGCACGACATTTGCAAGATAAGGTTCAACGACGAGACCGCGCCCGAAACGCTGCATTACCACCATGATATCGATTGGGCCACCGTCAAAACCGCCGTCCTCTTCGCTGAACGGCACCGCGGTCCAGCCCAGCTCCGCGAACTTGGCCCATACAGCCTCGCTGTAGCCGGACTCACTCGCCGCATACGTCTGGCGAGTGTCGAAGTCGTATTCGTTGTCGATGAACTTGTCGATGCTGTCGGCCAGCATCTCCTGCACTTCATTGAGGGAGAGATCCATCGTGATTCCTCTAAAGGCCTAATACGTGCTTTGCAATAATGTTCTTCTGAATCTCGTTCGAGCCGCCGTAAATCGATGCCTTGCGGAAGTTGAAATATCGCAATGACGATTTGATTTCGGCACCTTCACCGATGGGCTCACCGGTAAAGCCTGCTTCGAACTGATCCGGAACATACGGCAACGCGTAATACCCGGCGGCCTGCAGGTAAAGCATGTCGATGGCCTGTTGAATCTCTGTGCCTTTGACTTTGAGAATCGACGATTCCGGCCCTGGCGCTTTGCCCGAAGCAACAGCAGCCAGTGTGCGCAGTTCGGTGTACTCCAGCGCTTTGAGTTCGACCTCCAGCTGCGGCCAGGCGACGCATGAAATTCTTGTCTTCCATGAGCGGTGCGGCGCCCCTGACGGCGGTCGCAGTTTGTTTTCGCAAGCGCCGCAGGCGATAGCGAGACCGCGCGACACCGGCGATATTGGCGCGCTCGTGCTGCAACAGAACCTTGCCGTAAGTCCAGCCCTTGCCGTCTTCGCCGACGAGGTTGTCGAGCGGCACCTCAACGTTATCGAAATGTATCTCGTTAACCTCGCGCGTGCCGTCCAGCAAAATGATCGGCTTGATCGACACGCCAGGCGACTGCATATCGATGAGCATAAAGCTGATGCCTTCCTGCTTGCGCGCAACGTCCGTGCTGGTTTTTACCAGGCAAAAAATCCAGTCGGCGTGCTGGCCGAGCGTCGTCCAGGTCTTGGTGCCATTGACAACAAAGTGATCGCCAGCCAGGTCCGCTCGGGTTTTCAATGACGCGAGGTCGGAGCCTGCGCCGGGTTCCGAATAACCCTGGCACCACCAGACCTTGCTTGCGAGAATGTCAGGAAGGAAGCGCTGCTTTTGCTCCTCGCTGCCGTAGGAGTAGATAACGGGGCCAACCATACTGAGGCCGAACGGTACGACCAGCGGTGCGTTCGCGTTGGCCTCTTCCGTCGCATAAATATACTTCTGCACCGGCGTCCAGCCCGTCCCGCCGTACTCGACCGGCCAGTTGATGCCGGCCCAGCCTTTCTTGTACAGCAGCTGCTGCCAGCGAACTTGCGCCTCTGGCGGCAGCTCAATGCCGTTATCCCGCATCTCCCGAAGGTCTTCGGGATACTCATCGCGGAAGAACGCACGAACTTCCCGTTGAAACTCGCGATCTTCTTTGCTGAATGTCACATGCATTGACGTAGAACCCCCCAAAAGCAACCGCGCGAGCTTAGCAAACCTGTGCTTGTCCGTCTGTTGCGTTTTGTAACGACGGCCAGTTAGGGCAGAATGCCCGGATGACCTCGTTTACGACTAAACCTGCGACCAGTGCGGCTGCCAAGACGACCCCGGTTGTCGACGCGCTGCGGCGGCCGCTGCACGATCTCAGAATTTCGCTGTTGGATCAGTGCAATTTTCGTTGCCCCTACTGCATGCCGGAAGCGCAGTACCACGCCGACTATGAGTTCCTGCGCCGCCAGCAGCGCCTGACCTACGAGGAAATCCTGCGGGTTGCCAGCGCCGCTGTGGGCCTCGGAGTCAGCAAAATTCGACTCACGGGCGGCGAGCCGCTGCTGGACAAGAACCTGCCTGCGCTTATCGAGGGTATCGTTCAACTGCCAGGTCTCGACGACCTCGCGCTGACGACTAACGGGATGCTGCTGGCGCCCGTCGCCGCAATCCCTCGCTGCCGCCGGGCTGCACCGGGTGACTGTCAGTCTCGATAGTCTCGATGAGACCGTGTTTGCGCGCATGAGCGGTGGGCGCGGCAATTTATCGCGGGTTCTGGAGGGCATCGATGCGGCCGCACAGGCGGGGCTGACGCCGCTCAAAATCAACGTGGTCGTTCAACGTGGTGTGAATGACCATACGGTCATCGATCTGCTCGAGCACTTTCGCGGCAGCGGCCATATCGTCCGTCTGATCGAGTTTATGGACGTTGGCAATCGCAATGGCTGGAAAATGGAACAGGTAGTGCCATCCCGCGATCTGCTCGAAGAGGTGAAGCGGCATTGGCCGTTGCGGCGGATCGATGAGAATTATCCCGGTGAAGTGGCGCGGCGATACGAATATATCGACGGGCAGGGCGAGATTGGTTTTATTTCGTCGGTCACCGCGCCGTTCTGTGGCAACTGCAGTCGTGCGCGACTGTCGGCTGACGGCGTCTTGTACACCTGCCTGTTTGGCACGCATGGCACGGATCTGCGTGAGTCGCTGCGTAATAATGCGGACGAGGACGAGCTAACCGACATCCTGTCACGTATCTGGTTGCAACGCGCCGATCGCTACAGCGAGCTGCGCAGCCCGGCACGGGCCGAAGCGCATATGCAGCGCAAGGTCGAAATGTACCGAATCGGGGGATAACGTGAGCAAACTCAGCCATATTGATGCGGACAATCGGCCCACGATGGTCGACGTCAGTGACAAGCAAAAATCAAAGCGTGCAGCGCATGCCGTCGCGATCGTGAGCTTGCCGGCTGAAGTTGCGTCGCAGATCAGCGGTGACGAGATTGAGACCAAGAAAGGTCCGGTGTTTGCGACCGCGATTATTGCCGGCGTGATGGCGGCCAAGAAAACGCACGAACTGATCCCGTTCTGTCACCCGCTCGGGCTCGACAGTTGTAAAATCGCCATTACGATGCATGGCAACGATGCCGTCATCGATTGCCGCTGCAAGGTAACGCACAAGACCGGCGTTGAAATGGAAGCGCTCACGGGTGCGAGCGTTGCGGCGCTGACGGTGTACGACATGCTGAAGGGCTTGTCGCACGATATCGTTATCCGCGACACGCGCCTCGTGTCAAAAACCGGCGGCAAACGAGACTTCCAGCGTGACTGAACCAATGCCGGGATGATCTGCGCGTCAGTGGGCTCGAGGCGGCGTCATGAAAAATATCACGGTGCGTTATTTTGCGATGTTTCGCGAACACGCGGGATTGAGTGAGGAGACGCTGCGCCTGGATGTCGCCACAGCCAGGGACGTATTTGAACAAACGCGGTCCAGGCATGGCTCCGACGAGCCCGAAGGTCATTGCAAGGTAGCGATTAACGACGCGCTCGCTGACTGGTCGTCGCCGGTGCAAGACGGCGATACGATCCTGTTGTTTCCGCCGGTTGCAGGCGGCTGACATGATCGAGATAACGGACCAGTCAATCGATCCCGCGTCACTGCGCGAATCACTGGCCGACGACGGCGCCGGTGGTTTCTGTACGTTCGAGGGGTGGGTACGCAACCGCAATGAGGGCCGTGCCGTGCGGCGCCTTGAATACGAGGCCTATGCACCGGTAGCGATTGCCGAGGGCGAGCGCGTGCTCGCGGAGGCAATGCAGCGCTTTCCGTTCCTTGGTGCGCGCTGTGTGCACCGCATCGGCACTTTGGAGATCGGCGAACTGGCCGTCTGGGTCGGGGTTACTGCCGCGCATCGCGACGAGGCGTTCAAGGCCTGCCGCTATATCATTGACGAAATAAAAATCCGGCTGCCGATCTGGAAGAAAGAACATTATGTCGACGGCGACTCGGGCTGGGTGAATTGCGAGCGCTGCGCGGCGCATGCAGTCGAATGATCGCCGCGCAAGTCGTTGCGATCATTGCAGATTGCACGGGCATCAGGTATCACTAGCTCCAGTCTGGGGGGCAGAACGCACGTGCACACGATAAAATCCGTTGAGGATGCAAAAGCGCTGGAGGGTGAAGAGGTCGGCTTGTCCGACTGGGTCGTCATAGACCAGCACCGCATTGACCAGTTTGCCGAGGCGACCGGGGATTATCAGTGGATACACGTGGACACGGCCAGGGCGGCTCGGGAAATGCCGGACGGCAAGACGATTTCACACGGGTACCTGACCATCGCACTGATACCCGCGCTGACCGGCAACTTCATCGAGGTCGAGAACCTGGAACGCGCCATTAATTTTGGCCTGAACAAAGTGCGCTTTTATGCACCGGTACCGGTCGGTTCACGCTTGCGGGCACGCGCAAAAATTCTGCAAGCGCGACGCCGTGCCGGAGCTTTGCTGCTGACCTCGGAAGTACGGCTCGAAATGGATGGAGCACGCAAGCCGGCCTGCGTTGCAGAAACTCTCGGTATGTATTTCTTTTCAGAGTGAACAGGAGAGCATGATGGGTGACTTGGGCATGTGGGGAATCATTCACCTGGTACTGGTGGTTTACGCCGCGTTACAAATTATCAATAGCTCCGCGGAAACGGTCAACAAGGTCATTTGGGTCGTAGTTGTCGCCGCCTTTCCGCTCATCGGCCTCGTCGTCTGGTTTTTTATCGGCCCGGGAACACCAAAAAAATAGCGCTTATAAATAAAGCGCTTAATAAATCAGGAGAAGGGGGGAGGAACCATGCAGGGACTCATGATGGACAGACCTCTGCTGATCTCATCGATCGCAGAGCATGCAAGTAAATTTCACGGTGACCGTGAAATCGTTTCGGTGACCGCCGATAACCCACGCCACCGTTACACGTTTCGTGAAGCGGTTGCTCGAGCGAAGCAGCTCGCCAATGCACTGGCGCGGCTCGGCCTCGAACAGGGCGACCGGGTTGCCACCATGGCCTGGAATGACTACCGGCATCTCGAAGTTTATTACGGCGTCAGCGGGTCCGGTTACGTCTGCCACACCATCAACCCGCGCCTCTTTCCCGAACAGCTGATTTTTATTATCAATCACGCCGAGGACCAGTGGATCTTCATTGACCTGATGTTCGTGCCGCTGCTGGAAAAACTGCTGCCGCATATCCAGGGTGTCCGGGGCTTCGTCGTCATGACGGACGCGGCGCATATGCCCAAAACCGAATTACCGAATGCCGTTTGCTATGAAACGCTGATCGCGGCCGAGTCGGCCGATTTCAGCTGGCCGGATCTGGATGAGCGCACGGCATCAGCGCTCTGCTATACCTCCGGTACCACGGGAGATCCGAAGGGAGTGCTGTACGACCATCGCTCGACGGTGCTGCACGCCTATGCATCACCGGCTCCGGATGTAATGAACCTGTCGAGCCGCGATACCGTCTTACCGGTGGTGCCGCTGTTCCATGTCAACGCCTGGGGTGTGCCGTATTCGACGTTGATGGTTGGTGCGAAGCTCGTATTCCCGGGGCCGAAGATGGGCGACGGCGAGGCGCTTTACGAGCTGATGGATTCCGAGGATGTCACGATGGCACTCGGTGTACCCACGGTATGGCTCGCGCTGCTGCAGTATTGCGCCAGCGCCGGCAAGCGGCTCGACAAATTGAAATACTCGTTAGTGGGCGGTGCGGCCGTACCGCGATCGATGATTGAGCAATACCGCGACGAGCATGGTGTCGAGCTGCGCCAGGGCTGGGGCATGACCGAGACAAGTCCCCTGGGTACGTGTAATTCGCTCAAGGCCGGGCTCGAGTCGCTGTCGGATGAGGAAAAACTCGATCTCGCGACCAAGGCCGGACGCGGCATCTTCGGCTGCGAGCTGCGCATTGTCGATGACGAGGGCGAAGAACTGCCCTGGGACGGCGTCGCCTACGGCGCCCTGCAGGTGCGCGGTCCATGGGTCTGCAGCGACTACTACAAGCTTGCGGGCAGCGCCGGAGCTCACACCGACGATGGCTGGTTCGGCACCGGCGACGTGGCGACGATCAATCCGCAGGGCTACATGGCGATCACCGATCGTACCAAGGACGTCATCAAGTCTGGCGGTGAGTGGATTAGCTCCATCGAGCTCGAGAATACGGCGATGGGACACCCGGCGGTGGCGGAAGCAGCGGTCATCGGCGTAGCGCATCCGAAGTGGACCGAGCGGCCACTGCTGATCGTAGTAACGGCCAAGGGCAAGGAGGTCGGCAAGGACGAATTGCTGGCGTTCTTCAAGGGCAAGGTTGCTACCTGGTGGATCCCCAACGATGTCGCGTTCGTTGAGGAGCTGCCCCACACTGCTACCGGCAAGTTAAAGAAGATTGAACTACGCAAGCAGTTTGCCGATTATGTGTTTCCTGAATAACGACCCGGTTTGATGCTGGAATTGAAACCAAAGAGTACAGAGCATGGCTGACCCATCCCGCCTCTACGGACTCAATGCGCTGGTGCTAAATGCGGCCGGCGGCATTGGTGAGGCCATCGCGCGCACGCTGGCCAGGCACGGTGCCGACGTGGTCGCCGTTGATACATCGAACAGTGGCGTCGAGCAGCACTATTCCACCGTTAAAGGCATTACCGGGATGACGGCGCGGCTGGTGGATATCGATGCAGTACCAGAGATGATCGAGCGCGCAACAAAGTTGCTTGGCAGTCTGGACATTGTCGTTACAGATTTTCCATTGCAGCCCGATGAGCCGGCGCAGCAAATCGATGCGCAGCTCGAGAGTCTGTTGCACGCGCGCGCCATGTTGATAACTGCCGTATCGCATGCGGTGCTGCCACAGCTGCAAAACAGCCCGCAGGGCCGCATCATCAACCTCGGGTTGTTGCGCAGCTGTTTCGATATTAAGGCGGAGGCGGCTTTCGACCATGCGGAACGAGATCTTGCGACCTTGACGCGCGAGCTTGCGGCGGAATCCGGCGAGCTCGGCGTGTCGGTCAATTACATTCAGCCCGGTGCCATCATGACGCCCGCAAGCCGCGAGGTGTTTCGCAAGAACCAGGCGCTGCGCGACTACTGTATTAATTCGTCGGCAGCGCGTCGGCTGGGAGAGCCGCTCGACGTCGCCAAGGTCGCGCTGTTTCTCGCGAGTGCGGACGCAGTATTTGTCAGTGGTGCCGGCGTTAGTGTTGACGGTGGCCGCGCCGCGGCGACCTGAGCCCTACCATGCACCCGGTTCTCCAGGATCTGATCACGCTGCTGCAACTCGAGCGCATTGAAGACAATATTTTTCGTGGCGACAGTCGGGATATCGGTAGTCCGCAGGTATTTGGCGGGCAGGTACTTGGGCAGGCACTGTCGGCGGCACATAACACCGTGGATGGGCGCGTCGCGCACTCGCTGCATGCCTATTTTCTGCGGCGTGGCGACATGACTGCGCCGATTATCTACGACGTTGATCGAGCCCGCGACGGGGGCAGTTTTTCGAATCGTCGCGTTGTTGCCATTCAGCACGGTCGCCCGATACTGAACCTGGCGGCTTCCTTCCAGAACCCGGAGGATGGTCTTGAGCACCATGCCGAGATGCCTGACGTGCCGCCGCCGGATGATCTAAGGGATCTGACAGCCGTGGCGGCCGACATCAGCGACAAGATTCCGATGAAACTTCGGCGCTTCATGACCAAGGAACGGCCTTTCGAGTTTCGACCGGTGGATCCGCTGAACTTCGACTCCCGCAAGAAGCTGCCGGCCAACAAGTCCGTATGGATCCGGGCTGTCGACCAGTTGCCCGACGACCGGGCGCTGCACCAGAACTTACTGGCTTACGTTTCGGATTTTGAGCTGCTGGCAACCTCAACATTGCCACATGGGCTGTCATTCACGCGTGGCAACGTGATCATGGCAAGCCTCGATCATGCGCTGTGGTTTCATCGGGATTTCAAGATGGACGACTGGCTGCTGTACTCGATGGACAGCCCGAATGCATCCGGTGCCCGCGGGTTTGCCCGTGGCCAGCTGTTTACAGCGCAAGGTCAGCTGGTCGCGTCGACGTGCCAGGAGGGCCTGGTCAGGGTGGTCAAGCCGGGTCGTAAGAAGCCGCGCTCGAATCCGCGCAAACAGGCATAGACAGACCGCTGCCCGCGCGAACGGGCAGCGTTGCTCTTACTTGGCCTTGCCCTGTGCCGCGACCGCGGCTGCTGCCTTGGCCACCGCGTCCGCGTCGCCGAGAAATTCCCTGGACAATGGCTTGAGGTCATCATCGAGTTCATAGGCGAGGGGGATGCCGGTGGGAATATTGAACTGCGTGATGTCGTCATCCGAAACACCGTCAAGCATCTTGACCAGTGCCCGCAGGCTGTTGCCGTGTGCCGAGATCAGGACGTTCTTGCCCGCCTTGAGATCCGGTGCGATCAGTTCATCCCAGCACGGCATGACGCGCTCGAGCGTGAGCTTCAGCGATTCCGTGCCCGGTACATTGTCGATTCCGCGATACCGTGGATCGAAACGTGGGTGTCGCTCGTCGTCCTCGGCCATCGGTGGCGGTGTGATGTCGTAGCTGCGGCGCCAGATGTGCACCTGCTCGTCGCCGTACTTGGCCGCGGTTTCGGCCTTGTTGAGCCCTTGCAGCGCGCCGTAGTGGCGTTCGTTCAAACGCCAGTCGCGAACCACCGGAATCCACATCAGGTCCATCTGGTCGGTAATGTGCCAAAGCGTACGAATGGCGCGCTTTAACACCGACGTATAGGCGATATCGAAATCGTAGTCGAGCTCGCGCAACAAGCGGCCCGCATCGATGGCTTCCTGATTGCCTTTTTCGGTTAAATCAACGTCCTTCCAACCGGTAAACAGGTTTTTCAGGTTCCAGTCACTTTGGCCGTGACGACACAATAGAAGTTTGCCAGCCATTTTGTCTCCGCTTGGTATGAACGCAAAAGCGCGATGCGCTTAACTTGAAATCAGGTCTCGCAGTTCCTGTGCAGCGACCGAGAGTGTAGCGAAATCGATATCACCGCGCAGCTTCATCTCCTCGAGCATATGCAGAAATGCATTTACACCCTCAGCATGCTTGTCGAGCCATGCTCTGTGCAACATCTTCCGGACGGCGTTTGCTGCGTCGCGTCAACAGCTGTGACGCGAGCGCTCGGCGAATACTGTAGAACTCGTCGCGAAGATTGCTGCGTGCCCTTGCCTGCCAGCGGCCGCTGACTCGCAGGTCTTCGGCATAGTTGTGCAGGGTATGCAGGCTCAGCGCATCGTTACACACGGAGTACAGACGCGCTGTATCCAGAACGTCGCGACCCCTTTCGGCAGCGAGATCGGCGATATCGAGAGCGGCGCGTGTCAGCAGCAGCAGTGACATCCGGGTGGCCAGGGCCTCCGGAGCGCCCATCTCGATCCAGGCACGTTCCGCGTTGTCATTGCGGACGCGGCTTGCTTTGGACAGGTAGGTGCTGGAGCGTCCGTACACGCGCGACATGCCGTCTTTCAAACGGTCTACCGTCTTGACGATATCGAGATCGTCACCCCAGTGCTCGATCAGCCAGTAGCAAGTGTGACGCAGCGTGCGACTGATCTCGAACATCATCGACATCTGCGCGCTCGCAGGAATCTTGTGATCGAGTGCCTCGATCGCTTTCAACAGCGGCTCGGTTCGGCACAGGATACGAGCCACTTCGTAGGCGCGGACGACGGTGATGATTTTGGCGCCCGTATCGCCCTGCAACCGCTTCGCAAACGACGGACCCATGCGGTTCACAACGGCATTCGCGAGCAAGGTGCCCAGTATCTGCCGGCTCAGGCGATGCGTGGGAATAAGATCGGCATAGCGGCGCCGCAGCACGTCCGGGAAGTAGCGCTGCGGATCTATTTCCAAGAAATCTTCGAGCGTGTCGTCCGACCGGATCAGGCCGTTATAAATATCGATTTTCGCGTAACTCAATACGACGGCCAGTTCCGGTCGCGTAAAGCCCTGCTTGCGATTGCGCCGGTCCTCGATTTCGGATACGTGCGGCAGGAACTCGAGATCCCGGTTGAGCAAGCCGCCTCGCTCGAGGTCGGCGATCAGCCGCGCAGTCTCATCGATACGAACCGCTGACCGCATTTCACTCATGCTGATGGCCTGAGTCTGCAGGTAGTTATTGCGCAGCACCAGGTTCGCCACGTCCTTGGTCATCGACGCCAGTAGCTCATTTCTTTTCTTGCGCGTCATGCCTTTCTTTTTCACGACGTCGCTCAGCAGGATCTTGATGTTGACTTCGCGGTCGGAGCTGTCGACGCCGCCGGAATTATCGATGAAGTCCGTATTCATACGGCCACCAAGCAGGCTGAACTCGACACGCGCACGCTGTGTCAAACCGAGATTGCCACCTTCACCGATGACCTTGCAGCGCAGCTCGTCCGCATCGACGCGCACCGCATCGTTGCTGCGATCGCCCACATCGGAATGACCCTCGCTGCTGGCTTTGACATAGGTGCCGATACCGCCGTTCCAGAGCAGGTCAACCGGCATCCTGAGGATCGCTTTAATGAGTTCGTCGGGTTGCAGCGAAGTCTCAGTGACATCGAGCATCTTGCGGACCTCGCCGCTGAGCCGAATCGTCTTCGCCTGACGTGAGAAAACGCCGCCGCCCTTGGAGATCAGCGCTTCGTCATACTCGTCCCAGGTCGAGCCCGGCATTTTGAACAGTCGTTTGCGCTCGCGGAAGCTCGCTGCCATGTCCGGATCCGGGTCGAGAAAAATGCGGCGATGATTGAACGCCGCCAGTAGCTTGATCTTGCGCGACAGGAGCATACCGTTGCCGAATACGTCGCCGCTCATGTCGCCGATACCGGCGACGGTAAACGGGTCCTTCTGCGTATTGACGCCCTGTTCGTGAAAGTGGCGCTTGACCGCTTCCCAGCAGCCGCGCGCGGTGATGCCCATCTTCTTGTGGTCGTAACCGGCCGAACCGCCCGATGCAAACGCGTCATCGAGCCAGAAATCGTATTCCGCTGAAATACCGTTGGCGATATCGGAAAAAGACGCCGTGCCCTTGTCGGCGGCAACCACCAGGTAGGGGTCGTCGCCGTCGCGGCGCACGACGCCTTGCGGCGTCACGACCTTGTCGTTGATCACGTTGTCCGTGATGTCCAGCAGTCCGCGAATGAAGGTCTTGTAACACCGGATGCCGTTTTCGAGGATCTTGTCGCGATCGCCGGTGGGCGCGTGTTTTGGAAAAAAGCCGCCTTTGGCGCCCGTCGGTATGATCACCGTGTTCTTGACGATCTGGGCTTTCATCAAGCCGAGAACCTCGGTACGGAAATCCTCTCGACGGTCGGACCAGCGCAGGCCGCCGCGTGCGATATCGCCGCCGCGTAAATGCACGCCCTCAACTTCGGGGGCATAGACAAAAACCTCGAAACGGGGGCGTGGCAGCGGTACTTCGGGCAGACGTTTCGGGTCGAGCTTGATCGAGATATAGCGTTTGGGTTTGCCGTCTTCACGCAGAAAATAGTTGGTGCGCAATGTGGCGTCGATACCGCCTGCAAAAGCACTCAATATGCGGTCTTCATCGACGTTGCGTGCTTTGCTCAAGCCACGTTTGACGGCAGTCTCGAGCTTTGCCAGTTCGCGTTTGCGTTTCGGTTCGGCGAGCCCGGGGTCGAACTGGGTTTCGAACTGTTCGACCAGCAGCGCCGTTACGCCGGCATGCGCGACCAGGACTTCTTCCATGTAGGTCTGGCTGAACGGCAGGCCGAGCTGCAGAATATGCTTGGCGTAGCAACGCAACAGCGAGATCTCCCGCCAGTCGAGTCCGGCTGCCGTGACCAGGCGATGCAGCCCGTCATTTTCGACCGTTCCTCCGAGGACAGCCATGAAGCATTCTTCGAAGCGCGCGGAGACCTCCTTGACGTCAATTTCCAGGCCGCGCTCATCGCGCAGGTGGAAGTCCTGAATCCAGAACGGCCCGCTGGGCAAATTGAGCTCATAGGGGCGCTCCGTATACACATTCACGCCCATGTTTTCGAGAATGGGCAGTGCGTCCGACAAGGCAATAGGCTCGTCGACGCAGTAGACCATGAAGTTCATATGGCCTGGATCCGCGCCATCCAGTTGATACAGGTCAACGCTTATCGGCTCATTGCTCTTGAGCATCGAGTCGATACGCTGGATGTCGGAGCAGGCCTCGGAAGGATAGGTGTCTTCCTGGAACCCGGCCGGGAATACACCCTTGTAGGCACGATACAGCAGCTGCCCGTCGTCCTGCCCAAACGCGGTCAGTAATTCCTGGTGCAGACGATCGGACCAGGTGATAACGAGTTCCGCGATTTGAATTTCGATAGCCTGAATACTGATGCGCGGACGTTCGCTACTCGATGTGCGCACAATGATATGCACGCGCGCGAGTGCGGAATCCGAAATCTGCACGGCGGAATCAACGGAGATGCCGCCGAATGCCTCGGTCAACAGCTCTTCGACCTGGCGTCGAATCGCCGTCGTGTATTTTTCGCGCGGTATGTACACGAGGCAGGAAAAAAAGCGATGAAAAGTGTCCCGGCGCAGGAAGAACTTGACGCGTTGCCGATCCTGTAGATTCAGGACGCCGAGTATCGTGCGCGTCAGGTCCTGAATGGAGCTTTGAAACAGCTCTTCGCGTGGGTAGGTTTCGATGATGTGCAACAACGCTTTGCCGCGATGGCCGAGTTCCTCGACATGTGCGCGCTCGAATATCTTGTGAACCTTGTGCCGCACCAGCGGTATGCTTCCCGGGCTCTCGCTGTAAGAAATAGAGGTCAGCAGTCCGATGAAACGGCGTTCGCCGATGACGTTGCCTTTCTTGTCGTAGATCTTGACGCCTACGTAGTCCAGGAATGCCGGCCGGTGCACGGTCGAGCGTGCGTTGGCTTTGGTCAGAATGAGCCAATCGCGCGCGCGCGTGATACGACGCATCTCGGCCGTCAGTTCGACCGACTTGTTGGCGGTATCTTCCTTGCTTAGAACACCCAGGCCACTGCCTTCAACCGGTTTCAAGAAATATCGCTGGCCGCGTTTGGATAACGCGTACTCTCGATAGCCGAGAAACGTGAAGTGCTCGTCCGCCAGCCAGTCGAGCAATGCCTGGCTTTCGGAGCGCAGTAAAGGATCGACGCCGCTGGGACCATTCTCAAGCAGGTCGCGCGTTTCGCGCATGCGCTGAATCATTTTGCGCCAGTCGCGCACGGCCAGCCGCACGTCGCGAAGGACATCGTAAATTAGTCTGTTTGAGTTTTCTTAGCTCATCCTTGTCAGTTTCCCGATCGATCGCGAAGCGCACGAACGACTCGGCATGCGCGTCGTCGTCATCGGGCGACGTGATATCGGTGACCTGGCCCTTGCTGTCACGCTTGATCGATATGATCGGGTGCACGGTGATGTGCACGGCAAGTTTCTGCTGGATGATAGCCGCCGAGACAGAATCAACGATGAACGGCATGTTATCGTTGATCATCTCAACAAACGTGAAGGCCGACGTATAGCCGTGCTCTTTCTGGGTCGCGTTGAAAACGCGCACCATTGCCTGGCCCTTGCGACGTTTGGCGCCAAATTCGAGCTGGTCCAGCGCGATACGCGCCATCACCTTCTCGTCACGCCCCTGAATATCCTCGACCGGCACGCTGGCAAAGTACTGCCGCAGATAACGTTTGATGGTGGCCGGTTTTTTCAGGATTGCTGGTGGCGACCTTCGAGGCGACAATCTCGTCAACGATTACCTGCCGGATGTCCGCGCCCCGTCGATGTTCTTTTGCTGTCACTACAGTTGCTCCCGCCGTGCAATACGGTCCAAGAAATTAGCTAATGGGTTTGTCGCATCAGAATTCTGCAGAGTATTCGGTATGGTCCTCGACAAGCGCTAGGGATTATACAGTAAATGCCGCGCATCGAGTCCTTCGGAAAAAGCCGATTGCGTCACTAAATGACCTACAATAACGACCCCTGATAAACGCGCAGATTGATGTCGATGAAGCAACGTGAACCCGAGCGAACTATCCATTCGGACCTGTCCCGCGATGATGATTACACGGGGTATCTCAAGCTTGACCAACTGCTGACGGCGCAGGTGCCGCTCAGTGACCCGCCGCACCACGATGAAATGCTGTTCATCATCCAGCACCAGGTTGCAGAGCTCTGGATCAAGTTGCTGATTCATGAGATCGGCCGCGCCATCTGGAACCTGCGCCGCGATGAGCTGCCGCCGGCAGTCAAGAACCTGGCCCGCGTGCGGCACGTGCAAAACCAGATGTACAGCCAGTGGAAGGTGCTCGATACGCTGACGCCCAGTGAATATGCCGAGTTTCGACACGTGTTTGGCAAAGCGTCCGGATTCCAGTCAGCGCAATACCGCATTTTAGAGTTCATGCTCGGCAACAAGAACCGCTCGATGGGACGTTATTACGCGCATCAGCCTGAGTGGCACGATCGCCTGCTGCAGGCGCTGAATTCGCCCAGCCTTTACGATGAGTTTCTGGCCCACCTGGCTCGCTGCGGCATGCCTGTACCTGCCGCCGCACTGGATCGTGACTTCAGCGAAATCCGCGAAATCGACCCGGACGTGGTTGGCGTCTTGAAAGACATCTATGAAAATCGCTCCGCGCACTGGGCACGCTACGAGGCCTGTGAGGCACTAATGGATGTTGGCAACAACTTCCAGTTCTGGCGCTTCCATCACATGAAGACCGTCGAGCGGATCATCGGCCACAAGCCCGGATCAGGCGGCTCGTCAGGAGTCGCGTTCCTGAAGAAAGCGATGGAATTCGACATGTTTCCCGAGTTGCTGCAGGTCCGTACCGAAATCGGCGTCGCCACCGACGATTGATCAGGACTCGTCGAGCGAGCGGGCGCGATCCAGCAGCTGGTCCATGAGTGCATCCAGCTGTGCACGCTCCCCGTCGCCGAAGCCCTTCAACAGATCCCGCTCAAACTGCAAAGCGAGTGGCGCGACCTCATTGTGAACCCGGCGCCCTTCTTCGGACAGGTTCAGGATAGAGCGACGTCGATCGGCGTCTGCAAACTGCCGATCGATACGACCATTCTTGATGAGCTTGGTTACGGCCCGGCTAACGGCAACCTTGTCCATCAGCGTGCGCTCGGCGACCTCGACAGCAGAGAGCCCCGGAAAGCGTCCGAGAATTGCGATGACCCGCCACTCCGGTATCGACAGCCCGAACCGCTTGTCGTAGACATGTGCAATCGTGTTGCTCACCGTGTGCGACAGTATCGCCAGGCGGTAAGGCAAAAATTGCTCGAGTTTCAGCTCCTCGGTCATGGGATCAATCTATCACGCGAGGTGGGGCAGGGCGAGATACTCCGTCGACTGCATTTCCACGAGCCGGCTGAGCGTTCGCTCGAAAACGCTCGCAAGTCGCCTGCCGGCGTATAACGAGCGCACATCGACCGCGGCTGACAAGATTAATTTCACCCGTCGGTCGTAGAATTCGTCGACGAGCGCAATGAACCGCCGTGCCTGATCTTCCAGCATCTCGTCGAATTGCGGCACGCCTGCAGACGATAACGGTCGGGTACCAGCGCGCAATCTCGATGTAATCGGTCTGGCTGCGCGGGCCGTCGCAAAGATCCGCGAAGTCGAACCACGCAACGCCTTTGGCGCAACGATACGCGCGAATGCCGCGGCCATTAATATCGAGGTCGCGATCATGCTGAATCTGGCTCGATGCCGACTCTTCGAAAAATGCCGCAAGTCGACGGCTCGCTGCTGTCATCGTCGGGTGAGAAGTACGTACCGGCTTTCTTGAGCAAGCGCAGACGGTGATCCGTGCCGCTGCCGATCTGCACGACCTCGGTATGCTCTTCGAGCAGACTGATGGCGGGCAGGAAGCGTTCTCTTTGCAGGCCGCCCTGGTACAGCTCATCCGGCCGTGTGTTGGAGGTGGTGACCAGGGTTACGCCGCGCCGAAACAGTCCGTCAAGCAGGCGCCCGAGAATCATCGCGTCACCGATTTCGCTGACAAAAAACTCATCAAAACACAGCACGAGCGTGTCACGCGCGATCGCGTCGGCGACTTTGTCGAGCGGGTCCTCGACGCTTTGCAGGCTGCCCAGCCGTTTGTGAACGTCATGCATCATGCGGTGAAAGTGGATGCGTTGCTTCGCTTCGATCTCGAGATTGTCGAAGAACAGGTCCATCAGGAATGTCTTGCCACGTCCAACGCCGCCCCATAAATAGAGGCCCCGCACATTTTGCTGAACGCCGCGAAAGCGCTGCAGCGCGGCACGCCAGCCGTGCCGGGTGCGGGAATTCGCAAGCAAGCGGGCCGTTAAGTCTTCCAGACGGGCAATAATTTGCAGCTGCGCCGGATCCTCAACGTGGCCATCACGACGAAGGCTCTCCTGATAGGCATCGCGAATGTTCAAACTACCCTCATATTTGTATTTGCCCGGCTGCGGCTGCCCGGCAAGATTACCCTGCGCGATTAACGGTAGCCATAGAGGCTGCTAAGATTCGCAGCAACCACTAATTACTGAGGCGATCAATATGTCGGAAGCGAGCGAACGCGAATCCATGGAGTTTGATGTCGTGATAGTTGGCGGCGGCCCGGCTGGCCTTGCGGCCGCGTGTCGCTTGCTGCAGCTCGACGACTCCCTGTCCGTCGTGGTTGTCGAAAAAGGTTCCGAGATCGGTGCGCACATCCTGTCCGGCAACGTGTTCGAGCTAAGCGGGTTCGACGAGCTGTTTCCCGACTGGCAAGAGCGGGGCGCACCCGTGAAAACGGCGGTCACCGGCGACCTGGTGCATTACCTGACCAGCGAGTCCGGCGCTGTGCGCGTCCCAGGGATGTTCCTGCCGCGACCGATGCACAATCATGGCAACTACATCATCAGTCTCGGCCAGTTGTGCCAATGGCTGGGTGAGCAGGCAGAGGCTTATGGCGCCAACATCTTCCCGGGCTTTGCGGCTGCCGAGGTGCTGTTTGATGACGACGGTCGCGTCACAGGCGTGGCAACGAGCGACATGGGTGTTGGCAAAGACGGCACAAAGAAAGACGCCTACCAGGCGGGTTACAACCTGCTCGGCAAGTACACGATTTTTGCTGAAGGCGTGCGCGGCAACCTCAGCGAGCAGCTGATGCAGCGCTTTGACTTGCGCAAGGAAGCGGACCCGCAACATTTTGGCATCGGCATCAAGGAAGTCTGGGAAATTGATCCTGAGAAACACCAGGAGGGCCTCGTCGTTCACACCACCGGCTGGCCGCTCGATAACCATACCGAAGGTGGCGGCTTTCTTTACCACGCGGCGAACAACAAGGTTTTCCTCGGGCTTATCATCGCGCTGAATTACAAGAACCCGCATCTGTCGACGTTCGATGAGTTTCAGCGCTGGAAGCTGCACCCGAAGATTCGCACTTATCTCGAAGGCGGCAAGCGCATAGGGTATGGCGCACGCGCCGTGAACAAAGGCGGCCTGCAGTCGCTGCCGAAGCTCACGTTCCCCGGTGGCATGCTCGTGGGCTGCGGTGCCGGGTTCCTCAACGGCGTCAAGATCAAGGGCGCGCACACGGCAATCAAGACCGGCATGCTGGCAGCCGAAAGCGTACAAAAAGCGCTCGCAGCCGGGGGTGCCGGCCAGGCCGAGCTCACGGATTTTGAGGAGAATGTCCGAAAATCCTGGGTTTACAAAGAGCTGCACAAGGGCCGCAATTTTGGTCCCGGATTGCACAAGCTCGGCGTATTTTTCGGCGCGGCATTTGCATTCATCGATCAGAACATTTTCTTTGGCAAGCTGCCCTTTACCTGGCGCAACCGTGATCCGGACCACGAGTCGCTGCTAAAGGCGAGCGATGCCAAACCGATCGACTACCCGAAACCGGATGGCGTCATTACGTTCGACAAGCTGTCATCGGTTTATCTGTCGAGCACCAATCATGAGGAAGACCAACCGTCGCACCTGAAGCTCAAAGATGCGTCGATTCCGCTGGACTACAATCTGCCGAACTACGATGAACCGGCGCAGCGTTACTGCCCGGCCGGCGTCTACGAAATCGTCGAAGAGGATGGTGAGAAGCGCTTCCAGATCAACCCGCAGAACTGTGTGCACTGCAAGACCTGTGAGATTAAGGATCCGCAGCAGAACATCATCTGGGAAGTACCCGAAGGCGGGGGTGGTCCTAACTACGCCAATATGTAGTTAGCTCGGTATCTAGCTGTGGAAACCCACCGCGTTGTTCCTGTGAGGTCTTCCGCTGACGACACCGCTCTCAGGGCGCGGCGGAAAAGGTAGCCGAACACGCCTCGCGTGCTTCCTACCTCGTCATGTAGTTTCATCGGTCTGCCAGCTCGGCTACGGATTCGGCCACCTGTTCCGCCGCACCCTGATCACAGTCTGGAGCCGGCGCACGAACCCGTGATGCTCGCGGCAAAGAGCGCGGTGGACAACACACCCGAATCTGTAGCCGCAGGCGTGTGAGGGTGTGTTGTCCACCGCGCTCTGGTGTGCAGACTGTCGGCAGGTTGCCGAGTTATTTCGGCTGCATGCGGATGGCGCCATCCACTCGGATCGTTTCGCCGTTCACCATCGGGTTGCCGTAGATGAAGGCGACGGTATCCGCGTATTCGTCGGGCCGACCGAGCCGTGGCGGAAACGGTACCTGCTTGCCGAGCGATTCCTGCACCTCTTCCGGCATGCCGGCCATCATCGGTGTCATGAAAATGCCTGGCGCAATGGTGTTGACGCGGATGCCGAACTGCGCGAATTCGCGTGCCAGCGGCAGCATCATGCCGATGACGCCACCTTTTGATGCCGAATAGGCTGCTTGCCCGATCTGACCTTCGAAGGCTGCGATCGAGGCCGTGCTAATCACAACGCCACGCTCGCCTTCTTCGTTTGCATCATTCAGCTGCATGACAGCAGCGGCTTCTTTGGTGACGTTGTAGCTGCCGACCAGGTTGACCTGGATCACGCGATTGAAATTTTCTGCAGGCCACGGGCCGTCGCGACCCAGCGTACGTCCGGCGGTTGCAATGCCGGCGCAATTTACAGCCAGCGTAATACCCTGCATGAATTCATTCGCCGACTGGATAGCCGCGCGTACCGAGTCTTCACTGGCAACATTCGTGTTGATGTACAGCGCTCGCTCGCCGAACTCAGCGGCGCTCTTCTCGCCATTTTCGTCGTTGATGTCGAGCAGCACCACCTGACCGCCGGCCGCGATGATGCGCCGCGCAGTGGCTAACCCGAGACCCGATGCGCCGCCGGTAACAACGGCTTTGGCACTCGCTAAATGCATACCTTTCCCCTTTAGATCATTTCGACGGCAATGGCGGTTGCTTCGCCACCGCCAATACACTGTGTTGCGATGCCGCGGCGCAGACCGCGCGCGCGCAATGCATGCAACAAGGTAACGGAGATGCGGCTCCCGGTGGCGCCGATCGGGTGGCCCAGTGCACAGGCGCCACCATTGACGTTCACCTTGGCGTGCTCGATGCCAACATCGGCCATCGCCGCCATGGTAACAACGGCGAACGCTTCGTTGATTTCGTAAAGATCAACGTCGCCGGGCGTCCAGCCAAGTTTCTCATGCAATAACTTGAGCGCGTAGACAGGTGCGGTTGTAAACCAGGCGGGCTCGTGTGCGAACGCCGCATGGGCGATGATTTTCGCAATCGGTGTGAGGCCGCGTTTTTTCGCCTCCGATTCCGTCATCAGGACGACCGCTGCAGCACCATCTGAAATCGACGACGACGTGGCGGCCGTTACCGTACCGTCCTTGGCGAAGGCCGGGCGCAACGTCGGGATCTTGTCAATGCTGACGGTGCCAGGCGTTTCGTCGTCAGTAACCGTAACGTCGCCGCGACGCGAACTGATGGTGACCGGCGCTATTTCGTCGGCGAAGGCGCCTGCAGTGATGGCGCGCTGTGCGCGCGTGACCGACTCGACGGCATACGCGTCCATTTGCTCGCGAGTAAATTTGTACTTGTCGGCGGTGACCTGGGCAAAGTGACCCATCATCTGCCCTTCATAAGGGTCCTGCAGACCGTCGTAGAACATGTGATCGAGCGCTTCCTGGTGCCCCATGCGAAAGCCGCTGCGCGCTTTTTGCAGCAAGTACGGTGCGTTGCGTCATTGATTCAAGGCCGCCCGCCACAACAATCGCTGCGCTGCCGGCCCTGATCATGTCGTGACCGAGGATGATCGTTTCCATGCCGGAACCGCACATCTTGTTGACGGTGGTGCAGGGGACGCCGTCAGGCAGGCCGGCGCCCAGTGCAGCCTGGCGTGCCGGCGCCTGGCCGAGCCCTGCCGACAAGACGCACCCCATCAGGACGCGATCAATGTCGCTGTTTGCGACGCCGCTCTCGGCGACCGCCGCTTTAATCGCTGTGGCGCCAAGCGCCGGCGCCGTGGCGCCACTGAGAACACCCTGAAACGCGCCAACGGGTGTTCGTTTGGCCGCCACAATTACGATGGCATCTGAACTCATGATTGCTTCTCCAATCGATGTATTTCCCGTCAGGCCATTGCCCGGCGACAAGCACGCTGGCTACTTTCCTGAAAAGCGGCCGCCGGCGCAATACTACGATTCAGTTAGACACCGTCGGGCGCCGACTCCAGCAGATCCGGCTCATCCAGAACCGCGAGAATGCGCTGCCGCGCCGCCTCGGCAAGCGTTCGGCGGTGTTCGAAGTCAGGATCGTCGGGCAGGATTGGCGGCAGGATGTCGATTACGAGGCGGCTGGGCCGGGGCAACAGCCGCCCAGCGGGCAGCATCTGGCGCGTGCCGCTGATCGCAATGGGCACCACCGGCAGCTTGCCGCGGACCGCGGCGGCAAAGGCACCTGGCCGAAACCGTCCGACACCCGGCTGCTCCTCGAACGTGCCCTCGGGGAACACGCCGAGCGACTCCCCGTCCTGGGCAGCGCGGACCATCTGCCGTGCATCGCGCGTGCTGCCCGACACCTCGCTGCGCTCGACAAACTTGGCGCCCGAGCGACGCAGCAGGAAATGCGCCGGACCGAAATTGCGCATTTCACCCTTGATCACGAAACTGAACCGTCCCGGAAGGTAGCCTTTGAGCAATACGCCATCGATGTAACTGGCGTGATTGGCCACGACGATGCAGTGCCCGTCCGGCAGGTTTTCCCGACCTGTCACGGTCACATTGACACCGGCCAGCACGAACACGCCTTTGCACGCCAGCGCGGCCAGGCGCTGCCGCCGATGCATGCCTGGCACCAGCAAAGCGACCAGCATCGTGAACAACACGGCGAGGAAAAACGACAGCCAGGCTAGCAATCCCCAGGCCGCGTGCAGGCTGCGTGTGACCCAGTTCACTTTATGTTAATGCCTTTAGTAATTTGTGACAGCGGTCACGCCGGGTACCGGGCATCGTAAGCATACTCATATCCCTTGGAAAATCCGTCGCTTGGCGATGAATCGGTCATTTGACCGGGTCCAACTGGCACAGCGGTCTGGTACCGGGAACAGCGTATGCTACCAGCCTGCCACAGCAGTTGGCACCAACTTCATCGCGGCAAAGGATTGCACGACAGGCAAGTTGAATATTATGGGCAGCAGCAATATGCATAGCCGAACGGAAACACCGCTGGTGAAGCGTTCCGCAGAACTGGTCGACCGCTTTCTGGACGCGATCTGGATGGAGCGTGGCCTGTCCAAGAATACGCTCGGCGCTTACCGTGCTGACCTGATGACGCTGGGCCGCGGCCTGTCCAAGAATAACAAATCCATCGAGATGGCCGACAAATCGGACCTTCTCGAATTCATTGCGGGCCGCGTCGAGGGCGGCGCGAAGCCGCGCTCAACCGCTCGGCAATTATCCAGCTTCCGGCGCTTTTTTCGCTACATCATGCGAGAGGGCATGCGGAACTCGGATCCGACGGCGGACATCGCGATGCCGCGTATTGGCCGCTCCCTGCCGAAGTCGCTGACCGAGGACGAGGTTGACGCGCTGCTGCATGCGCCAAATACCGAAGAGCCGCTCGGCCACCGCGACCGTGCCATGCTCGAGTTGCTTTATGCCACCGGGTTGCGCGTTTCCGAGCTGATCAATCTCAAGCAGTCGCAGGTCAATTTCAACCAGGGCGTACTGCGCATCGTCGGCAAAGGCGATCGCGAGCGGCTGATTCCGCTGGGCGAAGAATCACAGCGCTGGCTGCGGGACTTTATCAATGGCCCGCGCATGGAGATTCTGCTCGAGCGCCAGACCGACTACCTCTTTCCCACGCGCCGCGGTGATCGCATGACCCGCCAGGCGTTCTGGCACATCATCAAGCGCTACGCCGAAAAGGCGGGCGTGCGGCAGAAGATGTCGCCGCACAGTCTCAGGCATGCATTCGCCACGCACCTGCTGAACCACGGCGCGGACCTGCGTGTCGTGCAGATGTTGCTGGGTCACAGCGACCTGTCGACAACGCAGATTTACACGCATGTGGCCCGCGAGCGCCTCAAAGACCTGCACGGCAAACATCATCCGCGCGGCTGATTGTCGCCCGCAGCTCTGCTAAACTCGCCGCCCCGGCAGGAACCGATGCCCGTATTCCGGGTCAACACCTGCAACGTATGTGCCTTCGAGGATTAGAAATAATGAGCCGCAACCCCCTGGTATTGACCGGATTTCTCGCTGTCGTGGCGATGGCCTTCTATACGGCAGCCCCCGCCTTTGCGGCTGATGACGATGCGGCGCTCGATGCGGCGCGCGATGCGATCGCTGCCAAGTTCGACACGATCGACCCGGAAAACGTCTTCACGAGTCCAATCGAGGGCTGGTATACGCTGCAGAAAGGTGGTGTTGTTGCTTACGTCACGGCGGACGGCCGTTACCTGCTGCAAGGCGATCTCATTGATCTCGATACGCAGGTCAATCTAACCGACCTGAGTCGCAATGACGCCCGCCACGATCTGGTCGCTGCCTTGGCTGACGAGCAGACCATCCTGTTCTCGCCACAAGAGGCGGAGTACAAGATCACCGTATTCACTGACGTCGACTGCACGTACTGTCGGAAACTGCATAACCAGATCAGTGCCTATCTCGATGAAGGCATTGCCATCCGCTACGTGCTGTACCCGCGCAACGGTCCGGCTTCCAAGACCTGGAAGACGTCGCAGGACGTCTGGTGTGCCACCGACCGGGGCGAGGCCCTGACCGCCGCCAAGCAGGATCGTGAATTCGAAACCCAGCAGTGCGATGCGACTACCATCGATGAGCACTATGCGTTAGGCCGTAACATTGGCCTGAGCGGCACGCCGGCCATCGTTTTTGAAGACGGTACACTGGTGGGTGGCTACCTGCCGCCAGCACAGCTGGCCGCGCGCCTGCAGCAAAACGCGCAGAAATAATCGAAATAGTCGGGCGTCAGGACGCCGAGCGGCGTAGCTCGTGCACGTGGACGCCGTTATTGGTGCCACGATCTTCGAAGTATTTTTGCAGCGCGAACTTGCCGCTGTGAAACGCGATGTCGTCCCACGGAATTTCGTCCTCGGCAAACAGGCCGACCTCGAGCGTTTCCTCGCCGACGGCATAGCCGCCGACCAGCTTGCCGGTATAGAACAGGTGTACCTGGCCTGCGTCCACCACATCGACTGATGCGAACAGGTGTCCGAGTTCCACGGTGGCACAGGCTTCCTCAAGCGTCTCTCTTGCCGCGCCGCCGGCAACGCTCTCGCCAAGCTCCATGAAACCGGCCGGCACTGTCCAGTAACCGTACCGCGGTTCGATGGACCGCTTGCAGAGCAGTACCTTGCCGTCTTGCTCGGCAACGCAGCCCACGATGATTAGTGGGTTCTGGTAGTGCACGATGTCGCAGGCGTCGCACACCCAGCGCTCGCGATTATCGTTGGCCGGCGTCCTGCGACTGACCGCCAAACCACAGTTTGAACAGTATTTCATTGTGACTGTCGGGCTCCTGTTGGGTGCACTTTGCTGCCGCTCTGCACGTGGTGCCGGGAGGGGGAATCGAACCCCCACTTCCTTTCGGAAACCGGATTTTGAATCCGGCGCGTCTACCAGTTCCGCCATCCCGGCGTGCTGTTGCGGCGCAAACGGGGCGCTGTGGCCCCGCTTGAACGGCGCACAGTATATGCGCGGATGCGCGCGTGTGCGACCCTTTGGTCACGACAGGCATCTAAGATTCGAGACATGAGTAAGTTTGCTGACATCAACATCGATGACGGGATCATCCGCCGCGCAGCCCAGGGTGACGTGCGGGCGCACGAGATCATCTACCGGGCCTTTGCAACACCGGTGTACGCGATCTGCCTGCGTTTTACGAAGGTGCCGGCGCACGCGGAGGACCTCGTGCAGGAGACGTTCATCGAAATCATGCGCTCGATCGGCGGCTACCGTGGCGAGGCGGCACTGGGAAGCTGGATTCGCCGGATCGCGGTCAGCAAAGCGCTGATGTTCCTGCGGTCGGCCTGGACCAAGCGCGGGCAGGCGCTGGCTGACGACTGGCACGATGTCACCGAGGGCCACGCGGCCAGCCATGGCATATCCAGTCACCCGGACGATGCGCTGGACCTGGACGCGGCGCTGGCCAGCCTGCCGGACGTTGCCAGAGCGGTCGTCTGGCTGCACGACGTGGAAGGATTTACGCACAAGGAAATCGCGCAAATGATGGGCAAGACCGAGAGTTTTTCAAAATCGCAGTTATCGCGCGCCTACCAGCGCCTGCGGCCGTTGCTGGCCGTCGACGACCAGGCGCAGCCGGACGGCGTTGCGGCCAGGGGTTACTGAAATGAGCAGTGACGATAAGGAACGAGAGATGATTTGTGCATTGACAGCCGACGAGCGCATCGCGTTGCAGCAAGGCTTTAAGCAACTGACAGACACGATGCCGCCGCGCGCGGTATGGGACCGGATTCGCGAACAAGCGGAGGCGGAGGGCCTGCTGCAGCAACCGACAAACACGCGGCGCAGAAACTGGTTCATGGGTGTTGGACTGGCTGCTGCCGCAGCGCTGGCTGCCTTGATGCTGCCCGTGCTGCTCAATCCGCCGGCGGAGACCTTCCCGGTGGTGCCCGCCGAGATGCCGAGCAACACGAACGTCACCCAGCTCACGACGTTGCAGACCCTGATGGTGCAATCACGGCAGTTGGAGAGCGATCTCCGTTCTTTGCCGAGCGCACCCAGCGTGATGCGCGCGGGAACCATGGCCACGATTTCGAACCTCGAGGACCGCATCGCGGCGATCGATTTCCAGTTGAATGACCCGGCGGTGCAAATGTCGCCCGAGGACAGGGAGCTCTTTTGGCGCGAACGCGTCAGGCTCATGAATTCGCTGCTGCAGTTGCGTTACGCGCAAGCGCAACGGGCGGCTTTTTAGATCAGGAGTAAGCAGTGATGAAGATGTGGAAGATTATTTTGCCAGTGGCAGCAACCTTGCTGCTGCTGGGTCAGGCAGTTGCGCAGTCGAATGACGAGGAACGGGCGCGTGCGTCCCAAGCCCGGGAA
This sequence comes from uncultured Gammaproteobacteria bacterium, assembly GCA_963842765.1. GTDB lineage: Bacteria > Pseudomonadota > Gammaproteobacteria > Steroidobacterales > Woeseiaceae > UBA1847. The sequence continues at coordinate 45,883 of CAWJHR010000015.1, read as the reverse complement.
GCGGAACTGGAAATGCGTATGGCGGAAGCCGAGATGCGCATGGCAGAGGCGGCGCGGCAAATCGCCGAGATTACCAGCGAACGCCTGCCGCAGCTGGCGGATATGGAGCGGCATTTTAACTTCACCAGCAAGCCGCGCCTGGGCGTGATGATTGACAGTGACGCGAGCGCCGGCCCCGTTGCGGGTGTCGCCGTTGGCGGCGTTACGCCCGGTAGTGCTGCCGCTGAAGCGGGCCTGCGGCCGGGCGACGTGCTGACCGCCATCAACGGCGAATCCCTGAGTGCCGATAAATCAGAGGAAGCCAGCCGTCGGCTGCTCGATTTTATGGAAGGCGTCGAGCCAGGTGATGTTTTGAAGATCGAGTACCTTCGCGCCGGCAAGGTTGGGTCGGTTGAGGTCGAGCCAAAAATGGTCGACAAAAACGTCTTTATCCTGAAGGGTGATGGCGGCCCCCACGCGATGCCGAACCTGCACGGCGGGCCCGAATTTCGGCGCGAATTCAAGATGGAGTTTGATTTTCCCTGGGTGGGCAGCCCCCTCGGCGAGTTGGAACTGGTCGAACTCAACGCCGGGCTGGGCCGCTATTTTGGTACCGACAAGGGGTTGCTGGTTATCAGCGCACCGAAGTCCGACACGTTCGAGCTGCAGGACGGTGACGTCATCCAGAGTATCGATGGTCGCGAGCCGAAAGACGTACGACACGCCATGCGAATCTTGAGCTCTTACCAGGGTGGTGAGACGTTGAAGCTTGGCATTGTACGTGACAAGAAGAAACGGTCTTTGGAGGTTGCAATTCCGGACAATCAGCGCGGCATGTTGTTCGGTGAACCGTCCGAGGTAAGCCCGGCTGGCTGAACGCAGAGGATAAGCAACCCGGGCGCGTGTGGCTTTGATACCATGCGCGCCCATGTTGATTTCGGACTTTGACTACGCTCTTCCGGACGAGCTGATCGCGCAGTATCCGGCGACGGATCGCCGCGGCAGCCGTTTATTGCTGTTGGCCGACGAGCTGGAAGATCGCGTGTTTACAGACCTGCCGGCGTTGTTGCGCCCCGGCGATTTACTGGTTTTCAATGACACGCGCGTCATCAAAGCGCGGCTGGCGGCCACCAAGGACACGGGCGGCCGCGCGGAAGTGTTGATCGAACGTGTCGAAGGCCAGCGCGGCGCCCTGGCGCAGGTGCGTGCCAGCAAGTCGCCCAAGGCCGGCAGCCGCCTTCGCTTTGCCGGCGGCGTCGACGCAGAAGTCACGGGTCGCAGTGATGAATTCTTCAAACTGCGGTTCTCCGCGGACGTGTTGCCATTGCTGGAAGAGTACGGTGAGGTCCCGTTGCCGCCGTACCTCAAACGCACCGCCGACGACAACGACAGCGAGCGTTACCAGACGGTCTATGCAAAGGACCCGGGCGCGGTCGCGGCGCCGACCGCCGGCCTGCATTTTGACACGGCCATGCTCGAAGAAACGTTGGCCGCTGGCGCCAGCCATGCCTGGGTAACGCTGCATGTCGGTGCCGGTACGTTCCAGTCACTGCGAGCCGAGCAGATCGAGGCAAATCACCTGCACAGCGAACGCGTCATCGTCGACCAGGCCTGCTGCGATGCCGTGCACGCGACGCGCGCAGCCGGCGGACGCGTCATCGCTGTCGGTACGACGTCCGTGCGTGCGCTGGAGTCCGCCTCGTCCGCCGGCAAGCTCAAGCCTTATACTGGCGAGACCGATCTCTTTATCCTGCCGGGATACCCGTTCCGTATCGTTGACGCGATGATTACGAACTTCCATTTGCCACAATCGTCATTACTGATGCTGATGGCCGCTTTTGCCGGCAAGGAGCGCATCCTCGCCGCCTACCGGCACGCCGTTCGCGAGCGCTACCGTTTTTTCAGTTACGGCGACGCCATGTTCGTTACGGCCGCACCCTCATGAAGTTCACTGTTAATGAGCAGTGCGGCGCCGCGCGCTGCGGCGTGCTCGAGTTTCGTCGCGGCACCGTGAAGACACCGGCTTTCATGCCGGTTGGTACTTACGGCACTGTAAAAAGCGTGACGCCGGAGGAGGTCGCCGACAACGGCGCCGAAATCATTCTCGGCAATACCTTTCATCTCATGCTGCGACCCGGCACCGAGGTCATTCGCCATCACGGCGGTCTGCATGAGTTCATGAACTGGCACGGACCAATCTTGACGGACTCCGGTGGCTTCCAGGTATTTTCGCTGGCGGCGATGCGCAAGCTGACCGAGGAGGGCGTGCGTTTCCAGTCACCGGTCAACGGCGATGCTGTATTTCTGACGCCGGAAGGCTCCATGGAAGTGCAGCACGACCTCAATGCCGATATCACCATGATTTTCGACGAGTGCACGCCGTATCCCGCCAGCGAGCGCGATGCGGAAGAGTCGATGCAGCTGTCGCTGCGCTGGGCTGCTCGTAGCCGGCAACGCTTCGACGAGCTGAAGCAGGCAGAGCCGGATCGGGGGGAGGCGCTGTTTGGCATCGTGCAGGGTGGCATTTATGCGGGCCTGCGAGAAGAATCGCTGGACGGGCTGGTCGGAATCGGCTTCGACGGCTACGCGATCGGCGGTCTGGCCGTCGGCGAGCCGGCGGAGGAGCGCCACGCGGTACTCGACTCACTGCTACCGCGAATGCCGGCCGACGCGCCCCGTTACCTCATGGGTGTCGGTACGCCGCTGGATATCGCCGAAGGGGTGCTGCGGGGCGTCGATATGTTCGATTGCGTCATTCCGACGCGGCACGCCCGCAACGGCCAGCTGTTTACGTCCCGCGGCAAGGTCAAGTTCCGCCACGCCCGCTATCGCGACGATACGTCTGCCCCGGACCCCGCCTGCGGCTGCTATACCTGTGCAAACTACAGCCTCGCCTACCTGCGGCACCTTGAGAAATGCGGCGAGATATTGGGGCCACGCCTCGCAACTATCCATAATCTTCATTATTATCAGAAGCTTATGAGTGATATTCGTGCCGCTATCGCCGCCGGGACGCTGCCGCAGATGGTGGCGGACCTGCGCGTCGCGTATGCCAGCTAAGGAAGCGTGACGGGGGCAGAACAAAGGATCAGCTAAGTCGCCCCCAACGTTCGCGCTTATGCCATAATAGCGCGCTGATTTTTTCGGCACGCCCTCGGGCACTAACGAAAACCCCACCACAGAGCCTGGACAACTAATGGATTTCTTTATTCAAGACGCGTACGCGCAAGGCGCGCAGCAAGGTGATTCGACCAGCTTCATCATCATGATGGTGCTGATGTTTGCCGCCTTTTATTTCCTGCTTATTCGGCCCCAGCAAAAGAAACAAAAAGCGCACACCGAAATGGTCGGTGCGTTGAAAAGCGGCGATGAGGTACTCACTGCTGGCGGCATGCTCGGCAAGATCACGGGAGTCAGTGATCACTACGCCGTGCTGAAGATCGCCGACAACACCGAGATCAAAATTCAGAAGGCCAGCGTGTCCGCGGTCGTGCCGAAAGGGACCTACGACGAAGCCTGAGTCGGCGGTCGCTACTGACAATGAATAAATATCCTCTGTGGCTTAACGCGCTGGTGCTCGTCGTATTGATGGCCGGCTGCCTGCTTGCGCTGCCAAACATTTATGGCAGCGTTGATGCTGTGCAAGTCGCCAGCAATGATGGCAGCGCGTACGACCAGGCGAAGCTCGACGAGTTCGTGCGGGTCGTCGAAGGTGCCGGCGTAACACCGGAGGCGGCGTACCTGCAGGACGGTCGTGCCGTCATCCGCTTTGTATCCGGCGCAGACCAGACCAAAGCGGGCGAGCGTCTGCGCAGTCAGTATCAGCGTGAGGCCAATGTCGCCCTGACGTTAACGCCGCAGCTGCCGGAATGGGTGCGGGCTCTGGGCCTGACACCGATGAGCCTTGGTCTCGATCTTCGCGGCGGCGTGTACGTCCTGCTTGAAGTCGATATGAACACGGCGGTCGAGAGCCGCCTCGCGCTTTATGAACAGGACTTCGAAGATCGGCTGCGCAGCGCGAGGATTCGGCATCGCGTCGACCTCGACGATCAGTTGATTACGATCCGGCTGACCGGTAGTGAAGACCTGGAGGCTGCGCGCAGCATTATCGAGCGGGCGGACCCTGACGTCGTCGTCGCGGACGGTGCCGACGGCAAGTCGCTGACCGTGCGCATGTCCGAATCGCAGATCCAGGATCGACAGAATTTCGCCATCGAGCAGAACCTCACAACGCTGCGCAATCGCGTTAACCAGCTCGGCGTTGCCGAACCCCTGGTACAGCGGCAGGGCGTTGACCGTATCGTCGTGCAGTTGCCGGGCGTGCAGGACCCCAACCAGCTGAACAAGATACTGACGGCGACGGCGACCCTGGAATTCCGCCTGGTCGACCAGTCCGGTGACGAACCGGGTTCACGGCGCTATGCGGGACGCGGTGAGGAACAGCCGCAAGTGCTGAAACGCCAGGTCATTGCTTCCGGTGATCAGATCATCGATGCGAAGTCCGGCTTCAGCGAGGGACAACCCGCTGTCTTCATCACACTCGACTCGGCCGGCGGCGAACGCATGCTGCAGACGACGATGGAAAACCTCAACAAGCCAATGTCCTCGGTCTTCATCGAGACGCGTCGTGAAACGGTCATGCGTAACGGCGTGGAAGAGCAACGCACGATCAAGATCGAGGAGATCATCAACACGGCGACAATTCGCGGCGTTTTCAAGAACAGCTTCCAGATTACCGGTCTGACGCCGATCGAAGCGCGCGATTTGGCGTTGTTGCTGCGGGCAGGCGCGCTGGCTGCTCCCGTTTACAAGATAGACGATCGCACCATTGGTCCGAGCCTCGGTCAGGACAACATCGATCGCGGCTTCAATGCGATCAAAATCGGTTTTCTGGCGGTCGTGTTTTTCATGGCGATCTACTACCGCGCATTTGGCCTGATTGCAGACGTTGCGCTGTTCTCCAACCTGGTCTTCATCGTCGCCATGCTGTCATTCCTGCAGGCGTCGCTGACCTTGCCAGGCATTGCCGGTATCGTCCTGACGGTTGGTATGGCGGTCGACGCCAACGTGCTGATATTCGAGCGCATACGCGAGGAAGTCACCGCTGGCGCGGCGCCACAGGCAGCTATCAACTCCGGCTATGAGAAAGCGTTGTCGTCCATCGTGGACGCCAATATCACCACGCTGATTGCGGCCGTGGTGCTGTTTGGCCTGGGTACCGGCCCAATCAAAGGCTTCGCGATTACGCTGATGCTCGGCATCCTAACCTCCATGTTTACGGCCATTGTCGGTACACGCGCGATCGTGAACCTCGTTTTCGGTGGCCGCAAAATCTCGTCACTGCCCATTTAGGCATTCGATCAATGAAACTGATCAACAAGACAAATATTGATTTCCTGAGTGCGGGTCGCCGCAAAGTTGCGCTGGCGATATCGGCACTGCTCGTCATCATTTCGCTGGTGTCCCTGGCAAACCGTGGCCTCGAGTTTGGTATCGACTTCACGGGCGGCATCCTCCTCGAGGTGGGTTACCCGCAAGCTGCCGACCTCGACCAGATTCGCAACAACCTCGCGGCGTCCGGTTTCACGGATGCCCAGGTGCAGAAGTTCGGCAGCGACAACGATGTGCTGGTGCGCTTGCCGCCGCAGGAGCTCAAGGATGCATCCGCCGTGCGCGAGCAGTTGCAACAAACGCTGCAAGCCGGCGGCGAAACGATAGATTTGCGACGCGTTGAAAACGTTAGCGCCCAGGTGGGTACCGAGCTGGCCGAGCGCGGCGCGCTCGCATTGGTGGTCGCACTGATGCTGATTTTCTTCTACGTGATGATTCGCTTTCAGTGGAAGTTCTCTGCCGGCGCTGTTGCGGCATTGGCGCACGACGCGATTGTCACCGTCGGGTTTTTCTCGATTTTCGGCCTGCCATTCGATCTTACGGTCGTCGCTGCGCTGCTGGCTGTCATCGGTTACTCGTTGAACGACACCGTTGTCGCATTCGATCGCATTCGCGAAAACTTCTTCGCACTGCGGGGTGTGTCGGCCGAGGAAGCAATGAACATTTCGATCAACGAGATGCTGGCGCGCACATTAATCACCGGTCTTACGACTTTGCTGGTGTTAGTTGCATTGCTGACGCTGGGCGGCGAGTCGATTGCGCCATTTTCGATCGCTCTGATTGTCGGCATCGTCGTCGGTACCTATTCGTCGATTTACACCGCGAGCGCAACGGCACTGGTACTCAACGTCAATGCACAGGATCTGATCGAGCCGATCAAAGATCCGAGTCTGATCGACGACCTCCCGTAAGACTAACCGCCACCACCAACCTTTACGCAAGCGAGACCGGCCGCGTTATCAGCACTTGGTAAAGCGGCGATCGCGCACGGTGGCATGGGCAATCGGCCGACAAGTTCGTTGGCGGACTGTCTCGCTGGCGCTCGCTTTATGTCTCGCCAACGAACTTCTCGTCCGCTTGCCGGAATCCATATCGCGGTCCAGGGCGGCGAGTGTGCAGTATGTCTCACCAAGCGAGTTATCGCAGATTGTCTGAGCGACTGAGACATACTGCGCGATCGCCGCTGCCGTGAAGATGAAGAAGGTTGGTGCCGGACAGTCTGACTAGGACTGTGGCACGATCGCCTTGATTTCGTTTGCACAGAGTTTGGCGATACCGGAGTAGATCTTCGGTGTTCCACAGAGGACGTGGCCGGTCTCGAGGTAGTCCTCGCTGCCATCGAGCCCGCTAATAATGCCGCCCGCCTCGCGGATGATCAGTGAACCGGCCGCGAGATCCCAGGGTGCGAGGCCGGTTTCCCAGAAAGCGTCGAGGCGTCCGGCGGCGACGTAGCAAAGATCGAGCGCGGCGGCGCCCGGTCGACGCACGCCCGAGGTATTCCTGACGACTTTGCCCAACATGCGGAGATAGGGGTCCATCTCGGCGTCGGCCTGGCGGAACGGAAAGCCGGTGCCGATCAGCGCGCGCTCCATTTCCAGCTGGCCGCTGACGCGGATCTTGCGATTGTCGAGTTGCGCCCCGGCGCCGCGCGTGGCGGTGAAGAGTTCCTGGCGCATCGGGTCGTACACGACGGCATGGGCCATGCGACCGGCAACCTGTACGCCAATCGACACCGCGAAGACCGGGAAACCGTGCAGGAAATTGGTAGTGCCGTCGAGCGGATCGATGATCCAGAGCGTATCGGAACTGGCATCGCCCACCGCACCGGACTCTTCAGCCAGGATGGCGTGCTCGGGATAATGCTTTTGAATGACATCGATGACAGCGCGCTCGGCCGCGCGATCTGCCTCGCTGACGTAATCGTTATGCCCTTTGACCTCGACCTTGAGCTTCTCGAGTTTGACCAGGTTTCTGATCAACACGGCACCTGCGCGGCGCGCAGCCATTACCGCTACGTTGAGTAGTGCATGCATGAGACGATTCCGTCGTTGTAAAAGAACTGGGCATTTCGCGCGCGAAAACCCCAAGGGCACTGTCGGCGCGGCCCACTGGGGCGCTAGAATACCGGACTTTTAGAGGCCTGTGTCAATCATGTCGATTCGAATCGTACTTGTTGGAACCACGCACCCGGGAAACATCGGGGCCGTAGCGCGCGCCATGAAGAACATGGGGCTCAAGGATCTTGCGCTCGTGAATCCGCGGTACTTCCCACACGAGGATGCGACAGCGCGGGCGTCAGGCGCGACCGATGTGCTCGATCAGGCCATTGTTGTGCCGACGCTTGCTGAGGCGCTCACGGACTGCGTTTACGTCGCCGGTGCCAGCGCCCGCGCCCGCACGATCGCCTGGCCGACCATGCAGCCGCGCGAGTGCGCCGAGCGCCTGCTCGTTGAGAGCGAGGGCGGCAAAGTGGCCGCAGTCTTTGGCCCTGAGAAAAGCGGGCTGCAAAATGAAGATCTGGATCTTTGTCATACGCTGCTGACCATTCCGACCGATCCGGCCTTCAGTTCGCTGAACCTGGCGATGGCGGTGCAGGTACTGACGTACGAGTTGCGGGTTGCAAGCCGACAGGACGCGCTGCCGAGTTTCGAAACCGAGGCGCCGCCTGCCACCGGCGAGGAAATGCAGCATTTTTATGAGCACCTGGAGCAAGTGCTGCGCGACATTCGCTTTCTGGATCCGGACAACCCGCGGCACCTGATGCGCCGCATGCGGCGGCTGTTCATGCGGATTCGCCCGGACAAAAATGAAGTGAATATTTTGCGCGGCTTTCTGACAGCTGTGGAGCGCGACAGGGGGGAGGGTTGATGCCGCCTGAAATGCTGTACCTGGATTATGCGGCGTCGACGCCGGTCGATGCGGAAGTCGCCGAACTGATGCTCGAGTGCCGTACGCGAGCGTTTGCGAATCCGTCGTCAAACCACCTGGCCGGCAGGCAGAGCCGGGCGCTTATCGAAACGGCACAGTCACAGCTCGGCGCGCTGCTGAATATCGACCCGCGAACACTGATCTGGACGTCCGGCGCCACGGAGTCCGATAACCTGGCGATCATCGGTGCAGCACACTATCGCGCGCATCGGGGCAAACACCTGGTGACGATGCCGACCGAACACAAAGCCGTGACCGATGCGTTTCACCAGCTCGAAAAGGAGGGTTTCGAGGTGACCTGGCTGACGCCCGACAGCAAGGGTCAGCTGCAACCCGAGACGCTGGCCGCCGCGTTGCGACCCGACAGCCAGCTGGCCTCCGTGATGTTCGTCAACAACGAGACCGGCGTGATTCAGGATATCGAGGCACTCGGCACTGTCTGTCGTGAGCATGACGTACTGTTCCATGTCGACGCGGCGCAAGCGCTTGGTAAAGTGCCTGTCGATCTGCAAGCACTGCCCGTCGATATGCTGTCGCTGACGGCGCACAAATTCTACGGGCCAAAAGGTATCGGCGCGCTGTACGTCGCCGACCGTCCCGGTTGCCACGTCGAACCGCTGCTGTTCGGCGGTGGGCAACAACGTAGTCTGCGGCCTGGCACCTTGCCCGTCGAGTTGATCGCCGGCCTGGGTCGCGCGGCGGAGATTGCGGCAACTCGCCTGCACGCTGATTTCGACAAGCTCGTTAACCTGCGCGGTGTGCTCTGGTCGGGCATCAAATCAATCGATGGGCTGGTCGTGAACGGCGACCTCGACGGCGGCTTCCCCGGCATTCTCAACGTCAGCGTCGAGGGCGTAGAGGGAGAAAGTCTGCTGCTGGCGCTGGAGCCGCTATGCGTCGCCACCGGGTCGGCCTGCAACTCACAGAGCCAGGAGCCGTCTTATGTATTGCGCGCGCTCGGCCGCAGCGATGACCTTGCGCAGAGTTCCATTCGCTTCAGTATGGGGCGGCCAACGACTGCCGAGGACGTCGAGTTCGCGGCGCAGCGCTACAGCGAAGCTGTCACACGACTGCGGGCGCTCGCACCGTCGGCTGCCGCGTGAGCGGCGATCCCTACAGCGCTGCAGTGCGCGAGCTGTTTCTGAATGCCGCGCATGGAGGCGATTTGCCGGACGCCGCCGTCGTCGATTCTGAGGGCCAGGGCATACGGCTGCGGCTGGCGGCCCGCCATGCTGACGGGCGCATCGAAGCGCTGCATTTCCGGGCATACGCCTGCCCGCACGTTATTGCGGCCTGTGAGGCATTTTGCCGCGGCTGGGAAGGCCGCCCCGTTGCTGACCTCGGCAGTTTCGCGGCAACAGACATAATCGACGATCTATCTGTACCTGTGGAGAAAACCGGACGTATACTGGTCTTAGAAGATGCGGTGCGAGCGCTTGGGCGCAGTATTGGCGGCGGCAGCGCACTTTCATAGTCGAAACCTTAAAAGAGATCTTAAGCAATGGCGATATCGCTAACTCCATCGGCCGCCCAGCGTGTCCGTAACCACCTCGAGAAACGCGGCTCGGGCGTCGGGTTGCGCCTCGGCGTGACGCAGACGGGCTGTTCCGGCTATTCCTACGTCATCAATTACGCCGAGGAAATCGACCCGGCCGACGTCGTCTTCGAGGACCAGGGTGTCAAGGTCGTCGTTGATCCCGACGCGCTGGCGCTGATCGACGGTACCGAGGTTGATTTCGTCAAGAACGGTCTCAATGAGGCCTTTAGCTTCCGTAACCCCAATATCTCGGGCGAATGCGGCTGCGGCGAAAGCTTCAACGTCTGACAACACCGTAGTAGAATCAAGGGTTAACACTGTTTCGCCCGTCGCAACCGGCGGGCGCTGACCTTCATCACTCATATAACCAAAGGACGCAACACATGGCCGTTGAGAAAACCCTCTCCATCATCAAACCGGATGGCGTACAGAAGAACCTGATTGGAGAGATCTACAGTCGTTTCGAGAAAGGCGGCCTGGAAATCGTGGCTGCGCGCATGATGCACCTGAGCAAGGAGCAGGCCGAGGGTTTCTACGCGGTGCACAAGGAGCGGCCGTTTTTTAACGACCTCGTCAGTTACATGACGTCCGGTCCCGTGGTGGTGCAGGCCCTGCAGGGTGAAGGCGCGATTGCAAAGAACCGCCAGATCATGGGCGCCACCAATCCGGCCGATGCCGACCCCGGCACGATTCGTGCGGACTTCGCGGCCAGCATCGAAGAAAACGTGGTGCACGGTTCCGACGCTGCCGAGACCGCGGCCGTGGAAATCGCCTTTTTCTTCGGCGACGACGGCGTTTGCCCGAGAACCCGCTAAGCGGATACGACACCGTGACCGCCGCCAACGCAAAAACGAACCTGCTTGGATTGTCGCAAGATGATCTCGAGCAGTTCTTTGCGGCAAGCGGGGAGAAGCCGTTTCGCGCGCGGCAGGTTCTGCAGTGGATACATCAGCGCGGTGTTACCGACTTTGACGAGATGACCGATCTCGCGAAGTCGCTGCGCGCAACTTTGCACGAAGTGGCCGAAGTGGTGCCGCCACAGACCGTGTCGCGTTCTGATTCGGCCGACGGCACCGTCAAATGGTTGTTCGCCAGCGGTTCGGGACAGGCTGTTGAAACCGTGTTTATTCCGGAGCCGGCCAGGGGCACGCTGTGCATCTCCTCGCAGGTCGGCTGCGCGCTTGACTGCGCGTTCTGTGCAACCGGCGCACAGGGCTTTAATCGCAATCTGACGAGCGCAGAAATCGTCGGTCAGGTCTGGCATGCCATCAAGGAATTGCCGCGTCGTCACAACGGCGAATCTGCGGTCAGTAATGTCGTCTTCATGGGCATGGGCGAGCCGCTCGCGAACTACCGCAACGTACTGGCCGTTCTGCAACTACTGGTATCGGACTGGTCATACGGACTGTCGCGGCGCCGCGTTACGGTTAGTACGTCGGGTATCGTGCCGCACATCAACAAGCTCGCTGACGATTGCAACGTCTCGCTGGCCGTGTCTTTGCACGCCCCGAATAATGCACTGCGCGATGTTCTCGTGCCGGTCAACAAGCTGCATCCGATCGAAAAACTGCTCGACGCCTGTTGGCAGTACGCTGCAAAGCACGCCAACCGTTTTATTACGTTCGAGTACGTAATGTTGCGGGGGGTCAATGATTCATTGGTGCACGCTGATGAATTAGCTGATCTGTTGTCGGATAAACCCGCCAAGGTGAATCTCATCCCGTTTAATCCTTTTCCAGGCACGCGCTTCAAGCGCTCATCGGTCGACACCATCATGCATTTCCAGAATCGCCTGCGGCAACGCGGCATGGTGGCGACGACACGGAAGACGCGTGGCGACGATATTGATGCAGCGTGCGGACAGCTGGCTGGTAAAGTCAGCGATCGCGTGACAAACCCGTTGGGTCAAAAGAGCATCAGCGGCAAAAAAACCGGCAAGACGAATATGGGGATGGCATCGGTATGACTATGACCAGGAACGTTCCGGCGCTGACCTTGTGTTGCGTATTGTTGGCGGGCTGCATTTCGACGACGACCGGGACCGCGCCGCGCGAGGCCAATAACTCAGAGGCCGCGGAGCTGAACTATCAGCTGGGCGCCCGTTATTACCAGAACGGCCAGTACGAGCTGGCGCGCGACCGGTTGTTGCTATCAGTCAAACTTGACCCGGCTCGCGCAGGTTCCTACGCGACGCTGGCGCTTGCCTATGAGGCGCTGGGCAATTTGCGCCTGGCCACGCAGAATTACGAGAAAGCCGTGCAGGTCGCGCCACGCAATTTCGAGATTCGCAACACCTACGCGGTATTCCTCTGTAACCAGAAAGATTTCGCGGGTGCTGCTGAGAATTTTGAAAAAGCGGCGCGGCATCCCGAAAACGACAACGCGGAAGTCACGTTGACCAACGCGGGTGTTTGCCTGGTACAAAAGCCCGACCTGAAGACGAGCCGAGGAGTTTTTCCGCCAGGCGCTGCAAGTTCGTATGGACTATGGCGAGGCGTTATTGCAGCTATGCCTGCTGAAATACAAGACGGAAGATTATTTGAGCGCGCGCGCGTTTTTGCAGCGCTTTATGACCGCCAACAAGCATACCGCCGGAGTTTTATATCTCGGTTCCGAGATTGAGGCAAAGCTCGGCGACGAGCGCGCGCAGCAGGATTACATCGAGCGTCTGTTGCGCGAGTTCCCGCAATCACCTGAAGCAAGAAAGGCAATGGAAGCGGGCTGACATGACGGACAAGAAAGACAAGCCGAAGGACAAAGACAAGCCGCAGGACGAAGGCGGACAGATCGATCTGATCGGGCCGCGCTGTGGCGAGCGCCTGCTGACGGCGCGACAGGAACAGGGCGTCTCAGTCGCGGAGATTGCCAAAGAGCTGCATATCAGTGAGCAGAAAGTCGAGGCGCTCGAGCGCAACGAATTCGAGTTGTTGGGTGCGCAGGTTTTTGCCAAGGGTTATATCCGCAAGTACGCGCAAATGGTGCGCGTCAACGCGGACGAGCTAGTGAGCGACTACGATGAGCTGGCGGCTGCCGATGCGCAGCCGGTATTCAAAGCGCGGCCGCGACCACGACGAGAGATGTCGCCCGGGCCCTGGATTGCGGTCATTGTTCTCATCATTATTGCTGCGACGGTGTATTGGGTAATTTCCAACCGGCCCGAGATGTTCAGTCTGTCGGACCAACAGCCGGATGCTCCGACGTCGGAGAACACGATACCGCAGGACAATACGGTGGCTATCGAGTTGCGCGACGATGCGGCCGGGCTTACCGACGCCGCGTCGGAGGCGGTCGCCGAGGTCCCGGAGGCGGCGGATGAGCCGGTGGCGGAGGCGGCAACGGTCGTGCCGGCAGCGCAGGTGCCCGCGACGGCGGCTCCCAATGAAGGTGAGCTCACACTTTTACTGACGTTCAGCGGTGACTGCTGGACGGAAATTTCAGATGGCAGTGGCCGCCGGCTGTACTTCGACCAGGGTCATGATGGCCGTACGGTCGAGCTTAGCGGCGTCGCGCCGTTTAATGTGCTCTTTGGCAATGCCGGCAACGTCACGCTGCGTGTCAATGGTTCGGCTTACGACATTGGTCCCGCCGACCGGCTTGGCCGTGTGCGCTTCACCATCACTGGCGACTGACGTGAAGCCGAGAGCCATTCGTGGAATGAACGACATCCTGCCCGAGGTATCAGGTACCTGGAGTTACCTGGAATCGGTGGTGCGCGAGATCGTCGAGTCGTACGGGTACAGCGAGATCAGGCTGCCGCTGCTCGAGTACACGGACCTTTTCAAACGCTCGATTGGCGAAGTCACCGACATCGTCGAGAAAGAGATGTACACGTTTCCCGATCGCAATGGCGAGAGCCTGACGCTGCGACCGGAGGCGACGGCGGGCATGGTGCGCGCGGGCATGACCAATGGCTTGCTGCACAATCAGCGCCAGAAGCTCTGGACCAGCGGGCCGATGTTTCGCTACGAAAAGCCGCAGCAGGGCCGCTACCGGCAGTTTCACCAGTTTGATGTCGAGGCGCTCGGCTACGACGGGCCGGATGTGGATGCCGAGCTCATCATCATGAGCGCCAGGATGTGGCAGCGTCTCGGTATTGAGCGCATCAAGCTCGAAATCAACTCGCTGGGGGTTCCCGAATCGCGGCAGCGCTACCGGCAGGCCCTGGTGGAGTACTTCTCGGACGTGAAAAATCAGCTGGATGAGGATAGTATTCGCCGCCTTGAGCAAAACCCGCTCAGGATACTCGACAGCAAGAACCCGGATCTGCAGGACATCGTTGAGGCAGCACCGGTGATGCTGGACTACCTTGATGACACGTCGGCTGAGCATTTTGCCGGGCTCCGGGTGCTGCTGGATGCCGCGGGCATCGAGTACACCGTGAACCCAAGACTGGTGCGCGGTCTCGATTACTACTCGAGGACTGTGTTCGAGTGGGTCACCGATGCGCTCGGGTCGCAGGGAGCGGTTTGTTCCGGCGGGCGCTACGACGGCCTCGTCGAGAAACTGGGTGGCCGACCAACGCCTGCCATCGGCTGGGCGATGGGCATCGAGCGCTTCGTCGCATTGTTCGAGGCTTGCGGTGGCAAGGCGCCGTCACAGGCGGCAGATGTCTATCTCGCCGCCGTTGGTGACGGAACTCTGCAGCGGGCGTTTACGCTGGCTGAGGAGCTGCGCGACCGGATTCCGGGTATTCGCGTGGCAATGAATTTGGGCGGTGGCAGTTTCAAGTCGCAGCTTAAGCGTGCGGACAAGAGCGAGGCGCGCTATGCGCTGGTTCTTGGTGAACAGGAACTCAGTGAAGGGCGCATCGGTCTGAAGCCATTGCGCAGTGATGAGGAACAGACCAGTGTCGCGCTGGACGATCTTGCAAAAGTGCTGGCGGGCAAACTGAATTAGGCAACGGCAGGCGCCATTGCAAAAAACATTAAAGGGTGTGTTGTGGACGATTTACTTTCCGAAAAAGAACAGATTGAACAGATGCGCAACTGGTGGTCGGTATACGGCGGCTACGTGATTCTCGGCGTTGCGGCCGGCGCGCTTCTGCTGTTCGGTTTTAACTATTATAAAAACAGCAAACTGCAGTCACAGCTCGAGGCATCGTCGTTGTATCAGGAACTCACCGATTATGTCGTTGACGGTGACCTCGATGACGCCGAAGTCGTTGCTGGCAGACTGCATGCCGAATTTTCCGACACACCGTACTCGGCGCAGGCGAAGCTCGCTATCGCGCGTCTGTACATGGACAAGAACCGTGACCAGGATGCAGCCGACGCGCTGCAGGAACTGCTTGCGGGCAGCAGCGGCCCTGAACTGAAGCACGTGGCGCGACTTCGTCTTGCGAAGATCTTGCTGTATCAGGACAAGGCGCAGGAAGTCGTGGACCTGCTCGAAGGGCAGGAAAACACGGCCTTTGCGGCCGCATACGGTGAAGTCCTGGGCGACGCGTACAGCGCGCTGGATCGGATTGCTGATGCGCAGGCGGCCTACCAGCAGGTGCTCATGGACCCGCTGGCGCAGGGCACGGTTGATCAGCGGCTGGTGCAGTGGAAAGCGCTGGACTTGCCGGAAATCAAAACTGACGAGCCGGCTGCCGCCACGGACCCGGCCGCAGCCGCAACTCCCGCCGTCGAAGAGGCCACTGAGTGAACACACCGTTGCGCCTGTTGTGCGTGTTGTTCGCGACCACCGCGTTGACCGCCTGTGGCATTTTCACCAGCAAGGACGAAAAGGAGCTCGAACCAAAAGAGCTCGTCAGTTTTCAGGAGACCCTGAAGGTCAAGCGGCTGTGGACCGCGAAACTCGGTGAAGCAGCGGAGTTTCAGCGGGTTGCTTTGCGGCCCGTCGGCGACGGCAATCGAATTTACGCGGCCAGCGCCGATGGCGTCGTCTCGGCCTTCGATCCGGAGCAGGGCACGCTGCTGTGGCGCAAGAAGCTGGATACCGATTTATCCGCGGGCCCTGGCATTGGCCGGGAGTTGGTCGTCGTGACCAGCAAGGACGGTTTCGCCGTGGCGCTGGATGCAGCAACGGGCGACGAACGGTGGCGCGCCTACATCGAGGGCGAGTCGCTTGCGCGGCCTGCGATCAGCGGCGAGTTCGTGGTGGTGCAGACCATCGACAATCGCTTGCTGGCCTATTCCGTTTTTGACGGACGCCCGCGCTGGAAGTTTGAGCAATCGACGCCCGCGCTGACGGTGCGTGGTTCGGCCAGCCCGGTCGTGGTCGGCAACAACCTCATTACTGGTTTTGATAACGGCCGTCTCGTCGCCGTCAATATCGATAACGGCGACGTCGTCTGGGAGTCATTACTGTCGCCACCGACCGGGCGTTCGGACCTGGATCGCCTGTCAGACATTGACGGGCAGCTCGCTGTGGTGGGTCAGGACCTGTATGCCGTCGGGTATCACGGCCGCCTCGGCGCAATCGCCGCCGAATCGGGCCAGGTGCTCTGGAGTCGCGAGGTGTCGTCGTTTGCCGGTGCTGCCGCCGACTGGTCCAGCGTTTACACAACACGTGACGACGGCGAGATTATCGCGATGGCGAGAAACGACGGCACGGAAACCTGGCGCAATGATGATTTATTGCGGCGAGAAGCCACGGTGCCGGTGCCGTTTTACACGACAGTTGCGGTTGGCGACCTCGAGGGCTACGTGCACTTTTTCAGTAATGTGACCGGTGTGCCGGTCGCCCGGGTCAAAGTCGGCAGTGCGGCGATCAGTAACGCACCGGTGGTGGTCGCAAACCGCCTGTACGTGCAGACGGACGGCGGTAAGCTTGCGGTCTTTGAAGCGGTCGATACCCGGCCGAAACGCAGCGCTCCTGATATTGCGTCCGACAAGTCCTGACCGGACGAGGTAAAGGTGTACCGCTATGCTTCCCGTCATCGCGCTGATCGGCCGGCCCAATGTCGGGAAGTCGACACTTTTTAATCGTCTGACGCGCTCGCGTGACGCGCTGGTCGCCGACTATCCGGGGCTGACGCGCGATCGGCAGTACGGCTTCGGCCGGCTTGGCCCGATTCCCTACCTGGTTATTGATACCGGCGGTGTTGCCGGTGGTGAAGTCGGTATCGAAGAGGCCATGGTCGAGCAGACCGTGCGTGCGCTTAAGGAAGCAGACGCCGCGATCATCATGGTCGACGGACGCAGCGGCCTGACCGCGGCCGACGAGCACGTCGCCGACCTGGCCAGAAAACACTCCAAGAAGACCTGGCTGGCGGTCAACAAGGCCGAAGGGCTGGATGCGGCGATCGCGAGCGGGGAGTTTCATGCCCTGGGGCTGGGCGAGCCCGTCGCTGTCTCGGCGACGCATGGCGACCGAATCAGCGCGCTGATCGAGGCGGTGCTCAGCGACTTCGACGTCGAGCCGCCTCAGGAAGAAGAAGAGGACGACGACGACAAAGAGCTGCGCATTGCGGTGGTTGGCCGGCCTAACGTGGGCAAGTCGACGCTGGCGAATCGGTTGTTGGGCGAGGAGCGTCTCGTGGTCTTCGACCAGCCGGGAACGACACGTGACAGTGTTGCGGTGCCGTTCGAGCGCAATGATCGCAAGTACGTGTTGATCGACACGGCCGGTATTCGTCGTCGCTCCCGAGTGAGCGAGGCAATCGAGAAATTCAGCATCGTCAAAGCGCTGCAGGCGATCGAGCAGGCGCAGGTGGTGATTGCCGTTCTCGATGCGCAGGAAGGCGTTACCGAGCAGGATGTAAGCCTGCTTGGACTGGTGCTGGAACGCGGCCGGGCACTGGTCATCGTAACCAACAAGTGGGACGGCTTGCCCGCCGAGCAGCGCAAGAAGGTGCGTGACGACCTCGAACGACGCCTGCCGTTTCTCGATTTTGCCGAACGCATCACCGTTTCCGCCCTGCACGGCACCGCGGTCGGCGATCTGTTGCCGGCCGTTGAGCGCGCCTACAGCGCCGCGATGCGCGATCTCTCCACGACCGAGCTGACGCGCGAGCTTGAAGCCGCCGTGATGGCACATGCGCCGCCGATGGTCCGCGGCCGTCGTATTCGATTGCGTTATGCCCACCAGGGCGGCCGCAATCCGCCGGTTATTGTCATTCACGGCAATCAAACCGAGAAGTTGCCGGAAGCCTACCGGCGCTACCTGGTGAATCGTTTTCGCAAGGCATTCAAGCTCAAGGGCACGCCGGTCCGAATGGCCTTCAAAACCAGCGACAACCCCTACAAGGGCCGGCGCAACAAGCTGACACCGCGGCAGGAACAATAAGCGCAAGCGGTTGATGAAGCGCGTCAAGAAATAGCCCGTGCGGCTATACTTGGCAGCAGGAGGCAGCTTTAAATGAGTTCGGCAACGCAGTTCGTCACGTTTGAGGGGCCATTCCGCATGCACCGCGACGGCGTGCTGGAGTCGCCGACGCTCGCGTACGAAACCTGGGGCCAACTCAATGAAGCGAAAGACAACGGCATACTGATTTTTGCCGGGCTGTCGCCGTCGGCACATGCCTCGTCCTCAGCCGCAGATCCGGCACCGGGTTGGTGGGAAGAGATGATCGGCTCCGGGACTGGCGCTTGATACCGATCGGTACTTCGTTATTTGCGTGAATTCACTCGGCAGCTGTTTTGGCTCGACGGGCCCCGCATCAACGAATCCGGCGACCGGCGCGCCCTATCGTCTCGCCTTTCCGGTGCTGACCCTGGAAGACATCGCCGAATCGGCCTGGCTGGTTGTCAGGCATCTCGGCATCGAGCAGTTGCACACTGTCGTGGGTTGTTCGATGGGCGGCATGAGCGGCCTGGCGTTATGCGTACGTCACCCGGAGTCCACGCGCGCGTTTGTGTCGATTTCTTCGGCGACCCGCGCACATGCCGTTTTCGATCGCAGTGCGCTCGCTGCAGCGCGAGATGATCCGCTCGGACCCGAAATGGAAAAAGGGCAATTACAAGCTCGGCAAGCCACCGATAACGGGGCAGCGTCTCGCGCGCAAGCTCGGCATGATTACCTATCGTTCTGCAGAGGAGTGGGTGCAGCGCTTCGGTCGCGAGCGCTCAACGTCGCACGAGCGCATCGAAGACCAGTTCGTCGCCGAGTTTGCGGTGGAGTCGTACCTGGAAAACCATGCCCAGAAATTCACCGGCACGTTCGATCCGAACTGCTACCTGTACCTGTCGCACGCGTCCGACCTGTTTGATCTCGCTGAATACGGCGGGTCG
Organism: uncultured Gammaproteobacteria bacterium; assembly: GCA_963842765.1. Taxonomy (GTDB): domain Bacteria; phylum Pseudomonadota; class Gammaproteobacteria; order Steroidobacterales; family Woeseiaceae; genus UBA1847. The sequence goes on along the minus strand of CAWJHR010000015.1, from coordinate 26,872 downwards.
CTGAAGTCCGGTTTCAGGCGCTTGAAACTCCAGCGCTCACTGGTGATCGGCGTGCGGACGGACATCCTGTTTCCGATTGCACAGCAACGTGAGCTCGCCGCGGGCTTCGCCGAAGTGTGCATGGACACGAAGTTTGTCGAGCTCGACTGCATTCGCGGGCACGACTCATTCCTCGTCGAGATGGACGCGTTTCGACCGGTGCTGTGCGAATTCCTCGACGGCACTGACTGCGTCTAGTCCGCGCGTCACTATTGCAGCAGGAGCTCGGGGTCGACGGCCGTGCCGTTAAGATAGGTGCCGAAGTGCAGGTGCGGTCCGGTCACTCGCCCGGTAGCGCCAACGGCACCAATGATCTCACCAACGGCCAGCGCCTGACCCTCGGTAACGGCGATTTCACTTAAGTGACAGTACATCGTCACGTAGCCCTGTCCGTGATCCACGATGACGGTGTTACCGTTAAAAAAGTAAGCACCGGTGGCGGTGACGATGCCTGCGCGCGGCGCCGCGATCGGCGTGCCAGCAGCAGCGGCAATGTCCATGCCCTTGTGCGGTGAACGCGGTTGCTCGTTGAAGAATCGCCGCAACCCGAAGCTCGAACTGCGACGACCCTCGACCGGGGCAGCAAGCTCGACGCCATCGGTATCAACGCCGCGGAAGTTACCGAGGGCTGCATCGATGATCGTCCTTTCCCTGCCTATGCGCTCGAGCTGTTCAGGATCCGGGCTGACATGGCTCTTGTTCTTTACGGTCAGTCGCTGTTCGCGGTAGGCATGCGGAACGACATCAAAAGCAACGCGCCGGTCACCGACCTGAATGTTGGCTTCGCCCGGCGCCGTATCCAGGGGTATACCGACGACAGCATGCCACTGCTGCTCGCGTTGCATCACCAGCACCGGCCGGTCGTTGAAAGTCACTGCGGGCGCGGGTGCAGCGGCGGGCCCGAGCTCGATAACAGCGATGCCGCCGGGCCAGGGTGCATGCTCGATCGCAGCACTTGCGCCGCCCGCGATGACCAGCCAAACGGCGGCCAGCAGAATTTTCTTAATCTTCATTGATGACCTTCTTGACCGTTGCAACCAGTTCACCTTTCGACAGCCGTGCGCGGATATCGTTGCCAATATCGACCTCGTCGGCGTGCAGCAACACTTTGCCGGTGGCGGCGTCCTGCAAAACAGCATAGCCACGATCCAGCGTTGCCAGCGGGCTGACCGAGTGCAGGCCGCGGCCCAGCAGTGCGATGCGATGTTCGACGTCCGATACCTGGCTACGCATGCGTGTAGCAAGTCGCTGCTGCAGTTTGGCAAGTTGCGCGATCGAGCGCTGCACGGACAACGCCGGGGATTGCTGCAGCAGCTCCGAGCTCACGCTCTGCAGCTGGTTTTTCTGTGCCAGCAGCTGTTGGCGTAACGCGGCGACGAGGCGACCGTTATTCTCGCGCAGTGCATCTCGCTGCCGCCGCAGCGTGGCTGCCGGGCTTGCCGCCATGAGGCGCCTGCCGAGCCAGTCCAGCTCCTGTGCTTTGTCTTCGACGTTACGCTCGCCGATGCGCCCGATGCGTACCGCGAGAGTTGCGATGCGGTGCAGCCAGGCGTGCTGGTCAGGTACCACCAGCTCAGCGGCGCCCGACGGTGTCGGTGCGCGCACGTCGGCGACGAAATCGGCAATGGTGAAATCGACTTCATGGCCGACGGCACTGATCACCGGCAGCGGACAGTCGGCAATAGCGCGCGCCAGCGACTCATCGTTGAAAGCCCAGAGGTCCTCGAGCGAACCGCCGCCGCGGCCCATGATCAACACGTCGCACTCGTTACGCTCGACGGCCGTCGCCAGTGCCGCCATCAATTCCGCGGGTGCGGCATCACCTTGCACGGCGGCCGGGTAAATGACGACCGGCACGGCGGGGAAGCGTCGAGCCAGGACGCTCAAGATATCGCGAATCGCGGCACCACTCGGTGAGGTGATGACCCCGATGCGCTGCGGGAGCACCGGTAATGCCTGCTTGCGATCCTCATCGAACAGGCCTTCTTCATAGAGCTTCCGCTTTAGCGCCTCGAAGCGCCGCTTGAGCACGCCCTCACCGGCGGGCTCCATCTGCTCGACGATGAGCTGGTAGTTGCCGCGGGCCTCATACAGGCTGACTCGCGCGTAAGCGAGGACCCGGTCACCGTCCTTGAAGCGCACGGCAGGCCCGCGCTGGCGCTGGCGAAACCAGGCTGCGCTCACCTGCGCCTTGTCATCTTTCAGGCTGAAATAGATGTGCCCGGAGGCCGGCCGCGACAGGTTGGAGATCTCGCCCTCGACCCAGAGCCGGCCGAAACCCTGTTCAAGCAGTGTTTTCGCGCGTTTGTTGAGCTGGCTGACGGTAATGGCGGCTTCTGCGGGCATCGGGTGAGTATATCGTTTACCCGCAATTCGCGTGCGCGTACAATTGATCGATTAACCGCCACCAACTGAAGAGTTTCATGCGTATTGCCAAGGAAGCCCTGACCTTTGACGACGTCCTCCTGCAACCCGGGTACTCCGATGTGTTGCCGCGTGAGGTCGACCTGAGCACGCGCCTGACCCGCGAGATTCGCCTGAGCATTCCGCTGCTCTCGGCGGCGATGGACACGGTCACCGAAGCACGGCTCGCGATCGCACTGGCACAGGAGGGTGGCCTCGGCATTATTCACAAGAACATGGCCGTCGAGGAGCAGGCGAAGCAGGTGCGGATGGTCAAGAAGTTCGAATCCGGCATGGTCCGAAATCCCATCACCGTATCGTCGGACATGAGCATTCGCGAGGTCATCGAGCTGACCCGCGCCATGGGCATCTCCGGGGTGCCGGTTGTCGATGGTAAACGCACCGTCGGCATCGTGACCCACCGCGACTTGCGTTTCGAAACGCAGCTCGACGCCCCGGTATCGAACGTGATGACGCCCCAGGACAGGCTGGTTACCGTGCGCGAGGGCGCTGACGAAGAAGAGGTGTTGTCGTTATTGCATCAGCACCGTATCGAGAAAGTGCTGGTCGTCGGCGACGACTACGAGCTGAAGGGCATGATCACGGCCAAGGACTTTCAAAAGGCCAAGGATTTCCCGCTGGCGTGTAAAGACAGCAGCGGCGCGCTGCGCGTCGGAGCGGCGGTCGGCACCGGTTACGATACCGATGAGCGCGTGGCGGCGCTGGCCGAAGCCGGTGTCGATGTGATCGTCGTCGATACGTCGCACGGTTTTTCAAAAGGCGTGCTTGAACGCGTACGCCGCGTTAAAACCGCACACCCGGACATCCAGGTGATCGGCGGCAACATTGTAACGGGCGACGCGGCACTGGCACTGGTAGAAGCCGGCGCTGACGGCGTCAAGGTGGGCATTGGACCTGGTTCGATCTGCACCACGCGCGTCGTCGCCGGCGTTGGCGTGCCGCAGATATCGGCGGTGGCTGAAGTGGCCGAGGCGCTGCGCGCATCCGAAATTCCGCTCATTGCCGACGGCGGCATTCGCTACTCCGGCGATATCTCGAAGGCGCTGGTGGCCGGCGCGTATTCGGTGATGATCGGCGGGCTGTTCGCCGGCACCGAAGAGTCGCCCGGTGAAGTCGAGCTGTTCCAGGGTCGCTCATACAAGTCATACCGCGGTATGGGCTCGCTGGGCGCCATGGGCCAGGCGCATGGCTCGAAGGACCGCTACTTCCAGGACGCGACCGAAGAGCTCGAGAAACTGGTACCGGAAGGTATCGAGGGCAGGGTGGCGTACAAGGGCAGCATGGTGGCGATCGTGCACCAGCTCATCGGTGGCGTGCGTGCTGCAATGGGTTACACGGGCTGCTCCAGCATCGAGGAGATGCGCAACAAACCGAAGTTCGTGCGCATCACCGGGGCCGGGATGGCCGAAAGCCACGTGCACGATGTGACGATCACCAAAGAAGCACCGAATTATCGCGTCAAGAATTAAGCGCATGCATCCAGACATTCACGCCGACAAGCTGCTGATACTCGATTTCGGTAGCCAGTACACGCAGTTGATTGCGAGGCGCGTGCGCGAGTGCGGCGTGTACTCGGAGATTCATCCCTGGGACATGTCCGACGACGATATCGCGGCGTTTGGCGCGCGCGGTGTGGTGCTGTCCGGCGGGCCGGAATCCGTGAATCTCGACGATCCGCCAAAAGTGTCGCACACCGTGTTCGAACTCGGCGTCCCGGTACTCGGCATCTGCTACGGCATGCAGTCGATGGCGGCCGAGCTCGGTGGCAAAGTCGAAGGCTCGATTCACCGCGAGTTTGGTTATGCGGAAATCACACCGGACCATTCCGGCTTGTTCGGCGGTCTCAGCGATGTCGAAGGCGAATCGTTGCTGAAAGTGTGGATGAGCCACGGCGATCGTGTCGAAAGTTTGCCGCCGGGTTTTGTGGCGACTGCCAGCAGTCGCAATTCACCGCTCGCCGCGATGGAAGACAGCAGCCGGCATTTCTACGGCGTGCAGTTTCACCCCGAGGTAACGCACACGCTCAAGGGCATGGAGATCATGCTGCGGTTCGTGCGCGATATCTGCGGCTGCGCGTGCGAGTGGACGCCGGATCACATCGTGGTGGACGCAATCGACAAAGTGCGCCGCGACGTTGGCAAGGACAAAGTGTTGCTGGGTCTGTCCGGCGGTGTGGACTCTTCAGTCGTGGCGGCGTTGCTGCACGAGGCGATTGGTGATCAGCTGACCTGCGTGTTCGTGGATCACGGTTTGCTGCGGCACCACGAAGGCGACCAGGTGATGGAGCTGTTCGCCGAGCATCTTGGCGTGAACGTCATTCGTGTGCACGCGGCCGAACGTTTCTTCCGCGCGCTGGACGGCGTGTCCGATCCGGAAGAGAAGCGCAAGATTATCGGCGGCCAGTTCATCGAGGTGTTCGAAGAAGAAGCCGCGAAGCTCAAAGACGTGCACTGGCTGGCGCAGGGCACGATCTACCCCGACGTCATTGAGTCGGCGGGCGCCAAGACCGGCAAAGCGCATGTGATCAAGTCGCACCACAACGTGGGCGGTCTTCCCGAGCACATGCGCATGAAACTCGTCGAGCCGCTGCGCGAACTCTTCAAAGATGAGGTACGCAAAATCGGGCTGGAGCTCGGGCTGCCACGCGCTATGGTTTTCCGCCACCCGTTTCCCGGGCCGGGCCTTGGCGTGCGCGTGCTGGGTGAAGTGAAACGCCACTATGTTGAAAAACTGCAGCTGGCCGACGATATCTTCATCGAAGAGCTGTACAAGCACGACCTCTATGACAAAACGAGCCAGGCGTTCGCCGTGTTTCTGCCGGTACGTTCGGTCGGTGTCATGGGCGACGGCCGTCGCTACGACTATGTGATTGCATTGCGCGCGGTCGAGACCATTGATTTCATGACGGCGCGCTGGGCGCGATTGCCCTACGATTTCCTCGAGCACGTGTCCTTGCGCATCATTAATGAAGTCGATGGTATTTCCCGCGTCGTCTACGACATATCCGGCAAGCCGCCCGCCACGATCGAGTGGGAGTAGGCCGTTTGAGCTGGTCCGAGGCTGACACGGCCGCGATGCGTGTCGCGCTGGTCGAGGCCGGGCAAGCGGCCGCTGCGGGTGAGGTTCCGGTGGGCGCCGTGGTTGTTGCGGACGGTGAGGTTATTGCGACCGGCCACAATCGCTCGATCAGTGATTCCGATCCCAGTGGCCACGCCGAGATCGTAGCGCTTCGAGCTGCCGCCGAATCCCTCGGCAACTATCGTCTTGCCAACGCGACGCTGTACGTAACGCTGGAGCCCTGCGTCATGTGCGTGGGCGCCATTGTGCAGGCACGTGTCAGTCGCGTGGTGTTCGGGGCGTACGATGCCAAGGCCGGCGCACTGGGCAGTGCCGCGGACCTGTCAGATTCGAAAGCGCTCAATCACCGTTTTGAGATCAACGGCGGATTGCTGGCGGACGAGTGCAGCGCGCTCTTGAAGGCTTTCTTTCAAGCCCGCCGATAGCTTTTCCTTACGCCGATTCCTGCGGCGCATCGGCTTCGACCAGTTCCAGCGACTCCGGATCCTCGTCGGGCGTTTCGCTCTCGAGTGGCTCCTCATCGGCTGTCAGCCATTGCAGGATGTTGTAGTAACGGCGGACATTGTCGACGTACAGCACCGGTTCCCAGCCGCGCGCGTAACCGTAGGGTACGCGCGAATACCATTTGCGTTGCGCCTTCAGGGGCAGCGCTTTTTTGACATCGATCCAGGTGTTTGGGTCGCCTCCCTGCCACTCGGTGATCATCATGGCGTCTTTCAAATGGTAGAAACCGACGTTGTACGCTGCCATGGCCATCCAGGTCCGGTCGGGCTCGGGGACGCTGTCGGCAATCCGCTCGGTCATCCGCGAGGAAATACTGCGCACCGCCAAATATGCTGCTTTCCGGGTTCGTGCGATCTTCAATGCCGACGTAATCAGCGGTCGCCTGGGTAAGCATCATGATGCCGCGCACGCCGGTTGGTGAAACGGCGTTCGCGCGCCAGTGCGATTCCTGGTAGCCGATGGCCGCCAGCAGGCGCCAGTCGATGCCCCATTCTTCAGCGGCCTGTTCGAACATGGCGCGGTAGCGGGGCAGGCGGCTCTCGAAATGGCGAATGAAGTTGCGAGTACCGACGTAGTCGAACTGGTTAGTATGCCCATAATAGCGATCATGCACCTGCGCAAGGTAGCCGTTGCGCTCCATACCAATCAGGAAGCGGTCGGCACGCGCAAGCAAGGAGTCCGCCACGCCCTTGGGAAAAGCCCAGGCGATCGGGTCGTCGACTTTCAGGTCGAGTGCGACGCGAAGATCCGGATAGAAATGGCGTTGTATATTGAAGTCCAGGCTGTCGGCAACCGTGAGGTCGACTTCGTCCACCGCCACCTTGGTAAGCAGTTCGGCGAACTCGAGATCGGCGTTTTCGGTCCAGCTTAGCTCGGGATACGTCGTCTGCAGGGCGGCCAGCAGATCGACGTGACTGCTGCCGGCGGCTATCTCGATAGTCCGATCAAGAATGTCTTCGACGGAACGTGGCTTGCCATCGCCGAGCTTGTAAATGAGATGCACATCGACGGACTCGTAGGGGTGCCCGAAATTCAGGTATTCACGACGCGAATCGGTAATCGACAAACCGGCCGCCGCCATGTGCGCATCACCCGACAACAACTTCGGCATAATTTCGGAGACGCTGCCAACGGTTTCAATGACCAGTTCGACGCCGAGTTTGTCGGCAAACTCTTTAACGAGATCGTACTCGGGGCCGGACGGCCCGTCAGGCGTAATCGTGTACGCGGTGGGACTGTCACGCGTGACCACGCGAAGCACACCCGTTTCGAGTACCTGCTCAAGAATGGACGGCGGCGACGAACAAGTTCCGATCAGCCCCGCCAGCATGATGATCAGCAAGATTCGCACCCGCCAGAGGCTACCTTAGACCGGCTGCAAATGCAGCGATCGTTGGCAAAAATGGCCGCAATTATTTAGTAATTGTCAAAACACGGGGGGAGAACAGAAGGGGTCTCACTTGGTTGTCCCTTCAAGCGTGATGTACCTACATCAAATGTCGGAATAAGAAGGTTGCACTTGCACATATAACTGTATCGGTTAATCCGTATTGTGTCAGAACAACTCGGTGCCATAATGCGTCGATATAGCAATGTTTCTATCTGCAATAGTTTACAGAACGTCTATGAAAATAGTGTTAATTCGACTAATGAGCGCAGAAAAGAGAAACGCGCAGGTCAGCCAGAAGCATGCATGAGAGTCGGACAACATTACGAATCCTGGACCTAATATAGAAACGGACAAAAACGGACAGATGGCGGTGATACTGCCAGCAACGACTCGGACTGCGGCCAGGCGAACGTCTGTTTTGACGTCGTCGCGTAGTGAGTCATTGCACGCGGACACCGAAACGCCGTCTTCCTGACACTATTTCTTCCCAATCCTGGCCTAAATCAAGGAGCAAACAAAATGAGATCATCGCAATTCACAGCCGGGCTGCTGTTCGCAGGCCTGTCACTGTCTGTCGCTTCACTGGCACATGCCCAGTCGTCAGAATACTCGGGCGTACCTGATACGTACGACGAAACCAAGCCAGTAGGCACGCAGGCGGTGCCCCTGAACGCTAAACACGAGATGGGCTACCTGGCCTTCGAATCAGCTGATGGCAACATTAAGTACTGGTTGGATGGGCGCATAATGCTCGACACGGGTGCCGTCTCCAACTCGCAAGACGGGGTTGACCAGAACTCCGTATATTCCGAGACGGAGTTTCGCCGTCTGCGCTTCGCCGTCAAGGGTATTTTCTACAAGAACTGGCAAGGCGAGCTCGATATTGACTTTTCCGATCTGGAAGATGGAATTACCGCGCCCGAGGTTAAGGACGCCTGGGTCGCCTACACAGGATTTCGCAACACGACGATCAAGGTTGGCAATCACAAGCCGAACTTCAGTATGGATGAGGTAACAACCTCCCGCTGGGTCAACCTGATCGAGCGCTCGATGATCTCTGATGTCTTCAGCCCGGGCCGGCGCATCGGCGTGAGCGTCAACAACTGGGATACTGCCTACATGGTTGGTGCCACTGTCTTCGGCGATGAATACAACGTAGAAGCTGCCCGCGAGGGCGCAAGTGAACGATTCGGTTGGACCGCGCGCGGCGTCTACCGCCCGATCGTTGCTGACGATGGCAGTACCATCCTGCATCTTGGTGTTGCCTTCCAGAATCGGCCGACGCAGTCCGATGATGATCGCCTGAGGTTTCGTACCCGCGCGGAATCGAAGATCTACAGGGCCTTTGGTCCCGGCGATGATGGTGAGCGCTATCTGAACACGGGCAACTTCGACGCTGACTCAGCCGATACCATTGGTCTCGAAGCCGCCGTCAAGAAGGGTCGTTTCTACGCCCAGGCGGAATACATGAAGACTGATGTATCTGAAAATGATGATGATGTCCTTGGAGATCCCGAGTTCTCAGGCTGGTACGTCAATGCCGCATGGTTCCTCTCAGGTGGTGAGCGCGAGTACTCGCTTCCCGACGGTGAATTCGGCCGGGTCTATCCCACATCCAACAAGGGTGCGTGGGAGCTCGTAGTACGCTACAGCACGCTTGACCTGAATGATCTCTCAGCCGGTATCGAGGGTGGTTCGGCAGACAACTTCACACTGGGAGTGAACTGGTACATCAACAATAACTTCATTCTCCGCGCCAACTACACGAGTGTCGACAACGACATCTATGCCGATAACGATGGCGATTTCGTAGGCAACGATGATCTCGATATCTTTGCTGTGAGATTCCAATATATGTTCTGATCAGGTAGTAACCTGTGAGGCACAACAAAGGCCGCGAGCAGTGCTCGCGGCCTTTTTTTTGCACCGCTATCCTGCTTGGCCGAAAGAGGATGGAATCAGGTTGTTGGGCAGAGGTGCAGGGAAGCCGCCAGGGTCTCAGCCGGAGTCTTGCCGTAGCAATAGCGGGCTGGCTGGGCAATCTTGTTGTTGTAGTCGTCGAGCCATTGATCGAGTCGCTCCTGCAGCTTCCACAAGCGAGCGTTCTGATTGCTGCGCGCAATTGACGAGAAAAACTCGGTCTCAACCAGTTTTTCGAATTGGCGGCAGAGGCCATTCAGCTGCGCGCTGTTATACGCTTTCACCAGGAGGTGCTCGATTCCCTGCTCTCGAAGTAAGGCTTGATACTCGTTGGGTACCTTCGAATTGAAAAACTCTGCACCACGATCAGTCAGTATCTTTCGCAGGTGCAGGCTATTCTGCCGGGCCCACGGAAATACGACATCCAGAAGAAAATCCCGACACGCCTGGGCGTTATTTTCCAGGCTGTAGCGGGCGAAAGTTAAATGGGTGTAGCTGTCGATCACGATATGCAAATATAGTCGCCCAATCTTCGGGAAATGACTGACCTCGAACGTATCCTGCACAAGCAAGTAGCCAGGGAACTTCGAAATCAGTTCGCCACGGTCATCAGTAAAGCGCTTCGCAATCACGCGGAAAGCATCCATCTGTTTATCAGTGATCAGAAGTTCTCCCTGGTCGCTCTTTGCCATTAAGGCCTCGAAACGTTTTTGCCGGGTTTCAAGATCGTAGCGAAGCCATACGGAACGGACACCGTTGTGAGAAATCTTCATTCCCTCGCTTGTCAGTATCTCCGCAACTTTGCGTTGACCCAGCTCAGGTTGTTCGAAAGCCAGTTCTAGAATCCGCTGCTGGGATGCTTCCGCGACCTGGTTCTTTCTCAGTTGTCTCGACCGGCTCTGATTGATGAGCGCGGACTCCCCGCCTGCATCAAACTGCTTTTTCAGACGGTAGTAGCTGTCACGACTGTACCCCATGATGCGGCAAGCCTGCGCGACATTGCCGAGTTCCTCGGCCAGGCGCAAAAGGGCGACTTTCGATACCACTCGTGGATCTGCTTTTGTCATTGTTCTTGGTTTTCGGTTCGGCTATATCAATTCGGGAATTGCATTGAAATCGTCGACGCGGTGTCCGACGGAGATGAGTGCAGTTTACCATATGATGCGGAAAAAAGTTCGAAAAATGTCCGAAAGACTCGGTGTTGAAAAAGGATTTCTGGAGTAGCTCGCAACGCTTTTATTTACAAAAAAAACGCCCTAACATGTTGTTTTATTGTAATTATAAGAACGCCGGAAGCAAGCGAGGAAAACGCGGAAAAATAGCGGTAAGCACGAACTTCTTCGGACAGTACGTATATACTCAATTTTCAGGAAAATGTTATCGTTCCTGACAGTCGCCGCAGGGGGAATCGGCGGCCAGTCAACACGCCAGCGATTACGGCCAAAGGCTTTTTTGCAAAAAAAGCCGCCAACAAATTGCGCTCCAACGAACCAAGAGCACCACGACTATGAGCAAATCTGCGAACAGGCGCTTCAGCCCATTGGGTGGCACCAGGAAAGTCCAAAACGACATTGATCTTTTTTTCGACAAGGTTGGGGACGCTACCACCTTGTTCGTGCAACTTGTAAAGCAATATCTTGATGAGGCGGATTCTCCCGAACGCATAAAAAACATACTCGACCAGATTGTCGATATCGAGAAAAAAGCGGACGAGCTGCGGCGAGGTATCGAATCCTACCTTTATGAAAAAACATTAATTCCGGATCTGCGCAGCGACGTGCTGGCTCTGATAGAAGAAATCGACAGTCTGCTTTCTCCGCAGATTGCGGTGAGTTACGCGTTGTATATCGAACAACCGGATATCCCCAAAGAATTTCATCGTGGCTTTGTTTCTTTGATCGAGACCGCGGCACTCTGCGTCGATCACTTGTTGAAGGGCGCACGAGCCTTCTTTCGGGATACCGCATCGGTACGCGACCATGCCCACAAAGTTGTTTTCGAGGAAAGCCAGGCGGACAATTTGTGTACCGAACTCAAGACGCAGATATTCTCTTCCGATCTGGACAAGGTTGAGAAGATCCATCTGCGGTACTTCCTGGAACGTATCGATCTCCTGGCCAATTGCGCCGAAGACATTGCCGATGCCCTGACAATTTACGCCATCAAACGGATGTTCTGAGGCAGTTCTCGTGGATGTCACTGTACTGGTCTTTCTGTCGAGCGGCCTGTTCCTCGGTTGGTCCCTGGGCGCCAATGACGCCGCGAATATATTTGGCACAGCGGTCGGCAGCCGCATGGTCAAGTTCACGACAGCAGCGATCGTTGGCTCAATTTTCGTCGTGCTGGGCGCGACCATCAGCGGCGGTGGCGCAGCCCATACTCTGGGGAAACTCGGAGCGGTCAACGCAATGGGAGGCGCTTTCACCGCGGCGTTTGCGGCTGCCCTGACTGTCTATTGGATGACCAAGGCGAAGTTGCCGGTATCAACGAGCCAGGCAATCGTCGGAGCTATTGTCGGCTGGAACCTGTTTGCGGGCGCGCGTACTGAACTCAACACGCTGACGACGATCATGCTGACCTGGGTGCTGTGTCCGGTACTGGCGGCGATAACCGCTGCAGTGCTTTTCAAAGTCACGTCACGGTTGCTGCATTGGGCCCAGTGGCACCTGTTGACGCTTGATACCATCACTCGCAATGCGCTGATAGTTGCTGGTGCGTTTGGCGCCTACAGCCTGGGGGCGAACAACATCGCTAACGTGATGGGGGTATTCGTCCCTTCTTCCCCGTTCGCAGATATAGAATTCGTGGGGATTACGCTGACCGGGGTGCAGCAACTCTTCCTGCTTGGGGCGATCGCGATCGCGGTGGGAATTTTCACCTATTCGAAACGCGTCATGATGACAGTAGGCCGCAGTTTAATGCCGCTGACCCCTGTTGCGGCCTGGGTGGTTGTGATGTCGCACTCGCTCGTGTTGTTCCTGTTCGCGTCCGAGGGGCTGGAATACTTGCTCGCAAGCAACGGTCTGCCGACAGTGCCGCTAGTCCCCGTTTCCAGCAGTCAGGCTGTCGTCGGCGCCGTCATTGGTATTGGACTGCTCAAGGGGGGTACGCAGATTAACTGGACAGTCGCCGGGCGTATCGCAAGCGGCTGGATTATTACACCAATTATCGCCACAGCAGTTTGCGTGCTCGCCTTGTTCTTCGTGCAGAATCTTTTCCTGCAAACTGTGAGTAAGCCGATCGAATACGAGGTTGGCACCAGTGTGATCGAACGCCTGCACGAGGAAAAATTCCCGGTTCAGCGTTTGCAGCAACTCGAAGGGGAATTGTTCTCCTCAGCCGCGGAACTCAGCCGGCGGCTCAACGAAATCAACAACCTGACTTCGGAGCAGAAGGAACGTGTACTGGACCTGGCCAGGGTCTTGATTCTCCACGTAGAAATTGACAGGCTGAATGCGGATCTGAGCAGCGCACTGAGCCCAACGCAGCTGAGCGCGCTGAACAAACTCGATGGGCAGGAATTCGAGTATCAATGGCAACTCGAAGAGAGTCTGGCAAGACTTGAGCCAGAATGGCGTCTGCTGGAAGACATTACATTGAATAAGCATCACAACAAGGAAATCCAGTCGCGACTCGCGCTGATAGAAGAGGCATTTAAATAGCTAGCCTATTCGCATCACGTATATTGTTGCGAGTGGCGGTACTTAACTTAAACAGAACAGGTGAAAGAAAGTGACAAACAGCAAGCTTAAGATTGGTGAAGAATCGAAACCTCGCTTTGAATTTCGAAGCTTCGGTCAAGACTTTGACGAGGCGGCATACCGGATGGCCCGTCTTTCTGTGCCGGTTCCCGAGGCTGTATGGGAGCGTACATCAAGCGAGACTTACATACTGTCGCGAACCAATGACATCAATAATACGAAGATTCGTGACGGCAAAATGGACATCAAGACATTTGTGCAGTCCGTAGATGGTCTGGAACAATGGAATCCGTTGATGAAAACCGAGTTCCCGATTTCCCGCAAGGTGCTCGAAGAAGAGGTCTTTCCGGCATTCCAGGTCGAGCAGCCTGAGCTCAGTAAAGAATCCTATTCACTGGACGAGTTTCTGGCGATGATCAATGCTCATCCAGACCTGCAGGCGGTAGCCGTACACAAGCATCGCTTTGGCTACATGGTGAATGACACGATTTGTGAGGTCGCAAACGTGACGTTCAATGGTGCTCGTGTGACTTCCGTCAATTCGGAGTCGACGGAGATCGAGGACATCAAGAAGACGGTAAGCGATCTGCGGCTGGACGATGTCGAGAACATCAATTATCTGCAGGCTATCAAACGGGTCATCGGTATGATCGACTGCCCGTTGGCCAACTAGTTAAATTTTCGAAAATACTGTGAAGAGGCTATAACAATGGCAACGGAAATCGAACGAAAGTTCCTCGTCTGCGGGGACTTCAAAGCGGAGGCTCAACATTCGCGACGCATAACACAAGGCTACCTTTGTTCTGTGCCAGAGCGCGCGGTACGAGTGCGTACCAAGGGTGATAAGGGATTTCTCACGATCAAGGGCATCGGCAATGCGGCTGGCACGACGCGCTACGAATGGGAGAGAGAAATCCCGGCAGACGAGGCGCGCGAATTGCTAGAGATCTGTGAGGCTGGCGTTATTGACAAGACACGTTACATCGTCAACGTAGACGGGTTCACGTTTGAGGTTGACGAATTCTACGGCGACAATGAAGGCCTTGTCGTCGCAGAGGTCGAGTTGCCGGCGGAAGACACAGAGTTTGACAAGCCTGACTGGCTCGGCGAGGAAGTAACCGGCGATGTTCGCTACTACAACCTGATGTTGATGAAAGAGCCCTACAAGACCTGGAAAAATTAGCTCGACAACCGACGTCATCTGCACGGGTGCCTCATGATTGACAAGAACAATCCTGATTTCGATCCTCTCGACATGCACAACTACCGGGTCGAGAAGCTACCCGTACGCACCAAGATTGGCTTTGAGCGCTGGTTGGAATTGTCGGGCGGGCCGATCGCAGCGGTTGCGTTCGTCCTGTTGCTGTTCGTGGTGAAGCTGCCATTCCTTGAACAGATTGATCCCGGCATCCTCGGCAAGACAGCGGCCGCCCGATTCGATGAGCTCGGGGCAGCTGAGTTCTCGCGTGTCAATGCGGCAATGCTGGCTATCTTTGTTGCCGCAATTATCCTGTGGATCACCGAGGCAATTCCTAACTATCTGACGTCGCTTATGGTGATCATTTCCCTTGTACTCACCGGCGTGACGCCAGAGAAAGAGGCTTACGCACAACTCGGCCACCCGGTGATGTGGCTAAATATCTTGTCATTTATCCTCGCCAGCATGCTGGTGAAGACACAAGCGGCGAAGCGTTTTGCAATCTGGTTCATCGTGCGGTTCGGCAAAACCGCGACGTCGATCTTCTTCAGTTTCATTGTGATCAACGTGGTCTTGTCGATGTTTATCTCTGCAACCACAGCGAAAGCGACGATTCTGCTACCGATCTTCATGGTGATTGCTGCGGTCTTCGGGGCTACCGGGGGAGACGATAAGAACAACTTCGGCCGTAACCTGGTGCTGCAAAACCTGTTTCAGATCAATATTAGTGCGGGGGCGTTTATCACCGGGTCCGGCGCAAATCTGTTGGCCGGTGCGTTGATTGCTGGTGCGCTGATGTGGGAGCAGGACTTTGCGTTCTATCGCTGGATGGAGGTCGCAATGCCGCTTGCTTTGATCAACATAATGTTGGGTTGGCTCGTTGGCTCAAAGGTCTTTTTCCGCCTGACCACGGAGGAGAAGACGCCGCAGATTGAGGGCGGCCTGGAACGGCTCCGCCACGAACTCAAGGCAATGGGCAAAATTCGTTTCGAGGAGATCAAGGCTGTCGCGATATTTGTTGCGGTGCTTGGCCTTTGGGTAACGGATACGCAGCATGGCATCAGCAAGACGGCGGTGGCTTTTCTCGGGGCAGTAGTTGCGCTGATGCCAGGCATCGGCGTTGTGAAATGGAACGATGTCGATGTCCCCTGGCATTTACTCATTTTTTCGGCTGGCGCCTATACTTTGGGTGCCGGCTTCACGATGACGGACCTGCCCAGCCTTTCCGTTGACGCGGCGTTCAATGCGATGGGTTTTTCAGACGATACGCCGTTTTGGGTGCTCTACTTGTCACTGACCGCCGTCATGATATTCAGCGCGCTTTTCTTTCAGTCGAAGACTATGAGGACACTCGTATTCGTGCCGATCGCGATAGGCACGGCGCAGAAATTCGGCTATCCCGTATTGAGCCTTGCGCTGCCAGTCGCCTTGCTCATCGAGCATGTCTACGCGTTACCATTCAATAGTAAACCGGCGGCTCTCCTTTACGTCACTGATCAATACGGGTGGCGTGATACAGCAAAATTCGGCGTCACCATGCTGATCATTGGATGGGTCATGATTATCATTTGGGGAGAGACCTGGATGCGTTGGCTGGGGTATACACCCAACGGTGTGTTTGGCTGGTTCTGAATCCGCGCGCGTTTACTGTGGAGTGCAGGGCGACTCATATTCGCGTTTTCAACTCCAGAAGCAAGACGGAGCTCCTGGCCTACGACTTCTGGCCAAGACAAGGTCTATTGCGTAGAATCCGCTGCCCCTGTTGGGGGAAACGTGAGGAGAGGTGCCAGAGTGGTCGAATGGGCCTGATTCGAAATCAGGTGTACGGTTCTCCCGTACCGTGGGTTCGAATCCCACCCTCTCCGCCAAAATGAGAAAGGCCCCTTGTGGGGCCTTTTGCATTTTTGCCGAGAGGTTGGGGTTGCGAACCCTGTTCGACCAACGCAGCCGCGCAGCGGCATGTTGGCAGTGAGCTCGCGAAGCGAGCGAGCTGAATCCCACCCTCTCGTACGCTTGCCTATTGATATAAGGGTCTGTCCCAGCCGCTTTCTTGCGAGCCGGCGCTTTTTTCCTGGCGGTTTTCTTGCGAGCTGGTGCCTTTTTCCTTGTGGCTTTCTTTTTAGTCACCTTCTTTTTCGCCTTCTTCTTCGTGGCTTTCTTCTTGGTCACTTTTTTCTTTTTGGCCTTTTTCTTGGCCTTTTTCTTCGCCTTGGGCTTGCCACCGAGCTGCCGGCGAATCTTGTCCATCGCCCGATCGACATGCAGGGCGTGCGACAGGTGATCGCGGGCGTTCGCCAGGTCGGTCATTACAGGCGAAAGGTCTTTACGCAACTGAGCCGCGTCGCTCCGTGCGCCGTCGAGCATTTTTTCGAGATTGCGGATCTGCTTTTTAAGCTCCCGTTTTGCTTTGGTTGCAGTGGTGTTTGCCAGTCGTTCGCTCTTCTTCTGAAGATCAGCCCGTGCTCGCTTGGCGCGCGTGTTGGCGCGAGCAATATCCTTCCGTAACGCTTTACGCCGCCGGTCGAGTTCCCTGGTGGCTCGCTTCGCCGTTGCCAGGAATTGCTTTTTGGTCTGCTGCAGTTGTTTTTCGAGTTCGCTCAGTTCTTTGCTCATGGTCATGCCTCCCCAAAATCACGAAGTTACGTACCCAACAATAGCAGGGATTAAGCCCGAATTTGTGTAAACAAAAGCCGCTGTCAGTTGGTGTAGCGCCGCCAGCACGATAGACTCTCCCATTATTTCCCGCATGGCTGATAATTAATGGAGTCTTCTGGAGAATCCGTGTTCGATCCAAACCTGGATCTTCAAATCGCTGTCATCGTTCCCTGTCGCAATGAGGCGGCAAGCATCTCCAACGTAGTATCCGATTTTCGTACCGCGCTCCCGAGCGCCACCGTATTTGTGTACGACAATAATTCTGACGACGAAACGGCAAAGATAGCCAGAGAAGCAGGCGCTGTCGTTCGGTCGGAGCTTCTTCCGGGCAAGGGCAATGTCGTACGTCGGATGTTCGCCGACATTGATGCTGACATCTATGTTCTCGTCGATGGCGACGACACCTACGATGCCGCAAGCGCTGGAAAGCTGGTCGAGAAACTGGAGTCAGACATTCTCGATATGGTGAGTGCAGTTAGGGTTTCAGTCGATGATGAGTCCTATCGGCCTGGCCACAGACTTGGTAATTCCGTCCTGACCGGGATTGTCGCTTTGATCTTCGGCAGTCGCTCTTCAGACATGCTGTCCGGTTACCGAATATTTTCACGGCGATTCGCAAAGTCATTTCCTGCACTGGCCAAAGGTTTCGAAATCGAAACTGAGCTAACAGTGCACGCTTTGGAATTGAGAATGCCAATCGCCGAAATCGAAACACCGTATCGTTCGAGGCCGTCAGGTTCCGAGAGTAACTTAAGTACGATACGAGACGGATTTCGAATATTGAGAGTCATCCTTTCGCTCACCAAGACCGAGCGACCGTTGTACTTTTTTGGGCTGTTCTTCGCAATTTTGGCCGCAAGCGCGATCACCTTGTCCTGGCCGTTATTCATCACTTTCCTGGAGACGGGCCTCGTACCTCGTTTTCCCACCGCCATCTTGTCCACCGGCCTTATGCTGCTGGCGTTCCTGAGTTTGGGTTGCGGCGTTATTCTCGACACCGTCACCCGCGGTCGCCAGGAAATGAAGAGATTGCACTACCTGGCCATCCCCCGTCACCGCCGGGGAGATCGTGGGTAAGTCTATCTTTGGTCGTCTACCGGGCTTTGTTCTCGTTGGCGCGATTGGTTTTCTGATCGACGCCGGAATTCTCACCGCACTAATGACAGGCGCCGATTTTGGACATTACGGCGCCAGAGCGATTTCGTTCACTGTGGCTGTTACCACCACCTGGTATATCAACCGACGCTGGGTCTTCGAGCGTGGTGCTATTGAGATGACGGGTCGCGAGTACACGTCCTATCTTCTCGTGCAGGTCATCGGCGCTGTTATCAATCTGTCAGTATTTGTTGCAGTAATCGAGTTTGTACCCGGGCTCGCGGAAATACCCGTGGTCCCGCTGGCGCTGGGTGCCGCTGTCGCACTAGTGTTTAACTTCAGCGCATCGAGTCGGTTGGTGTTTGCGGATTCCCGAAAACGAGACACAGGCGATACGCTCCCGTGACTGAACCCTCTTTTGAAACGACCTACAGCGGCCGCGACAACCTCGAGGCGATGAAGAATGCGACCCGGTATAACGAGTTCCTGATCGGCTTGATCCGGAAGAACTCCGTCGGCGACCTGGCCCTGGACCATGGCGCGGGAGCCGGAACGTTCGCGAAGCCTGTGTCGGAGGCCAATATCAATGTCCTTTGTATGGAACCGGACGATACGCTTCGAGCGGAGTTGACAGACTCGGGTCTGGATGTCGCAGCCAGCCTCGAAGAGATACCGGATGGCTCGGTCGACTACGCCTATACGTTGAATGTCCTCGAGCACATCGAAGACGATCGTAAGGCAATCGCCGATCTTTATCGGTGCCTGAAGCCCGGGGGGCGAATACTGGTCTATGTTCCGGCGTTTCAAATTCTGTATAGCCAGATGGACGATCATGTCGGGCATTTCCGCCGCTACCGTCGCAAACCGTTGATACAGGTGTTGCAGTCTGTCGGGTTTGAAGTCAGCCAGGGTCGTTACGTCGACAGCCTGGGTTTCCTCGCGACGCTGGTCTACAAGCTTGTGGGCGACCGCTCAGGTAGCGTTAGTCCCGGCAGCGTGGCCTTTTACGATTCTCTGATCTTTCCCATCAGCAGAGTCATCGATTTCCTGAGCGTCGGATCATTCGGGAAGAACCTGGCAATTGTCGCTACGAAACCGTCGAATGCTTCCGATTAACCCGTCAACCGGTCTTGATACTTCAAACATCCACCTCGCAAGAGGTGTGACAGTTTTGATGTGGGTCGTCGCTACGGTGATCAGCGCGTTTTTTGCTCTGCTGGTTATTGACTCTGCCTTTTTCGAAGGCGAGTACATCCCAATGGGGAACGACTCCTTCTATCATGCCCGCCGGATGCTCGATACGGCTATCGGCGAGCGTGGGTTTTATCAGTTCGACGAACGAATTCACGTCCCGGATGGGAGTTGGATCCCCTGGCCGTGGACTTACGATTATCTGATGGGGCAAGCGGCGCGGTTTGCTGTCTGGATTAGTCCCACAACAAACCCGATGGGTTTTCTCGCCTACGTGCCTGTCGCCTGGTTAGCGATCAACGCAGCCGTGTTCCTGGCAGCCGCAAAGCGGGCGGGCCTGACGCTGACTTTTTGCTGCATCGCGATGCTCGCTTTTGCACTCTCGCCCTTCGTGCAGCTGATGCACATGCCCGGAAAGGTCGACCATCATTTCGTTGAATTTACTTTTGTACTGCTCGTAACCTGGCTGGGGCTACGCTGGTTCTCCGAACCAGAAAGCAGGGCGTCGGCTATTGGTCTGGGACTGGCGCTGGGGCTCGCGCCGGGTTTTCACAATGGGATGTTTGTATTACAGGTTCCGGTTCTTGTGTGCGTGGGCCTTCTCTGGTTACGCGACGACCGACTTCCGCGCCGGGAGTTACAAGCAATCGCTTTGACCTTGCTGGCAACCACCATGCTGATCGTGTTGCCGTCAGAACCATTTCGACAGGGTCTGTTTGAGTTCGGGCTATTGTCCTGGTTTCACCTGTATGTCGCTGCTTGCACCGCGATCGTGTTGGTTTTTGTCGCCCGGCAAAACGTCAACAAGAAGTCGCTGCTAACACTTGCCGGTGTTTGCGTGCTCCTGACTTTGCCGCTGCTGGGACAACTGATGCACGGTGCAGCGTTCCTGTCGCAGGATATCTCCATTCTGACGAATGTGATCGAAGCGACGAGTCCTTTCATCCTTTTCTTTGACAATTTCGGACCGTTAAAAACAGTGGCGCAATACAGCTGGCTGCTGCTGCTCGCTCCGCCCCTGCTGGTCTACTATCTATGGTGTGCTTCACGCCGTGGTCCGCGACGCGACCTTTTTTTTGCGGTGATGACCGTGTTTGGACTGGCGTTCCTGATGGCCCAGTTTCGATTCAATTACTTCGGTTTGTTCAGCCTGATCGTAGGCGCTCTGCTCGCCGCGCAACGACTGTCAACGCGATTGAACTGGCACCGTGGTCTGGTCGTAGTTGGACTGCTCGCGAGCGTCCTCATTGCGTACCAGCCGCCGCTTCGCCAGCACTTGTTCGCCGTTTACGCGTTAGGCGCCGCACCATTGTACGAAAGGGCTCGCCCGGCATTTCTGGATTTGGCCGAGCGTTGCGAACGTGAACCCGGGGTGATCCTGGCGCATGAGAACGACGGCAACTATTTATTGTTCCATACCGACTGCAGCGTTATCAGTAATAACTTCATGCTGACACCCGAGGATGAGCAGAAGATTGCACAAATCGGAGACATGATGCGGCTTTCGCCGGAAGCATTGCGCGAATATCAACCCGAGGTTAAGTACGTGTTCCTGCGCTCACAACATTTCATTGTTGAACGGGATGGAAAATTCGAAATCGACAGAAACTCGCCGCTCGGCACCGCCTTGCTCGCAAACTCTGAACCTCCAGAGGGGTTCGAGTTGATCAGAACACTCTGGTTGGAACAGAACGGGCAACGCGTAATGTATGCGAAAGCTTTCGCTGTGCATTAGCTTAGCCGGCTACCGCTTTGCCGCGTCACTGAGCTGGATGGCATTCTCTCAGCAATAGCGCAGACCGCCCTGCAACTTTCTCACCGTCCATCAATCCAAATCCGGTTTTCGGGCATCTAATAGATAAGTAACGCCAGTGATCATTGTGACTGCGTGTGTAACTTACTGATTTTTAAACGTAGTCAGAACCGGGCAAGTCCTCGGGCCGCATTTGCTTTAAACTGAACTGGTGTTATACTTAACTATAACACTAACTTACTTGGTGCTGGAAAAATGAACATCTCGACACCCATCATCACGGCACTCGCAATCGCAGGCATCGCAACCCTTGCTGCGTGTGGTGTGGGCGAGGCCGGCGTTAACGATCGCGATATCCAGGCAACCACGCCCATACCCGTTGAGGTGGCACAACCGTATCGCCAGGACATACATGCGCGCTATGAGACGACAGCGACACTGACGTCGGATGCTGACGCTCCGGTTATCGCCCGCGTCGCCGGCGAGCTTGTCGAACTGCTGGTTGAAGAAGGCGACACCGTAACAGCGGGCCAGGTGCTGGCACGCCTCGACGGCGAGCGCCTGCGCCTCGAGATGCTTGCTGCCAAAGCCAATCTCGCCAGGGCCAGCAGGGAGCTCAAGAGAAACACCGATCTTCATGAACGCGGATTGATTAGCGCGTCGATGTTTGATGGCCTGAAATACGAACTTGCAGCACTGCAGGCAAGCTACAAGCTGTCGGCTTTGAATTACGACTACTCCAACATCCGCGCCACTATCGCGGGTGTCGTGTCCGCACGAGAAATCAAACCCGGACAGAATGTTAACGTTGGTGATGTCGCGTTTCGAATTACGGACGCAGCAGAGTTGGTCGCCTACCTGCAGATTCCACAGTCGCAGCTGCCAAAGTTCCAGGCGGGCCATACAGCCAGCCTGCAGATTGCATCGATGCCGGATACCAAATTTCCGGCATCGATTGTTCGCATCAGCCCGACAATAGATTCGCGCAACGGCACGTTCCGGGCTACGGCCGTAATTCAAAATAAAGACGGCAATATTGCGCCGGGTATGTTTGGCCGCTTCACGATCGCGTATGAAATGCACCCGGATGCGCTGGTGGTTCTGGCTGCCGCTTTGCTCGATGAAGACGAGCAAACAGTCGTATACGTGGTGAATAATGGGCAGGTCACGAAACGCGTTGTGGAAACGGGCATCCAGGAGGGCGATATGATCGAAATCCTCGGCGGTCTGGGTGACAATGACAACATTGTAGTCGTCGGACACACCGGGTTGCGTGAAGGCAGCAAGGTTCTCGCGAGCAACACAGTTCGGAACAGCGTCAGTGGCTGATTGATGGCCAGCCGCTTAAGGACCTGACGATGCGTTGTTTGGTCTCGGGCTGCGGTTCCACAGGGGAATAGTTAATGAAGTTAAGCCGTAAGAGCGCAGTGGCACTTATCTGCGTTTTCTTGCTGGGCGGTTGCGATCGCCTGGACGACAAGAATGAAGAAGAATCACCACCGATTCCTGTCGAGACCAGCCTTCCTGTTCGAGGTGATGTCGTTGCCGTCTTTTCCGGCACGGCACCAATAGAAGCATTCGCCGAAGCCGACGTAATCGCAAAAGTCGCCGGTGAAGTCCGCGAGGTACTGGTCGAAGAAGGCGATGACGTCAAAAAGGGTCAGATTCTCGCCCGGCTTGACGGCGATCGCCTGCG
Source organism: uncultured Gammaproteobacteria bacterium (assembly GCA_963842765.1). Classification (GTDB taxonomy): domain Bacteria; phylum Pseudomonadota; class Gammaproteobacteria; order Steroidobacterales; family Woeseiaceae; genus UBA1847. The sequence goes on along the minus strand of CAWJHR010000015.1, from coordinate 4,228 downwards.
TCTCGAACTCAACGAGTCTCAAGCCCGACTGCGCAAGCTGCAGCGCGATTTCGAACGCAATCGCAACCTGCAAGAACGAGGCCTGATCAGTGCAGGCGACTTCGACAAAATTCAGTATGAACTGGAAGCATTACAGGCCTCCTACAATCTTGCCAACCTGGAGCTCGATTACACCCAGGTTCGGGCGCCAATTAGTGGCGTTGTATCCGAGCGGTACATCAAGTTGGGCAACACGATTACTGTCGGTGAACCCGTATTCCGTGTAACCAGCATCGAACCACTCGTTGCTTATCTGTATGTTCCGGAACGCGAGTATCGGAAGATATCTTCGGGGCAGCCGGTGAGAATTGACATCGACGCACTCGCTGGCGAGCAGGTTCCCACAACCGTAACGCGCGTCAGCCCGAGCATCGACGCCGCAACCGGAACGTTCAAGGTTACGATCGAAATACTCGATCCCGAGCGGCGTATCAAACCCGGCATGTTCGCCCGCATCAGCATCGTTTATGACAAACATGAAAACGTGCTGCAGCTACCACGTAGCGCCATCGTCGATGAAATGAGCACGACTAGTGTATTCGTCGTGGAAGACGGTGTTGCCATCCGCCGGCCAGTGCAGACGGGACTCGCGGCAAATGGTCTTGTTGAAATCACCAGCGGCATTGATGATAAAGACAACGTCATCACAGTGGGGCAGGTGGGTCTGAAGCCGGACGCCAAGGTGACGGTAATAAACGCTGTAGCCGACCCGCCAGCCGACAGCACGGAAGACAACGAAAGCGTCACCACAGGTCAGGACTGATGCGGCGCCTGATTGAGCTGGCAACCGAGCGGCGCGTTACGATCGTCATGCTCATGGTTGCGATCGTCCTGTTCGGCATGGTGTCGCTGTCGCGGCTGAAACTGAACCTGCTGCCGGACATTTCCTACCCCACGGTGACGGTGCGAACCGAGTTCACCGGTGCGGCGCCCGTCGAAGTCGAGAACCTCATCACCAAGCCTATCGAGGAAGCGGTCGGGGTCGTGCGTAATGTTCGCCTGGTGCGCTCCGTTTCCCGCTCCGGGCAGTCCGACGTGACGGTCGAGTTCCTGTGGGGCACTGACATGGACATCGCGGGCGTCGACGTGCGGGAAAAAGTCGATGTTCTGTCCCTGCCGCTGGAGGCCGAACGTCCGCTGCTGCTGCGCTTTGATCCCGCTTCTGAACCGATCATGCGGCTGGGCCTGTTGTTCAAGGAGGACAGCGCTGAGGATGACTCGCCCGAAGTGCGCCTCAAGTCTCTGCGCCGACTTGCTGAAGACCGCATCAAGACAGAACTCGAGGCACAGCAGGGTACGGCGGCCGTGAAAGTCAGCGGCGGCCTGGAGGACGAAATTCAGATTCGGGTCGACCAGCAAAAGCTGTCGCAACTCGGCATCAGCATTGACCAGATTGCCGCACGAATCCGGGCGGAAAACGTCAACTTGTCGGGCGGCCGCCTCGAGGAAGGCGATCAGCGCTTCCTGGTTCGAACCCTCAATGAGTTTCAAAGTATCGAGGAGTTTCGTGACGCCATCGTGGCGAACGTTGCCAACCGACCGGTCTATCTCGGTGACGTTGCAACGGTAGAGCGCGGCTACAAAGAACGCGAGGCCATAACACGCGTCAAGGGCCGTGAGTCCGTCGAACTCGCTGTCTATAAGGAAGGCGACGAAAACACGGTGCAGGTGGCCAAACTTATCAGCCAGCGCGTTGAGCGAATCCGGGAGTCACTGCCCGAGGACATCGAGTTGGTCGAGATTTATAACCAGTCCACGTTTATCTCGTCGGCCGTCAACGACGTCAGAACCGCCGCGTTCCTGGGCGGCCTGATCGCGATCCTGGTGCTTTACGGATTCTTGCGCGACGCCAGAGCCACAACAATTGTCGGCATCGCCATTCCGGTTTCAATTATCGGCACGTTCCTGCTCATGTACACGAACGACATTTCCCTCAATATCATGTCTCTCGGCGGTATCGCCCTGGCCGTCGGTATGCTGGTCGATAACTCGATCGTCGTACTCGAGAATATCGTCAGAAAAAAAGAACAGGGACAGGGTGTCGTCGACGCTGCACAGAATGGCACGGCGGAAGTCGCGGGTGCCGTCACTGCGTCTACCTTGACGACCATCGCGGTATTTTTCCCGATGGTGTTTATCAGTGGCATTGCCGGGCAGCTTTTTCGTGATCAGGCGTTGACCGTGACCTTCGCGCTCGTATTCTCGCTGATCGTTGCGCTCACACTCATTCCGATGCTTGCGTCATTGGGTGCTCGCAGCCGCTACGACGAAGGCGACGACGGCAGGCCGGCAGCACGATTCACGCGAGCAGTCGCCGCCGTCGTGCGATGGTTTGGCATCGCCTTCGTCGCCATTAGCAAACTCTTCCGGATTCTGCTCTGGCCGCCAACCTGGGCCATGCAGCGCCTGCACGCCGGGGCAGCGGCCGTTTACCCGCCACTACTGCGGTGGTCGTTGTCCCACCGCTGGCTCGTAGTAGCCGCGGCCGCCATCATATTCGTAGCGACGATGTCGTTGGTTCCAAGACTCGGGACCGAACTGATTCCCCAATTCTCGCAGGGCGAGTTTAACGTTGACCTGCGACTCGCTCCGGGCGCGCCCTTGGCCGAGACTGATCGGGCGATACAGTCGGCACAGCGTGCCGCGGCCGGCATCGACGCCGTTGCGCTCGACTATTCGGTTGCCGGCACGGGTAACCGCCTGGACGCGAATCCGGTCGATGCGGGCGACAACACGGGCTCCCTGAGCATTACGCTAAAACCGGGGTCGGGACGGCAAGCCGAAGATCGAACGATGGCGGCGATGCGTGCGGAGCTCGCGCGGCTGCCTGGCGTGCAGTACAAATTCAGTCGTCCTGCATTGCTGTCATTCGCCAGCCCGTTGCAAATAGAAATTTCCGGCTTCGACTTCGACGCGCTTGCGCGCACCAGTCAGGCACTCGTCGACACGATGTCTGCTTCGAATCGTTTCTCCGATATAAAAACGACGGTCGAGCGCGGCAATCCGGAAATCCAGATCGTCTTCGATCAGGAGCGCGCCGCCAAGCTCGGGCTCGCTGTGCGCGACATTGCGAACCTGGTCGTTGCCAACGTCCGCGGCGAGCTGGCAACACGTTACACCTGGCGCGACAAGAAAATTGACGTACTCGTGCGCAGCGTAGACTCGCGGCAATCGAGTATCGAAGAAATTCGCCGCCTGATCGTGAACCCTGCCTCCGACAGGCCCGTGACGCTGGATGCCGTCGCGACAGTTTTCGTGTCGCAGGGTCCCGCGGAGATCCGTCGCGTTGCACAACAGCGCGTGGCCGTGATCACGGCAAATCTTGCTTACGGAGATCTTGGTGCCGCTACGCTTGAAGCCGGCAATATTGTCGGCCGTCTTGCTCTGCCACCCGGAATTACGGTGCTGGTATCCGGGCAGAGCGAAGAGATGCAGAAGTCGTTCGAGTCCATGCGGTTTGCCCTGGCGCTTGCGATATTCCTGGTTTACCTCGTCATGGCGTCGCAGTTCGAGTCCCTGATACATCCGTTCGTCATCCTGTTCACCATCCCACTCGCGCTGGTCGGCGCGGTCATCGCACTTTTCATTACCGGTACTACCGTCAATATAGTCGCGTTTATTGGCGTGATCATGCTTGCCGGTATCGTAGTAAACAACGCGATCGTGCTCGTCGATCTTATTAATCAGCTGCGCGCGCAGGGCAAGGAGCGGTACGACGCGATAATAGAGGCGAGTACTGCACGATTACGACCGATCCTGATGACCTCGCTGACAACGGCGCTCGGACTGCTGCCGATGGCAGCGGGTTTTGGTGAAGGATCCGAAGTCAGGACACCGATGGCCATTACGGTAATTGGCGGACTGGTCGTGTCGACGCTGCTAACGCTCGTCGTGATTCCCGTTGTGTACTCGTTAATGGACCGGAAACGCTGGCCTGCGCCCGAGCCTGACGTGGGAATCGCAAGATGAAGCACACTGAAGTTGCATTGCGCCGCCCGGTGACCACTGTCGTGGTGTTTGTAGCGCTGGCACTGGTCGGCATTATTGCGGCGCGGCTATTGCCACTTGAGAAATTCCCGGACATCGAGTTTCCCGGCATCTTCGTGCAGATCCCATATCCCGGATCGACACCTGAGGAAATCGAAAAGTTGATCACGCGCCCGGTAGAGGAAGCGCTGGCCACATTGTC
>CAWJHR010000014.1:0-205620 GCA_963842765.1 uncultured Gammaproteobacteria bacterium | reverse complement strand
CGAATCCCGCAGGCGGCAACTCGTAAACTTCCGCGCGTGCCGGCAAGACCGCACAAAGGAGCATCGCGACCGGCACGGCCAGGCGCATCATTACTGCCCTTTCTCTTCCGCTGCGATGACTTCGATCTCACACTCGGCCACGGCCAACCATGCCTGCATCGCTTTACTCTCGAGCAACCGGTGCGGATAAAAACCGGCCGACTCCGGCAGGTTAATACCGTAGGTGCGCAACCGCAGAACAACGGGCGCAAACATTGCGTCAGCGATCGAAAAATCGCCGAATAACCAGCCGCCCCGGTCACCGTAAAGCCGATGACACTCCGCCCAGATCGCAATGATGCGATCGATATCCTCGCCCAGCTCATCGAGTAACTGCACCTTGCGGCCCATGGCGCGACAGTTCATCGGCATGTGTTCTCTCAGGTACGGGAACCCGGAGTGCATCTCCGCGGAGATTGAGCGCGCGTGCGCACGCTCGTCGGGGTCTGCCGGCCACAGCTGTTTTTCCGGCCAGCGCTCAGCAACGGTTTCTGCAATTGCCAGCGTATCCCAGACGGTGAGATCGCCGAGCTGCAGAACCGGCACCCTGCCTGCCGCGGAAAACGCCGCAATCTCGGCAGCGGATGTCTCTGTGTCCAGCAAAATAAGGTGCTCATCAAAGTCGATGCCCGCCTCTGTCAGCAGCAACCAGGCACGGAGCGACCATGATGAGTAGTTTTTGTTACCGATTATAAGTTTTGGTTTCATGATTCGACTCACCTGCTACAAACGCATCAGGACGGAGCCCCAGGTGAAGCCACCACCAAACGCTTCCATCAACACAAGCTGACCTTGCTTCACACGACCATCGCGGATACCGACATCCAGCGCCATCGGCACCGATGCCGCAGAGGTATTGCCATGATCCTGTACCGTCACTATCACTTTCTCCATCGGCAAATCCAGGCGTTTGGCCGTCGCCTGAATAATACGAATGTTAGCCTGGTGCGGAATCAACCAGTCGAGTTCGCTTTGCGCAATGCCTGCTTTTTGCAGCGTCTCGGTGGCAATGCCGCCGAGAGTCTTGACCGCGACCTTGAATACCTCGTTGCCCCTCATAGTAATTGCGGCCCCGTCCGTTCCCGCCGTCGCAAGATCTTTGGAGACGCCCACCGGGTAGAACAACAGGTCCTTGTATTGACCATCAGCGCAGAGGTGCGTCGAAATCAGACCCGGCTCCTCCGACGGCTTGACGATGACCGCGCCCGCACCGTCGCCAAACAGGACGCAGGTATTGCGATCTTTCCAATCCATCAGCTTCGTGATGCATTCTGCCCCGATGATCAACGCACATTTAGCGTCACCCAGGCGGATGAACTTGTCGGCCATCGTTAACGCATAAATAAATCCCGTGCACGCCGCTTCCAGGCTGAACGCCGGACACGCGGGTATTCCCAACCGGTGCTGAATCAAGGTCGAGATATTCGGGAATATGAGATCCGGCGTCGTTGTGCCCGTGATAACCAGATCGATATCGGCAACAGTGACGCCGGCATCTTCGATTGCGCTCTTCGCCGCTTCGACGCACATGTCAGACGTTGTCTGATCTTCGGCAACAACATGTCGCCGTTCAACGCCCGTACGCGTACGAATCCACTCGTCGGTCGTATCGACGATCTTCTCCAGATCGAAGTTCGTCATGATACGTTCCGGGCAGGTAGCGGCCCGTCCCAACGATGCGCGAATACGTCATGCCGTTTCCTTTTGCAGCAGCTGCCGAATCTGTGTCGGCAGCTGGTTGCGACCTCAACGACTGCGGTATCGATCGCATGCTGAAACGCATACGCATCTGCGCTGCCGTGGCTCTTGATAACAATAGCATTTAGGCCGACAAGAGTCGCTCCGTTGTAGTTGCGCGAGTCCATTTCTGTTGCCAGGCTCTTGAGCACCTGTGTTGCCAGCAGCGCCTGCAACTTCGCAAGCCAGCCGCGCGTAAATGCACGCCGCATGTAATGCCGACAAAGTCCGACCGTACCTTCCATGGTTTTCAACGCGACATTGCCGGTGAATCCATCCGTCACCACAACGTCAGCTTTCCCGGAGAACAGCTCGTTACCTTCGATAAAGCCGACGTAGTTAAGCGTACTCGCATGCAGCGCTGCCGCGGCCGCTTTTACCGTGTCATTACCCTTGATGTCTTCAGCACCGATGTTCAGCAGCGCGACCCGGGGCGACTCGATGCCGGAGATATCCGCAGCAACGATCGAGCCCATCAGCGCGTACTGAAACAGGTGTTCGGCACGTACCCTCGGTGTTGGCACCGAGGTCGAGCATATGCAACGACCCGCCGATGGCCGGCAACTCGGCGATAATTGCAGGGCGATCGATGCCGGGCAGCATCTTGAGCACAAAGCGCGCCGTCGCCATCAGCGCACCGGTGTTGCCGGCGCTGACGCAGGCATCCGCATCGCCTGACTTGACCAGGTTAAGAGCGACGCGCATCGAGGAGTCTTTTTTCTTGCGCAGCGCATCCGCCGGCGACTCCGACATCGCGACGACTTCGCTCGCATGCCGGATCGTAAGGCGTGGGTCACTGCCAACGATACCGGTAACGAGCGCCTGCAGTTCGGTTTCGTCGCCGACCAGAAGCAGCTCGATATTCGGCGTACTTCTGCAACGTCGCGGCAGCCGCGCGCACGACAACCTCAGCGCCGCGGTCGCCGCTCATTGCATCAAGGGAAATTCTTGAGTGTGTTCCCAACTTTGAAAGTGCCGGGGACGGGCCGGCCAATCAGGGGCTCAGCTTATTCGTCGTCGTCTGCTATTTCAGGCGGCATGACAACCTGCTTGCCACGGTAGAAACCGTCCGGAGTCAACCGATGGCGCAAATGCGTTTCACCCGAGGTCGGATCGACGGACAACGTCGGCTTCGCCAACTTGTCGTGTGAGCGCCGCGCACCGCGCGTCGAGGGGGTCCTGCGACTTTTTTGAACAGCCATATTCTTCTCCTGCCCGAACGTTTTCGTCGGGCTCTAATGTTCCTGCGTCATTTGCTCGCGAAGCGCGGCAAACGGTGTTGTCATTTCCTCGTCATCCGCCACGCGCGCCGCAAGTGCCTTGCACGCTGCCGATTCGCTGTGCATTGCCGAGAACGGCATCGACATGACGAGTAATTCCTCGACGATATCCAGCGGCCGCAACGTGCCTTCCGTCAGCTCCCAGACTTCAAACTCATCGTACCCTTCAACGGTCTCATCAAGACCGAGAAGCAACAGCTTCGCCTCAACCTCGAGCGGCAGCCGGAACGCTTCCAGGCAACGCTGACAGACGGCATCCACCGTCGCCGAAACCTCACATTGCACCATCGGCACGCTGTCGCGCAGCATCGACGAAGCCAAATTTCAGCCTGGCATTAATCGTCGAATCGCGCCAGCCAGACGGGATTGCATCCTCGCCCAGCGCAGCCAGATCCTCTTCCACGACTGACCCAAGTCGCTCGAAACCACTAAGTTTCTGAGAAATATCAATAACTTGGCCAGCTGCCGCCCATTCGGCCGCAGTGCGGCGCATACGCAGCGGATCACTCATGGCGGGCGCATGATAAGTACCTCAGCGGCCACTGTCAAAGCCTCCGGCCGCTACCAGATAACAATAAATGTCGGCAATTTGCGACAAACCGCGTAATATTCTGCGGAAATCCCTTAACGCTCTGATTTAGTTATGCAAAACCCGTCAGCACCGACGATCATTCTCGCCTCCTCGTCGCCCTATCGGCGTGGCCTGCTCGACCGCTTCCTCGACCAGTTCGAGACGGTGGAGCCGGACATCGACGAAAGCAACGGCGCCGGCCTCAGTCCGGGCGAGCTGGCCAGCGCATCTCGCCCGCAAGAAAGCCGAAGCGGTCGCGACCAAGTCGCGTGACGCGCTGGTGATCGGCGCCGATCAGCTGGCCGTGCTCAACGACCGTATTCTGGGCAAACCCGGCGACCACCAAAAAGCCGTCGAACAGCTGCTTGCAGCGTCGGGGCAGGTTGTGACCTTCCTGACGGCCGTGTGTATTCTCGATCCGATCGGCCGCACACGCTACGAGCATACGGACAAGACCAAGGTACATTTTCGGGATTTCGACCGCCGACTCGCAGAGGCCTACCTGAAGCTCGACGAGCCCTACGACTGCGCTGGCAGCTTCAAGATCGAGGGTGCCGGGTTCGTATTATTCGAATCGGTAAAGACCGATGATCCCACCGCACTGATCGGCCTGCCGATGATCTGGGTTTCGGATCGTTTGCTGGAACTGGGCTATATCTCGCCACAGAAGATCTGACTCAGAGGCGGCTGTCCAGGATCTTCTGCTTGATCTTCCGGAATTCTTCCTCAGTGATGTAGCCGTCGTCTTTCAGCTCGCCCAACATTCGCAATTGCTCAAGCGTCCGTCTCATGTCGACACTGTTGTCTACCTGGGTCGCACCAGGCGTTGCACCCGCAGCGATGGCGGCCGCTTCACTTCTTAGTGCTGCTTCCTGCGCTCGCAGCCTCGCCTGTTCCGCCTCTTCAACACGTCGCTGCTCTTCGCGCGCTCGCATTTCCGCTTCTATCTGTATTCGCTGATTCCCTAATCGCTCCCGCTCGGAGACCGTGGCGCTTTCAGCCTGATCAGCAATTCCAGTAGTTTGAGCCAGCGCCATTGAAAGCCCGGCTACGTAAATCATTAACGTTCTTAGAATGAATTTCATCGTCATATCCTATCCTCGACAGGCAGCCAACGGCTAGTATTTGCTGCCTTCTTCATCTCGATATTTCTTTTTTTGCCGCTGCGCCTGCACGACACCCTTATTCAGGAAGGTCTCAAGATCATCCGCGAGCGGCGCCGTAAAGTGCAGATCGTTACCGCTGTCATCGGCGAAAGCGATCGACTGGGCGTGCAGAAACAAACGCTTCAGCCCGAATTTTTCGGCCTGGCGATTCGCCTCCTCATCGCCATAACGAGTGTCGCCAATAATCGGGTGGCCGGTATGTTGAAGATGTACCCGGATCTGGTGGGTCCTGCCAGTCAGCGGCGAACACTGCAGCAGGCTGTACAGGCCGAACGTCCGCGACAACCGCACTCGCGTTTGCGCGGACTTGCCTTTATCGCTGACCACCACATGACGCTCACCGTTGCGTCGGTTCTGCACAAACAACGGCACATCGATAAGTTGCTCCCCGAACTGCCAGTCGCCAACCACTAACGCGAGGTAGCTCTTCTCGACCTGCCCCTCCCGAAATCGGGCATGCAGCTCGCGCAGCGCGCTGCGGCGCTTGGCAAGGACCAGGCAACCCGACGTCTCCCGGTCGATGCGATGCACGAGTGAGAGATCCTTGAGCTCCGGCCGCCCATGCCGCAGCAACTCGATGACGCCATGACTGATGCCGCTGCCGCCATGCACGGCAACCCCGCTCGGCTTGTTGACCACGAGCAACCGCTTGTCCTCATAAATGATGCGTTCAAGAATGCTGCGCGGTGAAATTCGATGATGGTGGCGGTGGCCCGATCCTGATACGAGCCGGCGGCACCCGCACCTCGTCACCTTCTTTCAGCTTGTACTCCGCCCGCACTCGGCCGCTATTGACCCGCACCTCGCCGCGCCGCAGCAGCCGGTAAATCCGCCCTTTTGGCACGCCAGGCAGCTGCCGGCGCAAAAAGTTATCGATGCGCTGGCCGGCCTCCTCAGCGCCGATCCGCACCTTGCGCACGCGGGTCTGACGCAACTCCGAAGCGGCTGCATCGCTGCCGCCTTGTACTGGCTTTTCTTGCATGATCAATAACTTGAAGTGGCGTAATGGTGTGCTATATTAGCGTCCTGTGGCCGCCGGGCATACCTGTCTGGCCAAGTCACAAAGCCCGAGCGGCTTCCGACTCCTGGATTGGCCGCCTTAGGATTTTCACCCACAGTTGCTTGTTTTTTGACCATCCGGTGGCTGTGGCCGGTTTGTTTTATGGGTTTCGCGTTTTGCGAAACCAGATTTCAGATGGCAGCGAGCACGGGATTTAGCTGGCGCCAGAGCGGCAAAGCCGCAGGGAAATCATGCTGATTTTATCGTGGGTACTGGCCCTCCTGGCGCAGACCCGATTCGAATTCGCAAATACCACTAACGGTGCGCTATCGCCGCGCCTCATCTGTGTGTGACCTCCCCTGCGCCCGCCTGGCGGCGCCAAGCCCCGAATTGCTGCCCTTCAAGACTAATTATCAAGTAGGGCAATATGAAAAGAATGCTAATCAACGCAACTCAACAAGAAGAGTTGCGCATGGCGATGGTCGATGGCCAGCGTCTATACGATCTCAACATCGAGGCCCCTTCTAGCGAACGCAAGAAGGCCAATATCTACAAAGGCAAAATCACGCGCATCGAGCCCAGCCTCGAAGCCGCTTTTGTCGATTATGGAGTCCGACCGGCACGGCTTTCTGCCGCTGAAAGAGATCTCCAGCGAATATTTCGTCAAGGAAAGCGGCGGCGGCAAGCCGAACATCAAGGATGTACTGAGGGAAGGCCAGGACATCGTCGTCCAGGTCGACAAGGAAGAGCGCGGCAACAAGGGCGCAGCCTTGACGACCTTTGTCAGCCTCGCCGGCCGCTTCATCGTTTTGAAACCCAACAAGGGCCACTCCGGCGGCGTGTCGCGCCGTATCACCGGCTCCGATCGCGATCTTGCGCGCAAATCGCTGAACGAGATTGAAATCCCGGAGAACATGAGCGTCATCCTGCGCACGGCGGGCATCGACCGCACCGCCGAAGAGCTCAAATGGGATCTCGAAAACCTGCTGACCGTCTGGACGGCGATTCTCAATGTCGTGCTCGAGCGTGCCTCGCCTTTCCTGATCTACCGGGAAAGCGATTCCGTCGTACGCGCACTGCGCGACTACCTGTCCAATGAGATCGGCGAGATTCTCATCGACGACGAGGCGACCTACAAGGACGCGCACGAATTCGTCGAGCAGGTCATGCCGCACAATCTCAATAAGCTCAAACACTACGTAGACCCGGTGCCGCTGTTCACGCGATTCCAGATCGAAAGCCAGATCGAGTCAGCCTTCGGGCATTCGGTGTCATTGCCCTCGGGTGGCAGTATCGTCATTGACCATACCGAAGCTCTCGTCTCGATCGATGTCAACTCGGCTCGCGCAACCAAGGGCAGTGACATTGAAGCCACAGCGCTTCATACCAACCTCGAGGCGGCCGAGGAAGTCGCACGCCAGTTGCGCATCCGCGACCTTGGTGGACTGGTTGTCATCGACTTCATTGATATGGGTCCGCAGAAGAACCAGCGGGATGTCGAAAATCGTCTGCGTGAAGCCGTCCGACAGGATCGCGCGCGCGTGCAGATTGGCAAGATCAGCCGCTTCGGCCTGCTGGAGATGTCACGCCAGCGCTTACGCCCGTCAATCGGCGAGTCGGCATACCAGACCTGCCCACGCTGTTCGGGCTTCGGCACAATTCGCAGCATCGAATCACTGGCGCTGGCCATCTTGCGGCTTGTCGGTGAAGAAGCCCGCAAAGAGCGCACATCCAAGGTCATTGCGCAGTTGCCGGTCGAAGTTGCAACTTATCTGCTGAACGAGAAACGCGACTGGGTTCGCAGCCTCGAGGCCAGCAACGACACACAGGTCGTCATGGTTGCCAATTCGTTGCTCGAAACACCTCACTATGAGGTCCGGCGCGTGCGTGACGACCAGGTCGAACTGCCGGAGAATTCCGGCGTCAGTTATGAGCTTTCCAAGACGCTCGACGAGCCAGAATCGCCGCAAGCAATACTTGAACGCAAAGATATCGAGCAGCCGGTTGTCGGCACCTTGAAGCCAAGCTCGCCTGCGCCGCGTCGCAAAGAGCCGCCCAAAAAAGGACTCTGGGCGACGCTGATGGCCTTCTTTACCGGTGATGACGACAAGAAAACGCCGGCGAAGAAACGCGGCAAGACAAGCAGCAGCCGACGGTCGAAACCGGCGCGCGGGCGCAACACGACGCGCCAGTCAGCAGACAAACGGCGTCCGGCGCGCAAGAAGAAGGCTGCCTCCAAGAAAGCGACTCCGCGAAAATCGCAGCAAAAAGCACCGGCGAAAAAAGCACCGGCTAAAAAGGGCAAAAGCACTAACCGCTCTCGCGCAAACCAGTCGCAACAGAAAAATGCCCAACAGTCCGATACCGAACAGCAGCCAAACGAGAGCCAGCCGCAGCAGGACGGCGCAGACTCGTCGGGTAACGAGCCACAGCGAAGTTCCCGCAGCCGCCGCAGCCGTGGCGGACGTCGCCGTCGGCGCAGCCCTGCAGACAAGCCCGAGCAGGTAGCGGACAAGAGCCAGGCAGAGAGTTCGTCAGCACCGGCAGAGAAATCAGCCGCAGCAACGAAGCCCAAGCAGGACAAAGGCCCACCGCGAGCTCGCACTGACGAAGAGCGTGCGCAAGCGGCGTCCAAATCCGACGATGCTGCTTCGCGCAAGGCGCCGACCGTCAAGTGATAAGCCGGCTGAAAAGCCGCAGGCTGAAGCAAAGCCGAAGCCGGAAGCAAAGCCGAAGCCGGAAGCAAAGCCGGACGTACCGTCGGAGCCAACGCAACGCCAACGCCGAAAGCGGAGTCAAAACCATCGGGCGACGGTAATGGGGCTGTTGCGGCGGCGAAACCCGTTACGCGGCTACTACCCTGGGAACCGCAGCCAGCGGCTGCGACCAAACCACCAGCGAAGACCGCAGCACCGACGCCGGCACCCAAACCGGAACCCCGCGACACCCAAACCGGACGCCAAGCCGCCGGTCTGAGCCGGCACAGGACTGAGCCTTCGCCCGCTGCTACCTTTTGAAGAGCGTCTCGAGCAAGCCGCGAGACGCGTCTTCGACCAGGTCGAGTACCCGTTCGAATCCAGCCGCGCCGCCGTAGTAAGGATCCGGCACGTCTTGCTTACCGCTCGATGAAAACTCGAGAAACAGCCGGACCTTGGAGTGGTGCTCGGGTGATCCCTGCTCCTGAAGTCGTGCGACGTTATCCTCGTCCATCGCGATGATGTAGTCGAAGCGATCAAAGTCCTCGTCACTGACGCGGCGCGCACGAATATCTTGCAACGACACGCCACGCCGCTCAGCGGCAGCAACCGCACGACGGTCCGGTGGCTCGCCGACGTGGTAAGCGTGCGTACCCGCGGAATCAATGAAAACGCGGTCGCTTAAACCAGCTTCGCTGGCATGATGACGAAACACACCCTCCGCTGTCGGCGATCGACAAATATTGCCCATGCAGACGAAGAGAACCGATATTTCTTTTTTATTTTCAGTCATTTATAGTACTTACTTAAAGTTATTTAAAGATCTTGCGTGGGTCGAGTCCGAAGGCTCCATGCTCGTGACCGTTGACAATCCAGAGCGCTCTTCGGCTGGTTGCATCGGCTGGCAGGTCTCGCAGCTGTTTGATTTGCGGTCTCGATAACGGCTTATGCGATTTGTCGAGTAGCAACAGTACCTTCGGCCGCAGCGGGTTGTCCGGATTCTGCTCCAGCACGACGCCAATTCTGCCATCGTTGAGTTCCACAATGCTGCCCGTCGGGAACATGCCCACTGCCCTCAGGAACTGCTCCACAACCTCCGACTGGAATTGCCCGCCACGCATGTTATTCAGTTCACGGGCGGCATCGTAGCCGGCCGAGGCTGACGAATACGAATTCTCGCTGGTCATTGCGTCGTAAGTATCTGCGATCGCGGCGATACGTCCGAAACTCGGAGTTTCAATCCCCTTGAGCTTTGCCGGGTATCCAGAGCCATCCGCCCGCTCCTGGTGGCAACGGACCATGTCCATGACATTTTCCGGCACATGCCGCGAAGCCCGCAGAATCTCAACGCCGATGGCGACGTGCTTTTCCTGGAGCTTGCGCTGCTCAGCCGACAGCTCTCCGACCTTGATTTGAAAACCTGCCGGAAGCCCGAGATTGCCAATGTCCAGCAGCAGTCCACCGACAGCCAGATCGTCGAGTCGCTGTCGGTCAAACGCCAGATGGCGACCGAACATGATGCACCACACCGCGGTCGCGACTGCACGATTGTAGTCGTCTGGCGTCGTCTTCCTCGAAAAAATGATCCATGCCATGGCATTCGGGTTGCGCAAGATACTATCGATGACCGGTCGTAGCGCTCGCCGCGTGGCCTCAATATCGACACGGCCGGTCTTGCGGGTCTTCTCCAGCATTCCCCGGTGAAATGCACAAGCCAGCTCAAATGCCGCAGACGCCCTGTCGGCCTCACGTCGTACCGTGGAGCTGATCGGGTAGTGCCCGGACGCGTCGCGCTGCCCGCCACCGAAATATCGGACCAGGTCATAGCGCAGCATAAGATCGCGAATGCGCGACCTCCATTTGCCGGGGGCGCGCTTTCCGGATACCGATGACCGGGCGCGCCGACTGCCGGATGGCACTGCGTCCTTCAGCACTTTGCTCTGCGCTGGCGTCAAATTGCTGCGATCGACATCGACGTGCACGAAATCACAATGCGATCGAAGTATGTCTATTTCGACCTGGTTGCTGATCTCGAATCCCTGGAAGACGAACGGAGTCTCCAGCCACGGCCGATCGAGCTCAGAGACATACATCCCCTTGCAAAGATCTGCAGTGTCAATTGCGACGCTTATTGATTCCATAATTTCCGACTATCTTCTCGAACCGCCGATCCTCTGGATTATAGGACAGCGGCCGGATGATTGAGTTGCCTGCATCGATATTCTGATCGCCACTCGACTATTTGGCGTGCTCAGCGCTGTCGCCGGCGCGAAAACCCGGACGTAGTCCACTTCCATTCGTCTGCGGAAAAATAGTGTCATCGATGCCGCCGCCCGAGCGCCCCCAGGCGCCGCCGACCGCAAGGTTGAGAATCACGTTGTACGGATGGTCATACGGCCACACATTCCAGCCCGTGCCTTCGTTGACGTACGTAAAGTAATGCGTGTCGTCGACGAAAATGTCGATACGCTCTGGCGTCCACTCGAGCGCATAGACGTGAAACTCTTCGTCCACGTCATCGAGCAGAATGCGGCCCTTGCGCTGCTCCCACTTGAGCCAGTAATAGGCTTCGTTGTGGACCGTGCCGTGCACATGGCCCATCTGGTAACCCACGTGTTCCATGATGTCGATCTCGCCCGAGTTGGGCCAGGCGTTGCAGGTCGAGCTGCCCTGCCAGTCCTCACCTGGCTCACAGGTGGTCGAATACTTGTACGGATCGCTCGGCAGCATCCAGATCGCGGCCCAGGTGCCCTGCCCGCGCGGCAGTTTTGCGCGCACCTCGAAGCGACCGTACAGGAAATCGCCCTTGCCCTCGGAGTGCACGCGGCCCGACGTATAGGACGCGCCCTCGTAGTCTTCCTTGTGCGCCTCGATGATCAGCATGCCGTCCTCGACACGCAGGTTCTTCTCTCGAGGCGTGTACGCCTGGTCCTCGTCGTTGACCTTGCGCGCCGGCCAGATATTCGGGCTCCACTTGGCGTCGTCCAGCGTCTCGCCGTCGAACTCGTCGCTCCAGACGAGCTGCCAGTCTTTCTCAGGCCGGTCCTTGCTGCGCACGACCAGCGCGCTCAGCGTCGGCTGATTCGCAGAAGCTTCGAAACGAATATTCAGTTCTCCATCGTCAACGACAACGTCGGGCGTCGTCACCGTCAGCGCCGAAAACACCTTACCGTCCCTGAACGACATGATGTCCAGGTCGTCGATCACTCGCTCCCCCTCGGCGAAACCGTCGAATACACGCTCGCGTCCCCCGATATCGTCGGGCTCTGCAAAATGAAACGTGACGTCGTAGGTGCCGTTGTCGATCGGGTGAGCAACTTCGATGTCGCCGACGCGGTAGCTCTTGTAGAGAAACGCATCCTGCGAGCCTTTCACCGTTTCCATCCGACCGACCGTGCCGCCCGCTACCGAGACTTCTGCCTCGTAGACTCGTTCCGTCGATGCCCGTGAACGCCGGACCGCCGACATTGATGGCCCAGACGAGGTCTGTAACCTTGGCATCCGGTTTGACATCAGCAGGAACAGCCGTGCCGTCACTGTCCCGGTTGCGCTCGCAGCCGAGCAGAAACAAGCAACACAATACGAACGCGATACAAGAAAGCGCTTTTTGAGTCATTACAATTATCCCGGTTGTTGATTCGATGCAGATAACGTATTTGCGAGGCCACGATCCGACAATTTTCATCATTGAACTCATCATATGTCGGCTGGCGTTCCGCAACACAAATTATAGCAGCCCTGACACTTTACTGAGTGCAATAGTGCTGCGGACTTGTGGGATACTAGTCACCTATGGAAGACAGGATTTCCAGAATAATTATAGTGGGTGGAGGCAGCGCCGGTTGGCTGTCTGCCGGTGTCATTGCCGCTGAACATCGCATCGACTCGCAGGCACAGCAACCGTTCGAGCTGGTGCTGATTGAATCACCGGATGTACCGACCATTGGCGTTGGTGAGGGCACCTGGCCATCCATGCGGGCGACCCTGCAGCGCATTGGACTGTCTGAAACTGACTTTCTCCGGGAGTGTGATGCCAGTTTTAAACAGGGCACCTATTTCCGCAACTGGCAGCACTGGCAGCGGAGATACGATACAGCCATCCATTTACCGTCCCCATAGGCTACGCTGACACTAACCTCGCGCCTCATTGGCTGGCGCTGACCGATGCACCTCAATTTGCGGATGCAGTGACACCTCAAACTGCATTATTTGCTGACTGCCTTGCGCCCAAGCAGATCACAACACCCGAATACGCCTCTGTGGTGAACTATAGTTATCACCTGGATGCCGGAAAATTTGCTGAACTGCTTCGTCAGCATTGCACTGAGCAGCTGGGTGTAAAGCACGTCAAGGCGAATGTGTCGCAGATAAATGCGGCTGAGAACGGAGACATCCAATCAGTCACAACCGACTGTGCCGGTGAAATAGCCGGTGATCTGTTCATCGACTGTACCGGATACGAGCAGCCTGCTGCTGGGTGAGCACTTTAAGATCCCATTTCAGTCACGACAGGCGTACCTGTTTAACGACACTGCCCTGGCAGCACAGGTGCCATACACAGAAGAAGACCAGGCAATCCAGTCCTGCACGCACTCAACTGCACAGACTGCCGGCTGGATCTGGGATATTGGATTACCGACGCGTCGTGGTACTGGCCACGTCTACTCAAGTGCTCATATCTCGGAAGATGAGGCCACCGCTCAGCTGCTGGCCTATATCAAAGAGGTTGCCGGAGACAAGGCGGCGGCCAGTGTCGTGCCGCGGAAGATCCGGTTTCAGCCCGGCCATCGGCGAGCGTTCTGGCACAGGAACTGTATTGCTATCGGCATGTCCTCGGGCTTTATTGAACCGCTCGAAGCCTCAGCGCTGGTGATGATTGAACTGGCTGCGGATATGATTGCGGAGCAGCTGCCTCCGACAAGAGAACTCATGGATATTGTCGCCAAACGTTACAACCAGAAATTCCTGCGACACTGGGATCAGATTATCGAGTTTCTGAAACTGCACTACGTCTTAAGCGCTCGCGACGACTCTCCGTATTGGCAGGAAAATCGCGCGGCCGAATCCATCCCGGCAAAGCTCAGCGAACAGCTCCTGCTGTGGCGCCATCGGAGTCCCTGGCATCCGGATGCAGAAGCCGTCGATGACCTGTTTCCCACCGCGAGCTATCAGTATATCCTCTACGGAATGGGGTTCAGAACAGCGCCCCGGCGTACCACCAGCCACCAGCAGGAGCCAGCGTCAGGCAGCAGAGCTCTTCCAACAGAACGCTGCGCGGGCAACGCAGCTGCAGCAGGCTATGCCCGGCAACAGGGAACTGCTGAACAAAGTAAGAGAATTTGGATTTCAGAAGCTATGAAACGACAAGTGCAGCAATTAAGTGAGTAGAGTGTCCTTATGAGTCAGTACGAGGTCCTGAACAAGGAAGATCATCAGCAGCTGCGGATCAAGACAGGGTACAGCGCAGCATTCGGTGACGCAGTCATGTACGTGATGACCTACCCCATGGAGTTCAGGGATATTCAGAGCTGTTACCCCATCCTGTTTACCAAGGATCCGAACACCGGTGGTTTCTTTGCCGCTGCACTGATGGGTTTTGAGTCGGATCAGAATCTTTTCTTAAGGACGATGGCTGGGATGCAACTTATGTCCCTGCCCTGGTACAACGTCAGCCGTTTCTGATTGCCACCGGTGCAGAGGGCGACAATGCAAGCCCGGTGGTTTCACTGGATCTCGATCACCCGCGGGTCAGCCAGGACGAGGGGGAAGCCTTGTTCGATGTTGACGGTGAGCCCTCGGAGTTTCTTAACCAGAAGATTGCACTGCTGGAAAAGCTGCATCATGGACTGCAGCATGGCACCGGATTTATCGACACCCTGCTTAAGCACCAGCTATTGGAGCAGATCACCCTGGATCTCACGTTCAACGATGGCAGCAAGAAGAGCGTACAGGGTTTTTACTGCATTGCAGAAGGACGACTTTACCAGCTGAAGGGAGACGTGCTGGAGTCGCTCAACGAGGCTGGCTACCTGCAACCTGTCTTCATGGCCGTCGCCTCATTGTCCCGGATCCGTGACATTATCGAAAGACGCAACCGGCTCCGAGCGTAGCAAGCAGGTCTGGGTGACCAGTATGACCGACCAGCATGTCCTGAATGACATTAGCCAGGCAATTGCAGAGACAGATGACATCACCGTCGCTGATCTCAGCGATGAACTCCTGGCGTCTGATCAGCCGCAGGTCTTGCGAGGGTTGGCCTCGGACTGGCCCGCCGTCAAACATGGCCTCGAGTCGCCGGACCGGATTATCGATTACCTGCAGGGATTTGACTCAGGTAACGTGGTCACAGCCATGTATGCGCCACCCGAAGCAGCTGGACGGGTTTTCTACAACGAGGACATGACCGCCTTCAATTTCGAGTTTCGGCGGGTGGCACTGAAGGAAGCCGTGCAGCAGGTCCGATCTCAGATTAATCTGCCTTCGCCACCAACACTGTATATCGGCTCAACCAACGTTGATCACTGGCTGCCGGGATTCCGGGCGCAGAACGATTTTCCAATTCAACATCTGGATCCGCTGGTCAGCATCTGGATTGGCAACCAGACCCGGGTCGCCGCCCACTATGATTTTCCCTCCAACATTGCCTGCGTCGTCGCAGGACACCGGCGAGTCATTCTGTTTCCGCCGGAGCAGTTACCGAATCTCTATGTCGGCCCGCTGGAATTCACACCCGCAGGACAGCCGATCAGCCTGGTTGACTTTTCGGCACCTGATTATGAGCAATTCCCGAAGTTCCGGGAGGCCGTCAAAACCGCTCAGATGTCAGTGCTGGAACCCGGAGATGCCATTATCATTCCCAGTATGTGGTGGCACCACCTGGAAGGGTTGGATGCCTTTAACGTGTTGGTGAATTACTGGTGGCGCAGTGCGCCATCCTATATGGGGTCACCTTTGAGCGCTTTGCAGCATGCAATACTGGGGCTTCGAGATCTGCCGGATGCACAAAGAAAACAGTGGCGGGAGTTGTTCGATTTTTATGTGTTTAATCCTGAACCAAAGAACTTTGCACACATTCCGGAAGCTGCCCGAGGTGTGCTGAAGCCAATTGATGAGCAGACCGCAGGGCGAATTCGCAAGATGTTAAGAGACAAACTGTTGTAGGGCGAAAGATGTGTCAGCTGCAAAGGTAGAGACTGTTGTTGTTGTGGGCGGAGGTACCGCAGGATGGACTGCGGCAGCTTCTATTGCCAGGCTGATCGGAGCCAACCTGAATGTAGTGCTGGTGGAATCTGATGCCATCGGAACCGTTGGTGTCGGTGAGGCGACCATACCTGCATTCAGAACGATGCATAGTCTGCTGAAAATCAATGAGGCAGATTTTCTATCCAGAGTGCAAGGCACCATCAAGCTGGGTATCTGTTTCGAGAACTGGCGGGCTATCGGACATGACTATATTCACTCGTTTGGCTACACAGGCCAAGGCTGCTGGGCAGCAGGCTTTCAGCACTTCTGGCTCAAAGCGAGAGCGCTTGGTTTTGGCGAAGACTATGGTCGTTACGCCCCGGAGCTGATGGCCGCCAAGGCAGGCAGATTCGGTCTGCTGCAACAGGATGCGCTGAGTTATGCCTACCATATCGATGCGACGAGCTATGCCGGGCTCCTGCGTCAGCAGGCTGAACAGGATGGCGTCACCCGCGTCGAAGGCAAAATCGTCGACGTCCATCAGACTGAATCAGGTGACATCTCTGAAGTGTTACTCGAATCAGGACAGGCTGTGAAAGGCGATCTGTTTATCGACTGCAGTGGTTTTGTCAGCCTGCTGATGGACAAGGCCCTTGGTACCGAATTCGAAGACTGGACTCACTGGCTCCCCTGCGACCGGGCCATAGCGGTTCAAACCAAAGCGATTGGTGACCCCATTCCGTATACACGCTCTATTGCGAGGGAGAGTGGCTGGCAGTGGCGTATTCCATTACAGACCCGGGTCGGCAATGGGCTGGTCTATTGCAGTGAATTCATGAGTGACGATGAAGCACGGGACACGCTGCTTGGCAACCTCGAAGGTGAACTCATCACAGAGCCAAGGGTGTTGCGCTTTCGCACGGGGCAGCGGGTGAAACACTGGAACCGAAACTGCGTTGCCTTAGGCCTCGCGGCAGGCTTTCTCGAGCCACTCGAATCCACCAGCATTCACCTGATCCAGCGAGGCGTAATCCGGCTGCTGCAGATGTTCCCCTACGGTGGCATCGTCGAGTCGGATCGGACGGAATTCAATCGCCAGATGGACACCGAGGTTCGCTTTGTCCGCGACTTCATCATCATGCACTACCATGTCACGGAGCGAACGGATTCCGAGTTCTGGCGTCGCTGCCGCGACATGGATATTCCTGATAGCCTGCAGCATCGCCTGGACCTGTTCCGCGATAGCGGTCGCGTGTTCGAGGCCGAGGGCGATATATTCCGTGAAAACAGCTGGACGCAGGTGATGCTGGGCCAGGGCATCGAACCGCAGAGCTATCACCCGATTGTCGATATGATGGGTAATCAGGAGCTGCATCAGTTCATGCAAATCCAGGCTCAGAAAGTAGACACTGTGCTGAGCCAGCTGCCCACGCACCAGGAATTCATCGACCGTTACTGTCCAACCGCAATTGCCTGAGATCTATCGGACCTGGCCCTTCAGGCGCTCGGCGATGAAGGCCATGAGCTGATCCCTGTGTTCCGCAGAAAGGTCGCCGAACACGTCGCCCAGGTCGGGCGGCAGATGGGCGCCGGGGTCGCCGTCGGTCTGGAATACGAAATGATCGAAGAACTTGCGCCAGACTTCGCGCTGGTCGGCGGGCAACCCGGACATCAGCGCCATGGTGTGAACCAGGCTTAAGACCAGGTTGTGATGCCCCGCATTGGCGTCGTTCCACCAGTAGTTGACAAGGACGTTCAGTGGATCGAGCGATTCCACGCCGTGCCACCATAGAATCGGAATGTAAACGGCATCTCCCGGTTCGAGAACGGCCTCCTGGCCCGACTCGAGGGCCTCGCGGAACCTAGGGAATCTGGCGTGATCGGGTTCACGCAGGTCCACGAGACTGATTGGTGTTCCACCTGGCGTTCTTAACATCGGTCCGACATAAAGATTGCCGACCTGATCGGGTGGGAAAACGGTAAATCGCCTGCTGCCGCTGACAACGCACGCGATGTTGTAATTGTTATCGAAATGGGTCGCGATCATCGACCGGTTACTGATCCAGATCCGCGGCACGATGTCGCTGTCAAGCAGAGGCATCGCGTTGTCCCCGGGGAACGGCGGCAGGAGGTTAGGAACGTCGATCGCCTGCAGTGCGATGGCGGGGGGTTGTGATTCCTCGGCCAGGGAAACAAGGGTGTCCAGTGCGGTGCTGATCGAAACGCCTCTCGACTCGAAATTAAAACCCATAAGATCGTTGGAATAGAAGAAGCGGCCATTTATTTGTGGCGGACCGACCATTGCATTGACCGTGGCGCCGCTGTCGAATCGCTTGAAGTAATTGACGACGCTCGTTTCCGACTGACGACCAGCCTGGACGGCGGGCCAGTCCCGAAGCAGACCTTTCAGCACGGCGGGCCGATTCGCAGGCAAGATCTCGTTCTCGAAAACCGCCCGATCAACGTCCTGCCATTCCTCGATTTTCTGCAATGCCGTCCCCTTTACACTTCAATATATCGATGCTCGCGAGATAGTCTACACCCCTCCGATCAAGGATCGCAGGCCCGGTAGAAAACCACACGATGTTGATTAAATTACCGATGGAGGTTTAACTACGCTATGTTGATGAAACCGATCGTTTTCCCGCTGTTCTCAGTTCCCAAAGGATCGTAACAGGATCAAGCCCCGTGCCCGACGCGAAGAAAATTGTCTTCACATTCATTACGATCCTCGTAATCCCCCTGCTCTTCTTCGTTTTGATCGAGTTGAGTCTCAAGGTCTTTGATGTTGGAACGTCTTTCGCCTATTTTCAGGAAATCGACATTGACGGGCAGCCTCACTACCAGGAAAACCCGGACTTCGCCGACCAGTTCTATCCTCCTGCACTCAATATTGGGCCCCGGGAAAACACCTTTACCGTCGCGCGCAGTCCTGACTTGATTCGAGTCTTCGTTCTGGGGGGATCTGCAGCGATGGGCTTCCCCCACAGAAACCACGGTCTTGACAGGCTGCTGGCAACCCAGCTCAGAGCGGCATTTCCTTCGCGAGAAATCGAAGTCATCAACACGGCCATGACCTCGGTCAATTCCCACGTGGTATACGCAGTATCGCGGTCGATTCCGGACAATTCCGCCGACTTTGCCGTTATCTTGATGGGTAACAACGAGGTCGTCGGTCCGTATGGTCCGGGCACACTCAATCAGAATTTCCTGGCTAATATTACTCTGATCCGTAGCCTTCAGGCATTAAAGCGCTCGAGGATATGGCAGGCCCTGGACAGGCTCATCATGCAGGTTAGACCCTCCGATGCGATGCAGGATCTCGAGTGGGAAGGCATGCAGATGTTTACCAATAACGGCGTCGCACATGACGACCTACGAATGGAAAGTGTTTATGGGCACTATGAAGACAATCTGAAAGACACGATTGAGACGCTTCGCAGTAAGGGGATCCATGTACTACTGTCCTCGGTACCCGTCAACCTGCGACACTCGGCACCATTCCTGTCCATTCACAGCCCCGGTCTGTCAGAGGAGGAACTGGACCAGTGGCGTGAATTGAATGGCCGGGGTTCTCAGAGCTTTGACGAGGCGAACTGGGGCGACGCCAGCAAGCATTTTCAAGCGGCGTTAGAGATCGATCCTCGTTATGCCGATACGCACTTCAGGCTCGCGACGGCCTACGAAAATCTCGGTGACTTTCCGAGGGCCAAGACTCACTATGAGCGCGCCCTCGATCTGGACGCGTTGCGATTTCGCGCCGATACCAGGATGAACCAGACCATTCAGGAAGTCGCCGCCAATATCGAGCATGATGCATTCAGCTTTGTGGATAGCGCCGCCGCTTTTGAGCAAGCGAGCCGGCCGTTTCAACCCGGCTGGAATCTGCTGCTTGAACATGTTCACTACGGCTTTTCGGGGAACCATATCCTGGCAGCAGAGATTGCCCGTTCGATCATGAGCAACCTGACCACGTCCGATGATTACCAACCTCTGCCCGGCATCGAAGTTGCAAGGAGGATCGGATTCCCGAATCACGAAACGATTGACAACATCAAGAACCTGCAGGGTATGGTTCAGCATCCACCGTTTCCCGGGCAAAGCAATTACAACAAGCTCAAGCAGTTCCTTAACGACAGATTGGCGAGTGTGACTAGAGGAAGTCGGTTCCCCAAGGGAAGTTATTCAAAGACGTCGGGGTATCGTGAATTCCGGTCTGGCCGACTGGAAGATTTATTTCGAACTGGCAGCCCTGAACCGAAATATACGCAATCCTCGAGCGAGGTATTACCACCTGGGTCAGATCTTTGAACGCTACCCACACAACCATGAGAGCTACGTGAATATCGCCGAAGCGATGAGCAAGGACGGCAAGTGGCGCGAGGTGATACCGTATCTCGAGCGGTCACTCTATTACACCAGGGGCGATGAAATAAAGATTGCTGAGACCATTGGCTGGTTGGGTACGGCATATCTCAAGACGGGAGAATACGACAAGGCAACAGAGCTGTTGCTGGAAGTGACACGAGAGTATTCCGATCAGATTGGCTTGACGCTCAGAGCGTACGGCAACCTGATCAAACACTCCCGCGATCGAGGCAAGGCCAGGGACCTCGAACGCTATGCGAAGGATGTGCAACGCTACGGGAAATCACTGGTACGGCAAGAGAAGGACGAGGAATACCCGTTGCTTTACCAGAGGATGTCACAACTTATGGCCATGGCAGGCCACAACGCAGAGGCGAATGAATGGACACTGGCTCAGGAGCAGTAGCTGCGAAGACGACCAGTATTCTCGGAATTTCCGCCTACTACCATGACAGCGCCGCGGCCTTGCTGACAGACGGCGAGTTAGTCGCGGCTGCGCAACAGGAACGTTTCTCCCGAAAAAAGCACGATGCCGGTTTTCCTGGCGATGCCATCAGCTATTGCCTGGAGACGGAAAACTTGCGTCTTGATGAGCTCGACCGGATCGTCTTTTACGACAAGCCGCTGATCAAGTTCGAGCGGCTGCTCGAGACCTACCTGAGCTATGCGCCCAGCGGGTTTCGATCCTTCGTCGCGGCGATGCCGGTCTGGCTCAAGGAGAAGCTCTACCTAAAGAGCGTTCTGAAGCAGGAACTTGCTGAGCTCGGCGGCTGCAAACCGGAAGAACTGCCGCCGCTGCTCTTCGCCGAGCATCACCAGTCACATGCAGCCTCGGCGTTTTTCTTCAGCCCGTTCGAGCGCGCGGCCGTGCTCTGCCTCGACGGCGTCGGTGAATGGGCAACCACGTCGGCGTGGCTCGGTAACGGCGCGAGTCTCGAGCCGCTCTGGGAAATCGATTTCCCACACTCGCTGGGGCTGCTCTACTCCGCGTTCACCTACTTCACCGGCTTCAAGGTGAACTCCGGCGAATACAAGCTGATGGGGCTCGCGCCCTACGGTGAGCCGAAGTACGTCGAACTGATTCTCGACAAGCTGCTCGATCTCAAGGAGGACGGCACATTTCGTCTCGACATGCAGTACTTCAACTACTGCACCGGCCTGACGATGACGAACAGCCGTTTCGACGCGCTCTTCGGTGGGCCGCCGCGCAAGCCGGAGAGCGAAGCTCACGCAGCGCGAGATGGACATCGCCGCCTCCATCCAGGCCGTCACCGAAGAGGTCGTGCTGCGGCTCGCCAGCACGCTCCACGAGGAGACGGGCGAGAAGAACCTCTGCCTCGCCGGCGGCGTCGCGCTCAACTGCGTCGCCAACGGCCGGCTGCTGCGCGAAGGACCGTTCGAGAATATCTGGATTCAGCCGGCCGCCGGCGATGCGGGCGGTGCCGCAGGCGCCGCTGCCGTTGTCTGGCACGACTACGACGAGCAGCCGCGCAAGCTGAACGGCAACGGCAGCCCTGCCGCCGACCGCATGAACGGGTCGTATCTCGGCCCGAGTATTCGCCGCGAGCAGATTCGGGCCGAGCTCGACGCGATGGGTGCGAAGTACGCGGCTCCTGGACGACGACACGCTGTTTTCGAGAACGGCGCAGCTGCTCGCCGAGGAAAACGTGGTCGGCTGGTTCCAGGGCCGCATGGAGTTCGGGCCGCGGGCGCTCGGCGGCCGCTCGATCATCGGTGACCCGCGCAGCGCGAAGATGCAGTCGGTCATGAACCTCAAGATCAAGTACCGCGAGTCGTTCCGCCCGTTCGCGCCGTCCGTGCTCTGGGAGCGCGTCGCCGACTATTTCGAGCAGAACGCGCCGAGCCCCTACATGCTGATCGTCGCGCCCGTGCGCGAGGAGCTGAGGATCGCCGCTGACCGACGAGCAAGAGCAGCTCTTCGGTATCGAGAAGCTCAACGCTCAAGCGTTCGGAGCTGCCGGCGATCACGCACGTGGACTACTCGGCGCGCGTGCAGACCGTGCATGAGGAGACGAACCCGCGCTACCATCGATCTGCTCAAGGCCTTCGAGCAGCTCACCGGCTGCGGCGTCCTGGTCAACACGTCGTTCAACGTGCGCGGCGAGCCGATCGTCTGCACGCCGAAGATGCCTACCGGTGCTTCATGCGCACGGAGATGGACTATCTCGTCGTGGAGAATTTCTTTTTGGACAAGAAAGATCAGCCGGCCTGGGAAGACGACACGTCCTGGCAAGACGAGTTCGAGCTCGACTGAGATGGCCATCGATCACAAAATTCCCGAGCTTGACCGAAAGGGCCTGCGCGAATTCGGCTTGACGACCGGCGCGGCCGTCGTCGTTATTTTTGGACTGTTCTTCCCCTGGCTGCTCGACCTGGACTGGCCGGTCTGGCCGTGGGTCATCGCCGCACCGCTCTGGTCGCTGGCCCTGCTCCAGCCCTGAGTGGCTGCGCGGGATTTACCGGGCATGGATGCGTTTCGGCCTGCTCGCGAGCCGGGTGATGACGCCACTCGTGCTCGGGATCGTCTTTTTCGGTATGATCGCGCCGATGGCGCTGGTCTGGCGCCTCATGAGTAAAGACCCGATGCAACGGGCGTTCGATCCGAATCAGAAGAGCTACCGGGTCGAGCGCGAAAAGAGCCCGAGAGAAAAACTGGAGAGACCTTTCTAATGCTGGATTTCCTGACTGACCTCTGGGGCTTCATGCGGGAGCGCAAGAAATTCTGGCTTGCCCCGATAATCCTCGTCATGATCCTGCTCGGCGCGCTGATCGTATTCGCGCAAGGATCCTCGCTCGCCCCGTTTATCTACACGATATTCTAGTAACGGCTGGCCCTTTCTTGCGGCATTGTCCTAGTCGTGCACAAAAAAAATACCCGCAGCAAGCTGCGGGTATTCTCATTGCGCGTATATTCTAAGGTTGCCTGGCTTATCTCGCCAGCTTGAAATTCCACCATACGCCGTCACCGGATTCAACCGTTACCGTCAAGATATCACCATCGAAAGTGATTACGTCATAGGTGACTGAGTCGGGCGTATCACCCGGGGATGCCAGCTCCTGCCCGTTCACTGCTTTCGGTAAGCCGAGATGTGCACCTCTGCCATAGAGCGTTAGCTTGCTGGCGGCATCATCGTATTCGAATATTGCCCTGGCGCTGGCATCGTGCGGGGCAACTGCCGCGCCACATCCATCCGCGGCCACACCTTGCCACGTTTCAAGCCAGGTCTCGTCGCCCAGGATATTTGTGAAGGAACCATCGGTACCAAAATCATAAACATCGTCAAACCAGCAGGCGCGCACTTCAGGACCCGCACCGGCCTCGTCGGTCGAAGCCCACCACGAGAAATCACCCGCGGCCGGACCCACTCCGGCAGCACCATCGCCGTCCAGACTCCACTTGCCCGCCAGGGCAGCGGTGTCGGTGACGCGTTGGAGGGCAAAGGACCACCAGACACTGTCACCAGCTTCAACCGTGACCGTCATATTGTCACCGTCGAGCGTCAGCACGTCGTAAGTGACGGAGTCCGGTGTATCACCCGGGCTCGCCAGCTCCTGGCCGTTGACGGCTTTTGCCAGCCCCAGGTAGGAGCCGCGGCCGTTGAGCATCAGGGTGCCGGCATCTGCGTCGTAGCCGTAGGTACCGTTATTGTCGTTGACGTGCGGAGCAACCGGCGCTCCACAGCCATCCGCTTCTACACCTTGCCAGGTCTCCAGCCAGGTTTCAGCGCCTTGATAGTTCTGGAACGTACCGTCCGAACCAAAGTGGTAAATATCGTCGAACCAGCAGGCGCGCACTTCAGGGCCCGCACCGGCTTCGTCAGTCGAAGACCACCAGGACACGTCCCCGGCAGTTGGGCCAACCCCTGCTGCGCCATCGCCGGCCAGTTTCCACTTGCCGATAACGGGTGAGTTGGAAACGCGTATCAGTCGGAAGGTCCACCAGACTGAGTCACCAGCTTCGACCGTGACCGTCATATTGTCGCCATCGAGAGTTAGCACGTCGTAGGTGATTGATTCGGGTGCAGCTCCCGGGCTCGCAAGTTCCTGGCCGTTGACGGCCTTTGCGAGGCCCAGGTGGGCCCCGAGGCCATCGAGCAACAGGGTACCCGCCGCTTCATCGTAGCTGTAAGTCGCCGGGTTGGTACCGTCGTGCGGGGCAACCGGCGCACCACATCCATCCGCTTCCGCACCCTGCCAGGTTTCAAGCCAGGTCTCAGCGCCCAGGACATTTCTGAAGGAACCGTCAGTACCAAACTCATAGATGTCGTCAAACCAGCAGGCGCGTACCTCAGGACCCGCACCGGCCTCGTCGGTCGAAGCCCACCAGGAAACGTCCCCGGCCACCGGACCAACGCCGGCTGCGCCGTCGCCATCAAGCTTCCATTTTCCGGCCACTGGCAGAAACGGGCTCTCTCGCCAGGCGGAAAGTCCACCAGACGGAATCACCGGCCTCGACGGAAACGATCAGCGAGTCACCATCGAACGTCAGCACCCGGTAGACAACGGAATCGGGTGCATCACCCGGGCTCGACAGCTCCTGTCCATTAACCGCTTTTGCGAGACCCAGGTGCGAACCGGTGCCGGTAATGGTGAGCGTGCCGGCAGCCTCATCATAGGCCCAGGTGCCAGCGCTGCTGCCATCGTGGGGTGCCACCGGAGTACCACAACCGTCCGCCTCGACACCCTGCCAGGTCTCGAGCCAGGTCTCGTCGCCCAGGATATTCTGGAATGAGCCGCCTTCAGCCGAAACGATATACATCGTCAAACCAGCAGGCCCGCACTTCAGGACCCGCACCGGCCTCGTCAGTCGACGCCCACCAGGAAACGTCTCCTGCGGTCGGACCAACACCGGCAGCACCATCACCGTCCAGCCGCCAGTCACCTGCCAGAGTAACGGGACCGCTTTCCGGACAGCCCTCGGCACAGTACAGCACGGCACTGCCGTCAGTGGTGCTGGATACGATCAAGCCGACCTCACCGCTGATGTCCTGGAACGTGATCAGGAAAAAGACTTCGCCCTCCGCGTCGGCTTCGTCCAGAACACGTGTCGCCTTCCAACCGCTCTGTGTATTGTCAGGTCCTACCGCGGCACTGCGTACTACGGCCGCGTCCACGCCGTTAATGGTGACGACCGGAGCCATGATCGATTCACTGGCGACTATATCGATGAGGACAGTCTTACCCAGCGAGGCAGTACCATCCGGCTTTGCCGCCCTTCGTGCTTTCTCTCATGGAGACGTAGGTGAGCGTCGGTGGCACGCCGTCCGTGCCAGCAGGATCTGACAGGTTATTCTCCGTAATAGCGACGCCTCTGCTGTCACAGGCGGACAGCAGAAGCAGACCTGTCATGGCCAGTACTGCACCAACGCGAGTCGCAAAGTTGCCGAGTAGCCCGCCGTGTAAGTTCAAGATGTGCCGTTGCATTACGCCCCCTAAAAATGAGTCTTTTGGTACCTGACTAAGGTGAGATTTATGTTTTGACCGGGCCATTCGTGGTTCGCGGCTTACGACTTTCAAAAGTCGAAGTCATAGCGGAGCCCGAAATCATACCGAGGACCATTCTGAACAGCCTGCAGTTGCTGGAGTTTCGTCAGGCCGTAGGTATGTCTCGTCTCGTTGGTGAGATTCAACCCGGAGAAATAGAGCGTGAGATTATCGTTGTAATAATAGGTAACGTTCAGGTCCCATTGCCCGTATTCTTCTGTAAATATCGGAGAATTAGGCGCTATCATGCCCGGCTGCCTGCCCCCGATAAAGTCGTCGCGCCAGTTGTAGGCAAGACGAACCTGCAGCTCTTCAGTATCGTAGAACGCGATCAGGTTCGCCGAATCACTCAGGCCACCGAGGGTAAACTGCCCCGCGAGGTAGTCGGAGGGGTCATAAGCGACGTCGGCGTCAGTCGTTGTCGCGTTGAGAACAAAACCGAACGGAGAGTCGCCGAAGGTGTGCTGGAGGTTCACTTCCCAACCGTCCACCTTGGCCGTTCTCTCGTTGACCGGCCGGGTCAGATTAAAGACGATGGATGGGTCGCCCGCGACGCTGACAATCCTGTCACCATCCACTGCCGGGTCATCCTGGTAATTCTCGAGGATGTAAGCGCCGAGGGTGCGGTAGTTGGCGGGGTCAATGCCACTTTCCGCCACGGCGCGATTCCAGAGGGCGCCGCCGACGATATTGGGAATCTCAAACGTCGTCCCTGGCTCGATGGCGTTGCCGATGAAGTTCTCGACATCCTTGTCGAAGTAACCGATGGACAAGTAGCTGCCGTTGCCGTAATACCACTCGAACGAGAAGTCAATGTTGAACGACTGAATCGGCACAAGACCCGGGTTGCCCGCGACTCGCGCCGGGCCTCGTATCGGGCGTGAACTGGGTACCGGCGGGCTGCAAACCACCCTTGATGGCCTCATAACTGGGGCGCGTGATGGTTTCGCTGAAGGAGGCCCGTAGAACGATATCCTCCCACGGCTCGATATCGAAATCGAAATTGGGCAGCGTGACATCATAGTTACCGAGAACATCCGTGAAGCTCTGGATGACATTACCGTCGGCGTCCTCTGCTCGCACGATGTTCAGCTCGCGCAACTGCGCCGATCCATTCAGACCCGTCATAAACCGCATCCAGTGCAGCAGACCGTACATCCGTCTCTTCGTGGCGCACGCCGACGTGAAAATTAGCCGGCATGTCAAATAGATCGCCGGTCCAGTTGTACTGGAGATAGAAGGCCGTGGATTCCTCCGTGGTCCGTTTATCGGTGGTCCAGTCTGTCGACGCGCAATAGCCGGTACCGCAGTCACCCGTCGCAGGCATATTCCGTGCCGGTGGCGGCGTAAGCTTCCTCACCCTTGGCCGCGATGTCGGCAAAATTGGCGGTGAAGAACTCGGTCTGCAAATCCGGATGATCATGACCGGAAAGCTCGTCGAACTGACCTTCGGTGCTCGCACGGACCAGGATGTCGGAAAGAAAACCGGGCTCCGTAAGACCACCCCAGTTATTCAGCTGCACAAAACTACTCACCGAACGATTGCTGACCTCGGTCGTCTGCACGCCGAAATCAACACTGGAACCCTCGAAGAAATCGAAACTCCCGCTGATCTTGGCCTGCTCCAGGTCCATTTGGGATGCGCCGTTTGAGAATACGCTGCCCGTCATGATGATGTCATTCTTGTACAGCGGGCGGTTGGCTTCTCCTCCGGAGTTCATGTTGATCGACGCGATCGGTAACTCGTAGCCCCCGATATACGTCGACTCGATCCTGTTGAAGCTGGCCAACGTGATATTTGCGCTGGTGCCGAACGGACTGTTCGGGTCTTGCTTGGCCGACGAGTCATGGTAGTCGAATGCAAGTGAGAGCTTATCGTTGATCCACCACTCGAGATTGAGGCCGACCGACTCATTCAGGTTTATGCTGCCATCCCGACCATTAGCCATGGGAAAGTCGTTGTTGTTCTGGACTTCGGTGTAATAAACCGGCGTGGCATTAGGACCATCTGTCCATTCACTACGTTGACCAAGGGACTCCGCATTGTAGAACCAGGAACCCATATTGGTGTACGTCCGTTCCAGCTCAAATTCGGACCGGATGTAATCGACCGTCGCAGTGATGCTATCGGTGGGCGCCCATTGCAGCACGAGCTGGGCGTTGGTCCTGACCGTTTCAAATTCAGAAATGGTGTAGCCCACATCTCGTGGTATGGAATAGCTCTCACCGGCTGTTGTTGGCCGATTCACCTGTTCCGCAGGATCGTTAGTGGTCTTGAGTCTCGGCGAAAGCTCGAACCCCCCGTCCGCGGTGGGAACCAGGTCATCGCCCGGAGTGGTGAACCAACCAGTAACGCTCGCTATGTTCTCTCCACTATTCCGCTCCTGGTGACTCGCCACGATGGCGATACCGATCTTGTCGTCCGCGAACTGATCGACGTAAATGCCGGAGAATTCCGGTGTGATCTCGTCGCCCCTGCGAGTCGATTGGTCGAACACCGACTTCGCCGCGAGACTTAACGTGGCTTCACCGTCCAGCGGCTTCGGCGTCTTGATATTGATTGAAGAACCGATACCGCCGGAGGGCACATCGGCTCGACCCGTCTTGTAGACCTCGACCCCCGCTACCCCTTCTGACGCCAGGTCGGCGAAGTCGAACGAGCGGCTGG
Source organism: uncultured Gammaproteobacteria bacterium (assembly GCA_963842765.1). Classification (GTDB taxonomy): domain Bacteria; phylum Pseudomonadota; class Gammaproteobacteria; order Steroidobacterales; family Woeseiaceae; genus UBA1847. The sequence goes on along the minus strand of CAWJHR010000014.1, from coordinate 177,408 downwards.
CGCCACTGTGCGTTGGCATCTGACGGCCGTTGACGGTCACCAGATTGTATTCCGGGCCAAATCCACGCACCGTCACCTGGCTGCCCTCGCCGCGCTGCCGGTCGATGGACACGCCGGTTATCCGTTGCAGGGACTCTGCCAGGTTCTGATCAGGGAACTTACCGATATCTTCTGCAGAAATAGCGTCTACAACACCCGTTGCACCGCGTTTGACGTCCATGGAACGCTTCAGGCTACCGCGAATACCCGTAGTCACAATTTCCTCCATGACTTCGTCATCTTGTGCGACAGACACCGAAGGCGATGCGAAGGATGCACCCAGCGCAATAGCTACACTTGTGGACAAAGGTGTCTTACGGAATAGTGGTTTTGGCATGCTCAAGCCCCCTGAAGCTTGCGGTGAAATAACAATGAAATGACGTTGTTTTTTGCTCTTGCGCAGCCAGAATTCTGTGTCGCTTGAAACTGACAATGACGTCAGTAAGTACTTATACGTAACGATGACAACGCTGTCAATAATAATCAGAATTGCACTGGACACACTTGTGCCGCTATGATGACAGCGCTGTCAATAACACCTAAAATTAGGCGGCAAGACACAGGGAGAACAGCACGATGCAGAAGCAATGGGGCGCAACGCGCCTGCTGACCGCGCTTTGCTTGACAACACTGGCGGCTGCGGCGTGTGCTGCGAATACTCACCTTGAGGGCCGCAGCGACTACCGTGCACCTCAAGCGACCTACCCTCTAATAATTGACGGCATTGCCGACGAGGCTGTCTGGTCCAACGCGCGCTGGCAGGAACTGAATCAACGCTGGCTCGGGCCGGAACACGCGGCGGAAGATTTCTCCGGTCGGTATAAGGTCGCCTGGGCGAAGGATAAGCTTTATATTCTTGCCGAGTTCACTGACGACATCCTGATCGATACGCACCGCGACCCGTTGGTGCAGTACTGGGATGACGACTGCCTCGAGATCTTCATCGATGAAGACTTCTCGGGCGGCAATCACCAGTTCAGTCACAACGCCTTTGCCTATCACCTGTCGCTCGATAACCAGGCCATCGACATTGGCACTGATCAAAAAGCCCGCAGCTATTCCCATCACGTCGAAAGCCGGTGGCGGCAAGATGGTGACAAAGTCATCTGGGAAGTGGCAATCGATATTTACGATGACACCTACGTGGATGACGCCGATGACAACAAGCCCATCGCTTTGTCCGCCGGCAAACTCATGGGGCTGATGGTTGCTTACTGCGACAACGACGGCAGCGAGCTTCGTGAAAACTTCATTGGTTCGGAGGAAATTGCCGAGGGACCGAAGGATCGTGGCTATATTGACGCCGGCGTGTTTGGATCACTCGTACTCGAAGAGGCACTTGCAGAATGAACCGCGGCCCAAAAACCAACAACATGAGTAGCGGTGATGTGTCCGGCGAGTTCACCGAGATAGCCGGCGAGCGCTACTATGCCATTCGCAATGTCGACAAGATGGCGCCGTTCTTTATTAGTGTCATTTCCAACAACGACCATTGGCTCTTTGTCTCGTCAGGCGGTGGCCTGACAGCCGGCCGGGTTTCTCCGGAGACGGCGCTATTTCCCTACACAACCGTCGACAAGATTCACGAGAGCACTGCTCACACGGGCAGCAAGACCCTGCTCCGCGTGCATTCGAGCGATGTGACGCCTGTATGGGAACCGTTTAACCAGGAACAGGACGGGCGCTTTGCGCTCACGCGCAATATTTACAAGAACCGCCTCGGCAACAAGCTTTGCTTCGAGGAAATCAACCACGACCTTGAGCTGGCGTTTCGATACACCTGGCTGACCAGCGACAGCTACGGCTTTGTTCGGCAGTGTGAACTTGAGAACCTGGGTGACAAGCAGGCGTCAGTGGAACTGGTCGATGGCTTGCAGAATATACTCCCGGCCGGCACACCGCGTTTCGCGCAGACAAATACGAGCAACCTCGTCGATGCCTACAAATGGTCCGAACTGGACGAGAGCACGGGCCTGGCACTCTTCACTTTGTTTTCCGGCATTACTGATCGGGCCGAACCCTGCGAATCACTGAAAGCCAACACCGTTTTCTGTCTTGGCCTCGAACAAAAGAAAGTGTTGATTTCATCCAAGCAGCTCAAGACTTTTCGCGTCGGCGGATCCGTCGAACAAGAAACACTTCGTCGTGGCATGCGCGGCGCGTATTTCGTGAACACGTCGTTAGCGATCGACGCAGGCGCCACGCAGCAGTGGCAGATTGTTGCCAATATCGAGCAGAACCAGAGCCAGGTCGTCGCGTTAGCAAAGCGACTGGCTAATCCGGAACAGGTATCCGCTGAGATCGTCCACTCTGTTGATCGCGGCACCGACGAACTGGCCCGCATCATGGGCAGGGCCGACGGATTTCAGGCCGCAGCGGAAGTCAACGTCGCGATGCATCATTACGCCAACGTGCTGTTCAATGTGCTGCGCGGCGGAATCTTCGACGATCATTACAATATCTCCGGATGGGACTTCCTGTGCACGATCCGATCCTTCAACGCGACGTTTATCAAAACAATCAGAAGTTGCTGGACGGCCTGCCCGACTCGCTGACGCTCAGTGAGCTACTCGACAAAGTGCAGCAGCACGGTGATTCGCAGCTGGCACGCCTCGCACACGAATACCTCCCGATCCGGTTCGGTCGCCGCCACGGAGATCCAAGTCGGCCATGGAATCAGTTCGCCATCAAACTCTGGGACGATCACGGCAACAAGCTGCTTTCCTACGAAGGCAACTGGCGCGATATTTTCCAGAACTGGGAAGCACTCGCCTTCAGTTACCCGGAGTTTGTCGAGAGCATCATCGCGAAATTCGTCAACGCTTCCACGATGGACGGCTACAACCCCTATCGGATTACCAAAGAAGGCATCGACTGGGAAGTCGAAGAGCCCGACGATCCCTGGAGCTACATCGGCTACTGGGGCGATCACCAGATCATTTACTTGCAGAAACTGCTCGAGCTGTCGCGCGCTTTCCATCCCACTCGCCTGGGCGACCTGCTGCACGAACCGGTGTTCTGCTATGCCAATGTTCCGTACCGCTTAAAAACGTTCGAAGCGTCACTCCAGGACCCGAAAAATACGGTCGACTTTGACGAAGCGCTGGCCGAGAAGATCGAGCAACGCGTCAGCGACATGGGTGCTGACGGCAAGCTGGTGCTGGATTCGACTGGCGCCGTTTACCAGGTAACGCTGCTCGAGAAATTGCTGGTCCCGCTGCTGGCCAAATTGGGCAATCTCGTGATCGACGGCGGTATCTGGATGAATACCCAACGTCCCGAGTGGAACGATGCCAATAACGCGCTCGTCGGCCAGGGACTATCGATGGTGACGCTGTATTACCTGCGCCGCTACGTGCGGTTTCTGCAGGAACTGCTGGCGACGGACACCCGACCGATTTCGTTGTCCAGCGAAGTCAGCGAATGGCTGGCGGAAACAGCGACCGCGCTCGCCGCTACGCGTCCATTGCTCGGCTCCGGTCCGATCAGTGCGAACAGCCGTTACGATGCACTCGTCGCACTGGGCCAGGCCTCCAGCCGGTATCGACAGCGCGTCTATGAGCAAGAGACTTTCTCGGGAACCGTCACCCAGGATGTGAAGTATGATTCTGGCGTTGCTCGAAGATGCACAGGCGGCGATCGATCACAGTATCACCACGAACCGACGCGCCGACGGCATGTATCACGCCTACAACCTGCTCGACGTGCAGGACGATGCGATCAATTGCGACACGCTGTACCCCATGCTCGAAGGCCAGGTGGCAGTTTTGAGCGCTGGCGCCATTGATCCGGCGGAAGCAGTCCAGATCGTCGAGGCGCTGTTTGCCAGCGACGTGTATCGCGAGGACCAGCACTCATTCATGCTGTATCCGGATCGGGCTTTGCCCACATTCCTGGAGAAAAATCGGGTGCCCGAGGCATCCGTAGCTGCCATTCCGTTACTGCAAACCATGCTGACGAAAGGTGACGAGCGCGTCATCGTGCAAGACGCCGACGGTCACTATCGTTTCAACGCGAATTTCACGAACGTCGGTGCGCTGAACGCTGCGCTCGATACAGCGATCGCTGAATACGGCGACGCCATCGACGCTGCTCGAGTACCGCTGGAAGCACTCTACGAAAAAGTCTTCAACCACCAGGAATTCACAGGGCGCTCGGGCGGCATGTTCGGCTTCGAAGGGCTCGGCAGTATCTATTGGCACATGGTGTCCAAGCTGCTGCTCGCCGTGCAGGAGAACTTCTTCAGCGCATTGGAACAGGGCGCCGACGTTGCTGTGTGCCATCGACTCGGCGAATTGTATTATCGCGTTCGCGAGGGCATCGGTTTTAACAAGACGCCGGCGGAATACGGTGCATTCCCGACCGACCCGTATTCGCATACGCCGAAGGATGCCGGCGCCAAGCAGCCCGGCATGACCGGTCAGGTTAAAGAAGAAGTCCTGTCGCGCTTTGGCGAACTGGGCGTGCGCGTCGACAATGGTGCCGTACAGTTCCAGCCGGCCCTGTTAAGGCAGCGCGAGTTTGTGCAGCAAGAGCGGGCATTTCGATTTCTCGATATCAACGACGACTGGCAGGAAATCCCTGTGCCGGCCGGCGGCCTTGCGTTCACCTGGTGCCAGGTGCCGATCGTCTATGAACTGGCCGATGACGAGGGTATCAACCTGACCTGGGATGATGGCAAGCAGCAGCCCCTGCAGCAGTTGAACTTGCCGCCCGAACTGAGCGCCGCGTTGTTCGAACGCAGTGGGCGCATTCGCCAGATTACTGTCAGAGTCTCCGCAACACACCTGTTTGTAGAGTAACCTGCTCCACCTGCAGCCGTTTAGTCCCTTACTTGCTATCAATCAGAGGCATCAATGTCGAACTACTACAGAAAGAATCTCGCGTTGTCCGGAATGGATTTCTCCGGACATTCAATCGACGACCTGCGAGCACTCGTGCGGCAGATTCTCGAGGGCAAAATCCATGGCTTGTCTTTTAGCCCCTACGTCGAAGGCCAGGGTCCTGGAACCCAGCTTCCCGAAGCGCAGATACGCGCAACGTCTCGACATCATCAAGCCCTACGTGCACTGGGTTCGCTCATTCTCCTGCACCGATGGTAACGAGCTGATTCCGCGGATAGCGGCGGAGAATGGCCTTAAGTCCATGGTGGGCGTCTGGCTTGACGACGACAAAGAGCACAACGAAATAGAATTCGCCAATGCGATTGAAGTCGCCAAGGCCGGGCATGCCGATATTCTCGCTGTCGGTAATGAAGTCTTGCTACGTGGCGACCTGTCCGAAGACGAACTGATCGATTACATCAACCGCGCGAAGCAAGCGGTGCCAGGCGTCGAAGTCGGGTACGTGGACGCCTACTTCGAGTTTGCCGTGCATCCACGCGTCACAGAAGCCTGCGATGTGATTCTCGCGAACTGCTATCCGTTCTGGGAGAAATGTCCGGCCGAACACGCTTTGCTTTACATGAAAGAGATGTACCGCCTGGCCGTGCAGGCGGCCAATGGCAAGAAGGTCATCATCAGTGAGACCGGCTGGCCGAATCTCGGCACGCCTGAAGGCGGCGCAGTCCCCTCCGTGGAGAATGCCATCAAGTATTTCATCAATACCTACCAGTGGGCCGAGGAAGAAGGTATCGAGATCATCTACTTCTCATCCTTCGACGAGGCCTGGAAGGTCGATGCAGAGGGTGACGTCGGCGCTTACTGGGGGCTGTGGGACAAGGACGGTAACCTGAAGTATGTTTAAAAAGCTTAAAAAACGCATTCGCCGGGGCAGCGCCATCAAGATGAAGCATGGCAACGCCATCTGTTATTCCGGCTATCGCGAAGGCCAGGTTCCCGGGCAGGTCTACCCGAGTTATGACGAGATTAAGGAAGACCTCGAGATTTTGTCCAAGAACTGGTCCCACCTGAGGTTGTATGACAGCAGCCCGCACGCCGAGACGGTACTGCAGGTCATCAGTGACGAAGGCATGCATTTCAAAGTCATGCTCGGGGTGGATATGGCCGCCGAGATGTGCAATCCGCATTGTCCCTGGGGCGCCGAGTTCAGCGACGAAACGCTTGACGCAAATCGCCAGGCCAACCGCGAGCAGGTCGATAAGGCAATCGCGTTATCCAATCGCTATCCGGACATCGTTTTTTCCGTTGCCGCCGGCAATGAAGCGAGTGTCGAATGGACGGATCACATGGTGCCCGTGGAAAGCCTGATCGAGCACGTCCGGCGGATCAAGAGCGCCATCAAACAGCCGGTGACGTTTTGCGAAAACTATGTCCCATGGACCTACAAACTCGAACCGCTGGCAGCGGAGCTCGATTTTATTTCGATCCATACCTACCCCGCCTGGGAGTACCGCACCATGGAAGATGCGCTCGAGTACACCAAGCAAAACTACCATTCGGTTGTGGATCACTACCCCGGCAAGCCCGTGGTGATTACCGAGGCCGGCTGGACCACGGCGTCCAACGGTCGTGGCATAGAACCCTGGAATGCGACTGAAGAGTTACAGGCCAGCTATTACGAACAACTGCTGGAGTGGACGACCAAGAGAAAATCCTGACGTTCGTTTTTGAAGCTTTCGACGAGCCGTGGAAAGGCTCTCCTGACCCGCTGGAGCCGGAAAAACACTGGGGTCTGTTTCGGGTTGAGCGCACACCAAAACTGGTCATGCAGGACCTGTACGCGGAGCTCATGCCCTGATCGCATAGGCAGGAATCGTTCCAAGTAGCTGGTTTTTAAGGACATTCGATTTGACAGCGTTGTCATATCGAGGTCTAATCGGCTGCAAGATGCAAATAAGAATAATTCAAATCTCCCGGCGATCCGCGCATGGCTAGGGCCACTATCTTCGACGTAGCTGAGCGCGCCGGCGTATCGATCAAGACCGTCTCACGGGTCGCTAACAACGAACCAAACGTCCGCGAATCCACCCGGGAACGCGTCCAGCAGGCGATTGCGGATCTCAGCTACAAGCCCGATCATTCCGCCAGAAACCTTGCCAGCCATCGTTCAAACTTGATTGGGTTGGTCTATGACGATCCTGATGCGTACGACATGATCAGCGGCGGCTACATCCTCGATCTGCAGCAAGGCGCTCTCAAAGGCTGTGCTGAGTCGCACTCGCAGTTGTTGATACATCCGTGCAATTTTCGGGAAGACAGACGTTGCAGAGCGTCTCAAGGCGTTAATTGAGCACACTCGCCTGTCCGGCATTGTTCTGGCTGCGCCGCTTTCCAATATGCCCAACGTCGTGCGCGCCATTGAGGACACGGGCACACCGTTTGTGAGTCTGTCACCGGGCAATGGGAGCAACAAGAAGCCTTCAGTGACAACAAACGATCGCGAGGTCTGCGCCGAAATGACTCGCTACCTGGCCGAATTGGGTCACCAGCGTATTGCGTTTATCACAGGCGACCCTGCTCACAAAGCCGTTGGTAACCGTTTTCTCGGCTACAAAGATGGACTGTCGCAAAGCAAGCTCGAGTTTTCCAGGTCATTGGTGGTTGCCGGTGACAACTCGTTTGGCTCGGGTGAAATATGCGGTGCACAACTCCTTGAACTGGAATCACGACCAACTGCAATCTTTGCGGCGAATGACGATATGGCGGCCGGCGTATTACGCGTTGCGAACCGCCTGGGCATCGATGTGCCCCGCGAGCTGTCGATAGCGGGCTTTGATGATATCCCCCTGGCTCGACAGGTTGAGCCAGCGCTCACTACGATACGACAGCCGCTCGTCCGCATGGCGGAGCGCGCCGCCAGGCTATTAGCAGCCAAAAACGACAACACAACGAACGCACCCGTCAGCGACTGCATACCGGCGGCTATCAAAATTCGCGAGTCGACCGGACGCGCGCCGAAAGGAAACTCAAAATGAAGAAAATCGTAGCGCTTCTCGCATTATTCGCCTTTGTACCGCTATCGCTAGCCGAGGAGCCCACCGAAGAAGGATTGGATTACGGCGACTACACGTCCGTTACGCTGCAAGTCAAATCCTGGGATGCCCTGGGTGCAGGCAACTATGAAGATGCCGTGAAATACACCGAAAAGTGTGCGGAACTTTACGAAGAAAAAGCGAGAGAGATGCAAGCGTCGTTAAGCGCCAAACCGTCAACCGATGTAGCGCACGACTATTGGGCACTGAACGACGTTGGCACTTGCTATTTCATCAGGGGCGAAGCCTTGACGAAATTGAAAAACAATGCCGAAGCCATAGCTGCATTCAAAGTCGTCAGGGACGAGCTCTACTATTCGCAGGCCTGGGATCCGAAAGGCTGGTTTTGGGCGCCTGCCGATGCGGCTTACCCGAGGATTGAGATGTTAGAAGCGAAGATGAAAAACGATTTCTAGAAAAGCTGATGCATCGCATAACGATCGGTTTTGTCATCGCTTTCATACTCGGTTCTTGTGCGGTTAGCATGACCGGCGATCAAAACACGGCGCCTGGCTCCAAGGTGCAAGTGGTCAGGCAGTCTGATGGCACGTTCACCCTGTTGCGTAATGGTGAGCCTTATTTGGTCAAGGGCGCGGGGACCGGAAGTGGAGACGGAGACGGGCTCGCAGGTGGTGATCTGCAACTGCTGGCAGCATCCGGCGGTAACTCTGTTCGGACCTGGGGAATAGACCAGTTAGAGCGGCCTGTTGATGGCAAATCTTTTCTCGATCGCGCGCATGAATTGGGCATTTCCGTCACGGCTGGTTTCTGGGTTCAACATGTCCGCCATGGATTCGATTACTCCGACCCTGCAAGCATCACCGCGCAGCGTACCCGGCTCCGCGATGCCGTCCTGAAATACAAGGATCATCCCGCGCTACTGTTCTGGGGCCTGGGCAACGAAATGGAAGCCTTCGAGCCTAATGTAGAGGGCGAAGTCATTTGGCGGGAATTGAATCATCTCGCCGGCATAATCAAGGACCTTGATCACCATCATCCGGTAGTAACGGTGATCGCCGGAGCCAAACCATCAAAAATTGCTGGCATCCTGAAGTACTACCCGAACATGGATATTCTGGGCGTCAATGCCTACAGCGGCGCGCCGGTTATCGGTCGGAATTTGGTCGCTATGGGTTGGAATGGTCCCTACCTACTCACCGAATTCGGAGTGGCCGGAACATGGGAGGTTCCAGCTACGCCATGGGATGCGCCCATCGAACCGGATCCCAGCACCAAAGCGGCAGAGACCTACACTGCTTACACGATGAATCGTGACAACAACGCTGGACGTTCTTTCGGTTCCTACGTTTTTTTCTGGGGGCATAAGCAGGAAGCAACCGCCACCTGGTACGGGATGTTCCTGCCGTCTGGTGAGAAGCTGCCGCGCGTTGATGCCATGGCATACGCCTGGTCCGGAAAATGGCCGGACAATCGCGCTCCCAAACTGCGGTCTTTGGAAACGCCCGTCGCCTTCAAGAACAGTCAAACCTGGCATCAGTTCGTATGCCGAAGTTGACTGTCTCGATCGGGAAGGCGACGAACTACGTTACATTTGGGACATTCGCGCAGAGAGTTCGGACCGAAAACAAGGCGGCGATGCCGAAGCCGCCCCGCCATCCTTTCCGGATGCGATAGACGAAGGGCAAGGGACCGCTCGAATAGAGTTCAAAGCCCCGAATCTACCTGGCGCTTATCGCGTGTTTGTGACCGCTTACGACGGTCAAGGCGGAGCCGTGGCGCATAACCTGCCGTTTTACGTCGAAGACTAGCAGCGCGCCTATCGCGCGAAGCCGAAAATCAGAACAACGACGTACCGGGGTTTCCTGGTCAGATTAGAAATTGATGATGAAAACCTGATCGAGCTCTTCATCGTAACGGTATTCCCACTCCGTGAACTGCTCTACAGCAGTGAGATTGTCGGGGGGCAGGCGTCGGAGGCCAAAAAAGTCCGGGTAGAAAATGCGGTAGGCCGTTTGCTCATTGAGACTGACTGGATCAGCCCCGAAAAACGTCACGGACCCCCAGTAATTGTCCAACACAGAGCGGTAGGCTTTTAGCGCCTGCGCCCTGACGATCTCGTCCTTCGAGCCAGGATTGCTGTTGGCATCAAATAACTCGTACAGCGCATTCGCCGTATACCACTGGTTTTCACCCGACCCTTGCCTGGCCAGTGCCGTCGCCCAGAGATAAAAACGGGCTTTGGCGCCGCTGGGTCCAGGTGGGATGTTTTGGAGAAGGTCGAACTTGGTCGGCTGGTTCGGATCATCGTTATTGACGTCGAACTCGAGGGTCGCGACGAGGGCATACGGATTCTCGGGATCATCGAGCACGCAAGTCTCATCGAAGATTCCGACATCCTCACAGAACAGGTTAAGCACGACGTCGGTCGGCAGAATGATCTCGTTGATCACAATACCGTCAGCGCTGTCGCGTTCCTCGCAGCCGCTTAAGATCAATAGACCAGACAACACCATTAGCAGCCCTTTACAGAGCGCCAGGTAATCCCGTTTTTGATATTTAATTCTCATAATAGCTTTTCCTCGAGCATGCATCTTGAGGTCCTAGAACATGTACGTGATGTAGAAGACTGTCTGAAAGATGTAGTCGTTCAAACCGTCCTTGTACTCGTCCGGATTATTCTCATCGAACGACCGATAAAGCGCGCGGATGCCGACCCGGGTTCCGCTACCGGCTGTGTCTACGACACGATCCCCGCTGCCATCCAGCACGATCGCGTAATCCAGCTTGAATTGCTCCGGGAAGACCTCATTGAACTGGCGGTTAAAGTCGTAAGGTCCAAAGGCGTCCTTCTTGTAATAGCCTTCGATAATGTGCTTGTTGCCCAATACGATTTTGCCGGCCAGTTCCCAGAACTTGCGCGTGCCGCCTTCCGGGTCGCCGGTCGACTGTAGATAACCTGTCGTCAGGTTCACAATATATTTTGCCCGGGCCCTCGGGTTGAACACCATCCGGCTGGAGACGGACCAGACGTCCTCTGCAGGCAGCCCCACACCAAACGATGCGTTTTCACCGGTCGGCGTGAAAAAGAACTGGTTGGCGTCGGTTGGAGTCGGGTACTCGGTATAGTTGCCGCCGATATTGAACGCGAACCTGGCATCCTCCCGGTAGTCGTTATCCCAATCGTAGAAGAACGAGTCGCCGGTCGGATCGTACGTCAGGAATACCTCGGCTGAGCGCGCTTCCCTGTTATCGAGGACCGCGAACGGGTCACTGTCCCGGTCACGCGGACTGATGCCCGGCTCGACGATGCCACCGGGGCCAACAGACGGCAGAATGGTCGGATTCGCGTGAACCAGATTGTCACGGTACATCACACGCGGATACAGCATGAAGTCGCCGAAATTCATCATCATGCCGGCTTCATATTCTTGTTTATTGCCCAACGCAGAATACGGCAGGCCCGTGGGATCCTGGACGCCGAAATCCTTGCGTACCGCGCCGCCGTCGGCAACGAGTCCGGCGTGGTAGGTCGCAATATAGGATGTTGTACCAGCGAAGGGGAACGTCAGCTTCGCCCTGAAGCCGAGCGTGTCATCCAAGTCGATATTGTCGAGAATGATGTTTCCGGCGGCATCAATACGAGTGAATGGATCGTCGACTTTCTCATCGCTGGCCATGATGCCGCCGAGTTCGAGCTTCAACCCGTTAGAGAAATCGCGCTTCGCATACAGCGTTGTCTGGCGCGTCTGACGTTGCGTCGCGGCCGTCGCCTCCCGAAGAATCACTGCGTCTCGCAATATCTTCCGCGTGCATGAAGGCGAATTCGGTACGGCCCCAGTTCCACTCGTACTTGATGACGGCTTTCGGGTTCGCACCCCAGTAGACCTCGGGTCCGACAAGAATTTTCAGTCCGTCCCACTTTCCCTTGCCTGCAAATTCGACGCCTGAAGGGGCTTTGGCATTCCAGATATCCTGGCCGCCGAGGTCCGTCGTCTCGCGGATCAGGCCGAAGAAGTCGCCCTCGTCCTTCCAGTGGTAGCGCGGCGTGTGATAGAAGGCATTGATATCGAAATTTTCGCCCACGTAAGTGGCCTCGAAATCGTAGATCTCGACGCGCTCGCGATCCTCGAAATCAGCGGTGTCAGGGATAATGTCATCTTCTTCCGTAAAGTCGGCTTCTTCAGGGAGAGGGGGTCTTTGTATCAACACCTCGACCGGCAGCCCGCGTCGACCGTACTGAATCTCGAGCGGCTCCTTGTCGGCGACATTGCCGAGAATATTGACCGTCATCTGCCCGTAGACCTTCTCGTTTGGCTGGAACCCAAAATCCAGGAACATCATCTGGCCATCGCTGAACTCCAGGCCGTTCTCACCCTGCTCCGTGATGTCCTGATCCGCACCCTTGACGACCATTTCTCCCTGAAGACTGCCGCCGGTGAAGCTCAGCTTCTGCTTGCGCTCCTTGTTCTCACTTTTCAGCAGTCGGACCTCGCCCTTGAGACGCGTAGAGGTCCAGGTTGAGGTTGTCGATCTCCTGGTTGAACGCGGCCTTCTTGTGCGTGTAAGGATCCATGGCCCAGATTGCCGACAGCACGTCGTAAGCCATCCTGGGTCGGGCCGTGTAGACGCCGTCCGAGTTCGGCGTGCCCAGAGCGGTGATGCCGAACCACTCCTCGTTCATGTTGTTCTTGCCTTCCGCCCAGTCGAACAGGTAGGCCTGGTTGGACCAGGACGCATTGGTGTCCTGAATGTCGAGGTTCTCGATCTGCAGGTATTTCCACCACTCATCCCGCCACTCGAACACGAAACCACCGATGGAATTGCCTTCCTCGCCATTGCCGGCGGCCTTGTTGTACATCTCCTGCCACTGGCTCTTTCAGGATGGTGGCCTGTGCAACCTGGTCTTCCTCGAAGTCGCGCGCATTGAACGCATCGCTGCCGAACTCGTAGAACACGACGGGAAGATCCAGCTTCTCATCGACGTCTCGCCAGAGTGCCGGTGAAGCTCGGTGCCGCGATACGCATTGACGCCCAGCACGTCCATGTACGTGCACAGCTCCTTGATCAGGTCGATGTACTGGATGATCGCCGTTGACGATCGAGAACGGATGATTCGGCGCAATCTTCTTGCCCTCTGCCATGACTTCGTTCCACAGGCTGTAAAGGTAACGCGCCTTCGCCGTGTTCTGCTCGCCGACGGGTAGGTTTTCGATCTCGAAGCTGGACCATGACAGGCCGTAGTTACTCTCGTTACCGAACGCGAACATCAGCACGCCGGGAACATTCTTGTAGGTCTCGACGATCTCCAGCATGTCTCTCAGCAGCGTCGTCGCGGGTGAGCGGATCCGAGTAATCGGTGAACGGAACCCATTTGCCGCCGATCGGTGTACCCGTACCGACCCATGAGCGGGTTGATCACCGACATGATGCCGTGTTCCCGGTAAATATAGGTCACCCACTTGGGCGGGATCATCGTGAAGCTTCGGTTCGCATTGATACCGGCCGCTTTCATCAACCCGAACTCATAGTCGAGGACTTTGCGGATGAAATCGTCAGTCTCTCCCCATAGGTTGTAGGAGTAGTTCTGGTTTCTCGGCGAGTAGCCCCAGACGACACCCTTGACGTAGAAGTCTTCGCCGTTGACCTGCAGCTTCCAGCCGCTTTCATCCTTGAAGGTCGTCACCTTGTCTGCCGCGTTGGCCTGACTAGCGAATACCGTCATGAAAACCAGTGACACCGCAAGCACACCGCAGACTTGTTTGATGCTTTTGAAGACGCTCATTCCCGCCATAACGAACACTCTTTTATTAAGTTTGGATTCTTGGTGAAAGTCGAATAATTGCATTGTCTTACCCGCCCCCGCTGGTGATCGTGAAGGTGACGTTGTCAAAGGAAGCATCGACACCACAACCACCGACAATAGCTCCACAAGCGGCTTTCAGTTCCAGCGTTACACCGCCGCTCACGTCCCATCCACTCATGGTCGCACCCACTCCAGCGATTACAGTGCCCGAGTAAGTCGTCCAGGTTGTTGTCGGAGTATAGGGCATTGCTGGGCCGACAAAATTCCGACCTCCTTCATCTACGCCAGCAGCATTCAGGAATATCACCTCAACAAACACAACCCCGCCCGCCCCCGTCAGGGATCCATATAAGTCGAAGGACACATCGATTGAATCACCGGGCTGAACTCGTACCTGCGGCCAACGCCACCTGGCCGATTATGACGTCATTTGTTCCAACAGCATCAGATCCGGCTGCAGTCAGCCTGGCCACGGTGCCTGTCCGACCGCCCTGCCCGCTGGAATCGAGCGCAATGGATCCGCCACCACCGGATGGATCCTGGAATAGCGTCCAGCCCGTGAAGTCTCCCGCCTCAAAGTCACCGTTGACGAAGGTGCCATCACCAACCACCGCCACCGCCACCGCTACCAGCATTACTGAAACCGACATCGGTCAGCAAGAATACAAACGCGGCATCGCCCTGGTCACCCGGCGGGCCAATCAGCCAACCGGTGTGCGAGGGAATGTTCGCCGGGTTGGTGAACTCACTGAACGGTATGCTCAGCTCGTACCAGCCATCACCCAGGTCGGTTGAACCGGCGTAGGTACCGACGCTCACTTCAACCACACTGTCATCGCCGCCGCCGATCAGCTTGACCTCGATGCGACCGTCCGGCGAGCCCTTTACCTTCACGTTGAGGGTGTCGTAGCCAACCGCAATCGGTGCGGCATAGTCAGGAACTGCCACAAAGGCAACCCAGGCATCCGGCGCATAACCGTTACCGGCCGTCACCGCGATCACCGGAACAAACGAACTGTCCTGATCGTATGCAAAATCGAAGCTCGCGCCGGAACCAAAGTTCTGTGGACCACCGTCAGGAATCGCAACATCTGCCGCTGCCGTGGTACCAAACAGTACAAACTCCGGCGTGGTACCCGCGTCGGCTGTACCGCCACCGGGGCCACCACCGGCACCGGCGTTAGAAAAGCCCACGTCGGTCAGCAAGAATACAAACGCGGCATCGCCCTGGTCACCCGGCGGGCCAATCAGCCAACCGGTGTGCGAGGGAATGTTCGCCGGGTTGGTGAACTCACTGAACGGTATGCTCAGCTCGTACCAGCCATCACCCAGGTCGGTTGAACCGGCGTAGGTACCGACGCTCACTTCAACCACACTGTCATCGCCGCCGCCGATCAGCTTGACCTCGATGCGACCGTCCGGCGAGCCTTTTACCTTCACGTTGAGGGTGTCGTAGCCAACCGCAATCGGTGCGGCATAGTCAGGAACTGCCACAAAGGCAACCCAGGCATCCGGCGCATAACCGTTACCGGCCGTCACCGCGATCACCGGAACAAACGAACTGTCCTGATCGTATGTAAAATCGAAGCTCGCACCCGAACCAAAGTTCTGTGGACCACCATCAGGGATCGCAACATCTGCCGCTGCCGTGGTACCGAACAACACAAACTCCGGCGTGGTACCCGGATCGGCTGTACCGCCACCGGGGCCACCACCGGCACCGGCGTTAGAAAAGCCCACGTCGGTCAGCAAGAATACAAACGCGGCATCGCCCTGGTCACCCGGCGGGCCAATCAGCCAACCGGTGTGCGAGGGAATGTTCGCCGGGTTGGTGAACTCACTGAACGGTATGCTCAGCTCGTACCAGCCATCACCCAGGTCGGTTGAACCGGCGTAGGTACCGACGCTCACTTCAACCACACTGTCATCGCCGCCGCCGATCAGCTTGACCTCGATGCGACCGTCCGGCGAGCCTTTTACCTTCACGTTGAGGGTGTCGTAGCCAACCGCAATCGGTGCGGCATAGTCAGGAACTGCCACAAAGGCAACCCAGGCATCCGGCGCATAACCGTTACCGGCCGTCACCGCGATCACCGGAACAAACGAACTGTCCTGATCGTATGTAAAATCGAAGCTCGCACCCGAACCAAAGTTCTGTGGACCACCATCAGGGATCGCAACATCTGCCGCTGCCGTGGTACCGAACAACACAAACTCCGGCGTGGTACCCGGATCGGCTGTACCGCCACCGGGGCCACCACCGGCACCGGCGTTAGAAAAGCCCACGTCGGTCAGCAAGAATACAAACGCGGCATCGCCCTGGTCACCCGGCGGGCCAATCAGCCAACCGGTGTGCGAGGGAATGTTCGCCGGGTTGGTGAACTCACTGAACGGTATGCTCAGCTCGTACCAGCCATCACCCAGGTCGGTTGAACCGGCGTAGGTACCGACGCTCACTTCAACCACACTGTCATCGCCGCCGCCGATCAGCTTGACCTCGATGCGACCGTCCGGCGAGCCTTTTACCTTCACGTTGAGGGTGTCGTAGCCAACCGCAATCGGTGCGGCATAGTCAGGAACTGCCACAAAGGCAACCCAGGCATCCGGCGCATAACCGTTACCGGCCGTCACCGCGATCACCGGAACAAACGAACTGTCCTGATCGTATGTAAAATCGAAGCTCGCGCCGGAACCAAAGTTCTGTGGACCACCATCAGGAATCGCAACATCTGCCGCTGCCGTGGTACCAAACAGCACAAACTCCGGCGTGGTACCCGCGATCGGCTGTACCGCCACCGGGGCCACCACCGGCACCGGCGTTAGAAAAGCCCACGTCGGTCAGCAAGAATACAAACGCGGCATCGCCCTGGTCACCCGGCGGGCCAATCAGCCAACCGGTGTGCGAGGGAATGTTCGCCGGGTTGGTGAACTCACTGAACGGTATGCTCAGCTCGTACCAGCCATCACCCAGGTCGGTTGAACCGGCGTAGGTACCGACGCTCACTTCAACCACACTGTCATCGCCGCCGCCGATCAGCTTGACCTCGATGCGACCGTCCGGCGAGCCTTTTACCTTCACGTTGAGGGTGTCGTAGCCAACCGCAATCGGTGCGGCATAGTCAGGAACTGCCACAAAGGCAACCCAGGCATCCGGCGCATAACCGTTACCGGCCGTCACCGCGATCACCGGAACAAACGAACTGTCCTGATCGTATGTAAAATCGAAGCTCGCGCCGGAACCAAAGTTCTGTGGACCACCGTCAGGAATCGCAACATCTGCCGCTGCCGTGGTACCGAACAGTACAAACTCCGGCGTGGTACCCGCGTCGGCTGTACCGCCACCGGGGCCACCACCGGCACCGGCGTTAGAAAAGCCCACGTCGGTCAGCAAGAATACAAACGCGGCATCGCCCTGATCACCCGGCGGGCCAATCAGCCAACCGGTGTGCGAGGGAATGTTCGCCGGGTTGGTGAACTCACTGAACGGTATGCTCAGCTCGTACCAGCCATCACCCAGGTCGGTTGAACCGGCGTAGGTACCGACGCTCACTTCAACCACACTGTCATCGCCGCCGCCGATCAGCTTGACCTCGATGCGACCGTCCGGCGAGCCCTTCACCTTCACGTTGAGGGTGTCGTAGCCAACCGCAATCGGTGCGGCATAGTCAGGAACTGCCACAAAGGCAACCCAGGCATCCGGCGCATAACCGTTACCGGCCGTCACCGCGATCACCGGAACAAACGAACTGTCCTGATCGTATGCAAAATCGAAGCTCGCGCCGGAACCAAAGTTCTGTGGACCACCGTCAGGAATCGCAACATCTGCCGCTGCCGTGGTACCAAACAGTACAAACTCCGGCGTGGTACCCGCGTCGGCTGTACCGCCACCGGGGCCACCACCGGCACCGGCGTTAGAAAAGCCCACGTCGGTCAGCAAGAATACAAACGCGGCATCGCCCTGATCACCCGGCGGGCCAATCAGCCAACCGGTGTGCGAGGGAATGTTCGCCGGGTTGGTGAACTCACTGAACGGTATGCTCAGCTCGTACCAGCCATCACCCAGGTCGGTTGAACCGGCGTAGGTACCAACGCTCACTTCAACCACACTGTCGTCGCCGCCGCCGATCAGCTTGACCTCGATGCGACCGTCCGGCGAGCCCTTCACCTTCACGTTGAGGGTGTCGTAGCCAACCGCAATCGGTGCGGCATAGTCAGGAACTGCCACAAAGGCAACCCAGGGCGTCCGGGCGCATAACCGTTACCGGCCGTCACCGCGATCACCGGAACAAACGAACTGTCCTGATCGTATGTAAAATCGAAGCTCGCGCCGGAACCAAAGTTCTGTGGACCACCGTCAGGAATCGCAACATCTGCCGCAGCCGTGGTACCAAACAACACAAACTCCGGCGTGGTACCCGGATCGGCTGTACCGCCACCGGGGCCACCACCGGCACCGGCGTTAGAAAAGCCCACGTCGGTCAGCAAGAATACAAACGCGGCATCGCCCTGATCACCCGGCGGGCCAATCAGCCAACCGGTGTGCGAGGGAATGTTCGCCGGGTTGGTGAACTCACTGAACGGTATGCTCAGCTCGTACCAGCCATCACCCAGGTCGGTTGAACCGGCGTAGGTACCGACGCTCACTTCAACCACACTGTCATCGCCGCCGCCGATCAGCTTGACCTCGATGCGACCGTCCGGCGAGCCCTTCACCTTCACGTTGAGGGTGTCGTAGCCAACCGCAATCGGTGCGGCATAGTCAGGAACTGCCACAAAGGCAACCCAGGCATCCGGCGCATAACCGTTACCGGCCGTCACCGCGATCACCGGAACAAACGAACTGTCCTGATCGTATGCAAAATCGAAGCTCGCACCCGAACCAAAGTTCTGTGGACCACCGTCAGGAATCGCAACATCTGCCGCTGCCGTGGTACCAAACAGTACAAACTCCGGCGTGGTACCCGCGTCGGCTCCACCGCCGCCTGGACCGCCACCACCAGGCGGAACTAACGTGATGTCATCGAAATAAAAGGTCCAGTCAGATGCATTATTCTCGGCGTCGCCCAAAGTGCCGTTGTCAAAGATTAACGTGATACCGGAAACAGTCCCCGCCAAGCCCGGCAAGGAGAACGTCAACTCCTCCCAACCTGTTCCGGTATGGATCACCTCAACACCGTTGCCCGGACCCTGTGGTTCGGGCTGCAGCAGCACCGCTACCTGGCGCTGCGACCAGACCTTCATCGTAAACGAGCTGCCCGCTGCAACCGTCGCCGGCTCGATCACCAGCGTCGCGCCACCATAATCAAAGCCACTGTCGGCTCTGAACTTCTGCATCTGGCCGACCTGGGCGCTCGCGTTGCCGTTCATGTCGGGGTTATCCACGACCGACGCAACACCGCCCTCAAAGCCGCCGTCCGGACCGAAGTCGTAGGAAGTCACATCACCCTCAAAATCGACGGGTAGCGAGGTGGCCGGTGCACCAACACCGCCACCCTGGAGCTCGGAGATGTCATCGATGTAGAAGGTCCAGTTGACAGGGTCGGCAGCCGCATCGCCAAGGGTGCCATTGTCGAAAATAAACACCCAACCGGTTATGGCCCGACCCGTTACGCCGCCCGAGGCATTGAGGGTAAAGGTCAGCTCTTCCCAGCCCGTGCCGCCATGCCTCACTTCCTCGCCGGCGCCCTGAACCTCACCCGCCGTGTCCGGTTCGAACAACACGTTCACCGGTCGCTGTGACCAGACCTTGACCGTAACGGAGCTGCCGACCGGGATCTGCACGGCACCAAGAGCCGAAAAGTCCACAACCACACCGCCGAAAAGTAGGCCACTGTTGACCCGGAATTTCTCCGTCTGGATGACCTTGTCGCGACGGGTTGATGCCGCCCGTGTCGGGATTGTCAACAATCCGCGCTACGCCACCCTCAAATTGAATGATAGCTAATAACCTGGTCGCAAATCTCCTCGAAGGTCAGTGCCTCGAAACAGCTCGCCGGTGCGCCCGCGAACGGCGCTGCGGGCTCGTTCTGAATTCGCTGAGGCCCGTCGCCCTCGCCGCAGCCCGCAAGAACGGTCAACGGGATGAGAGTCGCTAAAAGGCGTAAAAGTCGCGCGGAGAATAATGAATTCATAACTGACGTCTCTAGATAGTCACGAGAATGAGGAAAATGTTGTATTTATCTGATTTATAACAGGTTATTAGTTCTTAGTTCTTATCTTGCCCTGTTGCAAGCGAGGCATCGGGCCGCTCAGGGACCGCCCTCATAAACTCTGACCCAGTCCACTTCCATCGTGACCGGGAATACCGTATTTGCATTGGGCGACCCCGGCAAGTTGCCGCCGACCGCGACGTTCAGAAGGATGTGAAAAGCCTGATTGAACGGCGCAGGATATGCGCCCAGTGGTGAGGTGGTCCCAGCCTCTGAGTACCAGCTGTTTTGCGTCGCGTACAGTACGTTGTCAACGTACCAGCGGAATTCGTCGGCATCCCACTCGATGGCGTAGTCATGGAAATCGGCGGTGGCATCCGTTGGTACGTCAGTTCGGGTGCTGGTGAACACATTGTTCGGAAATTCGCCGCCGTAGTGGAGCGTGCCGATCACCGAGTTGCCACCCGAGGCGCCAAGGTTGGTGGCCTCCATGATATCGATCTCGCCCGTTGCCGCCCAGCTGCCGAGGGGGCTGTCCTGCGACAGTAGCCAGAACGCCGGCCAGAGGCCCTGGCCACCCGGCAGCTTCATCCGTGCTTCAATTCGTCCGTAACGAAACGCGACGCGATCGGCCGTCGTTATGCGCGCCGAGGTGTAGTTCTATCCACCGACCGACTCCTCTTTGGCCGTGATTGTCAGGATTCCATTCTCGACCACCGCGTTTTCGGCCTGGTAATACTGCAATTCGTTGTTGCCCCAGCCCGGAATCCCATATGCTGTGCCGTCGCCAATCTGAGACAACCAGACGTCTGAATCCAATGCATCGCCGTTGAATTCCTCTCTCCAAACCAGGTTGAGCGGCCCACCCGGCGTTACCTCGACGTTGTCATAGACCGTAACGCCAGGACTGAGCATAAGCGCTGGACGTTCATATTCTCCCGAGAATACCTCAACACTGGACAGGACCTGCGGCTGGTCGCTGTCGCTGCATGCGGAAATCGCAATTAGCGCACCGAGCGGCAACACGTACCGCAAAGAACCCTTCAATAGAAAACTCATGAATAACCCCCGACAACACGGAAACGGCGAAATTAGCCGGCTTTTCTAGCTCTTGGAGGGGGAGAATAGACCTTCTCTGACAGCGTTGTCAATTTTGTTGGATTTCGTGCACATCTGCCCCATATCAGGACATTCGGATGCAACGACCGTTGCGCTGGCGCAACAGTTTTTTTCTAGGCGCCTTGGAGAGAGCGATGGGCAGCCAGTGCCCGCGCCGCCTCATCCGGGCAATAGTTGAGTGCCGCAATCGCGCCCTGGACACGCTCCTTCATTGCGGGTCGAACGTGCGGCTCGCCATTGACCACGCGCGACACGGTCTTGATTGAAACCCCGGCAAGATCGGCCACATCAAATACGGTCGCTTTACCCATTACGCACAGTCGTGTGCTGGCTGGCGACGGTCGTCAAACCACTCACGCGATTCCTGCTCGCGGGAATTTCGGGCCTGGCGGACCCGCTCATCCCGGACCTTGTTGATCCGGTCATCAGCGATAGCCGGTGCAGCGACAAACGACGTGATCGCCGTCATACCGCCGAGGCTAAAGGCAAAAGCATCTCGTGCTTTATTGGCTTTCCCAAACATGGTCAGTTCTCCTTAACGAACAATGTTTCATATCTGCCGAGCCCGGCTTACCGGGTCGACGAATGCACGATAAGGATCGCGGCCAGGGACCTCAAACGAAAAAAATTCAGGTCTGGGTTGAGAAAAACTTACACGGATTCGGCGAAGTTGCGGACAATCCACTGGCGCAGCAGGGAGACGCTTTCATCATCGGCGCGGTCTTCAGTGCACACAAGGTAATAGCTGACGTCCGCGACGTATTCGTCCTTGAACAAGCGCACCACACTGCCCTCTGTGAACCAGAGTTCGCCAATTGGGACAGGCACCAGGGCAGCACCGATGCCACGCTGAGCCGCCCGCACAACAGCGATCATCGAATCGAGTCGAGTGACTTTACTGTTTTCCGGCAGCTCGATGCCTGCCGATTTCGCCCATTTCTCCCAGGCCTTCGGGTGCGATTCATGCACGACAATCGGAAACTCGCTGACAATTTTCTTTTTCCTGACGCGCAGCGCCTTCTTGAACTCAGGGGACCCCGCTGGCGCCATCCTCAGCGGGAACAGCAGGTTCGACGGCATATTGGCGGGCGGCGATCGAAACAGGCGTATCGACAGATCCGCATCAGCCGGGTGTTTCTCTGACGACTCGTCGCTTGTGCCCACCTGAATGTCGATCTCGGGATGTTCTGCGGTGAACTCGCTAAGGCGCGGCACAAAATATTCGCTTGCGAAGAACGGTTGAACTGAAATTCGTATGGAGCTGCTGACGGCGCCCTTCCTGTATTTCGCTGTCGCAGCGTCCAGCCGTTCTATCAATGGGCTGACTTCGTCATAGAGTGACTGACCGGTTTCGGTGAGTTTGAGCTCACGACTGTTGCGATCGAACAGTTGCTCCCCCAACTCCTCTTCAAGACTCTTGATTTGATAACTAACGGCGGACGCCGTTATGAATAACTCTTCACCAGCCGTGCGAAAACTCTCATAACGCGCCGCGACACAGAACGTGCGCAAGCCGCGCAAGGAAATTTTGGGTGAGCTAGGCATTACGTGTCAGTACTTGCCCTGCGTCGACGAGCGCTGCATCACCTGCTTCGGTGTCCGATCAACAAAGAAGATACCCCAGTGCTTTTCGGCTCCCCGCAAGTTTTCGGGATTTCCTTTCCACGGTTCGTCGAACGCTTCGAAAAAGAAGACGGTCACGTTCTTGTCAGTCGCCCAGTCATTGAGCTCGCGATAATATCGAGTCTGGTTAGCCTCGTTAGCACGATCTTCGAATTCGACTGCGGTGGTGGCCCAACCTGCCTCCAATATCGCCATGGGTTTCCCCGGCAGTGCTGCGCTCACGCCTGCCATGTTCTCGATCGTGTAGGGCATCGCTTCATCGATGCTCTTGTTTTCCCAGGCGGGATACGTATGCACGCCAATGAAATCAACTTCCGCGGCCAACGGAGCGCCATCCTGTATCCACCATTCATAGTTATCGGCCACGGTCACGGGCTGCTCGATAGCGGCTTTCACTTGCCGCACGTAGGCGATGACCGTCTCGAGCGGCACCATGTGATCGTTCCATTCGACCAGCGCTTCGTTGCCGACGTTGACGGCCACGACAATATCCTTGAATTCGTTGGCGAGATCGATGCCGCGCTGCAGCTCAGCCGCATTGGCCAATGCGTTGGCCGCGAGCTCCTCGTCGGGTATCGGCTCGATCAGCCACGGACAGCCTTCATGATTGCTGAACTCGGCCTGCAACCACATGCCGAGCAGCACCTTGATCGGGAGGTTGTGCTTGCGGATCAGCTCCAGCGTCGTCACCGAGTTCTCACCGGAGTCGTAGAGCCGGATCAGTTTGAAATCGTGCTCGAGCAGGATATTGAGATCCTCGAGAATTTCCGCGTCGCTCGGGTTCACAGCACCGTCGCCGCGGTCCGGATGCTGGCCCTCGCGAAACCCTGAATAGGACATGGCCATGACTTCGTTCGCAAGCAGTGCCTCAGGTGACTGCCGGGCGAAACCGTCCGTGGACGTAGCCGGATGATCGTCCGAGCCAGACGAACAGCCTGCAAGCAGAACAACGACGAGTAATTTGAAAAATATTAGCTTCATTAGCGCTTGACCAGGATTTTTTCCAGTTCTTCCAGTGACCGACCCTTGGTTTCCGGCAATACACGCATGACGAACACGAGGCCAATGACAGCGAAGACACCATAGATCAGGAACGTGTTGGCGCTACCGAGATTCTCCAGTTCCCATGGAAAAATCAGGGTCACCAGAAAAGCCACCGCCGAATTAACCAGCCCGACAAACGATATCGCCATGCCACGCACATTGTTGGGGAAAAGCTCGGAGAACAGCACCCACATGATCGGGCCGATCGAGATCGCGAAACTGGCCACGAAACCCAGTATGGCAAACAGAATCAATGTCGGGTTCATGCTGATGGCGCTGCTGACCAGCGGCCCTTCGTACTGCTTTATAGGTGTCGCTGCCAATCGCCGCGGATACGGCCTGCCGAAAATCGACATCGCTCTCGTAGGTTGTACCGGCCACCGTGACAATCTGGGCGCGCTCTATTTCATTCGGCAGGTTATCAATCGCATTCTGATCCAACGTGTAGGTTGCAGAACCGAAACCGTACGCCAGCGTCAGCATGCAGACAGCAATTCCGGTCATGCCGAACCCCAGCAGCGGCCGCCGACCAAGCTTGTCGATCAGCGCCATCGCGGCAATGGTGAAACCAAGATTGACGAGACCGACCAATACGGCCTGCATGAAAGCCGCGTTGGTCCCGATGCCCGACTGCTCGAAGATCATCGGCGAATAAAAGAACACCGAGTTGATGCCGGTAATCTGCTGCAGGATCCCGACCGAAAGTCCGATGGTCAGCACGAGCTTCATTGATGGATGAAACAGCAACCGCAGCGAATCCCTTAAGCTGCCCTGCTCGTCTTCCGCCGCGATGCTGTCATGCACCGCTTGTAAATCCAGCGCCGCTTGTTCGGGCCCGGCAACTTTCTCGAGTACCTGCAGCGCCTCTTTTTCACGGCCCTGCATCGCGAGCCAGCGCGGGCTTTCCGGCACGATCAGCAACGCGAAAAAATACAGCAGTGCCGGCAAGGTCTCGATGCCGAGCATCCAGCGCCAGCTCCAGGCTTCCAGGCGCAATGACTCGGCCCAGGCCGCATCCGATTGACCCAGGGTCAGAATCAGGTAGTTGCTGAAGAACGCGGCCGAAATACCGATGACGATGTTGAGCTGATTGAACGAGACCATGCGCCCGCGAATGGCCGGCGGCGCAATCTCGGCGATGTACATGGGCGCGATTATCAGGGCTGCGCCAACGCCGAGGCCGCCAACCATGCGCGCGATCACCAGCGTAATGAAATCCGGCGCAACTGCCGACGCGATCGCCGATACCGCAAACAAGGCCGACGCAATCTTCAGTACCGGGCGCCGGCCGATACGGTCACTGAGTGGCCCGGCGAGCATCATGGCCAATGTCGCCGTCAGCGCCAGCGAGGAAACTGAAAAACCCAGCTGGATCTTCGTTAACTGAAACTCGGTCTCGATGAAACCGACAACGCCTGAGATGACCGACGCATCGAATCCCATCAGGAAACCGCCGAGCGCGACGATCAACGCGACGGTCGTCGTAAATCGTGTGTTTTGATTCATTGTAGTGTCCTGCGAATCAGTCTTTGTCGACGATTCGAAATTCGGTGCGCAGATCGGTTTCGGAGCTGCCACCAATCCAGGCGTGAAATTTGCCGGGCTCGGTCATGAGCTGCATATTGCGGCCAAAGAAAGCGAGATCGTCAGTATGCAGCTGGAAGTCAACGGTGACAGCTCTGTCCAGGGTCCAGGTGTACACGCTTGAACCCTTTCAATTCCCTGACCGGTCGCGTTACGTTGCCGACGAGGTCTCGAACATAGAGCTGCGCGATCTCGACGCCCTTCATCTTACCGGTATTCGTGAGCTTCGCACTGACAGTCACCGTATCGCCGAGCCCTATCGCGTCCTTGCTGACACGAATTTTCTCGTAGGCGAACTCTGTGTATGACAAGCCGTAGCCAAACTCAAACAGCGGCTTGTACCCGGCATCCAGGTAATAGGCGGTCATCCCGAACGAAGTCTGCGGCGCACGAGTGTCAATATCGTCGATGTCCACGACCGTGTCTGGCGTGGGCGGCTTGCCGGTATTCTTATGGGCGTAATAAATGGGCACCTGCCCAACCAGCCTGGGAAAGCTGACGGGCAGCTTGCCAGAGGGCGACACCACGCCAAAGAGCAGATCGGCGATGGCCGGACCACCCATCGTGCCCGGGTGCCAGGCATAAAGAATCGCGTCAACGTCGTCGATAATATTCAGGAGTGTGAGCGGCCGGCCGGCCATGATCACTGCAACGACCGGTGTACCCGTCGCACGTACCTGTCGTACGAGTTCGGCCTGCGCACCCGGCAAATCGATATTCGCGCGCGAATGCGCCT
Source organism: uncultured Gammaproteobacteria bacterium (assembly GCA_963842765.1). Taxonomy (GTDB): domain Bacteria; phylum Pseudomonadota; class Gammaproteobacteria; order Steroidobacterales; family Woeseiaceae; genus UBA1847. Next base: position 151,417 of record CAWJHR010000014.1, on the reverse strand, counting down.
CACCCGACAAGATGGCTTCTTCGCCCAGGAAGAGCACGGCAACATCCGCGTCGCGGGCTTTTTCAACCGCGTCATGAAACGCTGCCGTGTCGCGGCTACGACTGGTCTCCATGGCGCGCGCATAAGTAACGTTCACGGCATCGCCGACGAAGTCCGTGATCGCCTGCACGCCGGTCACACTCAAAGCAGGATCGCCATCGAAAACCCAGGTACCCAGTTGTTCGTAGGGTGCATCCGCCAACGGTCCGATGACAGCGATTGAATTGATCGTGTCGGTCGACAGCGGCAAGACCGCCGCATCGTTTTTAAGCAACACAACGCTTTCGAGGGCCGCGCGCTTTGCCACTGCTAATGCGTCATCGCCGTTTGATATCGCAGACGTGTCGGCGTACGGCGATTCAAACAGGCCCAGGCGAAACTTGGTGCGCAAGATACCGGCAACCATTTCGTCGACACGCGCCAGCGGCACGTGCCCTGCATTGACCAGCTCCTCCAGGTGATTACGGTATGCATCGCCGTGCATTTCCATATTGACACCGGCAGTCACCGCCTCGAAGGCCGACTCACGATCATTCTCGGTCAAGCCATGAATCGAGAGCTGACGAATCGAATCCCAGTCGCTGACAACAACACCATCGAACTGCCACTCATCGCGCAGCACCTGCTGCAGCAAGAACTGACTGGCGGTAGCCGGAATGCCGTCGAGATCGCTGAACGAGGTCATCAGGGTCGCAACACCCGCGTCGACCGCCGCGTTAAACGTCTTCAGGTGCACGTTTCGCAGTTCGTTCTCAGGAATATTGGTCGTGTTGTAATCTTTGCCACTCTCACTCGCACCGTAGCCGGCGAAATGCTTTGCCGTCGCGGCGATCGTGCCGTCGTCGGCTAGATCATCACCCTGAAAGCCCTGCACCATGGCCACCGCAAGCTTGCTGGCAAGAAACGGATCTTCGCCGAGGCTCTCTGCAATGCGACCCCAGCGTGGATCTCGCGTAATGTCGATCATCGGCGCGAATGTCCAGTTGATGCCCGTTGCCGCTGCCTCTCTCGCCGCAATGCGGGCACCGTCACGCACGACATCCGGATTCCAGGAAGCGGCCTGCCCGAGCGGTATCGGCATGATCGTTTTGAATCCGTGAATAACATCACGCCCGATCAGCAGCGGTATGCCAAGACGACTCTCTTCAACCGCGATACGCTGCAGCTCGTTGATGACATCGGCATCATCGGCGTTTATTACGGAACCGACCCGCCCCGCACGCAACGCGTCGCCGAGATAATCGGGTGCAAATCCATCGTTGCCATTGCGCTGGCTCATCTGCCCGACTTTCTCGGCCAGCGTCATCTCGGCCAGCAACGTCGCTACTGCGTTTCTCGATTGCGACGGGGTCATTGGCTGGGGTTGCAGTGCTTGCGCTCATAGATGCCATTAGCAGCAGGCCGCAGAATGCGGCTATTATTGAAACTCGAGGGTGAAGTGCGACTGCCACGATTGTCCTGTTAACGCTAAGCCGCATTTGTGTACCAATATTTGACAGCGCTGTCAATTTACTGGACGATGCTTTCGGGGCAATAAGCAAAAATCAAAACAAGAGCTTAGGACGACTTTATGACCACAGCCACCCATCACGAAACCGCGCCGCAAGATCGAATTCCGTTCCGGCATAAAGTCATTTACGGATTCGGTGCCTTCACCAATAACCTGCTTGCCTCCGCGATCGGTGGCATGGTCATCGTGTTGAACCTCGGCTTTGGTATGAGTCCGGCGCTGGTCGGATTGCTGGGGTCACTGCCGCGACTGACCGACGCGTTGACCGATCCTTTGATGGGTTACATTTCTGACCACACACGCTCGCGCTGGGGCAGGCGCCGCCCGTACATTTTCGTTGGCGCAATCATGGCGGGCCTGGTCTTTATGCTGCTATGGCAGTTACCGTCGGACAAGAGTGAAACCTACTATTTCTGGTACTTCCTGGCCGGGTCGCTGATCTTCTTTCTGTCGTACACGATTTTCGTCACGCCCTGGGTGGCGCTGGGATACGAATTAACACCGGATTACCACGAACGCACGCAGACTGATGGGCGTGCAAAACTTTATCGGTCAAACGCCCTACCTCATCGCGCCTTGGTTCCTTTGGATCATGCAGAATGAACTGCTGTTCGATGACATGCGAGAGGGCGCGGCCGGGCTCGCGATTGCAATCGGTATTATCGTTATCGTGATGGGCGTACTGCCTGCCATATTTCTTCGCGAACGGTTCTCGGTCAGCGATGTCGCTGAGGAACCCAAAAAGCTCACGCTGTTAGAAAGCACGGCTGACTTTCTGAAGGGCTTTGCAATGAGCCTCAAATTCAAGCCGTTCCAGAAGCTTTGCATTGCAACGTTCCTCGTATTTAACGGTTTCATCATGATCGCAGCATTTCAGTTCTATGTGATCATCTACTTTCTGTTCGGCGGCGATGTCGGTAGTGGCGCGGAGTTCGCGGGCTACGAGGGAACGGTACGCATCGCATCGGGCTTTCTGATCATTCCGTTCGTCATCTGGTTGGGCACCAAGATCGGCAAACGTCGCACGTTCTTCATTGCGATCGGGACGTCCATGTTTGGCTACGCGATCAAATGGGTGTGTTACAACCCTGATATGCCATGGCTCATACTTATTCCCGCGCCCTTTATCTCATTTGGCTTTGCCAGTCTTTTTACTCTGATGCCATCGATGGTTGCCGATGTCGTTGACGAGGATGAATTGGTGTCGCATGAGCGAAGGGAAGGCATGTACGGCTCAATATTCTGGTGGGTCGTCAAGCTCGGTCAGGCTGTGGCGCTGGCGGTCGGTGGCTTCCTTCTGACCGCGACCGGCTTCGACGTCGCTTTGGAAGGTAATCAATCCGAGCAGACGATAATACTCATTCGCATTTTCGACATTCTCATTCCCATCATCGCGTCAGGGATAGCGATTTGGATTATATCAACCTACTCGATCACCGAAGAGAGGGCGTATGACGTGCGTCAGCAACTCGAAGCGCGGCGCGGCAAGACGGGACCAGAGGACTGATACGACTCGCTGACAGGCCCTGCAGAGCTGAGACTTAAACTAACGGACTGGCGTCTGGACAACCGCATTTCTGCACGGCATCCAATGTCTCTGCAGACTCGCTACGAATACAGTTTCGACCCGCCGTCTTGGCGGCGTACAGCGCCGCGTCCGCGCGTTCAATCAGCGAATTAACGGTGTCATGCCGGCGAGCACAGGACACGCCCATACTGACCGTGACAACAATCTCCGTGTCGCCAACCTGAATTGCGTCGTCGCTGAGCCGCGACCGTACACGCTCAGCAGCTTCCTCTGCTCCTTCGAGGCTCGTGTTCTGCAGGATAAAGATAAACTCCTCGCCACCGTAGCGACCTACGTGGTCTTCGGCACGCGAAGCCGCCAGCATGCGAGCGGCCGCAATACGCAGCACATCGTCACCCACCAGGTGGCCATGCGTATCGTTGATGTGCTTGAAATGATCGAGGTCGGCCATAACGACACAGAGCGGCGTGCTGTCCCTTTGCGCCCGGGCGAGCGCTGCATTCAGACAGTGCCGGGCATACGAGTGATTGTGCAGCTTGGTGAGATGATCCGTCACTGATAACTTCTGCAGGCGCTCGGTTTCCCCACGTTCATTTTCCAGCGACGTCGTGAGATTCGACACGCGCGCGGCGCAGTAACTTTCGACGGCGAGTGAAATGTCGAGCGCGCTGATCTTGAGAACGAAATGCAGCATCTCATCAAAGCCATCGCGATTCGTGCGCAGCTCTTCAGGGAAATAGTCAATGAGCAAATTCTGCAAATGCCGGAAGGCACATTGATAGAGGCTTTGGGGTACCCCGATGGCTTGGTGCACTACGCCGATTCGCCGCCGCTCCTCGAAGTAACCGGCACTCTGAAAATCAACGCCGAAGCTCAGCAGGTAGCTGCGCTGCGTACGTTGCAGTCTTGCCAGATCCGAGTGTTGCGCAACAATGGTGTTGAACTGTTCGATGCTGCCCAGGTAATCACAAAAGCGGTCGACTATTGCATCGATATTGGGCCTGATGACTGCCGCCTGCAGTCGCTCCCCCAGCGCCTCGCGCGCCGGCGCCTCGAGTTCAAGTAACCGCAGACGCATTGCAATTGCATCAGTTGTAAAACCACCTCTGGTCGAAGCGGTCGAAGACATAGTTGTTTAGCCCAAACGTTACCGGCACGAATCAGTTGCCTTGATCCTATATGCAACGGCCTTCACCAGTAATCAATTCTGGCAACTACCTACGCAACTCAAAACTGTGACGTTCGTCACATTTCGCTCTCAGGTTGGGAGCATCAGAATGGCTGACAAACCGGACATACAAACACGGCGCGACTACCCATTGCACCGCGTTCGATGCTTGCCCCGCAATGACGGCAGGGCAATCCCTCTCGGCCGTAAACGTAGAATCGATAGTTCCCGTAATCAGCACCCTCTGCGCGTAACTCGCGCGCCATTGCATCCGGCAACGTGACGCCGCGTGTTCGATAAGAGCGGCGACTGATTTTAAGCGTCTCTGTGGCCAGCCTGGCAAGCGCCGAAGCACCGAGATTCGACGGTTTTTTCGACGGGTGAACTCCGGCCGCCCATAGAATTTCCGCGCGCAGGTAGTTGCCGTTGCCAGCGAGAAACGACTGATCGAGGTACAGGCTGCCTAACGCCCGGTTGCGAAATCGTGGCAACAGCAGGCGCTCGGCGATTTGCGACTTTGTCAGGGAACGGTCGAGAATATCCGGCCCGAGACGGGCAAGAAACGGATGTTCTGATATTTGCCGCTCGCTCAGTACTGCAATATCGGACGCACTGTAAAGCAACGCGCTATGTGTCTGCGTGTGCAGCGCGACACGCAGCTGGCGAGGCGTATTGGGCAGGCGCGGCCGCCGGGCCGTGTACCAGCGGCCGTACAGTTGATTGTGACTGTAGAGTGTCAGCCCGTTGTCAAAACGCGTCAGCATTGCTTTACCGTGCGTATCGACGGCGGTAACGCGGTGGCCGCTCAAACGTTTCTCGAATCGCCGCAAAGGTTGCAGACCAAAAGATACGGCCTCCACGGTCTGGTTGAGCAGTACGTTTGCCACACGGTCCGCGGCCAGGCGTATTTCGGGTCCTTCAGGCACAACTGCAGCGAGGCCAACAGGCTTTGAACAAAGTCAGTTTGCGAGAGCCGCTTTGATTTCCGCCACGACGCGCTCGTCGTAGGGCTGCGTGCGCGGACTGAACTCGGTAATCAGATTGCCGTCCCTGCCGATCAGATATTTATGGAAATTCCAGGTTGGGTAGGTTCCGGCTTCTGCCGCAAGGGCTGCGAAAAACGGATGCGCATTTTTCTCCTTGACCGAGACCTTTTCGAACATTGGGAATTTGACCTTGTAGGTCAGACGGCAGAACTCCTGAATCTGCTCTTCCGTACCGGGCTCCTGGCCCATGAAGTCGTTCGACGGAAAGCCAAGTACCACCAGCCCGTCTGCGCCGAATTCCTGGTAGAGACTCTCGAGACCATCGTACTGCGGCGTGTTGCCGCATTTGGATGCCGTATTGACGACCAGGATCACCTTGCCGGCATAGGTCTCGCCAAGATTGACAACGTCATCAGAGGCCAGGCCACGAAAATCCTGGTCCAGCAAAGTGCCGTCAGCGGCGTTCGAGGTTGCAAGCGTCATGAGTAACAAGACTCCAAATAGGGTGCGCATTTCTTCATCCTTACGTTTAGACGCCGCGCGGCGCGCGGGCAGGAGAGCATCGTGCCCTGTTGCGCCTGCTCAAGCCATTCAATTTCTGTAACAAGTCGTATCAGCACTGGATGCACGGCCGGATCATCAGTAGAGTTTCGTGCATGGACACGGCTTTTGACAGCACCATCGATCCGCGCGAGGTAGAGTTTTACACCCGCCTGGCAGACTTGTGGTGGGACCGCGCGGGACCGTTCTGGCCATTGCACACCTTGAATGAACTCCGCGTGAGCTACATCCGGGACCACCTGTGCCGCCATTTCGACAGAGACATCAACTCCGCTCAGCCTCTCCGCGGCTTGCGGGTACTCGATGTCGGCTGCGGGGGCGGAATTTTAGCGGAGTCCATGGCGGCCCTCGGGGCTGCCGTAACCGGCATCGACGTTGTCGAGAAGAACACCCACGTTGCCGCACTGCATGCGCAACAGCAGAATCTAAGTATCACCTATCTCACTGGCCCCATTTCCTCCATGGTGGGTGCCGAGCAACCGTTTGACGTCGTTCTCAATATGGAAGTTGTTGAACACGTTGCCGATCTCCACACCTTCATGCGCGACTGCACCGCAATGACTGCCAACGGCGGCATGATGTTTGTTGCGACCATCAACCGCACGCCGCTTTCCTGGTTATTCGCAATTATCGGTGCCGAATACATTCTGCGGTGGCTGCCACGCGGCACGCATCGCTGGAATCTCTTCCGCAAACCGCAAGAGATCACGAGCCTGCTGCAGCGCGGCGGCTTGACGGTGACCGACTCCGCGGGCGTTGCGATCAACCCGTTCAAACGGCGCTTTAGCCTGACGTCGAACCTGCAGGTCAACTACATGCTCGTTGCAGCACGGCATGCGCCGTCCTGAGTCGCTGCTGCTGGTGCTTGGCAACCAGCTCTTCAAGCCGGACTGCCTGCCTCCCCCATCCGAGGTCACTGTCTTCCTCGCCGAGGACCTGGGGCTCTGCACGTATGTAAAACACCACCAGCAGAAAATCGTGCTCTTTCTTGCCGCGATGCGCGCTTATGCTGACGAGCTCCGAGAGAGCGGTTATACCGTTCACTATGAGCACCTGCGTGCTGACGACGCGCGCAGTTACGAGGATAAGCTGCTCGAGGCATTGCAACAGAACAGTGTGAGCGGTTTGCTGCACTTCGAAATCGAGGATAAACCGATGCAGGCACGTGTCATCTCCTTTGCGGAGACGAATAGCCTGCGCAGAGTCGAGCTACCGTCGCCAATGTTCTTGTGCAGCCGGGATTCCTTCGCCGAATTTGCGGACAGTAAATCGCGTCTTTTGATGGGCGACTTCTACAAACAGCAGCGCAAGCGCCACAACCTCTTGCTGGATGCCGATGGCACACCGCGCGGTGGCCGCTGGAGCTTCGATGACGAAAACCGCAAGAAACTCCCGAAGTCGGTGGAGATACCCGACGTTCGCTGGCCGGCACCAAACCAACATGCCCGCGACGTCATTGCGCTGGTCGAGGAACGCTTTACTACACACCCGGGCTCTGCCGGCGATTTTCGGTGGCCCACCACTCGCCAGCAGGCCGCGGCCTGGCTGGACGACTTTGTAGACAACCGCCTGCAGAACTTTGGCCCCTATGAGGACGCAATGACGGTCCGCTCCGCGACGGCCTTTCACAGTGCCCTGACTCCCTGCCTGAATCTCGGGTTGCTCACGCCAGCCGAAGTTATCGAGCGCGTCATGCAGCGTGCCGATGACATACCGGTTGCGAGCCTCGAGGGATTCATACGCCAGATTATTGGCTGGCGAGAATTTGTACGCGGCATATACCAGACACACAGCGAGCGCCTCGAAAACTCGAACTTCTGGTCACATGCGCGCGATTTCACCGCTGCATGGCACGATGGCAGCACCGGGATTCCGCCGCTGGACGACACCATTCAGACAGCCCTGAAACTGGGCTGGACGCACCATATTCCGCGGCTAATGGTGCTGGGAAACATGATGACTCTTTGTGAGATCCACCCGCACCGCGCGCATCAATGGTTCATGGAAATGTACGTCGACTCATCGGAATGGGTCATGGGCCCGAACGTCTACGGTATGGGTCTGTTCAGCGACGGCGGCGTCTTTGCTACAAAGCCTTATATTTGTGGCTCAAACTACCTGCTGAAGATGAGCGATTACAAAAAAGGACCGTGGTGCGACATCGTCGATGGCCTGTACTGGCGATTTATCGACAAACACCGTGATTTCTTCGGCGGCAACCCTCGCCTTGCCTTGATGCCGCGCGCACTGGATCGGCTGGCGGAGCCAAGACGGCAGCGCATCTTCGGCGCAGCAGAAGAGTTTCTCGCCGAATACACCAAAGCTTAACGGTTATTTTTGCAGCTCTCGGGCTGCTGTAAGCAGGTCGGCTTCGGTGTCGACGCCGACGCCCGGGCGCTGGGGCGGCACGCCGACGGCAATCGACATGCCCAGTGACAGCGCGCGTAACTGTTCCAGCCTTTCGCAAATCTCGAGATCTGCAGGCGCTGCAGATACCAGCCGTCGCAACACGCCGCAACGATACGCATAAATACCGTGATGGTGCAGCGCTGCCTCCGCCGCCAGTGTTCTGTTAACACCTTCGCGCACAAACGGAATCGCCGCACGGCTGAAGTAGATCGCGAACTCATTAACGTCACGAATGACCTTCACGACGTTTGGATTGTCGAGATCGTCCTGCTGCAGCAGCGGGGACGCCAGGGTTGCGATATCAGCATCGCCGTCCTCGAGCAAGCGCGCGCACTGATCAATCAGGCCAGACGGCATTGCGGGCTCATCGCCCTGCAGGTTGACGACAACCTGCTGATCGTCCCAGTCAAAAATGTCCGCAACCTCAGCAATTCGTTCGGTACCCGACTGATGCTGGCTGCCGGTCATGCAAACCGTGGCGCCGAAACCCTCCGCTGTCGTGGCGATGCGTTCGTCGTCGGTTGCAATTATCACCTCGCTCGCTGAGCTTTCGCAGCCTCGCTCATAAACGTGCTGCAGCATTGGCTTGCCGAGAATGTCCCTGAGCGGCTTGCCGGGGAGACGAGTCGACGCGAAACGCGCAGGTATGACAACAACGAAGCTCATCAGCTTTTACACGCCGCCGCACGAAGTCGTGAGTCGATTTGTGCGATTAGCGGTAGCGCCAGCGCAGGATCCATCTGCAAATCGACGGGTACGTACCAGAATCGGTCTTTCACCTTTGCACCGAGTTTGACGGCATCCTTCTCAGTCATGAACACGGGCAACTCGTCGTCGAAGTCGATGTCCTTAATTGATAACTCCGCGTGATCCCTGCGAGCATGTTCGTGCACCTCGATACCATGGCCGCGCAGTAATTCGAAAAACCGCGCAGGATTGCCGATTCCGGCCACCGCATGCACCGTTTGTTCCGCAAACCGTTCTATAGGCCGGGTCAGTGACCCGTTAATACGACTGACCTCGGTCGCTACGAGTTCAAACTGCAGCGCATTGAGTTCGGTTACAGACCGCTCGTCGGCCTCGCGCAGCGAGCCGTTAACAAGCAATTGATCCACGTCATCCAGACGGTTAGGTAACTCACGCAACGGTCCCGCCGGCAGCAGCCGCCGATTGCCCAGGCCACGCGCGCCGTCGATAACGCAGATTTCATAATCACGTTGCAGCCGATAGTGCTGCATCCCGTCATCGCTAATGATCAAGTCGACGCCCGCATCGACGAGTATGGATGCTGCGCGGACGCGATTAGCGTCTACAACGACGGGGCACGCACAGCGTCGCGCCAGCAGGACCGGCTCGTCGCCGACCAACCCGGGATCGCTATGGGCATCAACGCGCATGGGCGATTTTGACTGACTGCCACCGTAGCCGCGGCTCACAATGCCCGGATTGAAACCTCGACTTTTCAGCTCGCGCGCCAGCCAGATGACGGTGGGCGTTTTGCCAGTGCCGCCGGCGGTGATGTTGCCAACAACGATAACGGGCACGGCTGCACGTCGCGTCGGCAACAAGCCACTGCGATACAGTAGCCGCCGACACCCCGACAACAGCCAGTAAAGTCCGCTGAGCGGCAGCAGCAGCCAGCCAAAACTCGCGTCGTCATACCAGACACGATGAATCCAGCGGTACGGTGACGCCGCCATCACGGCGCGGACGCCTCCGAGGCGAACTGCATGCGATACAAGGCCTCGTAATAGACCCTGACGTGCCATGAGTTCGTCGTGCGTGCCGGACTCAACGATACGACCAGCCTCCAGGACGATGATGCAATCGGCGCTTTCCACGGTCGACAGCCGATGCGCGATAACCAGCGTCGTGCGATTCTGCTTGAGGACATTCAGCGCATCCTGAATCCGGCGTTCCGACACCGTATCGAGAGAGGATGTCGCCTCGTCGAAAATGAGAATCGGCGCGTCTTTCAGCAAGGCGCGTCCGATAGCGATGCGCTGGCGTTGACCGCCGGACAACAAGATGCCGCGATCTCCCACCATGGTCTCGAGGCCCTTCGGCAAGTCCTCCGTGAAATCGAGCACGTAAGCCGCCTCCGCGGCCCGCATCAGGTCTTCCTGCGTATGTGATTTGAGCTGACCGTACGCGAGGTTATTGGCGATCGTATCGTCAAACAGCACCACATCCTGCGTGACGAGGCTGATGTTGCGTCGCAAGCTGGCGAGTGTCATTTCGCGAATCGGTATTCCGTCGATTCTGATCTCACCGGAATCGATTTCATAAAATCGTGGCAGCAGGCTGGCCAGTGTGGACTTGCCGCTGCCGGAGTGCCCCACGATTGCCAGCGTTTTTCCCGCTTCGAGATCGATGTCGATATCGGTCAGCACGGCAGCGTCTTCATCGCCGTACGAAAAACACACCTTGTCAAAGACTACGTCGCCCGTGACCCGCTCGGTATCAATCGTGCCGGTATCTTCTTCGTCTTTCTCGTCCACGATCATGAACAGACTGTCAGCCGCCGCGACACCGCGTTGCAGCGTCGCATTGACATTGGTGATACGACGTACCGGCTGCAGCATCAGCATCATGGCGGCGAAGAACGAGATGAACTGACCGGGCGTCAGCAGACCCTGCACCGACTGCCGACCGGCGAAGTAAATAACCAGCGCGATGCCGAAACCGAAAACCACTTGCGTGATCGCCACGCCCAGTGAGCGCACGCGTATCAGCTTGAGATGCTCGTGACGATTGCGGCCGTCGACTTCTTCCAGACGATCACGCTCATAGTCGTAACCACCAAACGCCTTTACAACCCAGTTGCCACGAACAATCTCATCGGTCACTTGCGTGACCTCGCCGACAGAGTCCTGAATGCGACTGCTGTAGCGGCGAAACGCGATGCCCAAAAGGCGCACGATCATCGCGATAATCGGAAACAGAATGGCGACGAATACCGTCAGCGTGGGGCTGTGGTAGAGCATGACGCAGAACGCCGCAATGACCGTTAACGTATCGCGAACAGCAATCGTCACCACGCTCGTGACAGACTCGGCGACCATTTCGACGTTGTACGTCATCCGCGACAGCAGTGGACCCGTCGTCTGGTTGTCAAAAAACCGCGCCGGCAACGTCAGGAGCTTGCTAAAGACCTCTCGCCGCAGGTCGCTGATAACACTGCGGCCAATCCAGCCAAGCGAATATTCCGTCGCAAAACCCGACAGCCCGCGGAGTACGAAAATACCCATGAACGCAATAGGAATCCAACGCGCGGTCTTGAGGTTCTGCGCAACCAGCGCCTCATCCATCAGAGGCTCCAACAGGTACACCAGCCCGGCCTCGACGATCGCCGTCACGGTCATGCCAACCACGGCCGCGAATCCAATCAGCTTGTGTGGCGTGACGTAGCGCCACAGCCTGCCGTAGACAACACGAACTTCCGGATTGGTGCGTGTGCTCACGTCGCTGGTCTCAGCTACTCGGCCGGATCATTGATGGTGGCAATGTTGATTTTCACGAAACCGAGGCGCCCGGCCACATCCAGTGCCGTCACTACATACTGATGCTTGGCATTGGCGTCCGCACTTACGGTCATCGGCAGATTGCTGTTGCCGGCAGAAACCTTGCGCAGCGCATTACGAATCGTCTCCGGGCGGTTATTGATGAGTTCACGACCGTTGACCAGGTAGGTGCCCGTGGCCGTGATCATGATGTCGATCTGCTCCGGGACCTCCTCGACCACGGCTGCACTGTCGGACTGCGGCAAACGAATGGCGATCTGCGACTGCTTGACGAAGCTCGTTGAGACCATAAAGAAGATCAACAGCAGCAAGACGACGTCGATGAGTGATGTCAGGTTCACTTCCGGCTGGGTGCGCGAGCGCAAACTCAGCTTCACGCGACTGTTCCAGCGAGCGGCGGCAGCTGTGCGGGCAGCAAATTGTGAACGAAGCGCATCAGTTTACTAGCCCTTTTCATTCCGCCGGTGCAGTGCCTCAACCAGTTTGATCGCCTCTTTCTCCATATCCACGACCAGCTTGTCGACACGAGTCCGGTAATAGCGATAGGCAATCAATGCAGGAATGGCCACGGTCAAACCGGCGGCCGTCGTGATCAGTGCCTCCGCGATGCCACCTGCCAGTACGGTCGGGTTGCCAACACCGTGTGTCGTTATCGCCGTGAACACTTTGACCATGCCGATGACCGTGCCGAGCAGGCCGAGCAGCGGCGTCACCGCTGCAACCGTGCCGAGCGTCTCGACATAGCGTTCCAGCTCGTGCACGACATGACGGCCGGTATCCTCGATCGAATCCTTGAGCACTGCGCGCTCGCGGCTGCGGTTAATCAGCCCCGCCGCGAGAATCTGACCCAGCGGTGACCCCTGGTAGAGCGTCTGAATCTGCTTCTGATCGAGCTGGTCGTTCTTCACCCAGCTCCACACCTGGCTCGTCAGATCTTCGGGAATGACCCGTTTTTGACGCAACGTCCAGAATCGCTCGAGAACAATGCCCATCGCGATGATCGCGCAGATGATGATGGGCGCCATCAGGTAGCCGCCGGATTTAACTATTTCAACCATACGAACCTGACAAAGTAGCAAAGGGGAAATATACAGCGGTCGCGCCCAAAATTCTCCTGATACGCACCGCTATTGCCCGACTTGTTGAGAACTTGCGTGCCAGAATCGACGGCGTTCGTCCCGATCCGATCGGAGTTTGCGAATGCCGCCGTCGGCGCACAGCGACACGCTGACGGCGCCCGCCTCTGCCGTATTCAGGATGGTTGACCCGGCGGACACCCATCGATCGAGCACGGCCTCCTTTGGCAGCCCCCAGCGATTGGCAAACCCGGCCGAGACTATCGCGACGCGGGGGCTAAGCTGTTGCACAAATGCGGCGCTGGATGAGGTGAGGCTGCCATGATGCGGGACGACCACCACATCGACCGTACTCAGCGCGTGGCGCCGCAGCAAGTCGCGCTCGGCGGCCACTTCAATATCACCGGTCAGCAACAGCTGGTGCCGGCCGGCCGCGACCAGCAGCACGCACGATGCATCGTTGCCACTCAGGCGCGGTGCCGCCGGCGGATGCAGCAGGCGAAAGCGCACGCCGTCCGCCTGCCAGCTGTAGCCGGCGCGGCACGGCTCACCCGTCGGGGCCGGGGCCCGCAGCGGCTCACCCACCAGCATTTGCTCGACCCGCACTTGTGCATCGATCAACGAAACCCCGCCACTGTGGTCATTATCGGCATGCGAGACGATCAGCTGATCGATACGTTCGATACCGCGCGACCGCAGAAAGGGGACGACAACGCGCTCGGCCATGCTGCCGCCGCTGCGAAACGAAGCGCCGGTGTCGTACGCAACGGTCGTGTTCGCCGTCTGCATGACGATCGCCAGCCCCTGCCCGACATCCAGAATATGTGCATCAACGCAGTTGGCCGCTGGCCGCCCGGGTGACTGCAGGATCAGCAGCGGCACCGCAAGCAGCGCAACCCGTCGGCCGGGCCAGCCTTTTGGCAGCAGCGCCCAGAGCGCTGGCAGGAACAGCACGAGCCAGATAACTCCCTCGATTTTCGCAATGTTTCCGTCGGCAACCTGACCCGGCAGTCACCGGCAAGCGCAGCAATTGCGTAATCAGCTGTTCCAGAATGTCGATGCTTTGGGCGGCCAGGCCGAGCAGAACTGCGGCCGCCGGCGCCCACACCTTGAGTAATGCCAGTCCGGCCAGCGTGCATGGCACCGTGACAATACTGAATAGCGGGACGGCAATGAGATTGGCCGGCACGGCAAGAAACGCGATGCGGTCAAAAAACAGTGCCGTCAGTGGCATCAACCCAAACAGCAGGAAGACCTGCATGACAACAAGCTGGCGCGCACCGTTGACAATGCGCCCGGTGGGGCCCGTCGCAAGTGGCTGTTGCGCTTTGCGCAGTGAAAGCCATAGCAGCAACGCGACGGCGGCAAATGACAGATGATATCCCGGAGCCATCGTCGCGACGGGTTGGGCGATAAAAATGACGGCGCCGGCCAGCGCCAGGGTCCTTAAAACGTCAATTTGGCGCCGCCGGATGATTGTGATGCCGCCGATGAGCAGCATCAGCGCCGCACGCTGCGCTGGCACGGCCAGCCCGGAGATCATGGCGTAAGCGCAGGCGACAGCGGCAGCGATGGCAATAGCGGTAACGTAATGCCCGGAACCGACACGCAGAACCCCCAGCACGAGAGATGACAAGAGGCCGGCTGCGGTGGCTGCCAGTCCGATATGCAGGCCCGAGATCGCCATCAGGTGACTGGTGCCTGTCCGTGCATAGCGCTGCCACTGTTCCCTGGTAATTTGCTGACGCACGCCGACACCGACGGCCGCCGTCACGGCGCCGCTTTCTGCTGTGCGCGCGGCATCGAGAGCGGCCGTGACGAAGTCGAGGCGGAGGAGATCGACTCGAGTTGCCCGGCGTGTTGCCAGCAGCCGGTTGCGAGTGCCGTTTACGACGTAACCCGTGGCATTGATTCGCTGCCGAAACAGCCAGGCCTCGAAGTCGAACAAGCCGGGATTACTGTCTCCGCGCGGTCGCTTCAGCCGCACTTCAAGCTCCCAGATGTCGCCGATGGACGGCCTCACCGGAGCGTCAAACCAGGCAACTCTTACCACGGGCGGCAGACGGCGATCATCCAGCGGCGCCACCTGCATGAGCACTGCAGCACCACTGCGGCGAGGAAAATCGACGATACGGACCTGGGTCAACAGGCTGTCGCCGGCGAACACGGCGTCCAGGTGGTTATCGGTAATGCGCATGCCGGCAACCACGAACAGTGTCGCTCCCAATAACAACCAGCCCGCCGGCCGCGTCCGCAAAAAGATCAGCAGCAAAAAAGATGCAACAAATGAGAACAGACACAGGTCCGACTCTGGCACAACCCTGCTATGCTGCGCCGCAATGCCCCCGGCGATGAGCAACAGGCAGACTTTGATCACGAGTTGTCGCTAATTAGTTGACGGCACTCACCATGAAAACCGGACAGCAAGTCGATGCCAAGACGCTTTTTTAGGAAGTTCGCGTTTAAACGTCACCACATCAGCGAGCAGTGGTTCATGGCGCCATTCCGGCATCTGCTGCACGATCACCGCTTGTGGGGTGTCAGTCGACGTTGGGTCGTGCCGGCATTTGCATTAGGGCTGTTCGTCGCATTCATGCCGTTTCCCGGCCACACGCTGACTGCCGCGCTGCTGGCGTTGGCACTGCGGATCAACATACCGGTCGCGGCCGTGACAACCTGGGTCAGCAATCCGGCGACCATGGTGCCGATGTACTATTTTGCGTATCAGACGGGTTCGAAGCTGTTGCGCATGGAAGTACAACCGTTCGGCTTCGAAATGTCGTTTGACTGGGTCACGCACACGTTTGTCAACATATGGCAGCCCATGCTGCTTGGCAGCGTACTGCTGGGCAGTATCACGGCGCTGCTGGGATTTGTCGCCCTGGACGGCCTGTGGCGCTGGTCAGTTTCCCGCTACAAGACGCGCAAACGTGGCCTGCGCCGTCCACCGACGTCAAACTGAACTCTTAAGCACACCGCCATCGAGTTCGAGCACGCGATCCATGCGAGCAGCGATCGAGTGATCGTGCGTAACAATCACCAGGCTCGTTTGCAGCTCTTTATTCAATTCGAGCATCAGCTGGAGAACATGTTCGCCGTTGCCGGCATCCAGGTTACCGGTCGGCTCGTCGGCGAGCACCAACCCCGGGCGCGTAATCAGCGCCCGCGCGACCGCCGCGCGCTGTCGTTCACCGCCTGATAATTCGCCCGGTTTGTGCGTCAGGCGCTCGCCCAGGCCCACGCGTTGCAATAAATCACGTGCCTGCTGCAAAGCAGCCGCTTTCGGCTCACGCCGAATGAGGAGTGGCATCGCCACGTTTTCCTCGGCGGAAAACTCCGGCAGCAGATGATGGAACTGGTAGACAAACCCGATATGCCGATTGCGCAGGTCGCCTTTTGCCGCCTCGCTGGCACCGTTCAGCGACTCGCCCTTGATTAATACCTGGCCTTCGTCGGGGTCGTCCAGACCGCCCATGATTTGCAGCAGCGTCGTCTTGCCTGATCCTGACGATCCGATGATGGCCATGCGCTCAGCGGACTGCACGACGAGGTTGACGCCACGCAGTACTTCGAGCGTCGACGCGCCCTCGTTGAAGCGCCGCACGACGTTACGGCATTCGAGAACCGGTTGCATGGGTTCGGTCGGTACTTCAGTCATACCGCAGTGCCTCCGCGGGTGCTGTCCTGGATGCGACCCAGGCAGGATAGAGTGTTGACGCGAGCGCCAGTATCAGGGCTATTAATGAGATCTTGATGACATCGCCAATACGTAACTCGGACGGCAGGTCGCTGATGAAATAGACATCGGCCGCCAGCAGTTTAATGCCCAGCAGGGCCTCGAAAAAGCCGGCAATCGATTCGAGATTGAGCGCCAGCAGGACACCCAGGACGACACCGGCCAGGGTCCCTGTGACGCCCACAATCGTGCCTTGCGTAATGAAGATCCGCAAAATGCTGGACGGCCTCGCGCCCGCCGTTCGCAAAATAGCGATATCACCCTGTTTGTCTTTTACCACCATCACCAGTGTCGACACGATGTTGAAGGCCGCAACGGCGACCACCATCAGCAGAATCACAAACAATATCGACTTCGTAATCTGGATGGAACGAAAGAAATTCACATGCTGTCGAGTCCAGTCGCTGACCAGCACGAGCTCGCCGTGCGCCAAAGCAACCTCGCGAACGATTTCCGCGGCCGCGTAGATATCGGTCACCGCGAGTCGCACGCCCGTCACGGCGTCGCCTTTTCGATAGAGCTTTTGCGCATCACCGATATTGATGAATGCCAAACGGCGGTCGAACTCGTACATGCCGACACGGTACAAACCGCTGACCGTAAAACGTCGCGTTCGCGGCAGCACGCCGGCCGGCGTCACCCGGCCTTCGGCCAGGGTGACAGTGACTTTGTCACCGACAGACAATTGCAGCGCCTCGTGCCAGCTCGACGCCCAGCACAATATTATAGCGGCCCGGCTGCAGATCGCTCAGCTCACCCTCTTGCATAACGCCGCCGATGCCCGAAACCTCTCGTTCGAGATCGGGTTCGATGCCGCGGAGTCCGGCACCGCTGAGCTGCTTCTCGAACACCAGCAGAGCCTGACCATCAATGTACGGCGCAGCAGCGTGCACGCGCGCATTTGCGGTGGCCAACTCCACGAGTGCCGGCGCGCTCAACAGCTCGCCGTTCGGGTTTTCGATACTCGCGTGCGACGTCATAGCCAGCAGCCGGTCCTTGAGCTCGCGCTCGAAACCATTGACCACGGACATCACAACAATAAGAACGGTAACCGCGATAGCGATGCCCAGCATTGAGATCGCCGAAATCAGCGAGACGAAGCCGTTACTGCTGCGTGCCCGCACGTAACGCCGGCCTATCCACATTTCGTAGTGTTTGCCCATGCTGGCTATTCGTACCGCAGCGCAGCGGCGGGATCGACCAGCGCCGCACGCCGTGCCGGGTACAGCGTGGCAAGGGAGGTAAGCACGAACGCAGCCGCCGCGATAACAGCAACGTCCTGCAGTTCGAGTTCAGAGGGAATGCGGGTAACGTAGTAAACGTCGCCGGGCATTATCTGGAAACCAAACCATTGCTCGAGCAGCGGCGCAATCGTCGGCACATTGACAGCCAGAACAACGCCGAGCAGCACGCCAATGATTACGCCGGCCCAGCCGATCGCGGCACCCTGCACGAAAAACACACGGACGACTCCATTGGGACGCATGCCGAGCGTCCGCAAGACGGCGATATCAGTGATCTTGTCGGTCACCACCATGACCAGGCTCGCCACGATATTGAAGGCGGCAACGCCAATGATCAGCGATAGCATCAATGACATCATCATTTTCTCGATGCGAATCGCGCGGAAATAGCTGGCATTTTCGATGGTCCAGTCACTGGTGACGAAGTCGACACCCAGACGCTGCTGCAGCGCGCGCGCAATCCGCGGCGCCGCCATGACTTCGTCGGCGCGAAAGCGCACAGAATTCACGGCATCGCCCAGCTGCTGTATTTTCGCCGCATCATTGATATTTACCAGTGCCAATTTGCCGTCATGGTCCTGCAGACCGGCCTCGAATACGCCGCGCAACACGAACCGTTCGAGCACCGGTTCAAGGGTGCCGTCGCCAACCGGCCTGGGAATGAGTAACACGACGCCATCGCCAATGCGAACGCCGAGCTCGTAGGCCAGAATGCGGCCGAGCACGATACTGCGACTGCCTGTCTGCAATACGTCGAGATCGCCTTCGACCATGTTGATCAGGTCGCCGGACAGCGGTTTTTCGAATGCGGGATCGACGCCGTGAATGAGAACGGCCAGAAGTTCGCCGCCCGACTGCAGCATTCCCTCCATCTGTACGAGTGGCGCTGCCGCCGAAATGCCTGGCTCAGCGCGAATCTCGTCGACGAGCATCGTCCAGTCCTCGGTGACGCCGGCGGCCGCGGTAACAGTCCCGTGCGCCGACATACTCAAGAGTCGGTTGCGCAGCTCCCCTTCAAAGCCGTTCATTACCGAGAGAATAACGATCAGGGCGGCCACGCCCAAAGCGATGCCGACCAGCGATATCAGCGTGATAAAGGAGACGAAGCGGGTGCGCCGTTTTGCCCGGAGGTAGCGCAGCCCAACGAACAATTCGACAGGGTTGATCATCGGCATGCATTAAACCACATTCATGCAGCCTGCGAGCTCCGTTTCGGCACCGGGAGTTTGTGACCCAGTTCGCAGTTGGAATGCCGGCTGGCAATGCTATAGTCTAATGCTCTGAATGGAGGATGGATCGATGTCAAAGCTGCGCACAATTACGCTGATTGCCCTGTTTCTGGCGGCCTTCGGCACAGCCAACGCCCAGACGCTGAAGATGGACGGTGCCAGCGCCGCCGTGGACGCGCGACCGACGCGCGGCATGTCCCAGACCAGCGTCCAGTCAAAATTTGGCAGCCCGACGTCGGCTCGCTCGCCGGTCGGCAACCCGCCGATCACGCGCTGGGAATACCAGGATTTCATCGTGTATTTTGAGTACGACAAAGTGATACACGCGGTTACCAAGCGCTAAACAAGCAGCCACCCGTAACAACGCAAGCCCGGGCCCGGAAACGACCCGGGCTTTTTTGCGCCCGTGTGTAATAATCGCGTCCCGCGAAAGACCCTTATTCATTTTGACCCTTAATCCATAATGAGACCGGGCAAACCGTTGAGCGATTCCCTCCTCCTTCCCGCAGCGCCATCGCTGCCAACGCCTGGCAACCCGGCTCGCTGGGGGCGGCTGCTCGGCGCGAGCGCCGCGCTGGCGGCGGCCGAACTCGCCCGGAGCATGCAACGACCGCTGCTCATACTGGCCGAGGATCCGCGGCACGCTGACCAGCTCGAAGCGGAGATCCGCTTCTTTGCCGGCGCAGCTCTGCCGGTATTGCATTTCGTCGAGTGGGAGACACTGCCGTGGGACAGTTTCTCGCCGCATCAGGACATCATCTCGCAGCGGCTCAACGTGCTTGCCGCTTTGCCGCACATGCGCCACGGCATCATCATCGCCGCAGCGAGCGTCTTGCAGCAGCGTCTCCCGCCCGTGGACTACGTCAGCGCTCGATCGCTGGCGCTCAAACAGGGCCAAACGCTGCAGCGCGAGCAGTTTATCGAAGCACTCGTCAATTCCAGCTACCTGCGCGTACCGCAGGTGTCCGAGCATGGCGAATTCGCCGTGCGCGGCTCGCTGATTGATGTTTTCCCGATGGGCACCAACGCACCGATACGCATCGATTTTTTCGGTGACGAAATTGAATCGTTGCGCTATTTCGCGGCCGAATCCCAGTTATCCGGTGAGCTGGTCGATGCCATCAACGTATTGCCGGCCCGCGAGGTACCGCTGGACGCCGATGCAATCCAGCGTTTTCGGCACCGGTATCGCGAGCGTTTCGAGGGCCAGCCGGCCAAGTCACGTGTGTATCGCGATGTCTCCGAGGGCATCGCGCATGGCGGCGTCGAATACTACCTGCCACTGTTTTTTGATGAGACGGCAACGCTGGATGACTACGTCCCGGACGATTGCGTCGTCCTGGCGCCGACAGAACTCGACGCATTGCTACAGCTATTCTGGTCGGAGGCTGCGGAACGCTACGAACTCTGCAGCCTCGATGCCGAGCGTCCTATTCTGAACACAGCGGAAACTTTCGTGGAACCGCAGACGGTATCTGCAAAACTGCAACGCTTCGCCCAGATTCGGTACTCGGCCCAGACACTCGCCGACTCGTCAAAAACGCGGAACTTTGCCACGCGCAAACCCCCGGCCATGAAGATCGAAGCACGGTACGAGGACGCGGCTGGGCCTTTGATGCAGTTCCTGTCGTCGTTCGACGGTCGCGTGCTGTTCACCACGGACTCGCCGGGACGCCGCGAACAACTGTTTGACCTGCTCTCGGGGCGCGAACTCGATCTCGCACGCGTCGCCGACTGGCACGGATTCATGAATCTTGGGCAACGCATCGGCGTGGCTATCGCGCCGGTCGAAAATGGCGTGCTACTGCCTGACGCCGGCATTGCTGTCATCAGCGAGCAACAACTCTTCGGCGAGCGCGGCAAGGCACGCCGACGTCGCCGCAAGAGCGACCGCGATCCGGAAACGATTATCCGCCAGCTCAATGACCTTGAGCCCGGATCCCCGGTCGTCCACGAGGAATACGGCGTTGGCCGCTATCTCGGGTTGACGACACTCGAGGCAGGCGGCATTGCCGCGGAGTTCCTGCATCTTGAATATGCGGACGGCGACAAGCTGTACGTACCGGTGCACGCTCTCGATCTGATCTCGCGGTACACCGGCGCGTCACCCGAAAACGCGCCGCTGCACCGGTTGGGCAGCGATCAGTGGGCCAAGGCGAAACAGCGTGCCATCAAGAAAATTCGCGACGTTGCCGCAGAATTGCTCGACGTCTATGCACGCCGTGCAGCACGCCCGGGGCACAGTTTTCGCTGGACTGAAGCGGACTACCGCAGTTTCGAATCGGGATTCCCGTTCGAACTGACCGAGGACCAGGCACACACGATCGACGATGTGCTCACAGACCTGCGGTCCAGCCAGCCCATGGATCGTGTCGTTTGCGGTGACGTGGGTTTCGGCAAAACCGAAGTCGCCCTGCGCGCCACCTTCGCCGCTGTGCATGGTGGCAAACAGGTGGCCATACTGGTGCCAACCACGCTGCTGGCACAGCAGCACGGACAGGTGTTTCGCGACCGCTTCGCCGACTGGCCGGTGCGCGTCGAAGTACTCTCGCGCTTTCAGTCGGCCAAACAGGTCAAGGATATCGTCAGCGGTTTGCGCTCCGGCAACGTTGACGTCGTTATTGGCACACACCGGCTGCTGCAGCACACCAAGGACTTCCATGATGTTGGCCTCGTCATTGTTGACGAGGAGCACCGGTTTGGCGTGCGCCACAAGGAAACCATCAAGTCCCTGCGCAGTGAAATCGATATTCTGACGTTAACGGCAACGCCCATTCCGCGCACGCTCAACATGGCCCTCGGCGGACTGCGGGAAATGTCGTTGATCACAACCCCGCCCGCCGAGCGCCTGGCTGTCAAAACATTCGTTTCGGAATGGAACGACGTAATTATTCGTGAAGCCTGCCTGCGAGAAATCAAGCGCGGCGGACAGGTTTACTTTATTCATAATCGCGTCCAGGACATCGAACGCATCGAGAAAAACCTCAAGGCGTTGGTCCCGGAAGCCAAAATCCGCATCGGCCACGGGCAGATGCCTGAGCGCGACCTCGAGCAGGTCATGCTGGATTTCTACCACCGACGCTTCAACGTGTTGCTATGCACAACCATCGTTGAGAGTGGACTGGACATTCCCACTGCCAACACGATCATCATCAATCGCGCAGATCGCTTCGGTCTGGCGCAGCTCCATCAGCTGCGTGGCCGCGTCGGTCGCTCGCATCACCGTGCCTATGCCTATCTCGTCGCCCCACCGAAGGCCGTGATGACAGCCGATGCCGTCAAGCGCCTGGAAGCGATCGACTCGCTGGAAGATCTCGGCGCGGGCTTTACACTCGCGACCCACGACCTCGAGATTCGCGGTGCTGGCGAGCTGCTGGGGGACACGCAGAGCGGCCAGATCCAGGAGATCGGCTTTTCCCTGTATACCGAGTTACTCGGGCGCGCTGTGGATTCGCTGCGCTCGGGCAAAGAACCCGACCTCGAGGCACCGCTGCACGCAGGCGTCGACATTAACCTGCACATCCCGGCACTGTTGCCGGAAGACTACGTGCCGGACGTGCATCTGCGACTGATCCTCTACAAACGGATCTCAGCGACCGAATCGGCGGAGGAATTGCGCGAGCTGCAGGTCGAACTCATCGATCGTTTCGGCCTGCTGCCGGACAGCGCCAAGAACCTGATGCGCATCGCGGCGATCAAAAAAACCGCGGCAGCGCTGGGCGTCGAGAAAATCGATGCGGCAGATAGCGGCGGCTACCTCGTTTTTGCGGCAGAAAGTCACATTGACCCTGTCGCCCTTGTACAATTGGTGCAAAATGACGGGCAGACATACCGCCTGCAAGGCTCGCATCGGCTGCGGATCAAGGCGGATTTATCGGCACTGGATACGAGATTCAAGACGATTGAGAAACTCCTCGACCGACTTGCGATCAAAACTTAAGCAACGGCACGAGACATTCATGAGACGCACAATTGCCACTTTTTTCTTGCTGCTGGCACCACTGGCGGCCAACGCACAGGCCCTGCAGGAGGATACCGAGCAGGAACCTCGACGCTACACCGTCGAGATGATTGTGTTCACCTACGCACAAGACATTGGCTCCGGCGGCGAAGTGTTTGTCGCGGACCCGTCGCCTGACGAGGCCGCCGCGTTACGCGATAACGGCTTTACACGTCTGCGTCGAAGTGACTTCACGATGGACGATATCCGGGGTCGCCTTGACCGGCTGGACGCTTACCAACCGGTGATGCATTTCGGCTGGACGCAGACCACCTACCCCGCCGAACTGACACGCAGCATCAAGCTTACGTCCCTGACCTCGCAGGCGCGTGGCTTCAACGGCACCTTGAAGCTCTATCTGAGCCGCTTCCTGCACCTTGTCGTTGACTTGCAGATGGAAACCGAAGCTGAACGTCTGGCTGACACATTCGCGCCGGCGGCGGCCTTTAGCTATCGCATTCAGGAAGATCGTATCTTTCGCAGCGGCGAGCTGCGTTATTTCGATCACCCGAAATTCGGTGTGCTCGCAAAGGTCAGCCGGGTCGAAGACGATGACGACGCCGAGGCGCCGGACGAGCGGGAACTACTCGGCTACCCGACTCAGTAAATCGTCAAGAAACTCGCGTGCGCTGCGCGTCTCGCTGGCCGTGTCCGCAACGTCGACCGTTTGCGATACGGTAACGAACTTCCCCGACTGCGAGCGCGGATGATGCAGACCGAGCTCGCGAACCGACGTCGCGATCAAACCGGCGAATTGCTGCACGCCCTGCTCTTCCGTCGCGTGCGATAACACGATGAAACGTGCGCCGTCCGTCCGTGCGATCACATCGCTGGCACGACGCAGGCTGCGAACGAATAGCGCGGCCCGCCCGCCGCAGGCAGGAATCCGCCGCATGTCGCCCAAACACGTCGACGTACGCGTCGAAATCATTCAACGTAAACGTGACAACAGACAAAGCGCTTTGCTCGCGTTTGGCAACCGCCCAGTCGTGCTCGAAAATCTCGCGAAAGGCTCTCTGGTTCAGCAGCCCTGTGACCGGGTCATCGCGCGACAAATCCCGAATACGGCGTTTCGCCTTGAGCAAGGCCTGGTGCACTTCCGCACTTTCAGCCGGACCCGAGCCGACGCCACGACGCCAGTAAGCCGCATAAAATCTCGCCGATTCCTCGGTCGGCAGAAACAGGGGCTTGACCACCAGCAGATAATCGCGTTTTTTCAGCTCCACCGAAAAATTCGTTTCCTGCTGCGAACGCACCGTTTCACTGACTTCCAGCGCGAGCTCCCGCCCGGCCAGTTGTTCAAT
This sequence comes from uncultured Gammaproteobacteria bacterium, assembly GCA_963842765.1. Classification (GTDB taxonomy): domain Bacteria; phylum Pseudomonadota; class Gammaproteobacteria; order Steroidobacterales; family Woeseiaceae; genus UBA1847. The sequence goes on along the minus strand of CAWJHR010000014.1, from coordinate 127,103 downwards.
CACGTCCGCAAACGGCTGCCGCAGGACCTCGTCCGAGCCAATCGTTGCAAACGCGGGATTGGCCAGCACGACCGGCCAGTCTGGCTGGTCGATACGCACGAGCAGCACGGGCTCCGACGTCGACGCAATGAGCTGCTCGAGAATTTTCTTGTTAATCCGCTGCATTCAGTCTCTGCCCCTCAATTGCGAAAAATTGCCGTAGCAGGTCCATGGTCAGCGTCCTGGCAGCCAGCGTACTTGATTCGACGTCTTCATGTATCGGTCGGTCACCACGACCGGCTGCCCGATTAACGATCATCGCGAGGCAGGCGTATTCGAGGCCGAGCTCGCGTGCGAGCGCTGCCTCCGGCATCCCGGTCATGCCCACAAAGTCAGCACCGTCCCGTTCGAGGCAATCAACCTCTGCCGCCGTTTCCAGTCGTGGACCCTGCGTGGCTGCGTACACACCGCCGTCGTAACAATCGATACCGGCCGCGTCCGCCGCAGACAGCAACTGCTGTCGCAACGTGGCTGAGAATGGCTGCGTAAAGTCGATGTGTTCAACGACGCCGTCGGCGCCATCGAAAATGGTGTGCTGTCGACCCCAGGTGTGGTCGATCAGCTGTTCCGGCACCGCGAGCTCGCCCGGCGCACGCACATCGGAAACCACACCGACGGTATTGAGCGCTATCACCGCACTGGCACCGGCTTTTTGTAGCGCGACGAGATTTGCCCGATAGTTAATTGCGTGCGGGGGGATCGAGTGATTGTCGCCATGACGTGCAATGGTCAGGAACTCGCACGCCTCGAGCGTCGCTTTGTGAACCGGCGCCGATGGCTTGCCGAATCGCGTCGCGAATTCAACACCGTCACCGTCACTTGAAAGAGACGGAAAGCCGCTACCGATAATCACCGCATAGTGTGTTGCCGTTGTCATTGAACTCCCGGTTCACGCATCCAGATGTAGTTCAGGGCGCTCGCTCCAACTCGCGAACTGCTCGTTGATCGCCTGCCACTCGTCGCTGGCACGCAACGTTTCACGCTGCGGATGACCCGTGCCATGCAGGCGCGCGAGCCGCACGAGCGACAGCGGATTGGAATACTCGTGCAAAGCCTCGACCGCCTGGTGCGCAGCGTCGCGATTATTGCAAACCAGCACCATGTCGCAACCGGCCTGCAATGCCAGACGTGAGCGTTCGGCCATGTTGCCGTAGTTACGGGTGGCCTGCATCGAAAGGTCGTCGCAAAACACCGCACCGCCGAATCCGAGTCGGGACCGCAGTTCACGCTGAATCCAGTATTCCGAAAATCCGGCTGGCTGCGCATCGATTTTTTCATAGACGATATGCGCCAGCATGACTCCGGCGAGCGCACCATTACCTATCAGGCGTTCGTAAGGCCGCATGTCGTCGAGCACCGTGCTGTAATCCCGGTGATCAATCGGCAGCTTCAGGTGCGAATCCGTCAGCACCGCACCGTGCCCGGGGAAATGCTTGCCCACGGCCGCCATGCCGGCACTGCGCAAACCGCGCGAGAATTCACTGGCGAGTTCCGCAACAACCTCAGGCTTGGCATGAAAAGCACGGTTGCCGATGATCTCGCTGACGCCCCAGTCAAGATCGAGGCACGGGGCAAAACACAAATCGATAGCAGCCGCCCGCAGCTCCGAGCCAATAACCCAGCCAGCCTGGCGCGCCGCTCGCAGACCGGACTCGGCGTCACGATCGTACTCCCGCCCGATGCGCCGCATCGGCGGAACTGCGGTGAAGTCTTCCCGAAAACGCTGTACGCGACCGCCTTCGTGATCAACGGCGATCAGGAGCGTCGGGCTGCGCAGAGCACGAATATCACTGACAAGATCGGCAATCTGTGCGGCCGACTCGAAATTACGGCTGAACAAAATCACACCGCCAACCGCCGGCTCCTTTAGCAGATCGCGGTCAGCCGGACTCAAGGAGAGTCCATCGATGTCGAGCATCACGGGTCCCAGTGACATTCGCGGTACCTCGCTGGTCGCAGTCACGACTTCGTGAATATCGCTATTGATTCTACATGGGCCGTGTGCGGGAACATATCGATGATCCCCGCAGCCTCAAGTTCATAGCCCTGCTCGTGTACCAGGGTTTCGGCATCCCGCGCCAGCGTGCCCGGATGACACGATACGTACACGATCCGCTCCAGGTGCAAACAGGTGCATGCGCGTTACGACCTCGGCCGCGCCGCTGCGCGCCGGGTCCAGGAGCATTCGGTCCCAGCCGGATTTGATCCAGGCCTCGGTACCATCGACTTTACTGAGGTCGGCAACGCGAAATTCAGCATTAGAAATACTGTTGACCTGCGCATTGTGCGCAGCCCGCGCTACGAGCGTCGCGTCTCCCTCAACGCCGAGCACGGCACTGGCCCTGCGCGCCAGTGGCAGCGAGAAATTACCGATGCCACAAAAGAGATCCAGCACGCGATCGTCCTTGCCGACCTGGAGCTGTTCGACGGCAAAATGCACCATGCGTTCGTTAACCTCGCCGTTGATCTGCACGAAGTCGACCGGCTCGAACTCGATGCGCACATCGAACTCCTGCAACACGTAATGCAGCGGAGTCGTCTCGCCCGGCGGATGGAAAATTTCGATCGAATCAAGACCGCCCGGCTGCAAGTAAATACGCAGCGAATGCTGCACAGCGAATTCCCGAAGTATCTCCAGGTCAGCATCACTCGGCGGGTCCAGCACGCGAAACACGAGCGCAACCGCGTTGTCGGCGACCGCCACTTCGATTTGCGGCAGTCGCGCCCGGATCGACAGACTGCTGACCAGTTCACTCAATGGGGCGATCAAACCGTCGACCGGTTGCGCCAGCACCTCGCAACGGTTCATGTCTGCAATATACGGGGCGTGGCGCTCACGGAAACCGACCAGCGCGCGCCCTTTGGCATGAACGTTCTTGACGGCCAACCGCGCACGCCGCCGATAGTTCCAGAGCGGGCCGGTCATCGGCTCGAGCCAGGTACGCGGCTCGACCCGGCCAATACGCTCGAGATTGTCGCGCAGTGTTTGTGCTTTGATTGCACGCTGCGTTTCAGGCGTGACGTGTTGCAATGAACAGCCACCGCACCGGCCAAAGGCCTCGCAACGTGCGGTGATGCGCTCCGGCGACGCATCCAGTACCTCAAGCAACTCAGCCTCATCGAAATTACGACGTGACTTGCGGCGGATGAACTGCACGGTTTCACCGGACAACGCACCGGCCACAAAAACTTTCTTGCCGTCGGTCTGCGCGATGCCACGGCCGTCGTGGGTCACCCCTTCAATAAGTGCCGTTTCCGGCTCACGTTTACGCCTTGCCATCGGGTCCGGTTACTCCGGCCAGGCCGCAAGAAACTCGTTCAGATGGTCCTGGTCCATCGTCGCCAGCGTCGATCGCACCAGCGCGTATTCGCGCTGCAAGGCCTTCTCATCCAGATTGCCGCGCATGAATTCGAAACGCAGGTAAATCAGCCAGGTATTCAAAACGTCGGTCTCGCAGTAATTCCTGATATCGCGGATGCCACCCTGCAGATACGTCTCCCAGACCAATCCGCCGCTCATGCCCAGCTTGCCGGGAAACCCGAGCATGACGGCCATCTGGTCGAGGCTGGCCCTGCCGCGGGGTTGAAAGCCCGCTATTACGTCCATCAGGTCGACATGTCGCCAGTGAAAACGACTGAGATAGTTGTTCCACTTGAAGTCGCGATCACCCTCGCCCATTTCCCAGTACCGCGGCGCCTGCACGCCGTGTTTTAGCGCCCGGTAGTGCAGCACCGGCAGGTCAAAGCCGCCGCCATTCCAGGACACGAGGTCGGGCGTGTAGCGTTCGATGCCGTCGAAGAAGCGCCGCACCAGCTCCGCCTCGTCGGCGTCCTCGTCGCCAAGACTCCAGACCTTGAAGCTGTCGGCCGTGCGGAACGTCACCGAGATCGCGACGATCCGTTGCTGATGCAGCGGCAGGAAATCGGTCCCCGCTTTCTGCTGGCGCATGAACGTCATCGCCGTGCCAACATCTTCATCAGACAGGTCATCGAGATCCCAGAAGCGTCTTCCAAATTCGACGTCTGGAACCGTTTCAATATCAAAGGAAAAACAGTGCATCACGTAGTAACCCCTGGCTAATCGATACTATCCTGACTTGGGTGTGCAGCCGCCTCGACAACGGCAAATGCCAGCACCAGGCCCGCATCATCGGTCAGGCTGACGTGACCGGCGCCAATGCCCAATCGCTCACACACTCGCGTGCCGCGCTCGGACCAGATAATGATCGGGCGCCCCCATTTATTGTTCAGAATACCGACATCACGCAACCAGACGCCATGCGCAAACCCCGTACCCATCGCTTTTACGGTTGCTTCCTTACCGGCGAAACGCATCGCCAGGAAACGTGTCGGTTGCTTGCTGCGGCGAAACAGCTCCATTTCCTGCGGCATCAGGATGCGTTGTGCAAAATGGTCCCCGAAGCGATCGTAGGTAGCCTGCACCCTTTGCAACTCGACAATATCGGTGCCGATGCCGAATATCACGACGTCATGCTCCCTGGCGCGCTTCGAGCATCGCACGTTTCATGCCGGCAACTGCCGCGCCCAGGCCGTCGAAAACGGCCCGCGCGATAATCGCATGGCCAATATTCAATTCGACGATCTCGGGAATTCGGGCGATCGCTGCGACATTCTGGTAATGCAATCCGTGGCCGGCGTTGACCACCAGTTCCAGGCTACGGCCGTGCCGTGCGGCAGCAACAATGCGCTGGAGTTCCGCCTCCTGCTCCGCGCCCTCGGTGTCTGCGTAGCGCCCGGTGTGCAGCTCCACAACCGGCGCCCCGACAGCCACTGCGGCTTCCAGCTGTTCCGGGTCCGGATCGATAAACAAAGAAACGCGAATCCCCGCATCCGCCAGTTGCGCGCAAGCCGCGGCAATCCGGTCCTGTTGCGCCAGCACATCGAGCCCGCCCTCGGTCGTCAGCTCCGCGCGCTTTTCCGGAACCAGGCAACAATCAGTCGGCTGAATGCGCCGGGCAATCCCGATCATCTCGTCCGTGACTGCCATCTCGAGGTTCATATGAGTGCGCATGACCTCTTTGAGAGCGTCGAGATCATGATCCTGTATATGACGCCGGTCTTCCCGCAAATGCACGGTAATACTGTCCGCCCCGGCCATTTCCGCCATGCGTGCGGCCTCTGCAGGACGCGGATACGACGTGCCACGAACCTGCCGCAATGTCGCAACATGATCGATATTGACGCCCAGATAGATGGGATTGATTTCAGTCACGCTCGGCCTTCGAAGTTTCTGCCGATGCGATTCTACCGCGATGTAACTCCAGCAGCACCTTGCGACTTTTCAACTCCTTGCCACCCAGGTGATGCGAGATCACGTCCCGTAATAGCCGATTGGCGGCACGCAGCACGTTCGTATCGTCAAAACGCTGGTCACCAATCGCACCCAGAACCGCGCCACTGAACACCATAGGTCCCTGACTGCGCGCGACCGGCACGGCGCCCTGCTCCATGCGGTACTCGTAGTGGCACTCTGCCGACAGCGGTTGGCTCGTGCCGGACTCATGCTCGAGATTAAGCGCATAGCCCAGTAATCTCAGAAGCTCGATCTCGAACGACCGCAGGCTTATGGCGATATCCGAACTCGCGCTCAATGCCGCCAGCGTGTCCGCATAGAGCGTGTAAATCTCCGGCTGCGGGTCATGTCGATGCAGGAAATGCAGCAGCAACTCGTTGGCGTAGTACGCGGCCAGCATGTCATCGCCGCGCAACCCTGCCGGCACGCCGGTACTTTCCGCGCCCGTTAGCGTTCCGAGATCTGAGCGCGCCACCCAGGAGACCTTAAGCGGCAGGAACGGGCGCAAAACACCGGCCAGCCGCGATTTCGCACTGCGGCTGCCGCGCGCCACCAGCGCCACCTTGCCGTAGTCACGGGTGACAATATCGAGAATCTGGCTGGTATCGCGAAACGGCCGATGATGCAGAATATAAGCGGGCTGCTGCGATACGCGTCGCTGGTTACTCATGCCGGCAGCACACCACTAAGGCGCGTCATAGCCAAGGCTTTGCAGGTCCTTTTCGTTGTCCGCCCAGTTCGACTTGACCTTGACCCACAGCTCGAGATGCACCGGACACTGCAGTTGTTCACGAAGATCCAGGCGCGCCGCGCGCCCGACTTTCTTCAGCACGCCGCCGTTCTTGCCGACGACCATGCCTTTCTGACTGTCACGCTCGACCCAGATGATCGCGTTGATTGTGACGTTCTTCTCCGCCTCGACATACTTCTCGATTTGTACCGTAAGGCCGTATGGCAGTTCCTGATGCAGCAGCAACGTCAGCTTTTCGCGAATGATCTCCGCCGCGTAAAACTCCTTGGACCGATCGGTGTGCATGTCGTCGGGAAACAGCGGCGGTGACTCCGGCAGGAACCTGGGAAGCATCGCCATGAGCTTGTCCAGATTGTCACCTTTGGCCGCCGACACCGGCACGATCTCCGCGAATTCGTGTCGCTCGGACATCTGCACCAGTGCCTCGAGCAATTTTTCCTTGGGATTGATTTTATCGACCTTGTTCAGGAGCGCGATAATCGGCGCACGACAGCTATCGAGTCGCCGCAGCGCCGCTTCGTCTTCTTGCGTCCAGCGGGTTGCGTCGCTCATGAAAAGAATCAAATCCGCGTCAGCAAACGCGCTGGCCGCCGCGCGATTCATCAGTCGGTTCATTGCTTTGCCGGCCTTGTGATGCAGGCCCGGCGTATCGACAAAGATGATTTGCACCGCGGGCGTCGTGTGCACCGCCAGAATCCGGTGTCGGGTCGTTTGCGGCTTTGCCGTGACGATACTGATCTTGCGCCCCATGACCGCATTGATCAGCGTCGATTTGCCAACATTCGGCCGGCCAATGACCGCAACGTAGCCGGCGCGATGGGCACTCATGAGTTGTCCTGCAGCAGCGCTGTCAGCATTTTAGCGGCGGCCTTTTGTTCGGCTTTGCGACGTGTTGTCGACGTTCCCGTGGTCGGCGCCGGAACTTCCGTAACCGTGCAACTAACCTCGAATTTCTGGCGATGTTCCTGACCGGTGACGTTGACGAGTTCATAAATCGGCAAACTCATCTGCCGCGCCTGCAACCATTCCTGCAACCGCGTCTTTGGATCTCGCAGTGATTCCGCATCGGGCAAATCGCTCAACCGGGAGGCATACACCCGCTCAATGACGTCTTTTGCTGCAGCGTAGCCGCGGTCAAGAAAAATAGCGCCGAATATTGCTTCCACGGCATCCGCGAGAATCGACTCGCGTCGATGACCACCCGTCTTGCGCTCGCCGCCGCCGAGAATAAGGTGCAGGCCCAACTCCAGCTCGGTGGCTATGCTGGCCAGTGTCACGTCCTTGACGAGTACCGACCGCAACCGACTGAGGTCCCCTTCCGAGGCTTCCGGGCGCGCGTGGTACAAGGCTTCGGAAATTACAAAATCGAGAATGGCATCGCCGAGGAACTCGAGGCGTTCATTATTGCTGCCCGTAGCACTTCGATGCGTCAACGCCTGGCGAAATAACGCAGCGTCGTCAAATCGGTATTGAAGTGTCTTGTAAAGCCAGGTCTCGGCTTTTTCCAATGTCTTCGCTCTTTTGTTCGGCCAGTGCCCCCCGGCCGCAGGAATTGCTAACGGCGGACCAGGCCTCTTTCATCAAAGTCTACAACAAAAGAAATGTTCGCGATGAACGGTGCTTTGTGCGAGTACACGGCCGCCACTTCATAGCCACCGTCGACTTTGGTAACCGTGATGTCCTTGGCGCGAATCTCCGATACCATTTCAATATCAAAGCGATTCGAAATCGAGCGCCGGATCATGTTGCTGGTAGCGCCTGTGCCATCAAACTCCTGCACCACGCCAGACACGACACTCGCCACCTTCATGTAGTTCAGATACACGGGTACGAGCCGTATTGCCGCGAAGGCAAAGATGCCCATGAAGGCCACCAGGATGACCATGCCCATGGTCGTCATTCCCCGCTGACTGCGCAGCAACCGCGGTTTTTCCAGGTTATTTACATACATTCCGCTTTCTCCGTGCAGTCAAAGCAACGCTATATGGCGATCAACGGCAAGCCTAGCGTGATTTTACCGGCGAAATCAGTGACTGACACCACAATTATTGGATTTTCTGACCAATACGGCCCCAATCCGGCATGTTCCAGGGAACGAAGTGCATCCAGATTCTTACCGCCTCGCCGACCAGGAACTCTTCCGGAATCGCGCCGATAAAACGACTGTCGCGGCTACGGTCGCGATTATCACCCATGACGAAATAGCGCCCTTCGGGCACGCGGTAGGTGCCGTCGCGCATCGAAATCTGTGAGTTGGTGACCAGGATGTCGTGCACGCGTCCGTCAAGATCCTCGATGTAAACCGGTACGTCAAACGAATCATCGGCGTCCATTTTAAGGTCCATCGTTTCACCATTAATGGTCAACCGCTGGCGCTCATAGACAATTTTGTCGCCAGGCAGGCCGATCACACGTTTGATGTAATTGATGCTCGGTTCCGATGGCAGGCGAAACACAATGACGTCGCCACGTTTCGGACTGCCGGTTTCGATGACTTTCGTTTCCGTGACTGGCAGCCGCAACCCGTAAGCAAACTTCTTGACGAAAATGAAATCGCCTTCCAATAGTGTCGGCATCATCGATCCCGACGGAATACGAAACGGCTCGAAAATGAACGAGCGTATGATCAGCACGAACAGCAACACCGGGAAAAACGATCGCGAATACTCGACCAGGGTTCGGATCGCACCGGGCGCCGCGTCGCGACTGTCGTCTTCGGATGTCTTCCAGACCATCTTGTCCAGCGCGACAACAATACCGGTGAACAGGGTCAGTAACGTCAATATAAGAGCGAGATTAATTATCAATGCACTACTCACTTTTCAACACGTAATACGGCAAGGAACGCCTCCTGCGGAATCTCGACAGACCCAACCTGCTTCATGCGCTTCTTGCCCGCCTTTTGCTTTTCCAGCAGCTTGCGCTTGCGCGAAATGTCACCACCATAGCACTTGGCTGTCACGTTTTTGCGGAGCGCCTTCACAGTACTGCGCGCGATTACCTGGCTACCGACCGCCGCCTGAATCGCAACGTCAAACATCTGTCGGGGAATCAGCTCGCGCATCTTTTCGACCAGTTCGCGACCGCGGTACTTGGCTTTGTCACGATGCACAATGGTCGATAGCGCATCGACCTTTTCCTGGTTAATCAGGACATCGAGCCGGACCAGCTGCGCAGGTTCGAACCGCTCGAAATGATAGTCGAATGAAGCAAATCCTCTGCTCGCCGACTTCAAACGGTCAAAGAAATCGAGTACAACTTCGGCGAGTGGTATTTCGTATTCCAGCGCAATCTGGCCACCGAGATAACGCATTTGCTTCTGGACGCCGCGCTTCTCGATACACAGCTTGATCACAGCACCCACGTGTTTCTCCGGCACCAGGATGTTCGCCGTAATGATGGGCTCGCGCAGTTCGGCGATCTCGTTGGCGGGCGGCAGCCTGGCCGGGTTATCGACGAGCAGCACCTCTCCCGACGTGTTCTCGACTTCAAAAATGACGGTCGGCGCCGTCGTAATCAACTCGAGGTTGTATTCTCGCTCGAGGCGTTCCTGCACGATCTCCATGTGCAACATGCCGAGAAAGCCACAGCGAAAGCCGAAGCCCAGCGCCGCTGACGTCTCTGGCTCAAAGTGCAGAGCCGCATCATTCAGCCGCAGTTTCTGCAGCGCTTCCCGGAAACTTTCGTAGTCATCGGAACTGATGGTGAACAACCCGGCAAACACGCGCGGCTGGATCTGCTTGAAACCTGGCAGTGGTGTTTCACAAGGCCTTTTTGTTGCCGTCAACGTGTCGCCGACCGGGGCGCCGTAAATGTCCTTGATCGCGGCGATGACGAATCCGACCTCGCCGGTCTTGAGCTCTGTACGGTCAAACATCTTCGGCGTGAACACGCCGACTCGATCCGCATTATATGAGACACCCGTGGACATGACTGTAACTTTGCTGCCCTTTTCCAGGCTGCCGTTCATCACACGAACCAGCGACACGACCCCGACGTAGTTGTCGAACCACGAGTCGATGATCAACGCCTGCAGCGGCCCATCGGGGTCGCCTTCGGGCGGCGGAATCACGCGGACGATTTCATTCAACAACTCGGGGATGCCGACGCCGGTCTTGGCGCTTACGTGGATCGCATTTTGAGCCTCGATACCAATGATGTCTTCGATCTCGGCGACGACCTTGGCCGGCTCTGCCGCGGGCAGGTCAATCTTGTTCAGTACGGGCAGTACTTCCAGGCCCTGATCAATGGCTGTCATGCAGGTGGCGACGCTTTGTGCCTCGACACCCTGCGCCGCATCCACGACCAGCAATGCACCCTCACACGCTGCCAGCGAACGCGACACCTCGTAGGAAAAATCGACGTGCCCCGGCGTGTCGATAAAATTCAGCATGTACGTCTCGCCATCGTCGGCCAGGTAACTGAGCGACACTGACTGCGCCTTGATGGTGATGCCCCGCTCTCGCTCGAGGTCCATCGAGTCAAGCACCTGCTCCGACATCTCCCGATCAGCGAGACCACCGCATATCTGAATAAAGCGGTCCGCGATCGTGGACTTGCCATGATCGATGTGGGCAATGATCGAGAAGTTGCGAATGTGCTTCATAAACGTGCGGGTCGTTGGCCCGACTGCCAGTTTGGCAGCCGCATGCAGCGCCGCAGTATACGCATTTCAGCCAGCTCGATGCGCATTATTCCGTGCCCGCCGAACGTACCTGTTCAACCAGCTTGATGACCGCATCGCGATCCAGCCGGTACTGGCAAATCGTCCGCCCGTCGTACTCGACGACCGGTATTCTCGTACCGTAGGCATCGCGCCATTCCTGCCGCAGGTCAATGTCATGCACCTCGACATCAAAGGTACCGCGCACGAGCGGCAGCAACTGCTCCAGTAACACCTCGCACAGATGGCAGCCCTGCCGGCTAAAAAGCTGCAGCGATGGCATCAGTCAGACACCGGCAGGCGCGCAACGATGGTCGGGGTGAAGCGGTAGAGGCACGCTGCCGATGACAGCTGCCGGCGCGCAACCAAAAAGCCGACTGCCAGGCCGACGACGGCCGCGACCACCGCGTAAGTATCGTCAAGCCCGAAAAAATAGGCTATGCCGGTCGCGCTGACTGCCGCCACTAATGGCAATCCGTAAACGAGCCACGAAGCCCGCAGCAACTGCCTGTGCGACAGCTCAATGCGCACTGCATCGCCCTCCTGAACGTCGACGCCAGCGGCGATCCGTGCCTGCACACGTCGATGTTTTTCGCTGGCACCGAGCAAGCCGGCACCGCAACCACGACCGGCAGCACAGCGTGCACAGGCCACCGCGGCACTCACCTCAACTTCGGCATGCAGTGTCGCGCTGCCTGCTTCGAGTGCGATGACGTGACCGGTAGCTTGTTCCATGGCGTAGCTTTACAGCGGCTGCTTGCAGCGACGATTGTCGCGCCTTGGTCGCGCCTGTCGTCGCGATCAGCGACGGCGCATGCTCGTGGCAATCTGCTCGACGGTGATTGGCGGAACTTCACCGACGGCGGTGATATGACGATCACCCGATGCCAGACTGAATGAACTGGACACGCCGACCTGAGACACGCCGCGCATCTCGCTGTCATCCGCCGCGGCAATAAACACCGACACGTTCGCGAGACCGTCGCTATAAAGAATGTGAATAACCGGCTCTTCGCTTTCCGCCATATTCTCTTCGTGCGTTGCTATCGCGCGGAACCCCTGCGGCAGGCTGTCGCTGCTCCACTCGGTATCGATGGTGCGATTCGCATGCCGGGCCGGCTGATTGAACCAGCGGAAATTCTCGGTACTGTATGACGGCGCCAGCGCGCTCGCCTGTATTTTCTCATTTAGAGAAATATCGGCAAACTTGACCTGCTCGATGGCCGAGCCATCATCTGCAATCAGCTGCGTCTGCAGCGGGAATGCGGTTTCTACATCCAGCCAGATACGCTGCCCGTAGCGATAACGATCGTGCGAACGAATCGCGATCAGGACAGCATCGCGTCCCGCAACGCGTCCTTCCCGGACAATCGCAACATCGTACTCGTTGCCGAAGCGAATCTCACTGGATGGCAGCGTGGAAAACAGGGTTGACTGGTCTTCCCATTCCTCGACCAGCACCGACTTGCGATCGGGCAGGATGCAATGCACCTCGTTGCCCACTCGGATAATCTCCAGGCCGTTGCCTTCCTGCGCGGCAATTTTCTCGCGAATGACACCGTCTTGAATTTCGCGTGCGACCTTCAGTGCTTCCGTCTTGCCACCTTGCACACGAATGACAGTGCCGGAATAACTCGTTGACTGCACCGCCACTGACATGCGTTGCAACCAGCTCTCCGGGCTATGGCTATCGGCGGCGGCCGCCTGCGCCGCCAGCAGACCCACTACAACCAGCGTGTGGCGAGCGAGCAGCGGTCGTCGTAGTGCAAACATCACGGCTGCCGCGGCGGAGTGCTGCTATCAATATCCTGTTTAACTGTTTCTGCGTCGTCTTCAGCCGGCGGCGGCAACTGCTCTTCGCTGAGACGCAAACTAACGAAACGCGTCAACATGCCGTTGGCGCCGTTCTCCGTCGCAGTTGCACCGTGCACCCGGTAGTACTCACGGAGCTGCTCGCTGATCCCTTGCGGCACCGTGTAGTCAGGCTCAACTGTCGCCTGCAGCGGCGTGGCCGCGGACCCCGGCGAATCCACACCGTCGACACCCGTCATCTGCTGCAATCCGAAAATGGCAATCATGGCAACTGCTGCTGCCGCCGCCACGCTCGCGAGTGGTCGCAGGCTGCGGCGCCGTACGTCGGGCTCGTTGGCATGCTGGGGTTCAATCGGTTTGTCGTCGATGGCGTCGGCAACGCGCTCATGGATGCCGTCGACTCCAGCCCAGCAAGCCTCACCGCGCATCGCCCTGCCAATAGCCAGGTACTCGGCAACACTGCGTCGCAGCCCGGCGTCCTGACCCATGCGCCGCAGCAACAGGTCTGCCTCGTTGTCCGGAAGCTCACCATCTACAAACGCAGATATTTGCATTCTTATTGCGTCATTCATAAATCCACCCGCATGAGCTCTTAGGCCCAATCTATCGTATTAGCGATCCGGTCTTCTTGCTGATCGCGTCTCGTGCTCTGAAAATGCGCGACCGCACAGTGCCAACCGGGCACTCCATCGTCTGCGCAATTTCCTCATAACTCATGCCCTCCAGCTCTCGCAGGATGATCGCGGTGCGCAAATCCTCCGGCAATGCCGCAATGGCACGTTCCACTAATTCTTTTAACTCGTTGCTGAGCGCCACCCCTTCCGGCGTATCAGTTTCTTTCAATTTCGCATGCAGGTCGTATTGCTCGGGGTCCTGCAAGTCGAGTTCGACGTTCATTGGTCTGCGCCGCTGCGCGGCGAGGTGATTCTTCGCCGTATTGACCGCAATCCGATACATCCATGTGTAAAAAGCGCTATCGCCGCGAAATCGCGGCAATGCCCGATACGCCTTGATAAACGCTTCCTGAGTGATGTCCAGTGCAAGTTCCGGATCCCGAACGTAACGCATGACCAGGTTAACAATCTTGTGCTGGTACTTGAGCACCAGCAGATCGAAGGCACCCTTGTCGCCCTTCTGGACGCGCTTGACCAACTTCTTGTCGGATGACTGATTGGACACTCAGGATAGCCTGTAATGCCAAGACAGCGCCTCGACTCCGGGATAGACCGGCGCAGCGTCAATAAGTTCTCGGTTTTCCGTCTTATTCATGGTGGTTTTGTGACGCGGTGCCGCCCGCCTGGGGCGAGCTCCGGCGAGAGCCTCTGTTAGATGTCATTTTTTCTTTCGAGCACAGTATGTTAGCAGCTTCCCGGAGCTGCTCCAATGTGCCGCCAGATAACGTGCAGGCGCCGCCAGTTGGCGCTGCGACGACACGCGCCTCGCAGCAACTCGGCAAACACCTCGCCACGCTCACTCTGTACGCGAATCCAGGCCGTCCGCCGCAGCAGCAGACTGCCCGGCAACAGCCGCGCTGGTTGCCAGTCGCCACCCCGTTTCTGCACCTGCACGGCCCCGTCATGGCCTATCCGCAGCCCGACATACCGCGAGTAGGCGCGCCGTAAACCCGCGAGCTCGATACCGCTGGCAACCGCCCAGGCGGCAGCACCTGTGACGCGCAGCGCCAGATGCACCGGCAGCAGCATGATGACCAGCAGACCGAGCGCAGCCAGCGTCGCGCCGCTCAGCAGGACGGCACCGCGTAATCTTAAGTCTGCGATAAATTCAGCTGAGAATGCGCTGGATGACACGAGCAATGCTCTCCGAGGCCGGCGTTTGCCGTTGCAACAGATAAGCATTCAGTTCGGGATCGGCAAGGTCCAAAACGGCGCTGAAAGCCGCTTTTTCCCGCGCATCAGCATCCACGTAATGATTTTCCAGGTAGCGCAGCAGCAGTTCGTCGAGCTCGCGCATCCCGCGGCGGCACTGCCAGCGTAGCCGGGATTCTTCACTCATCAGGATCGCGGCCAAGGGCCGCTCCTACAATCAATATTTCCGCTCCGCGAGCATCTTCTTGGTCTCGGCAATTGCCTTGGCCGGATTGAGTCCCTTCGGGCAGGTCTGCGTGCAGTTCATGATCGTGTGACAGCGATACAGGCGGAACGGATCTTCCAACTCATCGAGCCGCTCACCGGTCGCATCGTCACGCGAGTCGACCAGCCAGCGATACGCGGCCAGCAGTGCGGCAGGTCCAAGGTAACGATCGCTGTTCCACCAGTAGCTGGGGCAACTTGTCGAACAACAGGCACACAGAATACAGGCGGAGGGCTCGTCGATAAGCTCCTGGTCGGCCTTGCTCTGCAATCGCTCCTGGTCGGGGGGCGGTGGCGTTCGCGACTGCAGCCATGGCTTGATCGAAGCGTATTGCGCGTAAAAATTGGTCAGGTCCCCGATCAGGTCCTTGACGACCGGCAAGTGTGGCAGCGGGTAAATTTTGACAGCACCTTTATAGCCATCGATCGCCTGCGTGCAGGCCAGTGTGTTGCCACCGTCGATATTCATCGCGCAGGAGCCACAAATACCCTCTCTGCAGGAACGCCGAAACGTCAGCGTCGGATCCACTTCGTTTTTAATTTTGATCAACGCGTCCAGCACCATCGGGCCGCAGCTGTCGAGGTCGATCTCGTAGGTATCGATGCGCGGGTTCTCGCCCGTGTCAGGATCATAACGATAGATGGCAAAGCGCCCGACATTGGCAGCACCATTGGCCGCCGCAAAGTGCTTACCCTTGCGGATGCGGGAGTTCTTGGGAAGTCTGAATTCAGCCACAGTCGATTATTCCTGGCAATCAGTAGACGCGTGCTTTCGGTGGCACGTAGTCGACTTCATCAGTCAACGTGTGTGCATGTACCGGTCGATAATCGAAACGTACGGTGCCGTCGCTATCCATCCACGCCAACGTATGCTTCATCCAGTTTTCGTCATCACGATCCGGATAGTCCTCGCGCGCATGCGCGCCGCGACTCTCGAGCCGATTGGCGGCCGATTCGATGGTGGTCGCCGCGTTCAATAGCAGGTTTTCCAGCTCCATGGTCTCAATCAGGTCGGTATTCCAGACGAGCGACCGATCAGTCACGGCAACATCTGCAAAACTCGCGTAGGTTTTGCGGAGCAATTGCACACCCTCATTCAGCACCTCGCCCGTGCGGAACACGGCCGCATGTCCCTGCATGACTTTTTGCATTTCCAGCCGAATTTCAGAGGTCGGTCGCGAGCCGTTCGCATTGCGCAATTTATCAATGCGCGCGACGCTGTTTTGTCCGGCCTCCGCACCCAGCGCTTTGTGGCGTTGATTGGGCCGCATTTCCGCCGCACAAAAATGTGCGGCCGCACGACCGAATACCACCAGGTCGAGCAGTGAATTCGAGCCGAGTCGATTGGCGCCATGCACTGACACACAGGCCGCCTCACCGATTGCCATGAGCCCATGCACGATCGACTCCGGATCACCGTCCTTCTTGGTCAACACCTGGCCGTTGTAGTTGGCCGGTATGCCACCCATGTTGTAATGCACGGTCGGCAGCACCGGGATCGGATCGCGCGTGACGTCGACGCCAGCGAAAATCCGCGCCGTCTCGGCAATACCCGGCAGGCGCTCGTCGATGACTTCGGGGCCGAGGTGTTCGAGGTGCAGGTGGATATGGTCTTTCTCCGGACCTACGCCACGACCCTCGCGGATCTCGATGGTCATCGAGCGACTGACAACGTCGCGCGACGCCAGGTCCTTCGCGTTCGGCGCATAGCGCTCCATAAAGCGCTCGCCATCCGAATTGGTCAGGTAACCACCCTCGCCACGCACGCCTTCTGTAATCAGGCAGCCGGCGCCGTAAATACCGGTCGGGTGAAACTGCACGAACTCCATGTCCTGCACGGGTAATCCTGCGCGCAATACCATCGCGCTGCCGTCGCCGGTACACGTATGCGCCGAGGTGCAGGAGAAATAGGAACGGCCGTAGCCGCCCGTCGCCAGGATGACCTGGTGACTGCGAAACCGATGCAGACGACCGCTGGCAAGATCGATCGCAACCACGCCGCGGCAGACGCCATCTTCCATGATCAGGTCGACGGCGAAGTACTCGACAAAAAACTCCGCATCGTGCTTCAAGGACTGCTGGTAAAGCGCATGCAGCATCGCGTGGCCCGTGCGATCCGCTGCCGCACAGGTGCGCTGCGCGGTGCCTTCCCCGAAGTGCGTTGTCATGCCGCCGAACGGTCGCTGGTAAATTCTGCCCTCTTCGGTGCGCGAGAACGGCACGCCGTAGTGCTCGAGCTCAATGACCGCATCCGGTGCTTCTTTGCACATGTACTCGATCGCATCCTGATCACCCAGCCAGTCAGATCCCTTGACCGTGTCGTACATGTGCCAGCGCCAGTCGTCCTCGCCCATGTTGCCAAGGGCAGCACTTATGCCGCCCTGTGCCGCCACGGTGTGACTGCGCGTGGGAAAAACCTTGGTGATGCACGCCGTGTTGAAGCCCGCTTCAGCAAGACCGAAAGTAGCGCGTAGCCCGGCGCCGCCGGCACCAATGACAACAACATCATAGGTGTGATCAATGAATTCGTAGTCGCTCATGCGTTAAGTCCGATCTTCAAAATTGCAAACACAGCCGCCACCACGAGCAGAATGTGCGCGAAGCGGGAAAAAAGAAGTGTCGCCAACTTGAGGCCCGGCGCATGCACATAGTCCTCGATGACAACCTGTATGCCGAGGTACGAGTGATACGCAAGCGTCACCGCCAGCAGCAGCAAAAGAATGCTGTTAATGGGGCGCCCTATTTCAGCAACCACCGCGGCGTGGCTTAAATCCGGCGTAACCGCCAGCCACCAGGCGAACCAGAGGCCCAGCAACAGCAGCGCAACGGCGGAAACGCGTTGCCCCCACCAGTGCGACGTTCCATCCTTGGCCGTGCCAAGACCAAGTACCTGGCCGATTGGCGTTCTCAGACTCATGACGCTACCCACCAGAAAACTGCTGTCAGGACGACGGTACCAATCAGCACCAGCCACGATGACAGGTTGGCCTGCTCTTTCTCGAAGCCGTGCCCGGAATCCCATACCAGGTGGCGAGCACCGTTGCACAGGTGAAAAAAGAAGGCGAACGACCAGCCGATCAGCGCCAGTTTGCCGAGTGCCGAGCCCATCACGGCGACAAAAAACCCGTACGCATCGGGTCCGGCCGCGGCGTCATACAGCCAGGCAACCAGCACAATAAAACCGAACGACAGCGCGACACCCGTTATCCGGTGCAGAATCGACAGCACCATCGTAATCGGCCAGCGATAGATCGATATATGGGGTGACAGTGGCCTGTCTGGATTGCTCATGCGTCTACTTCGTGAGGTGGACATCGGCCATTAGCGGCACGACGTATTATCCTGATTCGGCGTCAAAAATCGATACAACGCCCGCCTTTTTCCCAATCGCCGTAACGTGTTGGCTCAAGTCCGCCCCGCCCGCCGATCTCTTTGGGCCGCTCATTTTCCGCCGGTGGGTTATCATCACCGTCGGATTCGGACTTTGATTTTTCAACTTCGGGTTTGTTCTTGGGGTCATCGGCAGGCATCACGAGAGTATGCCAGACGCACGGACAGCCTGCAGTACCGGGAATTGCATGGATACAAATGAACACAATTGCGACCATTAATGTTACCGGGCCTGACGCCTTCACTTTTCTGCAGGGGCAGCTGACGAATGATCTGCGTCGCCTGGAGTCAGAGCCTGAGATTCTCGCGGCGTGGTGCAGCCCCAAAGGCCGCGTCATCTGGTTCGGAACCGTCGCGGCAATAGAATCCGGATTTGCGTTGTCAGCACCGGCCGAAACGGCCGCGGACATCGTCAAGCGCCTGACGGGCTTCCGGTTTCGTTCAAAAATCGAATTCGACATCGTGGACGACGGCATTACCGTTGACCCGGCGTTCCTTATCCAGAACGGCTACCCGTTTATCGGTACTGCGCAATCAGAGCTGTTCACGCCGCACATGCTGAATTTCGACCTGCTGGACACGGTCAGTTTCGACAAAGGCTGTTACACCGGGCAGGAAATTGTCGCGCGAACGCACTACAAGGGAGCGACCAAGCGCCGCACCTTGCGCTTCACCAGCGAGTCCCCGGTCGCGGCCGGCGACAAAGTCTCGGACGGCACGCGCGATATCGGCGAGGTGCTCAACGCCTCCGGCACCGATCTGCTGGCCGTTGTGCCGGTCGACAAGGCCGATGCCCCATTAACCGTGAACGGCGTCAAACTCACTCATGTAAGCCTGCCCTACCTGTAGGAGCGGCACATGGCGGATGCTCAGCGCCAGACGTGCTCCATGCAGCGGCGGTGAGCGCCGGGGATTCTCGCCAAGCGAGTTTGCGAAGCACTGTCTGAGCGACTGACGAGACCCCGGGGATCGCCGCCGCAGAGCAGCGCATGCATTGTCCCCGAATGGGGATCGGCCGATCGCCGGACTAATCGAAAACTTCCGGCCGCATATGCGGAAAGAACAGCACATCCCGGATTGAAGGCGAATCCGTCAACAGCATGACCAGCCGGTCGATGCCAATACCGATCCCGGTGGTTGGCGGCATTCCGTATTCGAGCGCGCGAATGTAATCGTGATCGAAAGCCATCGCCTCGTCATCGCCGGCTTCCTTGTTTTCCACCTGCGCACGAAACCGGGCCGCCTGATCCTCGGGGTCGTTCAGCTCGGAGAATCCATTCGCGATTTCGCGACCGGCAATGAACAACTCGAAACGGTCGACGACGAACGGGTCGTCATCGTTCTCTCGCGACAGCGGCGACACCTCGGTCGGGTACTGGGTGACAAACGTCGGTTCCCGTAGCTGCTGCTCAACCGTCGCGTCGAAAATCTCGATCTGCAGTTTGCCGGGTCCGTCATTGTCTTTCGCTTCGATACCGAGCTTGTCGCAGACCTCGACCAGGTAGTCGCGATCGCGCGCACGGTCGCTATCGAAGTCCGGGTTGTGGCTGGCGATCGCCTCTTCGACGGTAAGCCGCGCAAACGGCTTGCCAAAATCGAACTCCTCGCCCTGATAACTGACAACCGTAGTGCCGAGAATCGCCTCGGCCATGCCGTGCAGCATCGCCTCGGTCATGTCCATCCAGTCGTTGTAATCGGCGTATGCCCGATACGCCTCCATCATCGTGAACTCGGGATTGTGCTGAGTCGACACGCCCTCGTTACGGAAATTTCGATTGATCTCATAGACGCGCTCGAAACCGCCGACAACGAGTCGTTTGAGGTTCAGCTCGGGCGCAATGCGCAAATAGAGCGCCATATCCAGCGCGTTATGATGCGTCGAAAACGGGCGTGCGAGTGCGCCACCCGGCGTGGTTTGCATCATCGGCGTTTCGACTTCGAGGAAATCGGCTGCTTCGAGAAAAGCACGCATGTACGTAATGATGCGCGAACGCTTCTTGAATACCTCACGACTTGACTCATTGATGATCAAGTCAACGTAGCGCTGCCGGTAACGCGTTTCCTGATCGGCAAGGCCGTGGAACTTCTCCGGCAACGGGCGCAATGACTTGGTTAGCAGGCGGACTTCATCGGCAAGCACGGTGAGCTCGCCCGTCTGCGTGCGAAACAGTGCGCCGCGCGCCGCGACGATGTCACCGACATCCCATTTCTTGAATGCCTGGTAAACACCTTCTGGCAGGCGATCGCGCTCCAGTCGCAGCTGAATCTGTCCGGACCGGTCCTGCAGTTTGACGAAACTGGCCTTGCCCATGACGCGCTTGACCATCATGCGTCCGGACACCGCCACGACCACGTGCTCGTCGACGAGCGCGTCGTTGTCGTGCGCCTCAAACGTCCGGTGCAACTCCTCCGCCGTTGAATTGCGGCGAAAGTCATTGGGGTAGGCGTTGCCCTGCTCGCGCAGTTCGCCGAGCTTGCGGCGCCGCTCGGCGATCAGCTTGTTTTCGTCCTGCTGCTTGTCGTTACTCATTTATTTTCTCTTACAGTCCCTGCTTGAGGCTCGCTTCAATGAATGCATCGAGGCCTCCATCCAGCACAGCCTGAGTGTTACCGGTTTCTACGCCGGTACGCAAATCCTTGATACGACTCTGATCGAGCACGTAGGAGCGAATTTGACTGCCCCACCCGACATCGGCTTTGCTTTCTTCGACGACCGAGGCTTCCGCCCGGCGCTTTTGCATTTCGAGTTCGTACAATTTCGCTTTTAGCTGATTCATCGCCGTCGCCTTGTTCTTGTGCTGGGAGCGGTCGTTCTGGCACTGCACAACCGTGTTGCTCGGCAAATGCGTAATACGCACGGCAGACTCGGTCCGGTTGACGTGCTGGCCGCCCGCACCGCTGGCTCTGTAAACGTCTATGCGCAGCTCTGATGGATCGATTTCGATATCGATGTCGTCGTCAACTTCCGGTGAGACGAACACCGACGCGAACGAGGTGTGGCGACGGCTGCCAGAATCGAACGGCGATTTACGTACCAGGCGATGCACACCGGTTTCGGTACGCAACCAGCCATAGGCATACTCGCCAACGATGTGAACTGTGGAACTCTTGATGCCGGCGACCTCACCGGGGGAGGCTTCGATCACCTCGGCTTTGAAGCCGTGCCCCTCAGCCCAACGCAGGTACATGCGCAATAACATGTCGGCCCAATCCTGCGCCTCGGTGCCGCCCGCACCCGACTGAATATCGAGATAGGCGTTATTCACATCCATGTCGCCGGAAAACATGCGGCGAAATTCGAGGCCGGCGACGGCCGTCTCAAAGCGCGTCAGATCACTGACTATTTCGGTGACGGTAGCGGCATCGTCTTCGTCGATCGCAAGTACCAGCAGCTCGCCAGCATCGCTCAAGCCGCTCGATAACTCATCAAGACCGCTGACGACCTGTTCCAGCCGCGCGCGTTCCTGCCCCAGTGCCTGGGCACGCGCCGGATCGTCCCATATGTCGGGTTGTTCCAGTTCGCGCTGAACTTCAGTCAGGCGCTCCGCTCGTGCCTCGTAGTCAAAGATACCTCCTCAACGCATCGGTGCGTTCGACGAGATCGGCAATCGATTGTGAAATCTGGCTGGTTTCCATCAGGAATTCTCGGGCGGAAAAGGTCGCGATCTTAGCACGCGCGGCCGCCCTGCAATGGCGCGATTTGTTCGACGACGAGCTGCGGGTTTTCGAAGCCGCGAAACTCGTTCACGTCGAGCTTGAATGCGAGTTGCACGAGACCGCGATACACCGGTCCCGCCTGGTTGAATGCAATCGCATCGACCACCGTGCCGCCGCCGGCAGGCTGTACCCGCATCTTGAGATGGTTTTCGCCCACCGTGCGCTGCTCCACCACCGAAAAATCGCCGCTCCAGAGCGGCTCCGGAAAGCCCGAGCCCCACGGGCCTGCATCGCGCAACGCACGCGCGGCGTCGAGATTCAGCGCGTCGCCCGGCAAATTGCCGTCGGTCACAATGGCGCCACTGAGATCCGCGTGCGGATAAAGTCGCGCCATTTGTTTACTCGCCAGCGCACTGAACCGCTCGAATTCGGACGTGGCAATCGTCAATCCGGCGGCCATCGCATGCCCACCGAATTTTTCAATCAGGCCGGGTGCGGCAGTCGACACTGCTTCCAGCAGGTCACGCACGTGCACTCCGGGGATCGAGCGCGCCGAGCCTTTGAGGAACTCATCGTTCTCGCGCGCGAAGGCAATGACCGGCCGGTGGCAGCGCTCACGCACGCGCGCCGCGATCAAACCAACCACGCCCTGGTGCCACGACCGGTCATACAGCGACACGCAGCTTGGCCAGCGCTGCTCGCCGAGCGCGTCGACCACCGCAAACGCCTGGTCGCGCATACTCGCCTCGATACTGCGACGTTCGCGATTGATCGCATCGAGCTCGCGCGCCAGCTCCGCCGCCTGGTCGAAGCTGTCGGTCAGCAGGCACTCGATGCCCACACCGATATCCTCCAGTCGTCCAGCCGCATTGACGCGTGGTCCGACCGCAAAGCCGAGATCCGTGCTAATGCAGCGCGCACTGCTGCGACCTGCCTGCTGCAGCAGCGCCTCGATGCCGACAACGCACTGGCCGGAGCGAATTCTGAGCAGCCCCTGCTGCACCAGGATGCGATTGTTGTGGTCCAGCGGCACGACGTCGGCGACCGTGCCCAACGCCACGAGGTCGAGGTATTTCGCCGGTATTTTCGCCGCCCCCGCTGCGCCCTGCTCTTCCAGCATGCGACCCACCCGGGCCATGAGGTAGAACGCGACGCCAACGCCCGCCAGGTTGCGACTGGGAAACGTACTGCCCGGCAGATTGGGATTCAGGATGACCGCTGCGTCAGGAATTTGTTCGCCCGGCAGATGGTGATCGGTCACCAGCACGGGGATACCCAGCGCATTGGCTTCCGCCACCCCTTCGATCGAGGACACGCCGTTGTCGACCGTAATCAGCAGTCCCGGCGACTGCTCTGCGGCAACGCGCACAATCTCCGGGGACAGCCCGTAGCCGTAGTCGAAACGGTTTGGCACGAGATAGCTGACATCGGTAAAACCGAATGCGGTGAGGCAGCGCAATACGAGCGCGGTGCTGGTCGCACCGTCGACGTCGAAATCGCCGACCACCACAATACGCTGCTCGCGCTTTTCTATGACCAGGCGCGCCGCCGCATCGATGTGCTCGAGCGCCGTGATCGGCGCCAGTCGTCGCAAGCCGTAGTCGAGCTCGTCGGCTGATGTAACACCGCGCATCGCAAACAGCCGCGCGTGCAGGGGATCAATGTCGCCAAAACGTTCGAGCTCGGCGCGAGCTGGCGCGGGTCTCGCGACAATCGGCCTTGAGCTCTTCATGTTGCCGCCGATGGCGGTGCGTCCGTCGCCAGCAACGTGCGGTCCCGGCGCCAGAGGCGATAGACATGCGAACGCCTGATGCTCGCCTGCAGTCCATCACCAAACAGCAGTGTCAGCTGACTGACGCGCCCGGCACGCAGCGCACGACGCAGTTCTGCAAGCATATCGAGCAGGGATTCGGCGTTGTGCTGATGCGGCGGCACCACCGCCACAAAACCGTCGCTGGCAGCATCCAGACAACTCGCGATATCGCCCGGCCAGGCGCTGGCCGGCGCAGACGCGCTTGCCCAGTAGCCCAGCAGCAGCGGGTCATCGGCAAACAGGGGTGGCTGATGTCGACTCGCTACTGGCGGAGCCGCTCCGCCACCCCATATCCACAGCGAGTTAACCGGCTGCTGACCAGCCGCCAGGCGGCGTTGATTTATGTCGTGCTCGTGCAGCGCCATCTCGATTTCGCTCAACAGGTTGCGGTAGGCGGCGCTTGCCGGACCGTCTGGCAGGTAGTCGCCGGGATTGCACTGGTCAACCACCGCTGCAGACACGTCCGCCGTTGCCAGCGCTTCATTGCTGCAGAGGTAACTGTAAGCGCCGAGTCGCGTGAACCCGGAACGCTTGTCTTCCCCCAGCGTCAGCTGCAGATGGTCAATCAATCCGCCGAGATCCGCTGGTGAAATAGCATCCTGCGTGATCGCGTGTAGCCAGAGAAAATCCAGCCGCGGTTCCAGATAGACAGGATCTGCCGCCGCAATCCAGGCGTCTGGACGCTCCCCGGTCTGGCCCCAGAAACGCAAAGCGCCGAGACCCTCTTGGGGGTACGGCAGACGCGTCGCACGCGTGACTCGCGCCAGCAACTCATTGGTCTGCGTGTCTCGTGAGAGATCCGAACGCACCAGCCATGAGCGTAGCGAACTGCCTGTCAGATCCGCCGCGGATACCGCCGGTAAGACCACGACCGCGGCAGATTTATCATATGATGTGTTCACGATGAGGCGTCGATGGTAAGGGATGCGCCAGTGAAATTCTCGAAAGAATCCGCTAACAGTTTGCTTGTGCAGAGCGTCTCCGCGACCGCAATTCGGGTCAGCGGCGAGTCGTATGCCCATACGATTGCACTGACGCCCGAGCAGCTGGTTCCTGGCTGGCCGTCAAAGCCGATTGCAGACCTGACGATTGACGACTTTGACGAACTGCTGGGCAACGCGCCCGAGCTGATTGTCGTCGGTACCGGCAGCCGCAACATATTTCCACCGCGCGATCTCGTCTTTGCTTTCGCGCGGCGCGGTGTCGGCCTGGAGGTCATGGACACGGCCGCAGCGGCACGGACGTTCAATGTGCTGGCGGGCGAAGGCCGGCGCATTGCCGCGGTACTTGGTCTCGATCCGTAAATGCTCGATCCGTAAATGCGCGAATCCTGAGCGCTGTAACGACCTATCGAGGTGGCAAAAACGGTTTCGGATTGATGGGCTGGCCGTTGCGCCGGATCTCGAAATGCAGTCGCGGCTTTGCCTGTGGCCCCTCGCCCATCGTCGCGATTTTCTGGCCCTGCTTGATGGCGTCGCCTTCCTTGACGAGTAGCGAGGCGCTGTAGCCGTACGCACTCAGGTAGGTCTCGTTGTGTTTTAAGATGATGAGCTTGCCGTAGCCGATCAGGCCACTGCCGGCATAGACAACATCGCCCGCGGCAGCCGCATAAATACCCTGACCGATCTTGCCGTTTATCAGTACGCCAGTCCCCGGACCCGGTTTGGCACCGAACTCGACGTCAATGCGCCCGGCGGTCGGCCAGCGCCACTGCGGCGCCGGTTGCGCCGGGATTTGCGGCAGCGGCCTGGCGGGAGGCCGCTTTGCCGGCGAACGATTGCCGGCCGTCCTGGTCGCCGCTGACGACCCCGTCAGCCGGATGACCTGACCCGGGTAAATCAGCGACCCGTCACCGAGACGATTCCAGCGCGCAACGTCAGTCGGATCCTTGCCGTATCGCCAGCAGATCTGAACAAGCGTCTCGCCGCGCCGCACAATGTGCGTCTGCGGCGTATCCTGCCAACGGGTGGCACCACCGCAGGAAGCAAGTACCAGGAGACAGCATAGTAAGAGGGGCAATCGCGATGTCATTGTCCCCGCATCATAAGCCACGCGATCACAATAACCGAGACAGCCACAACGGCCCAGCCGATGCGCTCGATGTGCCGGGCCAGGGAATCCTCGAAGCGCTGTCCGCCAAGCCTGACCAGTCCGGCCACCAGGTAGAACCGTCCGGCACGGCCGATCAGGGACGCCAGGATGAACCCGGGCAGGCTGAGCGCGGCTACTCCCGCCGCAATCGTGAACACCTTGTAGGGAATCGGCGAGAACCCCGCCACGAATACGACCAATACGCCGTACGTGTCAAACCAGCGCCGGCTGGTCTCATAAGCGTCCCAATAGTGCGAGGTTCGGAGCCACGGCTCGATCGCCTCGAAAAAGCCGTATCCAATGGCATAGCCCGCCACACCGCCCAGCACCGAGAACGCCGTCGCGATGAATGCGTAGCGCGCCCAGCGTTCCCGTTCGGCAAGGCACATGGGCGCCAACATGACGTCCACCGGTATCGGAAAGAACGACGATTCGGCAAAACTCATCGCACCGAGATAGCGTTCCGCGTGCGGATGCCGCGACCACGCCAGTACCCGATCGTACAGCGGTCCGAACAGCCTCACGGGCGCGATCCTCGACCCGGTATTTGTATAGAAATTACTTTCAAAATAATACCTAAAATATTGATATAATTATTTATATACCATGCACTAGTGGCACGAAGCTGACGAGCCCCAGGGACACCTGGTCAAAGTGATCGTTCTTCTTGATGACCTTGACAAGTTCCTGGCGGCCCGGCGGCCCCACCGGAATTACCATGCGTCCGCCAGG
Source organism: uncultured Gammaproteobacteria bacterium (assembly GCA_963842765.1). Classification (GTDB taxonomy): domain Bacteria; phylum Pseudomonadota; class Gammaproteobacteria; order Steroidobacterales; family Woeseiaceae; genus UBA1847. The sequence goes on along the minus strand of CAWJHR010000014.1, from coordinate 100,751 downwards.
GGCAAGCTGCTCGAGCAGTTTTGCCGGAAGCTCGGTCGCGGCGGCCGTGACGATGATGCCGTCGTAGGGACCGTACTTGGGCCAGCCGAGCCAGCCGTCACCCGGTCGAAACTGCACATTGTAGATATCGAGATCACGTAGTCGCTGTTTGGTCTTGCGCAGCAGCTCGGGAATGCGCTCCACGGTATAGATCTTTTTTACGAGCGGCGCGAGTACTGCGGTCTGGTAGCCGCAGCCGGTACCGATTTCCAGCACCGATTCGCCATCAAAGCCGTCCAGCAGCGCCTCCGTCATGCAGGCCACCACGTAGGGCTGACTGATGGTCTGGCTCAGCCCGATCGGCAGCGCCGTATCTTCGTAAGCACGACTGGCCAGCGCCTCGTCGACGAACAGGTGGCGCGGTACGTTACGTATCTGCTCGAGAACAGCCTCCGAACGAATCCCCTGATCGCGCAGCCGCTGCACCAGCCGGTCGCGCGTCCGTTTCGAGGTCATGCCAATACCCTGCCTGCCGTGCAGCTGGTCGATCATTGCTCGAGCCAATCTGCGATACCGGCAACGGCCTCGTGGCGCGTGAGATCGACTTTCAAAGGCGTAATCGCCACGCCGCCCTGTTCGATCGCATGAAAATCGGTGCCCTCGCCGGCGTCCTGGCCAGCGCCCGCCGGGCCGACCCAGTAGATGGGTCTGCCGTAAGGATCGTGGTCTTTCATGATCGGTTCGGCCTTGTGGCGAAAGCCGAGCCGGGTCGCATGCAGCCCGTTAAGCTGTTCGTATGGACGATCCGGCACGTTCACGTTCAGGACGATATCGGCGGCCAGGTTGCCGCGCTCAATCTTCTGCACGAGCTCAGCAGCGACTCGCGCGGCCGTTGCGAAATGCTTGAGATCCTGACCCACGAGCGACACCGCGATCGTTGGCAGCCCGAGGAATCGTCCTTCCATAGCCGCGGCGACAGTGCCGGAGTAGATGACATCGTCACCGAGGTTGGCACCGTGGTTGATGCCGGATACCACCAGATCCGGCTCGTAATCGAGAAAACCGGTCAGCGCCAGATGCACGCAATCTGATGGCGTGCCATCCACCGAGTAGCGATTCTCCGCCACTTTCGACACGCGCAGCGGCCTGCCCAGCGTCAGTGAACTGCTGGCAGCCGAGCGATTGCGATCGGGCGCCACCACCACCACGTCCGCGACCTGCTCGAGGGCGTCGGTAAGCGCGTTGATTCCGGTGGCGAGGTACCCGTCGTCGTTACTGATGAGGATTTTCATTTTTGACTGGACGATTGACTGGACGAGGGCGAGCGCCTCACTATACTGAAAGATCAACACACACCATAGCCTCTTAAGACAACGCCGTGACCGATGACGACAGCAACGAGTTTCGCCGCGCGGTGGCCGACGCCAGGCCGCTGCGGGCAGACGAGCGGGTTCTGACCGACGCGCCGAAGCCAAAGCCGCGCGCACGTTTCACGAAAGCCGACGAAGCGCAGGTGCTGGACGAGAGCCTGCAAGACGATATCGACACGCTTGAGCATGGCTACGGTGCCGCGTTGCGTTACAGCCGGCCTGGCGTGGGTCGCCGGACCATGCGCAAGCTCAGCCGCGGCGGTTACAGCGTGCAGGCGGAGCTCGATCTGCACGGCATGACGCTGGCAGAGGCAAAACCGCGCCTTACCGATTTCATCGATTACTGCTCGGCGCAGGGAAAGTTGTGCGTGCGCATTGTGCACGGCAAGGGACTCGGTTCAGGGCACCGGGGTCCCGTCTTGAAGAGCGCGGTCAACCGCTGGCTGCGAAAATGGGAGAGCGTGCTCGCGTTCGTCTCTACCCGCCAGGTTGATGGCGGCACCGGCGCCATCTACGTCTTGCTGCAGCGCGTCTAGCTGTAACCGCTCTGCACGTTGTTCACAGTCGGAAACAACCTGCCGACAGTCCGCACACCGAGCGCGGCGGACAACACACCCTCACACGCCTGCGGCTACAGATTCGGGTGTGTTGTCCACCGCGCTCTTCAGCGAGAGCATCAGGAGTTCGTGCGCCGGCTCCAAACCGTGATGAGGACGGGACGGGACAGGTGGCCGAATCTATAGCCGAGCTGGCAGGCCGATGAAAATACGTGACGAGGAAGGAACACGCGAGGCGTGTTCGGCTACCTGTCCCGTCCCGTCCTCGTATGTGGCTGTGTCGTCAGTGGAAGACCCACAGATGAACAACCTGCAGAGCGGTTACAGCTAGCCCTGCGCGTCGGCTATCACGGCGACCTCTCGCAGTACAGCGGTCGCGAACGAGCCACGCCGCAGCGAAAACTCGAGCGTCAACGACTCCGCGTCCATGGTCCACGAGAATGCCTGCGGGCGCAGCCGCAGACTGCGGTGCGCCACCTTGGCGCGGGCGTTCTCGAGGGCCGTGCACCACGGCAGATATTCCTCGGCAATCCCCGCTTTGCTCGCGCCGTCCCCCCAGAGAACGCCGGCCGGATGCAGATCCATTTCCTGGCAGCGCCGTTCGATGTCCTCATCGACCGATTCGACCGTAAACACGCTGCCAGAACCGTCGAGGTTCGCGACGTCACCGGGCAATAGCCGGTTCCACGTCTGCTGCTGCACACGCTGTTGCAGATTCTGATTAAAGAGGAAAGCGCGCGCGCTGGATATGGCAATGCTGCGCTTGTGCCGTGGCAGGCGTTTGCCCGCCGCCCACTGATCGGCCATGGCCAGGTTGCCGCCCCCGCGTCCGAAACGCTGCTCGCCAAAGTAATTGGGAACACCCTCTGCCGCGATCGCGGCCAGGCGTTCGTCGATGCCGCTGGCCATCGACACGTCGCCACGCAGGACGATGCGAAAATAGTTCGACTGGTGGGCGCCGCGTTTGAGCTTACGCTGATGGCGTTGCTGCTCGAGCACGCGCACGCCGTCGACCTCGAGCCCCTGCCAGTCAGGCTGGTTCCAGCGCGGCACACTGAACCATTGACGCGCAACGGCGTGCCGGTCTTTCATGCCGGAATAGCCGATGTCCCTGGCCGGTACGTCGGCAAAGGCCGCCAGCTGTCGGCCTACCCACTCCGTATTCGCGGCACGTTTCTCGATATGCAGGTAGTCGTGCTCACCGTCGCCACTGAACTCGAAGCCCAGCAACTCGTGAACAACGAAATCTTCTATGTGTTGACGTATCGTGGCCGCGAATAACGGCGGCCCGTGGACACGGGCCCAGTCTGGCACCGGCACTGGTTGGCCTAGTGAGCCGCGTCTGAAACGGGCACCACCTGGTAGAAGGTTTCGTGCCTGCCGATCATGCCAAGGTCGGTACGAGCGCGCTCTTCGGCCGCATCACGGCCCTTTTTCAGATTGATGACTTCAGCGTCGAGCGCGGCGTTGCGCACCCGCAGAGACTCGTTGAGGTCTCGTTGTTCCGCAACGGCATCGCGGAGCTTCATCGTCTTGCGATAGCCCTCATCGGCAAACCAAAGCTCACCTTGCAGGGCAAGCCCGGCAATGCCCAGCAGTACGAGTAGCCAGCGTGAACTCATGAAGCAGTAACTCCAAAATGCCGTTCGAAAGAACCGTTCGGCGTCGTTATGAAATCTTGACCGAGAACGCGTCTCGAGCCGCATACCCGGCATCCGTGCCCAGTTCCTCTTCGATGCGCAGCAGCTGGTTGTACTTGGAGATGCGGTCAGAACGGGACAATGACCCGGTCTTGATCTGCGTCGCCTGCGTGCCTACTGCGATGTCGGCAATCGTGCTGTCCGACGTCTCGCCGGAGCGGTGTGAGATAACCGCCGTGTAGCCCGCGTCATCTGCCATAGTAATCGCATCAAGAGTTTCGCTTAAGGTACCGATTTGGTTGGGTTTTATCAATATAGAATTTGTAATTTTTTCGTCGATCCCGCGTTTGAGGATCGTCGTGTTGGTCACGAACAGGTCGTCGCCGACCAGCTGCACTCGATCCGCCAGCGCATCGGTCAGCAAGCGCCAGCCATCCCAGTCACTTTCATCCATGCCATCCTCGATCGAAATGATCGGGTAGCCATCGGCCAGTTCCGCCAGGAAAGCGGTAAATCCAGCCGCGTCGAACTGCCGACCCTCAGACTCGAGGTCATAAACGCCGTTCTTGTAAAACTCCGAACTCGCGACGTCGAGTCCGAGCAGGATATCCTCACCGGCTTTGAAGCCCGCCTTCTCGATGGCCGTCATGATGGTGTCGAGCGCGGCCTTGTTGGACGGCAGGTCCGGTGCAAAACCGCCTTCGTCACCGACCGCGGTATTCAGGCCCTTGCTGCGCAGCACGCTTTTCAAACTGTGAAAAACCTCGGCACCGTAACGCAGCGCTTCTGAAAAACTGGGCGCACCAACGGGCAGGATCATGAATTCCTGTATATCGACACTGTTGTCCGCGTGCGCGCCGCCGTTGATGATGTTCATCATTGGCACCGGCATCATCGTACTGCTGCCCAGGTGCCGAAATAATGAGAGCTTCCTCGACACTGCCTCCGCTTTGGCGGCTGCCAGCGACACAGCGAGTATCGCGTTTGCGCCCAGTCGGCCTTTGTTGTCGGTCCCGTCAAGCTCGATCATGCAGGTATCGAGCGCGCGCTGGTCTGCAAACTCGACGCCCAGTACCGCTTTTCGAATTTCGCCATTGGCATTGGCGACAGCCTTTTGCACCCCTTTGCCGAGGTAACGCGATTTGTCTCCATCGCGCAGCTCTACCGCTTCTCGTGTACCGGTAGAGGCGCCGGAGGGCACCGCCGCGCGACCGCTGCTGCCATCAGCGAGCCTGACGTCCGCTTCCACGGTCGGGTTGCCGCGTGAATCGAGAATCTCTCGAGCACGTATTTCTGTCACTTTGATCATTGTTACTCCGAGTTTGGTACACCGAGGCCGTAGCCTGATTCGAGGAAGCCGCTTTGTTTGACGGTGGCGTCGATTGCCACCAGCGTTTCGAGAAGGTCTTTCATTTGCCCGAGCGGCCAGGCATTGGGACCGTCACTGAGCGCAACCGACGGGTCGGGGTGCGTCTCCATGAAAATTCCGGCAATACCGGCGGCGACTGCTGCACGGGCGAGCACGGGAATAAACTCGCGCTGTCCGCCCGACGCCGAGCCCTTGGCACCCGGCAGCTGTACCGAGTGCGTGGCGTCAAACACCACCGGGCACCCGGTGCCGCGCAGCACGGGCAGGCTGCGCATATCCGACACGAGATTGTTATAGCCGAACGAAAAACCGCGTTCACAGACAAGGATTGCATCGTTGCCGGTTGATTTCGCTTTATCGACGACGTTCTGCATTTCCCATGGCGACAGGAACTGGCCCTTCTTGATATTGACCGGCAGCCCGGTGGCCGCCGTCCGCAGTATGAAATTCGTCTGGCGGCAAAGAAACGCCGGCGTCTGCAAAACGTCGACAACCTCGGCCACCTCATCCATCGGCGTGTCTTCGTGGACATCGGTGAGTATCGGCAGCCCCAGCTGCTGCTTGACCTGACCGAGGATTCGCAAGCCCTCCTCCATGCCAGGACCCCGAAAACTGTCACGCGAACTGCGATTGGCCTTGTCGAAGGACGATTTGTAGATCAGCGGTACGCCGAGATCCGCACAGATTTCCTGCAACGTGCCCGCCGTGTCGATCGCCATCTGCTCGCTTTCCACGACGCAGGTCCCCGCGATCAGGAACAACGGTTGGTCATTGCCCGCTTCGAAACCGCAAAGCTTCATGCTTCGGCCGCCTCTGGCAACGTGCCTTCGGCGTGTCGGCGCACGGCGCTGATGAAGCTCTTGAAGAGCGGGTGGCCGTCACGCGGGTTGGACGTAAACTCCGGGTGAAACTGGCTTGCCAGGAACCAGGGATGACCCGGCAGCTCGACGACCTCAACCAGATCATCGACTGACAACCCCGAGAAACTCAAGCCGGCATTCGACAGCCGTTCGCGGTAGTTGTTGTTTACTTCGTAGCGGTGTCGATGACGCTCCTCGATCGAGGTCGCACCGTAACTCGTCGCCGCCAGCGTGCCCTCACCCAGGATAATCTGCTGCGCCCCCAGGCGCATGGTGCCGCCCAGCTCAGACGCCTCGTCACGCTGCTCGGTGCCGCCAGCGTGGTCCTGCCATTCGGTGATCAAGCCGACCACCGGGTGCGGAGTGTCCTTGTCGAACTCGGTGCTCATCGCACCTTTCAGTCCCGCGAGGTTGCGCGCTGCCTCAATGACCGCTACCTGCATGCCGAGGCAGATACCCAGGTACGGGATGCCGTTCTCGCGTGCATATTGCACCGCGTCGATCTTGCCCTCGATCCCGCGGTCGCCAAAACCGCCCGGGACGACGATGCCATCCATGTCGGTGAGGCACCCCGTTCCCTTGAGTTCGATATCGCGCGACTCGATGAAGCTGATATTGACGCGCGTACGGGTGTGAATGCCGCCGTGCTGCAGTGCCTCGACCAGCGATATATAAGAATCCTTGAGGTCCATGTACTTGCCAACCATGGCGACTTTTACCGAGGCACTGGGATTCTTCTTGGCTTCGACAATCGCATCCCACTCGCTCAGGTCGGCCGCAGGTAAATCCAGGCCCAGCTGCCGGGTGACAATTTCGTCGAGTCCCTGTTCGTGCATCATCGACGGTATCTTGTAGAGATCGTCGGCGTCATAGGCGGAGATAACCGCTTTCTCCTGCACGTTCGTAAACAGGGCAATCTTCTTGCGCTGCTCGGACGGCAGCGGCTGCTCGGAGCGGCAGACAAGGATATCGGGCTGGATACCGATGGAGCGCAGTTCCTTGACCGAGTGCTGCGTGGGTTTCGTCTTGATTTCCTGGGATGTCGGGATGTACGGCACCAGCGTCAGGTGTACATAGACGACGCGTTCGTGGCCCATTTCGATACCCATCTGGCGAATGGCCTCGAGAAACGGCAACGACTCGATATCGCCGACCGTGCCACCGATCTCAACCAGGCAGATATCGGCATCGCCCGCGCCGCGTTCGACGCTGGCCTTGATCTCATCGGTGATGTGCGGGATGACCTGCACGGTGGCGCCCAGGTAATCACCACGCCGTTCCCTGGCGATGACCGTCTCGTAAATACGCCCCGTCGTGAAATTGCTGTTGCGCCCGCCAGTTGCCGTCCGCACGAATCGCTCGTAGTGGCCGAGGTCCAGATCCGTCTCGGTCCCGTCGTGCGTTACGAACACTTCGCCATGCTGGAAAGGGCTCATCGTGCCCGGATCAACGTTGATGTACGGATCCAGTTTGATCATGCTGATCGTCAGGCCACGCGCCTCTAAAATGGCGCCGAGGCAGGCGGAGGTAATGCCCTTCCCCAGAGAGGAAACCACGCCGCCCGTGATAAATACATACGATGTCATTGATGAACCCGAAGCCGGTTGTCCATGGTCAAATATACAAGTTCAAATGCGCATGGAATTTAAAGGTCAACGAGAAACAAGAAAGGGTCGGAGCAAAAGCACTGCCATGCAAGCGTTGTGCTTTCTTCCAACCCTTCGAATTCCGCGCCGTCGTTGGACTAAAGACGGTTTAAAACGTTATCAGATAGGCCATTCTGACACAACGACTGAAGCCAAGTGTGCACACGTTTAGTGCAACGCGGGACGTTGCTGCCAGCGCACGACGAAACCCGTGTCAGCAACAGCGTCAGCAGCCAGCCAAAGATCGCCGACAGCGATAAGCCGTTCACCCGAATACAGTAAGGGCAGGCGATCGCGCATCCACGGGACCACGCCCTCTTCCTGAAGTAGTTTCTTGAGTTTCCGCGTATGCCTATGACCAACCGGCTTAAATTCCTCACCACCCTGACGAAACTCAAGTCGCAACTGATCACTGAAAAGCGCCGCTGACAATCCGTTTTTCGTGCCTGGCTCAAAACGCAGCGTGCCGAGGCCGGCGCCAAGTTCGACGTTGCGGCCGGCGACAGCCGTTGCCACAGGTTGCTGCCCGAGCTCCTCGGGCAGCAGATAAAGCCGGTTTCGATAACGCCGCACCGAAGCCCCCGGCCACTGGACGAGCGGTTCGGCGTCGGGGCGCGCGGGGAGTACCTCCTCGAGCACGCGGTTCAGCTGCATCGCGGTCGGCGTCGACAGACCACATTTCCGAAGTGCGAATCGCAACACGTTGCGTTGCCGCGCTGCCGACAGTTCTAACAGCGCGTCGATCGGCAGGCGCTCCGGCCGATCACCGAGCGTTTTGAGATCGATCGCCGCCAGTTCGTTGAGCAGCTCCGCGGCCTCACCCGCGTGCCCCGCGCTACGCTGCAGGCGCGTGGCGATATCAGGCCAGCGCGCGTTGAGCCGCGGCACGATGTCATGGCGCAGAAAGTTACGCTCAAAACGACGATCACGGTTGCTCGGGTCCTCGAGCCAATGCAGATCCTCAGCCTCGGCATAGGACTGCAGCTCAGCCCGCTCGATTCCCAGCAGTGGCCGCATCAGCCAACCGGGGCCCAATCGTCGCGCCGCGCCAATACCGGCAATGCCGGCCGGACCGCTGCCGCGGACAAGGTTGAGCAACAGTGTCTCCGCCTGGTCTTCCCTGTGATGCGCGCTTAAGAGCCAGTCGCCGGCCTGCATTACGCTGCGCAGGGCCGTGTAGCGCGCCTCGCGCGCGGCTGCTTCAGGCCCTTTGCCGGATTCAAGCTGCACGTTGACCGACAGGCAGCGGTACTCGACGCCGAGGCCAGTCGCCACCCTTTCGCAGTGCCGCGACCAGTCGGCCGAATCGGGCTGCAGTCCGTGATCGATGTGCACCGCGATGATGGGCACGGCGCTGTCCCCGGCGCCTTTGCAGAGCGCATCCAGGAGAACCGTGGAATCCAGACCGCCGCTGAACGCGACGATATAACGTGCGGGCTTGCCGGCGCGCCGCTCGTGGCTCGCGAGCACGCTTGTCAGTGCACTGACGCTAAAGCTCACGCCTCTTTGAATTGACCGAAGCCGGCAAGCCGCTGTTGACGCAATGCGAGCAGCTCCTCGATCGGCAGGCTATCGACTTCATCAATACTCTTCAGCAAGGCATTACGGACTACCTCGGCCATCGCCTTCGGATTGCGGTGCGCACCACCGAGCGGTTCTTCAAGCACCTCATCGACCAGCCCGAATTCGCTGAGGCTGGACGCCGTGATACGCATTGCTGCCGCCGCATCTTCTGCCTTGTCCGCGCTCTTCCACAGGATCGATGCACAACCCTCCGGTGAGATCACCGAATAAACGGCGTATTGCAACATGAGTAACCGATCACCGACGCCGATCGCCAGTGCGCCGCCCGAGCCACCCTCGCCGATAACGACACAAATGATCGGCGTCTTGAGGCCCGCCATCAGGTACAAGCTCTGCGCGATTGCCTGGCTCTGGCCGCGTTCCTCGGCACCCACGCCCGGATAGGCGCCCGGGGTATCGATGAAGGTAACGACGGGCATCGAGAATTTCTCGGCAAGCTGCATCAAACGCTGCGCTTTCCGATACCCCTCGGGCTTCGGCATGCCGTAATTGCGCCGCACCCGCTCTTTCGTGTCCCTGCCTTTCTGATGACCGATAAACATGACGGCCTTGCCGTCGATGCGGCCAACACCACCGATGATCGCCGGATCATCGGCATACATTCGATCACCGTGCAGTTCCTGAAAGTCCGGAGAGATCATGCTCAGGTAATCTGCCGTGTAGGGACGTGATTCGTGCCGCGCAACACGAGCAACCTGCCATGGGCTGAGTTTCGCGAAAATGCTCTTCGTCAGCGATTCACTCTTGCCTTTGAGACGCGCGACTTCCTCGTTGATATTGATTTCTGAGTCGTCGCCGACGTAGCGCAGCTCTTCGATCTTGGCCTCGAGTTCGGCAATCGGCTGTTCAAAATCAAGAAATTTCAAATCCATGGCTGGATACGCTCACCGTAGGCGCTGACCGGGAAGGTCCAACATTACATGATTTCCCGCCCGGGAGCGTAGAGTAATCGGACATTTTTGTGGCCGAGAAGCTCGTTGAGTTTGTCGCGCAGCTCACGGCTTGGACGCACCGCCCACTCTGGTCCCAGCGACAAACGCGCCGACGCATTGTCGCCGACGTAGCGCACCGATACGTCGCAGGTGCCCTCACGAAACGGCAGCAGCAAATCATGCAGCTTGGCCAACAACTGCTCGCCGTGCCCATTGGGCGCAAGATTCAGGATCATGCTCTGCGCCCGGGATTCGATCACGCGATCAATATGCAGCACATTTTTTGCATTGATTGTCCAGCTGCCGGCGAAATCGTCATAGCGCAGACCGCCGGATATGACGACGATCTCGTCCTTGACCAGCAAGTGACGAAACTCCTGGAAGGCTTCGCTAAAGAAACTGATCTCCATGCGGCCGGTATCGTCATCGAGCACGACGCTGACGCGGTTCCCGCGCTTGCGTAAGTCAACGATCAGTCCGGCCACCGTGGCCTCGCGGCGCGGCTGCGCGTAGCTGCGCTCCTTGCGATTATTCTGCGGTGGTGGCTCTGCCATCAGCTCACTCAGCTTGCCATCAGCGAAAAAAGCGGCATCGGCACGCACCGCGTCAAACGGGTGCCCGGTCAAGTAAAGTCCAAGCGCTTCTTTTTCATTGCTCAGCAAAACGCGTTCCTGCCATTCGGCGAGCTGCACGTGCGATTCGGTATCGACTTCAGCCACCGGCTCCGCCAGCCCGAACATGTCGTTTTGGCCCGCCGCGGCGGCGCGGGCTTCCTGGTCCGCCGAACGCAGCGCTTCCGGCACCTGGTGCATCAGGCTGCGGCGCGACTCACCAAAGCCGTCCATCGCGCCGGACTTCACCATGGCCTCGAGTGCCCGGCGATTGATTTTCTCGTGGTCGACACGGCGACAAAAGTCGACCAGGCTTTTGAATGGCCCGTGCGCCTCCCGCTCGGCAATCAGAGAATCGACAGCCGAGTGCCCGACGCCTTTGATCGCACCGAGTCCGTACAGGATCGTGTGCTCGTTCGACACGCTGAACTGATATTCCGAGCGATTGATATCGGGTGGCAACAGCGTCATCCCGAGCTGTCTGCAATCGTCCTTTAGCGTTACCAGGCGGTCGGTGTGCTGTAAATCCGCGCTCATCACCGCCGACATGAATGCCGCGGGATAGTGTGCCTTGAGAAAGGCGGTCTGATAAGACAGTACGGCGTACGCGGCCGAGTGTGACTTGTTGAAACCGTAACCGGCGAACTTCTCCATCAGGTCGAAGATGCGCGTCGCCGTCTTGTCGGTAACACCGCGCTCGGTCGCGCCCGTCACGAATATCTCGCGCTGCTTGGCCATCTCCTCGGCTTTCTTCTTGCCCATGGCGCGGCGCAGCAGATCGGCGCCACCGAGTGTGTAACCCGCAAGCACCTGCGCAATTTGCATCACCTGTTCCTGGTACAGAATAACGCCGTAGGTTTCCTCGAGCACCGGCTTCAGGTCCGGGTGCAGGTAATCGATGTCGGACTGGTTGGAAGAGTGCTTGCGCGTAATGAAATCGTCGACCATGCCCGACTGCAGGGGCCCGGGGCGAAACAACGCTACGAGTGCCACCAGGTCGCCGAACTGGTCGGGCCGCATGCGCTTGATCAGGTCGCGCATGCCGTTGGACTCGAGCTGGAAAACCGCGGCTGTCCTGGTACTGCGCAGCAGCTCGAACGTCTTCGCATCACGGTCCGGAATATGACTGATATCGAGTTTGCGCTCCGGGTCGGTCGCGTTGACGATGCGCACGGCCCAATCAATGATGGTCAGCGTTTTCAGCCCAAGAAAATCGAATTTGACCAGCCCGACGGCCTCGACGTCGTCCTTGTCGAGTTGCGTGACAACATTACTGCCGCCCTCCTCGCAATACAGCGGCGCGAAGTCGGTCAGCGCCACCGGTGCGATGACCACACCACCGGCATGCTTGCCGGCATTGCGCACCAGGCCCTCGAGCGATCGCGCAAGATCGATGATCGCTGCAACTTCCTCATCGTCACGGTACATCGCGGCGAGCTCATCGGATTGCTCGAGCGCCTTCTCGAGGGTTATACCAACATCAAACGGCACCTGCTTGGCAATGCGATCTACAAATCCGTACGGCTGGCCAAGTACGCGACCGGTATCGCGGATGACCGCTTTCGCCGCCATCGTGCCGAACGTGATGATCTGCGACACGCGCTCGCGTCCGTACAGTTCGGCGACGTAGTCAATGACCGCGTCGCGGCCTTCCATGCAAAAGTCGATATCGAAGTCGGGCATCGACACGCGTTCCGGATTAAGGAAACGCTCGAACAGCAAGTCGTGCTGCAGTGGGTCGATGGCAGTAATGCCGAGTACCCACGCGACCAGCGAGCCCGCACCCGAGCCGCGCCCCGGGCCCACCGGGACTTCGTTGTCGCGCGCCCAGCGAATAAAGTCGGCGACAATCAGAAAGTAGCCAGGGAAACCCATCGACTGGATGACGTTCAGCTCACTGGCGAGCCGCTCCTGGTATGGCGCGCGGTAGGCATCCTGTTGTTTCTCGGGCACCTCCTCGATCGCGTACTTTTTCGCGAGCGCCGCGTCGAGCCCACGCTGTGCGACTGCTGCCAGATAGTCGGATTCGGTCTGCCCGTCCGGTACCGGGAATGCGGGCAGCACGCTTTTCCCGAGCTTCAGATCGAGCGTACAGCGTCGCGCAATTTCAACCGTATTCTCGAGTGCAGACGGAATATCGGCGAACAGCTCTGCCATTTCCCCTGGCGACCTCAGGTACTGCTGCGCGCTGTAGTTTTTTGGTCGGTCGGGGTCCGCCAGTCCACGGCTGTCGTGGATGCAGACCCGCGCTTCGTGCGCATCGAATTCGTCGCTGGTAAGAAACCGCACGTCATTCGTGGCCACCAGCGGTACCTGCGTAGCCGCAGCCAGCTCCAGGCTGGCCTGTACGCACTTCTCTTCGCCGGCGCGGCCGGTGCGAATCAGTTCCAGGTAGAAACGCTGCGGAAATATCGCCTGCCATGCTTTCAGCCGTTTGCGTGCCTGGCGCGGGTGTCCGTTGCACAGCGCCTGGCCAACATCACCGTGAAGTCCGCCGGACAATGCGATAAGTCCATCGCAACTCTTCGCAGTCAGCCATTCGCGCCGCGCCAACGGCTCGCCGCGCACCTGCCCCTCCAGGTAACAGCGTGTAACCAGCTTGCAGAGGTTGCGATAGCCTTCATTATTCTGGCAAAGCAGCAGCAGCCTCGTCGGCCGATCAGTGTCGGACCCATCGTTGATGCGCAGGTCAACGCCGATGATGGGTTTAACGCCGGCAGCTATTGCCTTGCGGTAGAACTTGACGAGACCGAACAGGTTGTCCTGGTCCGTTAAAGCAACCGCCGGCATGCCCGCTGCGGCACAGCGCTTCATAAGACGCGGTATGCGCACCGTACTGTCAACGAGGGAATACTCGGTGTGCACGTGCAAATGAACGAAGCGTGCGTTGCTCACGATGTCACTTTCAGCGGCGCAAAGGTGAAACGATGTTCTCGACACGGGCCGAATTCGCGCAAGCGCTCGCGGTGCACGGCCGTACCATAACCTTTATGGCGCGCGAACTCATAGCACGGATAAATACGATCGAGTTCCAGCATCATGCCGTCGCGAACCGTCTTCGCCAGGATTGAAGCGGCACTGATTGCAGCGATCCGATCATCGCCGCCGACGACCGCCTCGCCGTCGATAACCCGCTCCCCGAAGCGCAGCCTCGGCAGGCGGTTGCCATCGACCTGGACGCGCGTGGGAACAACGCGCAGGCCGAGAATTGCGCGCCGCATGGCGAGCAGTGTCGCCTCGAGAATATTTAGCGCATCGATTTCCGCAGGGTCCGCCCACGCCACCGACCACGCCATGCTGCGAGCGCGGATTTCGCCCGCAAGCCGGACTCTCTTCGTTGCCGACAATTTTTTCGAATCCCTGAGACCGTCAATTGGCCTGTCCGGGTGCAGGATCACAGCGGCGGCCGCGACCGGGCCGGCGAGTGGACCGCGACCTGCCTCGTCGATTCCGGCGACGAGCCCGGTACGATCGTGCCATTCAGCTTGCTGCATGATTGGTCTGTAATCCGACCTTAGGTTGACTGTGCCAGCCCGATAATAACGTCGGCGGCACGCTGGTCTGTGTTCAGCGCCAGCTCTGCTTTGAGTTTAGCAAATTCATCGCTGATGAAACGCCTGCGTTCCGGATCGTCCAGCAATCCGCTGACGGCGGCGGCAATAGCCTCTGGCTGCGCGTCACCCTGAATGAATTCAGGCACCAGCGGCGCTTTTGTCATCAGGTTTGGCAACGTAAAGTGGGTCAGTTTCAGCAGCCGCAGCCCCCTGATCAACGCGGCGCTCAGCGCCGCCAGTCGATACACGGCAACCGCGGGCTTGCCCAGCAAAGCGGCTTCAAGCACGGCAGTGCCCGACGCCAGCAACACGAGATCTGACGCCATCATCGCCGTTTGCGAGTCCCCATCGAGCAACAGGAAATGCTCGGCGACACCGGCGTCGTGAAGCTGCCGCTCGATCGCCGGGCGCAGCGACGGTGCCGCGACCGGTGTGACGAAACGCAGGCCCGGCCGGCAAGCGACCAGCCGTTTGGCGGTTGCAGCGAGAATCGGACCCAGACGCGCAATTTCACCGCCACGACTGCCCGGTAGCACGGCAACCAGCTCGCCATCGCCGATACCAAGCCGGCGACGGGCCGCACTGCTGTCAACAACGGCAGGCGCGGCATCGGCTTTCGGATGGCCGACAAAGACCGCGTTAACGTCATGCCCCGCGTATAGCGGCGCTTCAAAAGGCAGGATACAGAGGACCGCATCGGCAGCCTTCGCGACCGTCTTGACACGGCCCGGACGCCAGGCCCATATCGAGGGGCTGACATAGTGCGCCGTGCGGATGCCAGAGGAGCGCAACTTCTTCTCGAGCCCCAGGTTGAAATCGGGGGCATCGATACCGACGAAAACATCCGGTGGTGATGCCTGCCACCGGCGCACCAGCGCCCTGCGTAAACGAATCAGCCGCGGCAGGTGCGCCAACGGCTCGACCAGGCCCATGACCGCCAGCGACTCCGACGGCTCCCACTGCTCGCAGCCGGCCGCAACCATCGCCGGGCCGGCGACGCCCTCGAAGCGGGCATCCGGAACGCGCGCGCGAATTGCCTGAATCAGTCCCGCGCCCAGCTGGTCACCAGAGGCCTCACCGGCTACGAGAGCGATATGCACTCGTGCTCGCCTGACGGCCTAACGAATCAAACCGCGCTCCGACGAGCGCAGCGAATCGAGAAATACATTTAGCTCCGGCTGTTGCTCGCAAAGCCGGGCAACCTCGTCAATGGCCTCCGACAGCTTGTTGCCCTGTCGAAAAGTCACGCGGTATGCATGCTTGATGTTGCGAATTTGCTCCGCAGAGAATTCGCGGCGCTTCAAACCTTCACTGTTAATGCCGCGCGGCCTGGTCGGCTGGCCCGACGCCATCGTGTAGGCCGGTACATCGCGACTGATTACCGCGAACATGCCCAGAAAAGCGTGTGCACCGACTTTGCAGAACTGGTGAATTCCGCTGAAACCGCCGCAGATTACCCAGTCACCGATATGGACATGACCGGCCAGCGTTACATTGTTAGCCATGATGGTGTTGTCACCAACAATACAGTCGTGGGCGATGTGCACGTAAGCCATTATCCAGTTGTCATCGCCGACCACCGTCTCCCCACGATCTTGCGTCGTGCCGCGGCTGATCGTGCAAAACTCGCGAATCGTATTGCGATCGCCGATAGTCAGACGCGTCGGCTCACCCGCGTACTTCTTGTCCTGCGGGTCATCACCGATAGAGGCGAACTGGTAAATACGATTATTCTCGCCAATGACTGTCGGACCGTTGATCACGACGTGGCTGCTTATGCGAGTGCCTGTACCGATCGTAACGTCGTCACCAATAACGGAGTAAGGACCAATTTCGACGCCCGCCGCGATGCTGGCAGTATCGGACACAATGGCGGTTGAGTGAATCATTGTTCTGGTCCGGGTCCGGGTAACTGTTGCTACTTGCCGTTCTTTTCGAGTTTGGCGACCCTGGCTATGAGGGAGTCGAGTCGGCGAAAGCGCGCCAGCTGCTGTGCCCAGTTCCGGGCAGCGACCGCGGGGAACGCGCCAGCGTAGGTTCCCGGCGTCGTAATGCTTTTGGTGATCATGGCTTTCGCTGCAACAATAACATCATCACAAATCTCGATATGACCAACGGTACCCGCGTGGCCCGCCAGCATACAGCGTCTGCCAATCTTCGTGCTGCCGGCGATAGCGACCGTCGCTGCCATTGCCGTATGCTCACCAATATGGACGTTGTGACCGATCATACACAGGTTATCAATGCGTACACCGTTCTCAATCACCGTATCATCGAGCGCACCACAGTCGACCGTCGTGTTGGCACCAATTTCCACGTCGTCACCAATGGTTACACCGCCGAACTGGGGAACTTTCACCCAGCCCTCGGACGTCATTGCATTGCCGAAACCATCGGCGCCGATCACAGCGCCGGGATGCAGTATGCTGCGCGCGCCCATGCGTACGTTGCGAGGAAGCGTTACGTTTGCGATCAGGCGACAGCCCTCGCCGACAATGCAGTCCGGCCCGATGACACAGCCGGGGCCAATGTAGGCATTGCTGGCAATCCGGGAACGCTCACCGACAACAACGTTGGCCGCCAGGTGCGCACTGTCCGCGACCGCTGCTGACGCGGCAACGACAGCGCTCGCGTGAACGCCCGGCGGGTAAACCGGTGGCGGGCAAATTGTCGCTGCCATCCGCGCGTAGCACGCATACGGATCGTCATGGAGTAGCGCAGCAACTGGCGAATCAGCCGCATCAGCGGCGCGCACGATGACAGCGGCCGCCGCGGTTACCCGCAACTGGTCCTTGAAGGACGGGTTCGCCAGGAACGTCAACGATCCGGGGGTCGCGCTCGCGAACGAGGCGACGTTGTCGATGACAATATCCGGATCGCCGATAAGCTCACAGCCGAACTGTGTCGCGAGTTCTCCTAGGCTGATCGGCATGGGCGGCAAGAAACAGCGCTTTAGTTGGAGTTCGCCTCGTAATTAGCCTCAACAGCACGCAAGACCTGTTCGGTGATATTTACCGCACCGCTGACATACAGCACGCCGTCGCCGACGATAAGGTCATATTTCTGCTGTTGCGCAAAGTCCTGCACATCCTTCAACACCGTGCGTTGCAGAACGCCGTATTCCTCATTCTGGCGCAGGTTGAGATCCTCGCGGAGTTCGTTTTGCAGCCGCGTTACTTCGCGCTGCAGGTCACGCAGATCCTTTTCTGCATTACGGCGCTCGGTTTCACCCATCACGGCAAAGTCCTTTTGCGCTTTTGCTGCCAGATCTTCCAGCTCCTTCTGCTTGGCCACAAACTCGCGCTGGCGTGGCGCGAATTCTTCCTGCAAAGCATCCATGGCTGCTTTGGTTTGTGGCGCTCGCTCAATTAGAGCCGGCAAGCTGACGAAGCCAATTTTCATTTCCTGCGCGCTAGCAGGCATTGCGAACGCGAGGACCAGTGCTGCAGCCAGAACTACCTTAACCATCGATTGCTTTACAAAGTTCATATACTTTCCATTCCTTAAAATGCTTGTCCAATGGAGAACTGGAAGCGTTCCACTTCATCTCCGAAATACCTGTCATTGCCGTCGTATGCGTTCAGCGGGTAAGCATAGCTGAAACGGAAGAGGCCCAGCGGCGCCAGCCACTGCACGCCGATTCCCACCGACGTACGCAGATCATTGTAGTCAGGCTTGTACAAGATCGGGCTTCCCAACTTGTCGTTAAACGTGACCTCGCCTGTGTTAAATACGTTGCCGATATCGTAGAACAGACTGGCCCTTGCCTGACTTGCAAATTTGGCCGGCAGCGGGAGTATAAGCTCTAGCTGACTCGCAACCAACATATTGCCGCCGTACGGTCGCCCAAAACTGTCGCGCGGTCCGAGATACGATTCCTTGAAACCACGCACCGACTGTGGCCCGCCACCGTAAAACTGCTTGTAGGGCGGCAACGCCGTTGTGTCACCCATTGCCTCACCGATGCCGACCTCGGCATTTACCCGCATCGTCCATTTATTCGTAATTGGAAAATACTTGGTAAAGCTGTAACGCGCCTGGAAATACTCGACGTCACTGCCAGGCACTGCAAACGACAAGAACAGCTGCTGGCGCGTGCCGCGGTTGGCGAACAGCGAACGGTTGCGGCTGTCGTAAGACCAGCCCGCGATCAGCTCAACGGTGTCAAATTCGGAGCCAAAAAAGACCCCACCGTTGCTCAGGTTCTCGACAAACGGATTACCGTTATTGGCGACCCATTCCTGCGCCTGCCGGGTACTGTTGCTCGAAGCGAGCAACTCCGAATGCTGGTAAGTCGCGCCAAAGGACAGCGTCTGGTATTCCGTGATCGGGTAGCCGTAGTCGACGGTCGCGCCTGCACTGGTTGTCGAGAAATCCGATGCCGCCGACGTAAACTGCGTGATGTCCCGATAATTGACACTCAGCGTGCGACGTACGCCATCGAGAGTGCGATAAGGATCCGTGTGCGACAGGCTGTAAAGTTTCTGGAAGCGCCCCGAATTCAGCTCGAGCGCGACGCGGTTGCCGGTGCCGAGAAAATTGGTGTGTACGATACTGCCATTCAGCAAGAGCTTCTGCGATTCCGAATAACCGACGCCACCGGAGAATTGACCCGGCATGCGGTACTTGAGATCGAAGTCAACATCGACAAGATCGGGACTGCCGGCGACCGGCGTATTGTTGGCCTCAGCTTCCTCGATAAACGGCAGGCGTTGCAGGCGCACTTTGGAGCGATCGATCATCGAGTTGGAAAGGAACGCACCCTCCATCTGCCGCATCTCTCGACGTAAGACTTCATCGTCTATCTGGTCAACCCCGTTGAAATTGATGCGGCGGACGTACACGCGATTCTGTGGGTTGACGTAGAACGTAACAGCAGCTTCTTTTGTTTCCTCGTCGAGTTCAGGGACCGGCTCGATCTCGGCGTTCGCATAGCCCTCCTCACCCAATCGGTACGACATCAGCTCGCTCGACTGTGTCAGTAAGCGCTGGTTGTAGATTGACCCAGGCTTCGCCAGAATCATGGCGTTGAGGTAAGCCTCCGGTACTACCATCTCACCAACGAGCCGCACCTCGGAAATCGTATAAACGTCGCCCTCATCAATGCTGATCGTAACGAACATGTCTTTCTTGTTCGGCGAAATCGCCACCTGCGTCGATGCGACTTTGAAGTCCGCATAGCCGCGGTCCATGTAGAACGACCGCAGTGTCTCCAGATCGCCTTCCAGCGATTCTTTCGCGTAACGATCATCCTGACGTATCCAGGAGAGCCAGTTCGCCGTGTCCAGCTTGAAACCTTCGCGAATTTCCTCGTCCGAGAAGCTCGAATTACCAACAATATTTACCTGCCGGATCTTGGCCCGATCGCCTTCCTTGACGTCGATCTTGATGCGCACGGTATTGTTTGGGCGATCCTGAATCTGCGTGTCGATTTCAACACCGTACTTGCCCCGATCGTAATACTGCTCACGCAGAAACATTTCGACGTTATCGAGCACCGAGCGATCGAACGTGCGACCACGCGCAAGACCAACGCCGCGCAACGACTCCATCAGGTCTTCCGTCTTGATGTCCTTGTTGCCTTCAATCTCGAAGCTCTCGATCGACGGACGTTCCCTGACAACGACAACGAGCGTGTCGCCATCGCGTCGCATTTCGATATCGTTAAACAGGTTTTGTCCGTACAGCGCCCGAATAGCCTCACCGATACGACTGCTGCTAACGGTGTCGCCGATGTTGATCGGCAGATAGTTGAATACCGTACCCTCGGATATTCGCTGTAACCCTTCGACGCGCATGTCCTTGACGACAAACTCGGCAGCAACAGTCGATAGCGGCAGCAGCAGCAACAACGCAAATAATGTATGTCTAATGTGCAATGGTTTCCGTCCGTTACTGTCAGCCAAGGATTCTGGCGATATCGTTATAAAAAGCAAAACTCATCAACAGGAGTAACGCAAATATTCCCACCTGCTGCCCCAGCATCTGTGCGCGCTCAGTCATCGGGCTGCCTTTCAGCATTTCGACAAACTGATAAACAATCTGGCCGCCGTCCAGTATCGGAATCGGCAGCAGGTTGAGTACGCCAAGACTAATACTAACGACGGCAAGGAAGCTCAGAAAGTAGCTGACACCACGCTCTGCCGATGCGCCGGCGAACTGCGCTATATTGATCGGCCCACTGATATTCTTGATCGAGACGTCGCCGGTCACCATGCGTCCCAGCATCCGAACCGTAAACAGAGTCGAGGTCCAGGTCTTCCCGGCCGCCTCCGCGAAAGACTCGAGCGGCGTGAAAGTGCGCTTGTAGTAGTGCTCCTCACTCTGCGTCATCGTAATACCCAGCAGGCCGCGTTTCTCGCCGTCGACTTCCTGTTCGCCAAGCGGTAACTCGACCGAAGCCGCATAACCATCGCGAATGTAATCGACAACAACGCGCTGGTTGGGGCGCGCTGCAACAACACTGATGAGCTCGTTAATCGAGCGTGTGGGCTCGCCATCAATCGCAACGATGCGATCATTGACTGCAAGCCCCGCCAGTGCGGCCGCGCCACCAGCGGATAACTCGCCGACGATTGCCGGTGGCTGCCAGACACCGAATCCAAGTCCGTCGAACAACATGCCAGGTTCTGTCAGGCGCGTTGCATCATCACCAACATCAATCGTCGCTGCGCGCTGCCAGCCGTCAGCGGACTCCAACGTCAGCGGTACCCGCCCGGTAGCAACCATCGTGTCCAGGATGGCGACCAGCGTTGACTCCCAGTCCTTCGCCTCGGTGTCGCCGACGGCAATGATTTTGTCGCCAAACTCGAGCCCGGCGCGCTCGGCATAGGACCCTGGTATCACGTCACCGATCGCCGGCTGGAGCGCCATGACGCCACCTGCAAACAGCGCCCAGTAGGCGAGGATGGCGAACAGAAAATTAAAAGCCGGGCCAGCCAGCAATACAGCGATGCGCGCGGCAACGGGTCGCTGGTCAAACGCGCGACCTTCATCTTCGGGATCGATCGTGCCTTCACGAGAATCGAGAAAACGCACATAACCGCCAAGCGGAATTGCGGCAACGCAATATTCGGTCTGGTCCTTCCCGGCGACCTTGCTCCACAAGGGCTTGCCGAAACCGACCGAGAAGCGCAATACCTTCATGCCTGCCCAGCGACCCACGATATAGTGGCCAAACTCGTGCACGGCAACGAGAATGCTGATCGCGGCGGCAAATGCCAGAAGACTGGTTAGAGCGCTACCCATAGAAATAAATAATCTCTAAATGAATCATGTGATTGTATGTGGACTTGAACGACGAGCGGCAGTTCCCGCCGGATCGTCAGCCACGGTAGAGACAGTGAGAATGAATAGCGCGTGAACGTCGCATCAAACCAGACCCAGCCAACTGATGCCCAGCGTAAAGAGTGGCGCGGCCGCGGCAACACTGTCCACCCTGTCGAGCACACCGCCGTGACCTGGAAACAGCTTACCGCTGTCCTTCACACCCGCCGTCCGCTTGAACATACTGACCGTCAGATCGCCCACGATCGATAATCCGCCGATCGCGAGACAAAACGGTACCAGGACAGCGACGTTGACCTCTGCCCACAGTCCGACCGCAAACGCCAACACGATGACAACGGTCAGACCGCCGAGCACGCCCTCCCAGGTCTTGCCCGGACTGATGCTCGGCGCCAGCTTGACGCGCCCGAAGCGCTTGCCGGCGAAATAGGCGCCCGCATCGGCCGCCCAGACGATCAGCAACGCGAATAGCAGGTAGAGCGGGCCCTCCTGAAACAACATGACGAGCGCGGTAAACAACGGCACCAGCACCAGTGCGCCGCAGACCCAGCGAACCACGGCTGGAATCGGTGTGGGGAACAACATCGCCCAGACGAACGCGACGAACCACCACACGCTAGCGATTTGCAGCACGAGCACCGCCGCATCAGCGACGAGGTATGGCACGGCACACAGCACAGCAATCAGGCAAACGTATAACGCCCGCACCACGAACGATTTCACGCCAAAAAATCCCGACCACTCCCAGGCTCCAGCGAGTATCAGGAGACCAATGACGAGTTCAGTCGCTCGCGGCGGGATCACAAATAAGATGACACCGAGCAACAGCAACGAGACCACTGATGTCAGGACGCGGGTCTTTAACATTTGGCGGTCTCAACCTGTGTGCTCGTTTGTCCATAACGGCGCTGTTTTTGCGCGAAGTAGTGCAGCGCCTGGTCGAACGCGTCCTTGCCAAACTCCGGCCACAGCACATCGGTAAACCACAATTCGGCGTAGGCAAGATTCCACAAGAGAAAATTGCTGACACGCTGCTCACCGCCGGTGCGGATCAGCAAATCAGGATCCGGAGTCGCTGCGAGCTGCAGTTCATTCGACAACGCCTGCTCATCAATGGCGTCGCTGGCCAACTCGCCGCTTGCCACCCTGGCCGCCAGATTTCTACACGCTGATACGATGTCCCATCTGCCTCCGTACGCGACGGCGATATTGAGCGTCAGGCCAGTATTGGCCGCGGTCTTCGCTTCGGCTGCCGCAATCATCTTCACCAGCCGCGGCTTCAATTGCGCACGTGCGCCGATAAAGCGCAGGCGCACACCGTTATGATGCAGCTCGTCGACTTCCCGTCGCAGTGCCTCCAGAAAAAGGCTCATCAGATTGCTGACCTCTTCCTGTGGTCGACTCCAGTTTTCACTACTGAAAGCAAACAATGTCAGGTACTCGACACCGCGTTCAGCCGCAATCTCAACCGTTGCACGCACCGACTTGACCCCGGCACGATGACCGGCATGCCGGGGCTTGCCGCGAGCGCTGGCCCAACGGCCATTGCCGTCCATGATGACAGCCACGTGCCTCGGGACGTTCATCGTTGGGGAATTCACGGCAACGCTGACGATAGCCGTCAGACCTCGAGCAACTCGGCTTCTTTAACCGCAAGCGCCTGGTCGACTTCCGCCACGTACTTGTCCGTAATAACCTGGATCTCGCCTTCGGCGCGACGCTCATCATCCTCGCCGATCATCTTCTCCTTCAATAAGTCTTTAATATCGTGCAACGCATCACGGCGAATATTTCGAATGGCAATGCGCCCGTTCTCCGCCTCATGACGGACAATCCGGATCATGTCTTTACGACGCTCCTCGGTCAGTGCAGGCAGCGGTACACGAATCACAGTGCCGGCCGATGCAGGATTCAAACCAAGATCCGAAGTCATGATGGCCTTTTCGATCACCTGCACCATGTCTTTTTCCCACGGCGTTACTGTCAGGGTGCGCGAATCCTCGACACCCACGTTGGATACCTGGCTTAACGGCACCTGGCTGCCGTAGTACTCCACAGTGATGTGATCGAGCAGGCTGGTGTGCGCCCGTCCGGTCCGAATCTTCGTCAATTCCAGCTGCAATGAGGCGACGCTCTTGGCCATTCGCTGGCCCGCGTCTTTCTTGATTTCATCCAACACGACTGCTTTTCCTTTTTGTAAAACGTTGCCCGCGTTTGCTCAGGCCGATATCAGTGTGCCGAGTTCTTTACCGGCCATTGCCTCGACCAGCGCGTTGCTTCGCGTCAGGTCAAAGACACGCAATGGCAGCTGATTGTCGCGGCACATGACAATCGCCGTTGCATCCATCACGTTCAGTTTGTTTTCGATCACATTGTCGTAAGTGACCTGCTCGAATCGTTTGGCATCCGGGTTGGTCATCGGATCGGCGTCATACACTCCGTCAACTTTCGTTGCCTTTAACAAGATGTCCGCACCGATTTCAATCGCTCGCAGACTGGCCGCCGTATCCGTTGTAAAAAACGGATTGCCGGTGCCCGCCGCAAGAATCACGACGCGACCTTTTTCAAGATGTCGAACCGCCCGGCGCCGGATGTAATCCTCGCAGACATCGTGAATCTGGAGCGCCGACATGACGCGCGCGAAAATGTCCTTTGATTCGAGCGCATCCTGAATGGCCAGCGCGTTCATGACCGTCGCCAACATACCCATGTAATCGCCGGTGACGCGATCCATACCGGCACGGGCCAGGCCCTCGCCACGGAAGATATTGCCGCCGCCGACGACAATGGCGATCTCGATGCCCTGCGCCAGAGCCGTTGCGATTTCGGCAGCGATACGCTGAATGACTACCGGCTGGATGCCGTAGTCCAGGTCCCCCATCAGTGCCTCACCACTGAGCTTCAGCAGTACGCGTCGGTACCGAAGCGGTGATTCACTCATGAAAAAGCCTCCTGTTACTCGTCGCCGCCGCTCGGCGACGCTGAATTCTATCGTAATGCGGTCGTCGAGTCCCTTCTGAAATCAGGGGCTTAAGCGAACTTCCTCAGCCGGTGCCCTTGACCTGCGCCATGACCTCTTCGACAAAGTTGTCTGCTTTCTTCTCGATGCCCTCACCGACCTCGAAGCGCACGAAAGAAACAACCTTTGCGCCCGCATCTTTCAACAGTTTGGCGACCGTGACATCAGGATCCTTGACGAAGGGCTGTCCCACCAGCGTAATTTCCTTCAGGAACTTGGAGACACGCCCCGTTACCATCTTTTCGATAATCTCAGGCGGTTTGCCGGATGCCTCAGCCTGTTCCGTGAAGATGCGGCGCTCGCGCTCCAGCGTCTCCGCCGGCACGCCCTTCTCGTCGATGCACGTAGGGTTGATTGCCGCAACGTGCATGGCGATATCGTGCGCCAGTGTCTCATCGCCGCCCTCCAGAACAACCACCGCACCGATACGTGCGCCGTGCGTGTAGTGCCCGATAGGGCCGTCGCCTTTGAGGATGGCAACCCGCCGCACCGAAATGTTTTCACCAACTTTCGTAACCAGTTCCGTACGTGCTGCTTCAACCGTAGTGTTGGCAGCGATCGACTGTGCCGCCAGCGCAGCGACATCCGTCACACCTGAAGTCAGTGCCGTGGCAGCAACCCCTTCCGCGAAGCCAATGAAATTCTCGTCCTTGGCGACAAAGTCAGTCTCGGAGTTAATCTCCGCAATAACCGCTTGCCCGCCTGTCGATTTGACAACGACGCGACCGTCCGCAGCGACGCGGCCGGCTTTCTTGTCAGCTTTCGCCTGGCCAGACATGCGTAATGCCTCGGCAGCGGCGTCAAGATCTCCGCCGGTTTCGACGAGCGCTTTCTTGCACTCCATCATGCCGGCACCCGTGCGCTCGCGCAGCTCTTTCACCATCGATGCTTTGATAGTCATTGCTTAATCCTCCGCCTTGTCCGCATCGGCCTTGGAGTCGGCCTTCGGGGTCGGCTTTGGGGTCGGCTTTGGAGTCAGCTTTGGAGTCAGCTTTGGCATCGTCCGCCTTCTTGGTCTTCTTGGCCTTTTTGGCTACTTTCTTAGGCGCCGGTGCAGCCTCATCCGCCTTGGCCTTCTCCGCGACCTTCTTTGCAGCCGGCGCAGCCTCGTCCGCTTTGGGCGCAGCCTCGTCCGCTTTAGCCGCAGCCTCGTCCACTTTGGGCTCCGCCTTCTTCTCTGCCGGCGCAGCATCCGCGTCCGCATCGACTTTCTTCGCCGGCGCTTTCTTTTTCACGGTGGCTTTTTTGGCCGCAGTCTTCTTGGTGGACTTCTTTTTCGTGGCCTTCTTCGCGCGCGCCTTCTTCGGCTTGCCGTCTTCATCAAGCTCGACGAAGTCGTCCTCGCCCAGTGCAACCTGCGGGATCGACGCTTTACCGTCGAGCACGGAGTCCGCGATCATTGCGGCATAGAGTTCGATTGCGCGCATCGCATCGTCGTTGCCGGGAATGACATAGTCGACGCCCTCTGGCGAGCAGTTTGTGTCAACGATAGCAACGACCGGGATGCCGAGCTTGTTGGCTTCGCGGATGGCGATGTCTTCGTGATCAACGTCGACGATGAACAGCACGTCCGGCAGCGCACGCATTTTCTTGATGCCGCCAAGGCTGCGCTCGAGCTTTTCCTGCTCCCGCGTATAGACCAAGCACTTCTTTCTTGGTAAGTCCGTCGAAGCCGCCCTCTTCAGACATCTTCTCAAGCGTCGTCAGGCGCTTGACCGACTGGCGAATGGTCTTGTAGTTGGTGAGCATGCCACCGAGCCAGCGTTGGCTGACAAACGGCATCTCGCAGCGCGCGGCGTGGGTTTGGATTGCCTCGCGTGCAGCACGCTTGGTGCCAACGAACAACACCGCGCCACCGTCTGCGACGGTCGCTTTGATAAAGGCGTGCGCCTCTCGCGCTAACGGCAAGCTCTTTTCGAGGTTGATGATGTGGATCTTGTTACGCTCGCCAAAGATGAACGGTGCCATCTTCGGGTTCCAGTAACGGGTCTGATGACCAAAATGCACGCCAGCCTCTAGCATCTGGCGCATGGTTACGTCTGCCATTTCAATATCTCCGGGTTAGGCCTCCGCATACCCCATGCCGCAACCCCTTTTTTGGTGGGGCACCCTGCGGAATGTGACGGTATGCGTGTGTAGTTTTTTGCCGCTAGTTGCTACTGCGGCGCGCGCTTTATACCATAGCCGATCCCGCCCAACAACGCGGATTTGCGGGAATTTCACGGCCACCCACTGCATTCGCCCGTTCCCGGACTTAGAAGTCCGGCCCGGCATCCTTGAGAATTAGCGCGAGATTATGACAGTAACGATCAAGAACGAGGCTGAAATAGCCAAAATGCGCATCGCAGGCCGCCTGGCGGCTGACGTGCTGGATATGATTGGGGATTATGTCAAACCGGGCGTTACGACCAACGAACTGGACCGGGTCTGCCATGACTACATTACCAAGGTGCAGGATGCGATCCCGGCGCCGCTGAATTACCGTGGCTTCCCCAAGTCCATCTGCACCTCGGTCAACCACGTGGTCTGTCACGGCATTCCCGGGGACAAGAAACTCAAGGCCGGCGATGCCATCAACATCGATATCACGGTCATCAAGGACGGCTTTCACGGCGATACCAGCCGCATGTTTTTCGTCGGCGCCCCCACCATCCAGGCGCAGCGATTGTCGGATATTGCCTTTGAAAGCATGTGGTTAGGTATTCGCGAGCTGGCACCCGGCAAGTTCCTGGGCGATGTCGGGGCTGCCGTGCAGAAGCACGTCGAAGCGAATCACTTTGCGGTCGTACGCGAATACTGCGGCCACGGCATTGGCCGGCAATTTCACGAGGACCCGCAGGTTCTGCACTACGGCAAGCCGGGCACGGGCATGGAGCTTCGTGAAGGCATGACGTTGACGGTCGAACCGATGGTCAATGCCGGCAAAGCCAACGTGAAGCTGCTGCCCGACGGCTGGACCGTGGTAACCAAGGACCACAGCCTGTCGGCGCAATGGGAACACACGGTATTAATTACCGCTAACGGCTTCGAGGTCCTGACCCTTGGTTCAAACGATCGCTGATAAATCAGTGACTTACACCGAACTTCGCGCTCGGCTGGCGGTCTCGGCAGAGGACCTGCAGGCACGTTTCGAAGCCGGCGACGATGTTGTCGAGCTCGTGCATGCCCGGGCCGAGGTTATCGACCAGGTCCTGATCGAACTCTGGCAGGATCACGTCGATGCGCCAGGCGCCGCGCTGATCGCCGTTGGGGGCTACGGGCGCGGTGAGTTGCACCCGTATTCCGATATTGACGTCATGCTGCTGCTGCCGGACGACCTGCCGAAAAACCAGGAAGAAGGCCTGGCCGCTTTCGTCACGGCGCTTTGGGACATCGGACTCGAAATCGGTCATAGCGTGCGCACCGTCGGACAGTGCCTCGAACAGGCGACCGCCGACCTGACCGTTGCCACAACGCTCATGGAGGCGCGGCGTCTCGCGGGGCCTGCCGCGCTCTTTGAGGAGATGCTGCGCATTACGGCACCGGATAATATCTGGCCGTCGACGGTGTTTTTCGCGGAAAAACGCAAAGAGCAGATCGCGCGTCATCATCGCTACCACGACACCGCCTATAACCTGGAGCCTAATGTCAAAGGCAGCCCGGGAGGCTTACGGGACATCCAGATGATTGGCTGGGTCGCCAAGCGGCATTTCGGTGTAGCCAGCCTCGCAGAACTCGTCGAACACAAGTTTCTGACGCCCGGCCAATTGCGGCGCCTCGAAAACGGTCAGGCGTTTCTCTGGCGCATCCGCTTTGCGCTGCACATCATCACGGGGCGTCGCGAAGACCGGCTGCTGTTCGATCACCAGATCAAACTGGCGCATCTTATGGGCTACGAGGACGCGACCTACACGCTGGCGGTCGAGCAAATGATGCAGCGCTACTACCGCACCGTGATGGATCTCAGTCGACTCAACGAAATGCTGCTGCAGCTGTTTGAAGAAGCCATCCTCATGGATCCCGGCGCCGCGCCTGAGCCGCTGAACGAGCATTTCCAGGTCAAAAACGGTTTTCTGCAAACGGTTGATGACAAGGTCTTCATTAACGACCCCTCTGCCCTGCTGGAGCTATTCCTGGTGCTGCAGCAGAACCCGGATATTCGTGGCGTCAGCGCGTACACCGTCGCCCTGATTCGCCGCAGCCTGCACCTGATCGATGACGAATTTCGTCAGCATCCGCGAAATCACCGCTTGTTTCTGAGCATTCTGCGCTCGCCCCGGGGCGTTACGCACGAATTACGCCGCATGAATCTGTACGGCGTGCTGGGCCTCTACATTCCCTCGTTTGGCCGCATCGTTGGCCGTATGCAGTACGACCTGTTCCATGCCTACACGGTCGATGAACACACGCTGTTTGTTGTCAGCAACCTGCGGCGCTTCGTGCTGTCACGATTCGACGAGGAGTTCCCGCACTGCAGTGAGATCATGCAGTCTCTCGAGCAGCCCGAGATCGCCTATCTCAGCGGCCTGTTCCACGATATCGCGAAAGGTCGCGGTGGCGATCATTCTGAACTCGGCGCTGTCGACGCACGCGCATTCTGCCTGGAACATGGCCTGAGTAAATACGAAGCCGGCATCGTTGCGTGGCTGGTGAAAAACCACCTCGCGTTGTCATCGACGGCGCAGAAGAAAGACATCGGCGATCCGGAAGTGATTAGTGAATTCGCAGCCCTGGTCGGCGATCCGCTGCATCTCGACTACCTGTACGTTCTGACGGTGGCAGACGTGCGCGGCACCGACCCGAAGCTGTGGAATTCCTGGAAAGCGCAGCTGTTCCGTGACCTTTACGAGCTTACGCAGCGAGCCTTGCGCCGCGGCCTGGGAAATCCGCTCGATCGGGAGCAGCTGATTCGCGAAAAACAGGACAAAGCGCGTGAAGTGCTGCGCGCGAACGGCATCAGCGACGAGCGTATCGACGAGGTCTGGCAGTTGATGAATGCGAACTACTTCCTGCGCCATCGCAGCGCCGAGATCGCATGGCACACCGAGTGGCTGGCAGACTCGGACACAAATTGCGAAGTCGGGCTGGTTGACGTGCGCCGTCGGGCGAACGGTGACGGCGTCGAGGCGGCGCTCTATACGCCGCGCAGCAAGCGCACGTTTGCCCATGCGACCGCCGTCCTCGATGAGCTCGGCATGACCATCGTGGACGCACGCATCGTGCCACTGGAAAAAGACCACAGCATCGACTCTTTCGTGTTCATGGAACTCGATGATCGAGTCGAAATTGACGAGTCGCGCATGAACAAGATTCGTCGCTCGTTAACGCGCGTACTAACGGCTTATGATGACAACGTAGCGAACGTGACTCGCACCGTACCGCGGCAGGCACGGATGTTCACAACGCGTACCAGCGTCGAGTTCAGCCCGGGGACATCCAGCAACAACACCGTTCTGGAACTGGTCGCCGCCGACCGACCGGGCTTGCTCAGCACGGTCGGACAGGTGTTCATCGAACAGGGTGTGGATATCGAAACCGCCAAGATAATGACCATCGGCGAAAAAGCCGAGGACGTCTTTTACGTTTGCGACGAATCCGGTGAAGCACTCGACGAGCAGGCGCTGGCAAAGCTGAAAGAAGCGCTGCTTGAGCGACTGGACAACACTTCAAAATAAAAGCAGTCAGGATAATCATGCAGAAACTTGAAAAGACAATCAACGATGCGTTTGACGGTCGAGCGCAGGGCTTTGACGACAGGCCAATGGTAGAAGCGGCGGTTGCTGACGCTATCGCAATGCTCGATTCCGGCGCTGCGCGCGTCGCCGAAAAAACCAACGATGGATGGCACGTTAACCAGTGGCTGAAAAAAGCGGTGCTGCTGAGCTTCGCCCTGCGTGACAACGAGGTCATCGAGGGCGGCCACAGTCGCTTCTACGACAAAGTGCCGATGAAATATGCAGACTACACAGCCGCGCAGTTCGCCGCCGATGGCGTTCGCGTTGTGCCCGATGCGATCGTGCGCCAGGGCGCTTATGTTGCGCCGGATGTCGTGTTGATGCCGAGCTACGTGAATATCGGTGCGTACGTCGACAGCGGCACCATGGTCGATACGTGGGCGACGGTCGGCAGCTGTGCGCAAATTGGCAAGAACGTACATCTTTCAGGGGGCGTCGGTATCGGCGGCGTACTCGAACCCGTGCAGGCGGGACCGACGATCATCGAAGACGACTGTTTTATCGGGGCCCGCTCCGAGGTTGTGGAAGGCGTCGTCGTTGAGCAGGGCTCGGTTATTTCCATGGGCGTCTATCTCGGTCAGAGCACTCGCATCTATAATCGGGCAACAGAGGAGATCAGTTACGGACGCATTCCCGCGGGCTCCGTCGTCGTTTCTGGTAATCTGCCCTCCGCTAACGGCAAGTACTCATTGTACTGTGCTGTTATCGTGAAGCAGGTCGATGCGAAGACACGTGCCAAGACCGGATTGAACGAACTTTTAAGGAACCTGGACTAAGAAGCCATGCTGACCGTATTCGGACTGAAGAGCTGCGACACCTGCCGAAAAGCCCGCAAGTTCCTTGCGGAAAAAGACATTGATTTCCGTTTTCACGACGTTCGGGATGACGGGCTCGACATCCAGATGCTCGACCGTTGGGCAAGCCGCGTCGAATGGGAGAAACTCCTCAACCGCCAGAGCCTGACCTGGCGCAAGATTCCGGAAGTCGACCGCGCCGGTATCAACATCGACCGCGCATTCGCGCTGATCGTTGAGCAGCCGACACTTTTGAAGCGACCGATCCTGGAGTCAGAGACGCTGCTTGCTGTCGGTTTTTCCGAAAAACGCTTTGCGGATTTCCTGGCGAACAATCCCTGACGGTCTAGCCAATCCGGCCGGTAATGTAATCTTCGGTGAGCTTGTGCTGGGGATTAGTGAATATCGTATCCGTATCATCGACCTCGACCAGCAGGCCCAGATGAAAATAGGCAACGCGGCGTGATACCCGGGCCGCCTGCTGCATCGAGTGCGTCACGATAACGATGGCGTAATCCTCACAAAGTTCGTCCATGAGATCCTCGATGCGCGCCGTCGCAATCGGATCCAGCGCCGAGCACGGCTCGTCCATCAAGATGACTTCGGGGTTCACAGCGATCGTGCGCGCTATGCAAAGCCTTTGCTGCTGACCACCCGACAGGCTGGTGCCCGGTTCGTCGAGCCGGTCTTTCACTTCGTCCAGCAGCCCGGCGCGCGTGAGGCTGGTGTGCACAATGTTATCGAGCTCTGCACGATCGGCGGCCAGGCCGTGAATGCGCGGCCCGTAAGCGACATTATCGTAAATACTCTTGGGAAAAGGATTCGGCTTCTGGAACACCATGCCGACCATCGCACGCAGCGCCACCGGGTCCTGCTCCTTGCGATAGATATCCTTGCCGTCCAGAGTAATCTTGCCCGTCACACGTGCAGATTCGATCGTGTCGTTCATACGATTCAGACAACGCAAAAACGTCGACTTGCCACACCCCGACGGGCCGATTAATGCGATCACCTCTTTCTTGCCGATTTCGAGCGATACATGCTGGATGGCGTGGTTGTCGCCGTAGTACACGTTGACGTCCTCAGCCACCATGAAGGGATTTTCGCTGGTAATTGTGCCAACGGTTTTCCCGAGCGACGTACGCTGCTGCTCGAATTCGGGCACAACACGGCCCGTACCCGACGGTGTCGGTTCCTGTGCGGATGCACGTGATACTGGCATGTTGTCTGTCGTGGCTTCAGTCATAGCGGTCATTGTCATACAGGTGTCCTCATAGCTCAAACACTACGATTACCATTTGCGCTCCATACGTTTGCGCAGAATGACCGCTGCAAGATTCATGACGAGCAGGAATCCGAGCAGTACGATGATCGCGGCCGAGGTTCTCTCCGCGAATGCGCGCTCCGGGCTGTCGGCCCAAAGATAAATTTGCACGGGCAGCGCTGTCGCCGGATCCGTGAAGCTGCCTGGCACATCGACGATAAAAGCCACCATGCCGATCATCAGCAGCGGCGCCGATTCACCGAGCGCACGACTCATGCCGATAATGGTGCCGGTCAACATGCCGGGCAATGCCAGCGGCAGAACATGATGAAACACGACCTGCATCTGTGACGCCCCCAAACCCAGCGCCGCCTCGCGAATCGACGGCGGCACGGCCTGAATCGCGGCCCTGGACGCGATGATGATCACCGGCAGCGTTAACAGCGTCAGCACGAGACCGCCTACGAGTGGTGCGGATCGCGGCAGCGCCACCCAGTTGATAAACACGGCCAGACCCAGCAAGCCAAACACGATCGACGGCACGGCGGCCAGGTTGTTGATATTGACTTCGATCAGATCCGACCAGCGTGATTTTGGCGCGAATTCCTCAAGGTAAATCGCCGCGGAAACCCCGATGGGAAACGCCAGCGCGACGGTGACGAGCAGCATGTACAGCGATCCCATGACCGCGCCCTTGATGCCCGCCAGTTCCGGATCGCGCGAATCACCATTGGTGAACAGCGCCTTGTTGAAGCGTATATCGAGCCTGCCGGACTCCTCGAAGGTCCGGATCCATGCAATCTGTTTGTCGGACAATGGTCGCAGCGCCTCATCGATGTTCGCATCGATATTGCCCTTCATCAGCATGTCGACATTTGACGATGCCGGCACCCAGAGCGTCTGCGTCGTGCCAACCAGTTGCGGCCTGGCCTCGACCAGTTCGCGCAGCTGATAGCTCGCGCCAACACTGACGATCCGGTACAACTCGCGCCGATCGCTGCGGCTCGTGGCATCAGGAATCGCCTCGCGCAGCGCCGCCCTTACCAGGCCGTCGAAATCCGCGTACTGCAGGTCGATGTTGCCATCGGGCGCGATCACCGCCGCCGACAGCTCGACATCGATTTGCATGAACGTCTGGCCGAACGCGGAAGCTCCCTTGCCGATCAGGTTGGCGAAAAACACGCCGAGGAAGATCACGCCCACGGCCGTCGCCAGCATGCCGGTGTATTTGAAGGACGCTTCCTTGCGCCGCCGCCGCCGCAGGCCGGCTTCGACTTTCTGTCGGGCTGTGCGCGAATCAATCACCGGCGCGCCTCACTCGTACTGCTCGCGGTACTTGCGCACGAAACTCAAGCCAATCACGTTCAAGCACAAGGTAACGACAAAAAGCATCAGGCCAAGGGCAAATGCCGCCAGGGTCTTGGCGCTGTCGAATTCCTGATCGCCCACGAGCAAGGTGACGATCTGTACCGTCACCGTGGTAACCGCCGCGAACGGATTTGCGGTCAGATTGGCAGAGAGGCCAGCGGCCATCACGACGATCATCGTTTCTCCGATAGCTCTGGATACCGCTAACAAGATGCCGCCAACTATGCCGGGCAATGCGGCGGGGAGAATCACCTTTTTCATCGCCTCTGAGCGCGTCGAGCCGAGCCCGAGAGCGCCGTCGCGCATCGCCGTGGGCACGGCGTTAATAGCATCGTCGGATAATGACGACACCAGCGGAATGATCATGATGCCCATAACGAGACCCGCCGCCATGGCGCTCTCCGATGCCACGGCGATGCCAAGCGACTCGCCGGTCTCGCGAATCCAGGGGGCAACGGTCAGCGCGGCAAAAAAACCGTAGACAACCGTCGGGATGCCCGCAAGCACTTCGAGCAACGGCTTGGCCACGGCGCGAACGCGGCTGCTTGAGTATTCGGCAAGGTAAATCGCCGTCATCAGGCCGACCGGCACCGCCACGAACATCGCGATGCCGGTGATAAGGAGCGTACCGGTGAAAAGCGGCACGGCGCCGAAGCTGCCGGACGAACCCACCTGGTCGGCGCGAATCGCCGTCTGCGGGCTCCAGTTCAGGCCGAACAGAAACTCGGTCATCGGCACTTTCTGAAAAAACCGGATCGCCTCGAACAAGACCGACAGCACGATGCCGATCGTCGTGAAGATCGCGATGCTGGACGCGGCGATCAACAGCCAGCGGATCACCGCCTCGACCCGGTTGCGGGCCCGCAGGTCCGGCTCTATTTGTCGCCATGCCAGAGCGGCGCCGAGTCCCGCCAGACCCAACGCAAGCACGGCAAGAAGCTGCTGGCTCTTGACGACATAGTCGTTGAACATCGACGCGGCGTCTTGCAGCACCGCGTCAACATCGACGCTGAGAACGTCGCCGCTGGCCAGGTTCTTGATGTTGTTAATCAACAGGTCGAGTTCGCCGGCCGACAGCTGCTGATAGGACTCGGGCAGGCTTTTGGTCACGAGCCCTACGATGACGCGCGGCTCGACCATCATCCAGACAAACAACAGCGCAAGCGCCGGTAGCACACACCATATCGCGACGTAGTAGCCGTAATAACCGGGCAACGAATGCAACGCCGTGCGCTTGCCGGGACCGCCCACGAGCGCCAGCGATCGCACACGCCCGAAATAAAACGCGGCGATTGCCATGAAGGCGAGCAGGAGGATCAGCGTCGTACTTTGCATGTAATAGATTTGCTAGTGAATTTTTATTTTTTCGACAAACAGCGGCGATCCGTGAGGGATCGCCGCCGGTCTTCTAACTGTGTCGATGGCTTACTTGCCAGCCATCGACAGCGGAGTGAGGTCGCGTACAGCGGCAGCGACCGCAGCTCGCTCTTCGTCAGGCATCGGTATCAGGCCGCGGTCTGACAGATAACCTTCCTCACCCCAGGCACGCTCGCTGGTGAATTCTCGCAGGTAGCCACGCAGGCCGGGGATGACGTCGACGTGGGCTTTCTTCGCATAGAAGTACAGCGGTCGTGAGACCGGGTAGTCGCCGTCGGCGATCGCTGCAAAGGTCGGCTGAACGCCGTCAACCATCGCGCCCTTGACCTTCTCTCCGTTCTGGTCGAGAAAACTGAAACCGAAGATGCCGAATGCGCTCGGATTTGCTTCCAGCTTTTGTACGATCAGGTTGTCGTTCTCCCCCGCCTCGACGAACGCGCCATCCTCGCGAATCGTGTGGCAGATGGCTTTGTACTGGTTCTTGTCAGCGCTCTTGAGGGCGTTGATCCAGGGGAAAGTCTTGCATCCGCCTTCCATCGCGAGTTCGACGAATGCGTCGCGAGTTCCGGATGTCGGCGGCGGACCGAGGACCTCGATACGAATCGCCGGCAGGTCCGGATTGACATCCGCCCAGGTGACGTAGGGATTCTCGATCAGCTCGCCGTCCGTTTCGCCCGGAACTTCTTTCGCCAGGGCTTTGAAAATGTCGGTGCGACTCAACGCAACCGACTCAGCGCCAATGGCGTTTGCCATCACGATGCCGTCATAGCCGATCTTGACCTCGATAATTTCGGTCACGCCGTTGCCAGCGCAGGCGTCAACTTCGGACTGCTTGATGGCGCGCGATGAGTTAGCGATGTCCGGGTGGTTCACACCGACGCCCTCGCAAAACAACTTCAGGCCGCCACCGGATCCCGTGGATTCGATCTTCGGGGTCTTGAACTGGCTGGCGCGACCAAAACGCTCGGCAACGACCGTGGCAAAGGGATAGACTGTCGACGACCCGACAACATAGACGTAGTCACGGCCTGACTGAGCCATCGCGCCTCCCGTTGCCGGCGCACTGGTACGCTGACTGCGCCGTGTCTTTGGCGGTGACCTCATTGTCGGTGCCACCTTTACCGCAGGCTTGCAGGGCGACAAGTGCCAGCAGTAAAAGGACAACAGGTTTTGCAGGGATGCTCACGATGAGTTCTCCGATGGGCTAACTAATTGGCACGTATGTTAGCCCTGAATTGTTACCGAATTGTTGCAGACAACATAAAATAAAAGTCGTCGCAAAAAGCCACTGTAATTATTTTATTTTTCACATATATTTCATACTCTTATTCTTATATTCTCAAGCAATGAATGAACCTGTAATCGAGCTTTTGTGCGACCTGCTGCGACGTCCCTCGGTCACGCCTGACGATGCGGGTTGCCAGGAGCTCATGGCCGCGCGCCTCTGCGACATCGGGTTCACTTGCGAGACACTGCAATTCAACGATGTAACCAACCTGTGGGCACGGCGCGGCAGACATCAGCCCGGTGCTCTGCTTCGCCGGTCACACTGACGTTGTGCCCCCCGGCGACGAGTCCAAATGGAGCAGCCCACCGTTCGAACCGACGTTCAAGGACGGTACACTTGTACGCGCGCGGCTCGGCCGATATGAAGAGCGGACTTGCCGCCATGATCGTCGCTCTTGAGGAGTTTATTGCGGCGCACCCGGATCACGATGGCGGCCTGGCGATGCTGATCACCAGCGACGAGGAAGGCCGCGCCCGCGACGGCACGCTCAAAGTTGTCGAGGAACTGACAGCGGCGCGACGAACACATCGACTGGTGTGTTCTGGGTGAGCCGTCGAGTCAGACCAATCTCGGCGACATTGTGCGCATCGGACGTCGCGGATCCTTGAGCGGCATGCTGACCGTGCACGGCGTGCAGGGCCATGTCGCCTATCCGCAGCTCGCCGACAATCCAATTCGCCGTTTTGCCCCGATCCTGGCGGAACTGCATCAGATCGAGTGGGACAGCGGCAACGAATATTTCCCGCCGACCAGTTTCCAGGTCGTCGACGTACGTGCCGGCGTCGGCGCACCGAACGTAACGCCGGGCGAATTGTCCGCCCGCTTCAACTTCCGCTACTCCACCGAGTGGACGCATGAGTCGTCTAAAGAAAAAGTCGAAAGCGTCTTCGACGCGCATGGCATCGACTACGAGCTGAAACTGGCATCTGTCCGGAGAACCGTTCCTGACCGAACCGGGCAAGCTGATCGACGCCGTGACCCAGGCCGTCACCGAACACACCGGCGTAGCACCCGAATTATCCACCGGCGGCGGCACATCCGACGGTCGCTTCATCTCCCCCGCCGGTGATCGACGTCGTCGAACTCGGCCCGGTCAATGCGTCCATTCACAAGATCGATGAGCACGTCAAAGTCGCTGACGTAATCACTTTACAAAGCATGTACCGACGCATAATGGAGTTGCTTCTTCTTTGACCCGCTGTGCGGCCGCCACCAGAGATCATGTGCTGAGCGCGGCAAGCGGACGAGATATTCGTTGGCGAGACATAAAGCGAGCGTCAGCGAGACAGTCCGCCAATGAATATGTCGGCCGATTGCCGCGAGCGTCGCCGGAAAGTCAGGCTTTGCGGAGGTTGTTGTAGATGCCGTAGATGCCGAGACCGCCCAATCCGATGATGACCCAGGTCGGCATCGAGAGTCCGAGCATCCGCCAGACAACATCGGCGCACTCACCGGAGCCTTTGAAGATCAGGCCCAGCGCGTCGAATAACGCGAAGTTACCCATGATGTATTCAAAGCCCGGGCCGCAGCCCGGCACCTTGTCAGCCGGCAGGTTCTGCAAATACACGTGCCAGCTCGCGACACCAACGCCGAAACCTGCGGTTAGCAGGATCAGGAACGCATAGATTCTGCCGCCGATCTGGCCGGGATTGTGTAGCGTGGCAAGCAGGAAAACGAGACCGAGCGCTATCGTGGCAATACGTTGAAACACGCACAACGGGCAGGGATCGAGCAGCAGCGCGTACTGCGCATACAGCGCAAAGCCCATCATGCCCGCGCAGGCGAGAAAGCCTGCGAGATTCAGCAGTCGTTTACCTGGTAATGCCACGGTGGATCAGTCGGTTTCCTGGTTGGCGATCTCGGAGGCGTGAGTATGCCGAATATCCCGGCCCTGCACCATGTAGATCACGTACTCGCAGATGTTCTTGGCATGGTCGCCGATACGCTCGAGCGAACGCGCCGCCCAGGTAACATTCATGACGCGCTTGATGGAGCGTGGATCTTCCATCATGAAGGTAATGCACTGGCGCTGGATCGCCTCGTATTCTTCATCGACACGCTCGTCCTCGCGAACGGTCTCCAGCGCCTCGTCGACGTCGAGCCTCGCAAACGCGTTCA
Organism: uncultured Gammaproteobacteria bacterium; assembly: GCA_963842765.1. Classification (GTDB taxonomy): domain Bacteria; phylum Pseudomonadota; class Gammaproteobacteria; order Steroidobacterales; family Woeseiaceae; genus UBA1847. Next base: position 62,420 of record CAWJHR010000014.1, on the reverse strand, counting down.
TCGCATCGCGCACCATGTGCGAGACATGCTGGCCAAGCGTTTTTAATTCACGATAGGAGTCCGACGGCCGATCCATCACCGCCAGCTTCGATGCCAGGAAACCGATCTTCTCCGCTTCGTCGCCGATGCGCTCGAGGTCGGTGATGGTCTTGATGATTGCGACGATCAGACGCAGATCCCGCGCGGCCGGTGCACGCGTTGCGAGAATCCGGCCGCATTCCTCGTCAATACTGACCTCGAGCTCGTTGACTTTGTAGTCATCGTGCGCGACCTGCAGCCCGAGCTCGCTATCGCCGCTGACGATGGCTGCGATAGCTTTTGACAATTGGGCTTCCACAAGACCACCCATTGTCAAGACCTTGTTGCGCAAGTCTTCTATGTCTTTGTTGAAGCGTCGTGAAATATGGTCGCTCAGGTCAGGAGCTTCCATGAGTTTTCCGCTCTACTCAGTCGAACTTGAATTCTACGTCAAGTTGCAGACGGTTGTAATCATGTTCCGTGCCCTGGAAACGATCGACGTTATTCAGGAACAGCGTGCCGCCGAGGAAGATCTTCCTGGACACCGCATATTTCGCCTTCAACAGGTGGCCGTCAGAGTCAGTACCGCCGCCGCCGAAATCCGAATCATTAAATGTTCCGATCACGGCGTCCGCTTCGATGTCCTGGTACGTCCAGCTGAACTCGACGTCACCCTCGTTCTTTGCAGAACCCATCTTCGCACCGACGGCATAGGCGGTGTCTTCGGTCGGCGCCTCGCTGTTCTTTGTGGCGTGTGCGTAGACCCTGAACGGCCAGTCGCCCAAGCGCGTATCCAGCTGGGCAAAGATTTCCGTGTTCTCATAGTCGTACACATAGTCACCGTTCAGATCGACCGTATTGCCTTTAGAGCTGCCGTTATAGAACGGCTCGTTGCCAATCGTATCCGTGTAGGCAAAGTAGCCAACACCAGCGGTTAGCTTCGCTGCGTCGCCGACTGGAAACTTGATACCTGCCTGTACAACGTACAGCAGCGAATCGTCGGTACTGCTTCGTTCTTCGACAGAAAATCCGCCGGCAGTGCCAAAGAAATTGCCCTGGCTGAACTTGGCCGCGAAACCCTCGGGATTCAGATCGCCATCCCAGATCAGCGGCACGCCACCGGCCTTGAACAACGGATTTTTCATCTTGCCGCCGTAAAACGTCACGTTGTCGTTGATCTTCCAGTCCACGTAGGCGAGATCGACACCGATGTCCTTGGTTGAGAATCCGTCATCGAATGACTGGTTGGTCGAAACCGGACTATCGCCGCCGGTAGCAAGCTGCAAGACGAACTTCACGTCGTCCCGGACCTCTGCGGAAAGACCGAAACGCGTGCGAAAACGCATGCGCGAACGATCTTCTTCGCCGTCTTCATCAATCGACTCATGGCGCAAACGCACGTCGCCCTTCAGCTTGATTCGATCGACCCAGCTTTCCTCCTGGGCAGCGGCCGGAGCAGACAACATGAGAAGGCCTGCGAGCGAAAGAGTCGCGGTGACAAATGTCTTCATTGTTTTTTCCTTTTGGTGGACCGCACCGCGGCCCGTTCCTGTGACGTTGCGAGTTTGTTAGCGGCACGTTAACGACGCTACGTGTCTCTTACGTGACAGAAATGTTGCAGTTTTATGAAAGTGCGGCGGGTTCCGCGATGACGAGGCGCTGCCGCGGAAAGGCGCAGGAAAATTCGCTGCCGCGGCCGCGTTCGCTGGTCACGACGAGTTCCGCGTCATGTCGGGCGAGTATGTGCTTGACGATCGCCAGTCCAAGGCCCGTGCCGCCATCATCGCGGTTGCGTCCTTTGTCGACCCGAAAGAAGCGTTCGGTCAGCCGGGGAATAAACTCGGGGTCAATGCCCTCACCGGTATCCGCAACAAGCAACTCCGCACCGTCGGCGTGTGCACGCCAGGTGACCGAGATGTCGCCGTCTGCCGGCGTGTGGCGAATGGCGTTCGACAGCAGGTTGATAATCACGGTTTCGATTTCCGCCTCGGTACCGCGCAGGCGCGCTTGAGATTCTTCGTTGACTGAGATCCTGGCCACATTGACATGCCCGCCCAGCGCCTCGCACGCCGATTTCGCAAGCGCGACAACATCGATCGGCTGCTCGGCCCTGGACGGTCCGGCGCTCTCCAGTCGTGACAGTTCAAGTAATTCGCCCAGCAACTGCCGCATTCGGCTTGCCTGGCGACGCATTTGCGTGACCGGCTTTTGCCACCCTTGCGGCATGCCGTCATCATCAGCAAGACTGTCGAGATAACCGCTTATAACGGTCAGCGGCGATCGCAGTTCATGCGACGCGTTGGCGACGAAGTCGCGGCGCATTTTGCTGAGGCGCATACGCTGCGTAACGTCCCTGAGCAGCAGCAGCTTCTGTTCGCCACCGTAGGGCACCACGCGGCAACTGAGCCATTCGGCGTCACGGACCGGCGAACGGATTTCGACGGTTGCCTTGGCGTCATCGTCGTGTAACAAGCGAGTGAGTTCGGGATCGCGGATGATGTTGTCGACGCGTTGACCGCGATCTTTTTTGCGTTTCAGCCCGGCAAGTTCCTTGGACGCGCGATTGCAGGCAACAATATCGTTGTTGGCGTCCAGGATCACAGCACCATCCGGCATCGCGTTGGTCGACTTACGAATTTCCCGCAGGAGCATGCGGTATTCTTTCCGGCGCCTCGAAGCCCGGTCACGTTCGAATCTGAAGCGTGAGAAAATCTGTTCCCAAACGCCCTCTCCGTAACGAAACCCGTCGAAATCACCGCTTCGCATGGCACGCTCGAAGCTCAGCAGGCGGTAGACATGCCAGGTTAGCGCAATGAGCGACGCGGCAAGCAGCCCCCACACAGGGCGATCGTAAAGCCAACCGACCGCAGCACCGGCGAAAAGGAACAGCAGCTGGCCTAACAGGAACCTGCGCGCAGCATCAGACATCAGCATGCAACCTCATGGACTCGGCGCCGAAAAACGATATCCGGCCCCACGTACCGTCTGGATGTACTTGTCCGCACCACGTTCGGATAACGCTTTGCGTAAACGTCGCACGTGGACGTCCACCGTGCGTTCTTCAACGTACACGTTGGCGCCCCAGACGCGATCGAGTAACTGCGTGCGGCTGTAGACGCGGTCCGGATGCGTCATGAGAAAATGCAGCAGTCGATACTCGGTCGGACCCAGCTTCACCTCATCCCCTGCCGACATCACACGATGGCCAGCTGCGTCGAGGTCGAGGACGCCGGCGGATATCAACTCCTCATCAGCGGAACTGGTTCGCCGTAGCACGGCCTGGATTCGGGACACGAGCTCGCGGGGCGAAAACGGCTTCGTGATGTAATCGTCGGCGCCGCCATCGAGGCCTGATAACTTGTCACGTTCCTCGGCCCGTGCCGTCAGCATGATAATGGCGAGATCTTCGAACTCCTTGTCGCGCTTTAGCATGCGCGTCAGCTCGAGGCCGCTGATATCGGGCAGCATCCAGTCGACCAGGGCAAGATCCGGCCGCTCGTCAGCGAGAAGCTGGCGTGCGCTACGGCTGTCAGGCGCTTCCAGTACCTCAAAACCTGCACGCGACAGATGAAACGCGATCATTTCGCGAATGGGCTGATCGTCTTCAACGATGAGTATCTTGTTCGCGGCCATGCGGCTCTGCTGAGGCCCTTAATGGGCAAGTGGGCAATCCCGTATTTCAACAGCAGTATATTACAGTAGTGTTACGGCACCTTCCGCGCGGTATTTCGGCCACCTTGTGGCGCAGGTAGGCAGGGACGATGTCGCCCGGATCCACACTCGCACCCCTGGTCAAAGCGCTTGCGCCGAGCGGCAGCAGGAAACGCGCACGCGGATACAGCACATCCGTAATCCCGGCGAATAACCCTTCGTTAACGGCCGCCAGATCGGGGTAACGCTGCCAGCCGAAGCCGGCTGCCAGGCGACGCCCGGCCCCTGCGCTGTCCAACTCATCGATCGGCACGTGGCCGTGCAGACGCTCGGCGAACAACGCTTCGGGCAAGTGGTCGTCGTCGTGGCGGTATGCGCCCAGGTAGACTTCGCTCATGTGAGCATCCTGGGCGATGATCGCCTCGTCAGCGTCCGACACGGCAAAAACCTCTGCCGCGACTGCGGCCAGCGAAGACACCGGCACAATCTTGAGGCCCGCCCCGTATGCCAGCCCTTGTGCGACTGATGCGGCAATGCGCATGCCGATGAACGAGCCGGGTCCGTTGCCAAGAACGATGGCGTCGAGATCCGCAAGCTGTATACCGGCCTCCTCGAGCACAGCGCGGATCATCGGCGTCAGCAACTTCGTGTGTTCCCGCGCCTGCAGTTCGTGTCGATCAACCAGCACATCGTCGCAGCGCAGCGCGACGCTGCACGCAAGCGATGAGGTGTCGAGGGCCAGCAGCTTCATGCGACCGCACCCTTGCGCTCGTGCGCGGCAAAAAATGATGACACGTCGCCGAGCGCGGTGGTCGTCGACATGGGCTCGAGGCACTGCAAAAACATCTTGCCGTACTGCTTGGTGGTGATGCGTGGATCGCACAGCACGACGACGCCGTAATCAGTCTGGTCGCGCAGCAGCCGGCCTGCGCCTTGTTTTAGCGACAGCGCCGCAAGCGGTAGCTGATGATCCATGAACCCGTTGCCGCCATTGCGCCGGATGAATTCGAGACGCGCCATCATCAGCGGATCCGATGGCGAAGCAAACGGCAGCTTGTCGATCGCAACAATACTCAGTGCCGGGCCGCGCACATCGACGCCTTCCCAGAAGCTGCCAGTGCCAAGCAGCACGGCGTCACCGTGCTGACGAAACCGTCGCAGCAAATCATCGCGCGGCGCGTCGCCCTGTGCGAGCAGTTTCCTGGCGCCCAATGTCGAGGAATGACGTTTGCACCACTGCTTCGCATTGTTCAGAGCGCGGTGGCTGGTGAACAGGCAGAATATTCCGCCGGCGGTGAAATCGAGCAGCGGCATCACCGCCTCGAGCATCGCGTCTGTATGCCCCTTATCCGACGGTGGCGGCAAGTCGGGCGGCAAATAGATCAGGCCATTCTGCGCAATGCTGTAGGGACTTGGAAATGTCAGGCCGGTTACATCCGACAGTCCGATCCGCGACGTAAAATGTGAAAAGTCCTCACCGATCGCCAGCGTAGCCGACGTAAAAATCCAGGCTTGAAAACCATTGTCGATCAGGCCATTTAGTTTCGCCGATACATCGAGCGGCGTGAGATTCAAACGCACGCTGCGCGGATTCACCTGCAACCAGCGCAAACCGTCCCAGGCATCATCGCCGGTCAGCAGCGTGAGACGCTCGGTCGCTGTGAGCAACTGTTCGTGCAGCTTCTCCACTTCAATCGAACTGCCGCCGAGTTCCGCAACGGCGTGCTGCAGATCGTGCATTGCGTACGCCAGGTTATCGAACGGCTCGCGCAGCTCCTCGATGACCTCGCCAAGTTCGTACCGACCTTCACTGCGTGGCGCGGCCGCCCGTAGCGCGCGTACCGCTGTCTGCATCTTGTCGAGACGGCGCTGCAGATCCGGTTGCCCGAACGGCAGCGTCACCGCCCGCGCGTCGTCAACGAGCCGCTCGAGTTCGCGGCTACCCAGACCCACGCCAAAGAACTGCGTGGCAAGATCCGGAATCTGGTGTGCTTCGTCCAGGATGACCGCCTCGGCATCGGGCAGGAACTCGACGAACCCCTCCTCCTTCATCGCCAGGTCGGCCAGCAGCAGGTGATGATTGACGACGACCAGGTCCGCCTCCTGTGCCGCGCGTCGCGCCTTGACAACATGACACTGCGAATACTCGGGACATTGCTGCCCGAGGCAGTTGTCCACGGTCGAAGTGACCAGTGGCCATACCGGAGAATCTTCAGCGACCTCGATCAGTTCGGCGCGATCACCGCTCTGCGTTCGATGGCGCCACTCACGGACTTCATTGAGATCGTCGCCAAGCGCCGGCGCAATATTGGTGATCTGCTGCAGTCGGTGCAGGCACAGGTAGTTGGCACGGCCCTTCAGCAGCGCCGTTTCAACCGGTCGGCCGACCGCCTTGCTGATCAAAGGCAGATCACGATGGTAAAGCTGGTCCTGCAGTGCTTTGGTGCCCGTACTGATGATGGTCTTGCGACCGCTCAGCAGCGCCGGCAGCAAATAAGCAAAGGTCTTGCCCGTGCCCGTGCCCGCCTCAACGACCAGCTTGTCGCGGCCGGCGATAGCCTCGGCAACGGCCTCCGCCATCCATGCCTGTCCCGCGCGGGGCTGGAAGCCGGGCAACAATTTGATTAACGGGCTGTGTTCGCCAAAGAATTCTGTGAGATCGGTCACGGCCGCAAGATTACACCGTTCCAGCCTGTCAGGGGCAGCGGAATTCAGCGCTGTATTGCCGCTTTTGACGCTAACGGCCGTTTAAGAAGCGGCCGCCACGTCCGCTATCATGCGCCGCAGGACTCCGCGGAATAAGCGTAAACCCATACTGTATCCGATGGGCGAGTACGTATAATTGCCGACATACTCCCATGCCATCTAACTCGAACGCTGATGCAGCGTTTTCGCACGAGACTAATTCATGATGACTCAATTACCGGCTCTGCAATCCTGGGTTGACCAGGTTGCCGCACACACGCGCCCGTTGGCTATTCACTGGTGCACGGGTTCTGAAGAAGAGTACCAGTCGTTGATCGAGCAGATGCTTGTCAGCGGCACCCTGACGACGCTGAACGAAAAGACCTATCCGAACTGCTACCTGCACCGCTCGGACCCGGACGACGTGGCACGCGTCGAGCACCTGACCTTCCTCTGCACGCAGAACGAGGACGACGCCGGACAAAACAACAACTGGATGAGCCCGGCAGACGGACACGCCAAGATGGACGCCCTGTTCGATGGCTGCATGGAAGGTCGTATCCTGTACGTCATTCCCTACTGCATGGGACCGATCGAGTCGCCGTATTCACGCTGTGGTGTGGAGATTACCGACAGCCCGTATGTTGTTGCCAACATGAAGTTGATGACGCGCATGGGCAGTGCGGCACTGCAGCGAATCGAGCGCGAAGGCACGTTCGTTCGCGGCCTGCACTCGACCGGCGAGCTCGACCCGGAGCGCCGCTTTATCATGCACTTCCCCGACGAGCTGTCCATCAAGAGCTACGGCTCCGGCTACGGTGGCAACGCGCTGCTCGGCAAGAAATGCCATGCGCTGCGCATTGCGAGTTACCAGGCCCGCGAGGAAGGCTGGCTCGCCGAGCACATGTTGATCGTCGGGCTGGAGAGCCCTGCAGGCGCAATTCACTATATCGCGTGTGCGTTTCCGTCGGCCTGCGGCAAGACCAACCTGGCAATGCTGATCCCGCCCGAGGAGTTGCACGACTGGAAGGTCTGGACGCTCGGCGACGACATCGCCTGGCTGCACCCTGACGACACCGGCAAGCTGCGTGCGGTCAATCCCGAGTCCGGCTATTTCGGCGTCGTCCCGGGCACTAACCGCAAGACCAACAAGAACGCGTACGACATGATCATGCATGACGCGATCTTCACCAACGTCGCGACAACGGCAGACAACGAGCCCTGGTGGGAGGACAAGAAAGACGGTGCGCCGGCGTTTGACTGGCAGGGCCGACCTTACGATCCGGCAAATGGACCGGCCGCGCACCCGAATTCGCGCTTCACCGTGGCTGCAACCAATAACCCGAGTTACTCGAAACTGGCCGATGCCCCGGAAGGCGTTCCCATCTCGGCCATCGTATTCGGTGGTCGTCGCAAGACCGTCGCACCGTTGGTGTTTGAAGCAAAAAGCTGGAAGCACGGCGTGCTGGTCGGTGCCGGCACGGCCTCCGAGACGACCGCCGCGATGGTCGGCGAAGTGGGCGTCATTCGTCGCGACCCGATGGCGATGAAACCATTCTGTGGTTACAACTTTGCCGACTACTGGTCGCACTGGCTGTCGTTCGAAGACACCGTTCCGCACTTGCCGAAGATTTTCCACGTCAACTGGTTCCGCCAGAGTGAAGACGGGGATTTCCTGTGGCCGGGCTTCGGTGAAAACCTGCGCGTGTTGCAGTGGATAATCGAGCGCTGTGAGCATCGCGCTGGCGCCGGGGAAACACCGATTGGCTTCCTGCCGCACCCGGAAGATATCGACACCATCGACCTCGGCATCAGCGCGGCAACCATGGAGCTGCTGACGTCCGTTGATGCACAGCAGTGGCGTGATGAGATGATTTCTCTGGGCGAGTACCTGGAGAGCTACGGCGATCGCACGCCAGCCGAACTCATGCGCCAGCAGCAGCTGGTGCTTGCAGCCCTCGACAAGGAACTCGCCCGGGCGTAATAGCGCTGACCTATTGGTTCAGGCGGCTAGTCGATGACCTTGTAGTAGATCGCCAGCGAGGAACCTGGCGCTTCGGCGCGCCCCAGGCCGATCGTGCCTTCGCGGCCAAGCTCGGTTGAATCGCGCCGCACGAACTTCTCGTTGCCGAGCACGTTTTGTACGAAAGTACCGTTGGTGCTTTGATCGATCAGGATAAACTTGCCGCGCCGCATTTCGATCTTCGCGTGAATCCTGGAAATCAGGTTGCCTTTGATGACGAGCTCATTGTCCTCGGCGCGACCCATGTTGATCGACTTGTGATGCTCGGTCACTTCGACCGAGGAATCGCGAAAATTCAATAGTAATTTCGAGCCCTTGCGAGCCGCTTTGCTCTCCCATTCGATGGTGGGCAGCATGCTGGTTGCCTCGTCCGGCTGCCAGACCAGCTCGTACAGCGCGACTTCATCGATACGCCCGCGGACGGTCGCCAGATCAATCTGCCGCGCCTGGCCCTGTAGCTCCGGGCTCATCTGCTCGACGCTGAATCCGGACAGCACAATTTGTCGAGCCTTGGCCTGGGAAGTCATGCGATTGGCCGTATGGACGGCGGCCCCGAAAATATCGTTCTGCTCCTGAACGACGGGCCCGTAGTGACAGCCGATGCGAATCGACACGGGAATGCCGCCTTCCTTTTTGGATTCCTCAGTGATCCGCGATTGCATGACCACGGCGGCGCCCATCGCCTCGTCCACGGTCTCGAACGTCGACATCACCTCGTCACCAATGGTCTTGATGACGGTGCCGTTGTACTTGTACGTGGCCTCTTTCATGATATCGAGGCACAGCGCCACGGTCGCACTCGCCTGCGTATCGCCGAATTTGTCGTACAGCTGCGTGCTGCCGACAACGTCAGCAAACAGAATCGCTACTTCAATGTCTGTTGCCATAGCCTAGTTTGAAACTAATCACTCCAACCAACTAATAAGTCTACTATTTTTCAGCGACAATGTACGCAATCCAGGCAAGATCGGCCTCGCCCTCGCCGTTCGGCGTGAATTCACCGTTGCCATCGCCGTCCTCGTCCTCACCCTCCCAGTAAACCGTGGCCTTGCTAAAACCGGCTTCCAGCAGCAGTTCGCGAAGTTCGGGTGCCGTCCACAGCCGCCACTCGTAGGTGAATGCTTTCTTGATTTTCGAGCCGTCTTTGAACTTGAAGTGAATGTGGCAGCGAATGTAGTGCGTGATCGGATGAAACTCTGCCTGGTGCCAGACGTACGAAAAGCCGTGCTTCTTGTGCTTGGTCTTCTCGCGTGTCTCCTCCTGCGCTTCGGGGCCGCCGAACATGTCGCAGAAGAAAACGCCGTCATCTTTGAGCGCTGCATACGCGCGCTGAAAATAGGCGCGCACAGCATCACGCGTGTCGAAAATGAAATAGCTGAAATTGAACGCCGCCAGCAAATCGACCTTGGGCGTATCGACCGTCATCACGTCGGATTCAATGAGACTGACCCGCGCCTGGTCCTCAGTGTCGAGGCGACCCACTCGATGCTCGCGTCCCCAGTCCAGTACCGACGGGTTGATATCGACGCCGATCGCCTGGTAGTCCTTGCCCTGCTTCGCCCACTCGCACGCCAGGCTGGCCGTGCCACAAAAATCCTCGCGCAGCAGGTGAGCCCTACGACCCGTCAACGACTGGAAGGTCGTCTGCAGGAATTCGACTTCGTTTTCCACGTTTTGTACGGACAGTTCGTACAACTCGTGAATATCGGCCTTGTCGGCCATTGTCGGAAGATTGTTCTTGGTTGCGGATTTAGCGCTCATGGTTTTTTCGCAGTCCTTATATTTTTCCCCGGTGCGGGTCGGGCATTGTACTTGCCTAGGCCGCGATTGGCATAGCGTTTAATGCGTTAGTCAAAACTTCGGGACCGGCACTGTCGCTGTGCGCATGCTCACTTAAATAGCGGCGCCACGCCCGTGCACCCGGCTGACCGGCAAACAAACCGAGCATGTGTCGGGAAATCCGATTGAGTGGTTCGCCCTCTGCAAGGACAGATTCAATGTACGGCAACATCGCGAGAACCACGTCGCGCCGCTGCGGTAACGGCCAATCAGGGTTGAAGTGATGCGCGAGTTCGGCCAGGAAATACGGGTTCTGATAGGCCTGGCGGCCGATCATCGCGCCATCGACCTGCTGCAATACGGCGTCGATCTGCTGCCGATCATTGAGACCGCCATTGAGGATGATCGCAAGCTCCGGGAATTTTTCCTTAAGCCGGAATACGCGCTCATAATTCAAAGGTGGTACCGAGCGATTCTCTTTTGGACTTAGGCCGTCGAGAATCGCAATGCGCGCATGCACGACGAACTTCTGGCAGCCTGCCGCGGCAACTGTCTCGACAAAACGCCAGAGAAAATCATCGGTGTCATGCTCGTCGATGCCGATGCGTGACTTGACCGTCACCGGAATGGCAGTCATCGGCCTGCATGGCACTGAAACACCGTGCCACCGTCTGCGGCTCCGCCATCAGGCATGCACCAAACTGGCCACTTTGTACGCGATCGCTGGGGCAGCCGACATTAATATTGATTTCGTCATAGCCGAATTGCGACGCCTGCCGCGTGGCGGCGGCCATCAGGTCCGGATCGCTCCCGCCCAGCTGCAATGCGACCGGATGCTCCGCATCGCTGTAACGCAGCAGGCGTTGTGCGTCGCCATGATGAACGGCTGCCGCTGTCACCATTTCCGTGTACAAATAAGCACTTGGATGCAGCAGCCGCATGAAGTAGCGGCAATGCCGATCCGTCCAGTCCATCATCGGCGCAATTGATATGTTATTTTTCATAAGGTTACAGAGTATTTATTAAACACAGCTCAGCTTGACGCAAAAACCTCAGCAATTGACGGCTTGTCAGGCGACAATATCGTAGTTCAGGGGCTTAAGTCCGTGCCGTGGTCCTGAGCATCCATGAAAATGAGGATCTGATGGTTGGGCTCGGCGGAGTCATCAGCCATGGGTTGATCCGGTCGTGGTGCATCAAGCCTGGCGCTGCACCCGTCCGAACAAGTCCGTATTGACAGGGTCTCTTACGCGTGTCCGAATTGACGTTCATGCGGGCGCATGCTACTCGTCTTTATCATCGAGCTCGATTGCTGAGACGAGATCATTAATAAAGGGACGCGTCACTGCGCGTCTTCAAGAACGAAGAAAAACTGACAATAATTGAAACAACCAAAAGGAAGGCCGAAATGAATTGGCGATGGGGATTAATCTGCGGTGGGTTTGCGGCGTTCGCAAGCCTGGTGGCTGTGCCAGCGATGGCCGGCGAATTTGAATTGGGAGAATTCGAGGGGAGCTTCAATTCCCAGATCTCCCTGGGCGCCAGCTGGCGCATGTCGGAGATGGAGCCACTGACTGGTTACGCCGGGCAATGCGCCGGGCTTCGGTACGGCTTCGACCGGTACCGCCGACGACGGTGACCTCAATTTTAAAGACGGTGATATCTTTTCGTTGATCCTGAAAGGCGTTCACGACCTCGAGCTGCGTAAAGGCGATTTCGGCGTGTTCGTGCGTGCCAAGTACTGGTACGACGAAGAGCTTGCCAACGGCAAACGGCCGCACGGCAACTCAGCCAACCTGTACACGCCCAACGAGAAACTGGCAGACAGCGGCTTCGACGATTTCGCACAGGCCTCGGGCATCGAGCTCCTGGACGCGTTTATCTACAACACGTTTTACCTTGGCGAAAACGAAGCTCCGCTGGATGTTCGTCTGGGTCGCCAGGTGATTAGCTGGGGTGAGAGCACTTTTATTCAAAACGGCGTTAACTCAGTTAATCCCATCGACGTGTCTGCATTCCGGCGTCCGGGCGCTGAGATCAAGGAAGGCCTGCTGCCCGTTGCGATGTTGACGTTCGCTGCCGGCGTGACGGACGCGCTGAGCATCGAGGCGTTTTACCAGCTCAAATGGGAAAAGACGGTCATAGACGGCTGCGGAACCTATTTTTCGACCGCGGATGTTGCCTGCCACAGGCTGTAACGTCGTGACGCTGCGGTCTTTGTCCCCTTCAGCGACCAGGTCAACATGCTTGGCATTCCGGGCGCCATACCCGCTGGCCTGTTCATCACGCGTCAGCCTGACATCGAGCCGGACGACAACGGCCAGTACGGCATTGCATTTCGCTACTTCGCCGAGAAGCTTGCCGGCTCCGAGTTCGGTTTTTACTACATGAACATCCACAGCCGCATCCCCTACCTGGGCGGCTTCGCCTCGGCGAACGAATCGCTCGGCGGCCCGGCTGGAACACCATTTATTCCGGGCGATCCGCTCGGCGGCAACCCGCAGTATTTCGCCGAATTTCCGGAAGACATCGAGCTGTTCGGCGTGAGCGTCGCGACCAATTTCGCAGGGTTCGCGGTATCGGGTGAGGTCAGCTATCGACCCGACTTCCCGGTACAGATCAACACGACCGAGATCCTGCAGGGGGCCGTCGGTGAGGCGCCCTGGTCGACCGTGTTGCCCAGGGTCATAGCGGCAGGGCCAGGAGGCAGCCGCCAGCGGCTACGACCTCATGCCGGTGACACAGGCGCAGGTTACGCTCATCCGCTTTTTTGACCAGGTCTATGGGCGCGAGCCGTCTGACTATCGCCGCCGAGATCGGTGCCAACTGGGTTGGCGACCTGCCGGAACAATCGGTGCAACGCTACGGCCGTAACCCGACCTACGGTATGGGTTACTTCAACCCGATCCCGCTGGCACGTCATCCGGGAGCTGCCGATTCCGCGGATGCAGTTCGATCTACGCTGCGCAGGCACGGGTAATGCCTCATCGTCCGGCATCGTCCCAGCCCAACACGCAATGCCAGCAACTGCACGACCGATGGCTACGTGACCGATTCATCCTGGGGCTACCGCATGCGCGCAGGCCTCGTGTACAACGACGTGTTCGCCGGCATCAACCTGACGCCCAGTCTCGCGTGGTCGCACGACGTTGACGGTTACTCGCCCAACTCAAACTTTACTGAAGGCGCGAAAGCCCTGACGCTGAGCCTCGGAGCCGAATACCTCAATCGGTATACTGGTTCGCTGGCATACACGGCATTCTCGGGCGGCGACTACAACACCGTCGAAGACCGGGATTTCCTGTCCCTGTCTGTTTCCGTCAGTTTCTGATTTGAATTCCAGGAGCAATAACATCATGAAAACTTTTGCAAAACTCACAATCCTGGCTGCGCTTGGCCTGGCCGCGCAGAACGCATTCGCGGAACTCTCAGCGGAACAGGCGGCGAGCCTCGGCGGCGACAAACTTACGCCAATAGGCGCAGAACGTGCCGGCAACGCGGCAGGCACTATTCCAGCGTGGACCGGCGGTCTGACAAAAATGCCTGCAGGCTACGTCGAGGGTGAGCCGCTGGTTGACCCGTTTCCCAACGAGAAGCCGCTATTCACAATAACTGCGCAGAACTTCGAGCAATATAAAGACAACCTCTCGACGGGACAGATTGCGCTGCTGAAGCGTTATCCGGATACGTTCCGCATGCCGGTTTACACGACCCACCGTACGGCGGCCTACCCCGCTGGTATTTACGACGAAATAAAGAAAGACGCTGTTACGGCAGCGACCACTGACGGCGGCAATGGACTGACAAATGTCGACTCGTATTGCCCGTTCCCGATCCCGAAATCGGGCATTGAAGTGGTATGGAATCACGTGCTGCGTTATCGCGGCGGCAGCGTGAAACGCAGTTATACGCAGATCCCTGTGCAGTCGAGCGGGGCATTCAGCCCGGTGGTGTTTGAGGACCAACTGACCTTTGCACAATATCTTACGGGTGCGCCAGCCAATCGCTTGTTCTACTACAAACAGGCAATCAAGGCGCCAGCTCGCCTCGAGGGTGACGTCTTATTGGTGCATGAGAACATCAACCAGGTTGCCGACCCGCGTGACGCGTGGGTATACAACGCCGGGCAACGTCGTGTGCGTCGCGCTCCGGATGTTGCGTACGACGGACCGGGTAATGCTTCCGACGGCCTGCGCACCGCTGATGACCTGGACATGTACAACGGCGCGCCTGATCGCTATGAATGGAAACTCGTCGGCAAGAAAGAACTCTACATCCCCTACAATGCCTTCAAGCTTGAGGACAAGAATCTCAAGTACAAAGACATCGTGCTTGCGGGACATATGAACCCGGAATATTTGCGCTACGAGTTACATCGTGTCTGGGTTGTCGAGGCGACCTTGAAAGAAGGTCAGCGCCATATCTATGCCAAGCGCACTTTTTACGTCGATGAGGACACCTGGCAAATCAGTGTCGCTGACCTGTATGACGGTCGCGGCGAATTGTGGCGCGTCAAAGAGGCGCACAACAATATTCATTACCAGGTCAGCGTACCCTGGTATGCCGCTGAAACCTCGCATGACCTGATTTCCGGCCGGCACCTGCCGATTGGATTGGGTAACGAGCTAAAGGGCTACCAGTACAACTGGGACTACAAGGTCGACGAACGCGAATATACGCCTGCCGCATTGCGCCGCTCTGGCGTTCGGTAGTCCAACAATAATGCCCGGGGGGGACGGTTATCATGCGCGTTGATGCATCAACAGGAAGACGCAGCGCGCGTATGATTGCCGCGCACTTGTCGGTAGTGCTGGTTTTCTTTGCCGGGGTCGCAATTGCAGACGAAGGCAAGGCGACCAGCTTCGCTACACTCCCGGCGATTAAAACAGAGTCCGCACAGGCGAGCCTCCTGCTCGACGCGGCGACAAGTAGTGGACGCCTCCTGGTTGTCGGGGAACAGGGGCATATCCTGTACTCCGATGACAAGGGCTCGAGCTGGACCCATGCTGATGTGCCCGTGTCGCTTGCAATCACTGCGGTGGCATTCGCGAGTCCGGGTAAAGCCTGGGCCGCCGCGCACGATGGCTTTTTGCTGCAGTCGACAGACAACGGCGCAAGCTGGCAGGTAAAACTGACCGGCATCGACGTCGCGCGCCTGTCGGTGGCGGCGGCTGAGGAACAGGTCACAGTGCTTGAAGCGGCGCTTGCAGAGGCGACGCCGGAAACCGTGGAAGATCTCGAGTGGGCGCTTGACGATGCGATGTTTGCAGTCGAAGACGCAACAGCGGTGCTGGAAGAAGGGGTTACAACGCCCCTCCTGAACGTGTGGTTCGCGAGCGAAAACGACGGCTACGCATTCGGCGCCTATGGCGTCTTTCTGCATACGTCGGATGGCGGATCAACATGGCGTCTGGAGTCAAACCGTCTGAAAAATCCGGACAAGTATCACCTGTACGACATGACGCGCAGTGCAGCGGGCACGCTCCTGATTGCGGGCGAAGCCGGCACCCTGCTGCGTTCCCAGGATCGCGGTCAGACCTGGCAGCGGCCGGAGTCGCCTTACGCGGGTTCCTTTTTTGGCACTGTTGCAGCCACAGATGGCAGCCTGCTCGTGTTTGGTCTCAAAGGTAATGTCTTCCGCTCAGTTGACGAAGGCGCGACCTGGTCGGTCGTTGATACCGGCGATCAACGCACGCTTCTTGGCGGCATGGTGAAGCCTGATGGCACGATCGTCCTGGTGGGTTCCGCGGGTGCCGTTCTCTTGAGCAACGACCACGGTAGCAGCTTCAAAATTATTCCGACGACCGGCAACCGGGTCTACAGCAGCGTTACAGAGACGGCCGATGGAAAACTTCTATTGGTAGGATTTGGCGGCGTTTCCTTGCTTGAAAGTGACGCAGTGACCGGGGGTCGTCATGAGTGAATCTAAAAACATGCAGACGGGATTGACGGGGCAGGAACGTCCACCGATAGCTGAGCGTGTTCTGTTTGAGAACAGAATTCCCGTCATCATCATTTTCGCTTTGCTGACCGCGTTTTTCGCTTTTCAGGCTCTGAAGCTCGAGCCGGACGCCAGTTTCGAAAAGATGATTCCCACCTCGCACCCCTACATCCAGAATTACCTCGACAACAAGGCCGACCTTGCGAGCCTCAGTAATTCGATCCGCATCATCGTCGAGACTACGGACGGCGACATATTCGATAAGGACTTTCAGGAAGCGCTGCGCCTTATCAACGATGAGGTTTTTTACATCCCGGGCGTTGACCGGTCCGGCTTGCAGTCGATCTGGACGCCCAACGTACGCTGGAACGAAGTCACGGAAGAAGGTTTTCGCGGCGGCACCGTTATTCCGAACGGCTACGATGGCTCTGAACAGTCGCTTGAGCAGCTGCGCGTCAATATTCTCCGCTCGGGCCAGGTCGGTCGCCTGGTCGCCAATAATTTCAAGTCGTCAGCGATCATTGCACCGCTAACCGACATCAATCCGGAGACCGGCGAAAAACTCGACTATCGGGATTTTTCACGGAGTCTTGAAGAACTGGTTCGCGATAAATACCAGACGGACACCATCAAGATTCACATCACCGGTTTCGCCAAGGTGGTCGGCGACCTGATTGAAGGCGCCACCCTGGTCGCTATTTTCTTCGGCGTGGCGCTCGTGACCACCCTGGTGTTACTGGCCCTGTACTCGCGCTGCCTGTTCGCGACGCTGGTGCCGATCACCTGTTCAACGGTCGCGGTTATCTGGCAGCTCGGCCTGTTACACACGCTCGGTTTCGGCCTGGACCCCTACTCCATGTTGGTGCCGTTCCTGGTGTTCGCGATTGGTATCAGTCACGGCGTACAGATCATCAACAATATCGCGGTGCGTTTCTTTTTTGGCGCCGGTTCGTTCTGGTCTGCGAGGCGCGCGTTTCGAGCCCTCTATATTCCGGGGCTTGTTGCGCTGGTGAGCGACGGCATCGGTTTCCTTACGCTGATGGTCATTGAGATACCGGTCATCCAGGAACTGGCGATGACGGCCAGTATCGGCGTTGCTGTATTGATATTCACGAACCTGGTGTTGATGCCGGTACTGATGTCCTATACCGGCCTGTCCAAGTCGTCTGTGCGCTTTTTGGAACGCAAACAGGCTAACCCGTCGAAACTCTGGCCGTTCATCGCGAACTTTGCGAAACCGCCCTTTGCCCCCGTTGTGATTGTCGTCGCTATCGCGATGTTCGGTGCCGGGTTTTATGGCAGTAAGGACCTGCGGATCGGCGACCTCGATCCCGGCGCGCCCGAGCTGCGCGCCAACTCCCGCTACAACCTGGACAATGCGTTCCTTACAGAAAACTTTACAACCAGCACTGATGTATTCGTGGCAATGATTCAGACACCGCCGCAGAAGTGTGGCGAGTACGCAACCGTGTCTGCGGTCGACCGATTCCAGGAGGTGATGCAAGAAACACCTGGCGTCCAGTCCGTCGTGTCCCTTGTCAATATCTCCAAGCGCGCGATCATGGCGATGAATGAGGGTAATCCAAAATGGCACACCCTGAGCCGCAATCGATACATCCTGAACAATTCGCTTGCTTCGGTACCGAGCACCCTGATTAACACCGATTGCAGCATGGCACCCATTCTCATTTTCCTGAATGATCACAAGGCTGAAACCCTGCAGGAAGTCATCCGGGTTGCCGAGGCTTTTTCCGCTGAGTACAGCACTGAAAGCTTAGACATGGATCTTGCCGCAAGCGACAGTGAGTTACATACGGTTCGTGCTCGCCGCCGGTAACGCCGGTATCGAGTCGGTCACCAATATTGTGATTGGCAAGGCGCAATACCAGATGCTGGCACTGGTGTACGGCGTCGTCAGCTTCCTGGTGTTTCTGACGTTCCGATCATGGCGCGCCGTTGTCTGCATCATCGTGCCACTGGCTTTAACTTCAGTGCTCGGCCAGGCGCTGATGGCTTTCCTGGGGATCGGCGTGAAAGTCGCGACCCTGCCCGTCATCGCGCTGGGCGTCGGGATCGGTGTCGACTATGGCATCTATATCTACAGCAAGATGGAGACCTACCTGAAGCGGGGCATGTCTGTGTATGAGGCGTACTTCAAGACGCTGCATACGACCGGCATGGCCGTTGGCTTTACCGGGTTTACCCTGGCGATCGGCGTCGGTACCTGGATATTCTCCGCCATCAAATTCCAGGCGGACATGGGACTGATGCTGACATTCATGTTCCTGTGGAACATGCTTGGCGCGCTGCTGCTGTTACCAGCCCTGGCGCACTACCTCGTCAAACCCATGGCGAAACAAGAAAATTAATGGGGTCAAAATTAATGGGGTCAGAGTACATTTATCCAGTAAATGCACTCTGACCCCAATTACTATCGATAAATGTACTCTGACCCCATTAACGCTCTTGCAGGGGAATGCACATGTCAGACGTTCGTAAAGCCTATTACGACGACAGCTACCAGAAAACGCTGCAGGCAACGATCACGGCTGTCGATGGCGACTGGATCGAGCTCGACCAAACGATCTTCTACCCGCTGGGTGGCGGGCAGCCCGGCGATACCGGCGTTCTCACCGCACCCGACGGTACTCAATACAAAATCATCGACACCAGAAAGAGCGATTCGCCCGGCCAGATAAAGCATCAGCTTGATACTGATGCGCACGGTTTGAAAGCAGGCGATGCCGTGCACACGGCACTCGATTGGGAGCGGCGTTACAAGCACATGCGCATGCACACCTGCATGCATTTGCTGGGGTCACTGATTCCTGTGCCGGTCACCGGCGGATCGGTCGGTGCTGAAAAAAGTCGCCTGGATTTTGATCTCGGCGAGCATCAAATCAACAAAGACGATCTCACCGCTCGCTTAACTGAACTCGTCGCCGGCGCATACCCGATCGAGTTCGGCACGATTACAGAAATTGAGCTGGACGAACGCCCTGAACTGGTGCGCACGATGTCGGTGCAACCGCCGCGCGGCGCCGGCGATATTCGCACCGTCCGCATCGCCGATGTCGATTACCAGCCCTGCGGCGGCACGCACGTGAACAACACGCAGGAGATCGGCAACGTGCGTGTCAGCAAGATTGAGAACAAGGGCAAACGTAACCGGCGCGTCCATATTGTGCTCGATTGAGCCTTGCCCAATCCAACGTCTCAACCTGCCTGGGGAACCTCGCAATAGACGGAAACTACTTATCGGCATCGAAGTACGTTAGTGCCAGACTCACAATGCAATTACAGGAGAGTGAGTCATGAACCCAAGACTCCTAGTTAGTATCAGTGCAATCGCGATCAGCACAGGAATCGCCGGCTGCGGCCGCAGTGAAGTCAGTTACTCGGCTGACGTGCAGCCGATTCTGGAGATCGCCTGTATCGAATGTCACACAAGTGCTGGCGAGGGCGTCGCCGCCAGTGGCTTCAGTGTTAGCGACTACGAGAGCGTGATGAAAGGCACCGCACTGGGAGCAGTTGTCGTACCCGGCAGCAGTATTTCCAGCACGCTATACCGGGTGATTGCCGGCAAAACTGACCCCGAAATCCGGATGCCGCCACACCATGAAGAATCGTGGGCTGACGGCAGGGGTACCCCGCTTGCCGACGACGAAATCCAGCTCATAGCCGACTGGATCGACCAGGGTGCGAAGAACAACTAGCCGCAGGTAAGCGCGGCCGATCACGTTTTCCGGGCGTTAACTTAAGCGCTCGGGACGGCGGCGCGAACGCCGTCATTCCAGGTCTGTCTGCGGCCACTTTTCCTGTAAAAACAATCAATCCTGTCACGGGTGTTTATACCTATATACACCACCTGTACCTCGTGTAATAAACGCCCCCACACGCGGGAAAAGGTACACCTTACCCAAAGCAGGTACGTCGGGGTTTAAAATGTCTGATTCACAGGTCGCTGGCGACAGTAAGTATTTGTTTAAACGAGATAAAACGTGGTGGGTCAAGCTGTCCGTGCCGCGCCCGCTCAGGCCCGTACTCGGCTATGATCTGCGCCGCTCGTTACACACCCACGATATCGAGGTTGCGCGGGAAACGCGCTGGTCGGCTATCGAGGAATTTCGCCACAAGATCGAGAAAATCAGCACGATACAACAAAGCGGAGCCACTGCCTCGCAAGGCGGGGCCGCCGCACAGGATGCAAGCGACGACATGACACAAGCAGCAAAAGACGGCGTGCAACACGTGACGCAACATATCGTAGAAATCGTCAGCGACTCCGGCGAGGGCGCGCAGAAATGCGGGCAGGTCCTCGGCCTGGTCAGCGGCAAGATGGGCAACGGCGTCTGGACCGTCGAGATCATACCCGCGGAAATTCAGCCCCCGGCACGTGAGCGCCAGGGTGCCAGCGGTATTCGCGTGCGCATGGGATCGAAATACATGACGAACATGGGCGATGAAGCCGACATGGTCGTCGCCTTCAACGAGCAGGTTTTGTATTCGCGAATCATGAACGGCGCCTACAAGAAAGGCACCGTCGTACTGCTCGAAAGCATGTGGGCCGAAGATCCCGATGAGAAAATCCGGCAGCAATACAAGGAAGCGCTGGCCGATTTTCAGGAGCGGGGCCTCGTCGTGCATGAACTGCCGATCGAGCGTGAATGCCTGAAAATTGTGGACAACGCCCGCAAGGGCAAGAACATGTTCGTACTCGGCATGATGTGCCAAATCTATCGGCGCGACGTTGACATAGCGAAGGACGAAATCGCGAAGATATTTCGTCGCAAGAAACAGGCAGTCATCGACACCAACCACAAGTTATTCGACGCCGGCTTCGCGTTTGCGCGCGACAACCTGGCGTATGAATTCGAAATACCGGCAACCGATGAAGGCCGCCTGCAGTCCGCCGTCGTTATCAACGGCAATACTGCGGTGGGGCTGGGTGTCATGGCGGCAGGTATTGACCTCGTATCGATGTATCCGATTACGCCCGCCACGTCGGCGTCACACTACCTCGCGGACGATTTTCACCTCACCGGCGGTTTCGTGCACCAGGCCGAGGACGAGATTGCGGCGATCGGCTTTGCCATCGGCGCGTCGTACGCCGGCAAGACGGCCTGCACAATTACGTCCGGCCCCGGCATGGCGCTGAAAACGGAGATGATCGGTCTCGCGGTAATGGCCGAGGTGCCGTTGGTCATAGTCAACGTGCAGCGCGGCGGACCGTCAACGGGTCTGCCGACCAAGGTCGAACAGGGAGACCTTTTGTCCACTCTTTACGGTGCGACAGGCGACGCGCCGAAAATTGTCATTGCGGCCAGCACTATTTCAGAGTGCTTCCACTTCGTCATCATGGCCCGCAAACTGGCTGAGTCGTTCCGCACGCCGGTCGTCGTATTGACCGACGCCAACCTTGCGACCGGCGTACAGCCTATCGAGCGCCCCGACGTTACCGAGGACTGGTTTGCGCCTCCGGTCGATCAATCGGCCTGGGATAAAGACGTTGCGCCGTACAACTGGGATGAGAAGACCGGCCTGTCGGAGCGCCCCATTCCGGGAATGCGTGGCGGCGAATACATCCTGACCGGCCTTGCTCACAATCGTAACAGCAAGATTGCGTACGACTCGGAGTCGAACCAGGAAGGCATGAATATGCGCAGCCGCAAATTGACAACGCTGGCTGCAACGCTAAAGCCGCCGGAAATTCACGGTGACCCAACCGGTGACCTGCTGATTGTCGGCTGGGGCTCAACGCTGGGTGCTATCGAAGAAGCGGTTGACCTGGCGCGGGCGCAAGGTCACAAAGTGTCATCCGTCCACCTTCGATTCATGTCGCCACTGGAACCCGGACTGAAAGAGATTTTTTCGGGGTTCAAGAAAGTCATGACCATCGAGATCAACTACAGCGATGACCCGACGGCCCCGATGATTACCGCGGAAAATCGCCGCTATTCGCAGCTCGCGATGGTCTTACGGGGTCAAACCCTGATGGATATCGACTGCTGGTCCCTGGTTCCCGGGCATCCGTTGCAACCAGGCACCATCGGCAGAGTTATTGAATCGCGCCTCGCAGAGATTAAAGGAGCAGCAACATGTTCGGCTTAAAGGGTGACTGGTCTCTCGAGGTCAAAGAGCGTTACTTCACGCTAGAAGATTACAGCGGCGCAGTGCCGCGCTGGTGCACCGGTTGCGGCGACCACGGCATCCTGGCGGCCGTGCATCGGGTGTGCCGTGATTCTCAAATCAAACCGGAAAAGACGGTGGCCGTATCCGGCATCGGCTGTTCCAGTCGGCTGCCGCACTACATGAAGACCTACGGCTTTCATGGACTGCATGGCCGCGCATTGCCGGTTGCCTGCGGTGTCAAATCGCGGCGGCCAGATCTCGACGTGTGGGTGGCCACCGGTGACGGCGACTGCTTTTCGATTGGCGCTGCGCACTGGATCTACGCACTGCGCTACAACATGGACATCACGGTGCTGGTTTTCGACAACGGCATTTACGGGCTGACCAAGAAGCAGACCTCGCCCACCACGCCGTTGAATATACCGACCAACACGCACCCGGCAGGCGCATTGCTGCCACCGCTGAATCCGTTGACCGTTACGCTCGGCGTCACGAATATTTCTTTTGTCGCGCAAATTGTCGACTGGAACGCCCCGCTCCGGCACGAAGTCATAAAGAAAGCACACGAACACAAGGGCACCAGCTTCGTGCGAATCATCCAGCGCTGCCCGGTGTACGTCGAGTCGATCGGCAAGGGCCTGCAGGATGAGCCGGCGCGCATGCAGCTGCTCACGCATGAAAAAGGTGTGCAGGTCGACGATTCGGTGAAGCGGATGTTCCCGAATCACGCCGAGCATGACCCGTCGGACCTCGCGGCCGCCCGTGCGCTTGCCGAGAACTCAGCCGTATTGCCGCTGGGCATTCTTTATCACAACCCGGATGCGCCGCGGTACGACATAATGACATCGAAGGGACTCGACATGAGCACTGACGAGAAACTTGCCGGCATGAATCAGGCACTCGATCACTTCGCCATCTAGCCTCGATCAGCGAACAGGGCAGAGAACGCCACAATGAACTCGGTGACAGACAACACTCACAGCGCAGAACCCGATCCGACCGGCAGCGACTCTGCTGCCGACATCGTCGACCAACTCCGTCGCTTCCATTACGGCGAGCCTGCGGCGATCGCGGCGGCGGGCGCACCCCTGGATGGCATACTGCCGGCCTTGCTGAACCCCTATCGCGACGCCTCCAGCATCCGTTATCAATACCCGCTTTACCTCGCGCCACCGGCTGACGATACGGGCGTCCCGCTCGCGAAGCCTTTGAGCGAACACCTGGCGGAAGCGCTCAACGAGATGGCGCTGGGCGCGGACCAGGACCGCATCCTGAAGGACAACCTGGCGTGGCTGGAGCGGCATATACGCCGGTCAATGCCGAACGCCGACCCGGTCGACGCACCGGGTACGTTTCGCGCGGCTGCCGATGCGCTGCAGGAACACCTCGGTCTCAATGCGGCCAACCGCGAGCAGCTCGAATCCGGCCTTATCAGGCTGCAGGCCTGCCTGGCGGAAGGCGGCGTGTTCCTGGGCTACAGCCCCAGCGTCCCCCTGCACTTGTTGTTGCACACCATTCGTCATCAGCGCGAGCAGCAGCGCAAACAGTTCCGCAAGGAAATAGCCCGGTGTAGCCGTGGCCTGAAGGCCTTGCTTGACGTTGAAAACGCCAAGTCAGCCGATGCCGGCGCACCCGGCAAAGTCAAAGACAGCGTCGGTTCTGGCGCCAGTCACTTCGATACCGGCGCTTTGTCCGGCATGCTGGAGAAACGTTCGAAAGGCAGCGTGCAGATGTCAGCCGAGCGGCGCGGCCGCATTGAGCGCGCACTGGACGAACTGCAGTCCTGGGAAGAAACACCGGCCGCCGTGCGTATCGCCGGTCGGATCGCCGATCCGTATTTCAGTGCACAGCCGGCGCTCGACATCGTCGAAAGCGACGACCCGTGCAGTACCGCGGGCGAGATGTTCGATGACGACGCCAAGCGTTTTGCGAGCCTGTTCATCGCGGTCCGAATCGCGCGACTCGAAATGGACGACGGCTACGTTGCGGCTGTCCACGATTCCTGGTTTGCCGACTTCGACTGGCAGGCCTTTGCCGACGAAGAACTGCAGCTGACAACGCCCATCGTTGCGCTGGTCTCGGCTGACTACCTTGCCACCGACGGTCTGCCGTCGTTTTCACGCCTGCTGGGTTCACGGCGCCCGGTGCACGTGCTGAGCTGGGTACGCGCCTATGACAACCCCGGCGCAGAGCCTGGCGACGGCCCGTTCGACGCGTATCGATTCGAGCTTGCTTACTTCGGCGTCGGCCATCGACACGTGGTCGTGGCCCAGACCTCGGCGGCACGTCACGAGGACCTGCTGGCAGGCTTCAATTGCGCGCTAAGCAGCAATCGCGCGAGCCTGCACCTGATCAACCGCGGCACGCAGACCCGCACAGAAAAACCGCTGCTCGATGCATGGTTCGTGGCCAGCGCCGCTCTGGAGAGCCGTGCCCACCCGTTTATCCTGATCAACCCCGAAGCCGGTGATCGCGCCGCCGAGCGCGTGAGCTTCGATGGCAACCCGCAGGCGGACCGCGACTGGCCCGTCGAGACGCTGGACTACCGTAACGCCAGCGGTGAAGTTACCGAGATGCAACTGGCGTTCACGTTTGCCGACTACGCGTTACTGATGCCGGCACTGCATGAGCATTTTCGCGTCATTCCGGCCGGCGTCAACTCCCCCGACCTCGTGCCGATCGATGCATACCTGGCGCTCGACGAAGACGCGGCGGAGCGGCAGTTGCCGTGCGTCTGGGGCATCGACGACAACGGTGTGCTGGTGCAACTGGTGGTGTCGCGGGCGCTGGTATTCGCATGCCGCGACCGACTCAATTACTGGCGCTCGCTCCAGGAGCTTGCCGGCATTCACAACTTCTACGTCGAGGCGGCGATCGAGCGCGTCATCGAGGAGCAGCGCGCGGCAGATGCAGTGGAACGCGAGCAGCTTCTCAAAACCCACGAGGAGCAGCTGGAAAGCGTACGTTCCGAGGCAGCCGATGAGGTGATGGGGCAACTGGTTGATGTGCTGATGGGGGGCGATCTGTCGTCAATAGTCGGTAGCTCGGCGCCGTCGAAAAAGCTGCCGACGCAACCCGCAGCGAAGCCCGAACCAGCCGTCGAGCCGGAAGCAGAGGAAGACGCACAGACGAACGGCGCAGATGACAGCGAGGATGCGCTGAGTTTCGACGAGGCCTGGCTGGACACGGAAATGTGTACGACCTGCGACGACTGCATGGGTGTCAACAAGATGATGTTCACCTACAACGAGAACAAACAGGCAATCCTGAGCGACCCCAAAGCGGGGCCCTACGCCGACCTCGTGAAGGCCGCCGAGATCTGCCCGGCCAAATGCATTCATCCCGGCAAACCGCTGGACCCGAACGAACCCGGCCTCGAGGAACTGGTCGCGCGCGCCGAACCGTTTAACTGATGAATAGTCTGCTGATAGCGCCGGCCATTATGGTGGGGATTGGGTTGCTCTTCGGCGCAATCCTCGCGATCGCGCAACGTTTCCTCAAAGTCGACGAAGATCCGCGCATCGAAGCGACCAACGAGATGCTGCCGGGCACGAACTGCGGCGCCTGTGGTCAACCGGGCTGCCTGCCGTTCGCCGAAAAACTGGTTACCGGTGAGGTTGATCCCGGCCAGTGCACCGTCAGCACGGATGCCGATATCGAACGCATCGCAGAGTTTCTGCAGGTCGATGCCGGGCACCAGGAAAAACTGGTGTCGCGGCTGCGCTGCGCCGGCGGCGCTCGACAGGCCAATCAGATTGCTGAGTACCGCGGCTTCGAAGGCTGTCGCGCGGCGGCGGTGGTTTCCGGCGGCGGCAAGGGCTGCGCATGGGGCTGCCTGGGGCTGGGCGACTGCGAGGTCGCCTGCACATTCGACGCGATCCACATGAACGCCAACGGCCTGCCGCAGGTGGACACCGATAAATGCCGTGCGTGTCCCGACTGCGTGGCCGCCTGTCCCCGGGACCTGTTCGAACTCGTGCCGCTCAAACAAAACCTGTTCGTGCAGTGCAATATTCCGCTGGCAGGCGCCGCGGCCACGCAGCTTTGCGCCGTCGCCTGCGATGCCTGCGGCAAGTGCGTTGCCGACGCCGCGCCCGGCCTGATTCACATGGAGAATAACCTGCCGGTCATTGACTACTCCGCCGGCGGCCCTGCCCGGCCCGAGGCCGTGTTTCGCTGTGCGACTCGCTCGATCGTCTGGCTTGAGAAAGAACAGTTTCCGGAACAGGAAACGCGACGGACGGCACGCAACTGATGTCCGGGCTGCGCGCTTCCGCTGTACGTTGGTATCGTCGGGCTTTCGGCGCGCCCGCCGGTAGCGATATCCGGGACGAAGGCCTCGTGACCGTGCTCGACGGCAACAGTGCAGTCGCACTGACCGAAGCCGGCATCGCCGGGCACGCAGTGCTCGGCGGCTCGTTTCCGTCCGGTGAGGCAGATTCAGTCTGGCTAGGCGAAATTGCGCGGGGTGACGGCAATCAGTTCGACGAGACACTGGCGGCGCACGTAGCCGAGGGACCGCGCGGCATTGTGGCGGCAGCAACCGGCCTGGCGCTGACCGGGCGCCGCGCCACCGCTTTCCTGTCCGGGCCCGACATCGCAGCCGCCCAGGATCTGCTGGTCTCGGCGGCCGGCAAACACGCGCCAATGGTCCTGCATCTTGGTACGCGCGCGACACCGGCGCACGGCGGTACGCTGGGCAACGGGCACGACTCTGTGCACCTGAGCGGCGACTCCGGTTTCTTCATGTTGTTTGCTAGAAATGTACAACAAGCTGTTGATTTTACAGCTATTGCAAGACGTACAACTGAACAGACACTGCTACCCGGCATCGTCGTCATGGACGGTCGGGAAACGGCGATTGCGGCACAGGACGTGCGGCTCCTGTCGCCTACCCAGGCCCAGCGATTCCTCGGTGCCGCGGATGCGACGATCGACTCACCGACACCGGCGCAGCAACTGCTATTCGGGCCAACGCGGCGGCGGGTGCCCTCCTGGCACGACCTCGATGAGCCGGCCCTGCTCGGTGCGCTGTATGACGCCGACAGCTTCAGCCTGGGTGCCCTCGCACAGAAACCCTTTCTCGACGATTTCGTCGAGCCAGCACTGACGGCTGCGTTTGAGCGATACGCGGAGCTGACCGGGCGCAGCCACACCGCGGTCTCGGAATATCGCATCGACGATGCAACGACCGTGCTCGTGGCAGTGGGCGCTGCCGTTGAGACGGCGCGTGTCGCGGCCGATGTATTGCGTAAAAGTCACAAAACACGCGTCGGAGTGCTGGGTATCCAGTCACTGCGGCCATTCCCGGTTGCCGCAATCGGCGCCGCGTTGTCCGGTCGCCGCAAGGTACTGGTCCTTGAGCGCGTCGACCCGCTATTGTCGGGCGAACCGCCACTGACCCGGGAAATTCGCGCCGGCCTCGGTCGATTCGACAGCGACAAGCACTCGCATTGCCGCCCCGTCATCTACGGCGTTGGCGGCCTGCCCCTGCGAGTTACCGACCTCGTGCGCCTGTGTCGCGATGCCGTCGACGATGCCGTCGCACCGATTTACCTGGGCCTCGAATTTGATGACACGACCCGTCATCAGCCAAAACGCGAGATTCTGCTCGACACGCTGCGGCGTGCCTACCCGCACCTTGCCGACTTAGGTCTGCGTGCCGATCCGAACGAGGTGCCACCGACGCAGAAAAACGCGGTGACGGTCGCGATACGGCGCGCTGGCGGCAGCGACGCCAGCGAGCTGGCCGGCATTACGGGGGCGTTGTTGCAGCAACTCGCCGGCGGCCGCATTCGGTGCCGACCCGCGGTGTCCTGGCGACAAGGGTTCACGAGCCTGGTCGATGTACTGACGCACGGCGATGATTCGTTGCAGGATCCCGGCGACGATCTGCGGGCCGACATCACGCTCGACACAATTGCCGCCACCGTGTCGGTTGCCGGCACCACACAAACAGTCACGGTCCCGCACGATGATGGCGCAGCAACGCATTCACTGCGCCAGGAGACGCTGCTCGGCGCCCTGCTGGGCGGGATGATCGACGCGCGGCTGCTCGACGTCAAAGCGCGCCAGGTCCTGGCCGCACGACGGCGGATGCTCGAGGGGCTGGATGACGCTCGCACCGAAGCGCTGCTGGCCGCGCTCCAGCAGGGGCTCGACGGCGGCGGCGCGGACGATGCCACGTCACCCGACACCGCCGCTACGTCGGACCCGTCGATCGATATCGCACGCCGGACGCCGGACGCCGTTCGCCACCTGGCCCGGGACGATGATCATTACGCCAGCCTGCCGCGATTCTGGGATCAGCTGGGCAGCGTATTCCGCGACGGCAATGCCGACGACCTGACGCCGGACCCGTATTTTGCGACGGGCACGATGCCGCCGCTGAGTTCGACCTTCAGGGACCTGAGCCCCATGCGGCGCATGCTGCCGGTGTTCGACCCGACGCTGTGCACCGGCTGCGGCAACTGCTGGACGGCCTGCCCGGACAGCGCCATTGGTGTCGCCGCGCTGCGGCCGGCTGCGCTGCTGGATGCGGGAATTCAGTTGACCGGTGCCGACGCGGTGCGGCAGGTATCCGGCAAGCTCGCCGCTCGCATCATTTCCAATGGTAAAGCCGCCGATGCCGACGCGGTGACGTTCGGCGAGATGCTCGACACGTCGTATGGCTGGCTCAAAGACAAGATGCCGCTGCCGGACGATCGCAAGCAGGCGATTGGCGAGGGCATTGACCGCATCCGCGAGCAACTGGGTGAACTCCCCGTCGCCGTCACCGAGCCGTTTTTCCACGCCGCTGAAGCGCAGAAGAAAGACAGCGCCGAGCTGCTGTCGCTGGCCATCAACCCCGACGCCTGCAAAGCCTGCAGCATTTGTATCGACAGCTGCGAACCTGGTGCACTGAGCGCCAGCGAACAGGATCCGGCCCTGTTGCAACGTGCGCACACGCTCTGGTCCGCCTGGTCCGCTACGCCGGATACGGCAGGTACTACGGTGGAACGCGCGGCCGAACATGCAGAGCTTGGCGCGCTCCCGGCGTTACTGTTGTCCCGTTACTGCCAGTTCGCGCTGGCCGGCGGCGACTCCGCAGAAGCCGGCTCCGGTGAAAAACTCGCCGTGCGACAACTGCTCGCTGCAACGGAGTATCACCAGCAACCGGTCGCGCAGCGGTTCGCCAATGCACTGCTCGAAGCAGGCGAATCGCTCACCGCATTGATCCGGGAGACCTTGTCCACGACGCTGGCGGTCGACGACCTCGACGCCGTGACCGAGCAGCTCGAGCGCACGAGCAGCCCGCGCGTCGATCTCAAGACCCTGGCCGAAGGCACCGGGAAACTGTCCTCCGATCACTCGATCGATACCGACTATGTTCTCCGGCTGCTCGATCTGTCGAAACAGATAACTTCCGCCCACCACCGTTTCGTCAAAGGCAAACACGGTCTCGGTCGTGCTCGTTATGGCATTGCGGTTGCCAGCGACACCAGCACCGCCTGGGCAGCTACCTTCCCGCACAACCCGTTCCAGGCACCGGCGCTCATCGACCTGAGCGGCGACGCGGCAGGACTGGCGGCCGGGCTGGTCGAGGGCCAGCTCGAGGAAACCACGGCTTTCGCGCGCCTGCTGCGACTGGCCCGCCTGGAGATCGAGCAACCCGACGGCCTCGACTGGCAGCGTCAGAAACTCGGAACGCTGCGCTGGCAGGATCTCAGCGATGAAGAACACGCGCTGTGCCCGCCCCTGCTGTTGATCGGCAGCGATGCGATGCTCGCCGGCCAGGGATTGTCCCAGCTGATCGGCATTCTGAACTCCGGGCTGCCGGTGAAGGTTCTGCTGCTGCATGCGCTGGACTTCGGTCTCGCCAGCGATCCGGCATCCGCCGCCGAGCGGGCGCCGAGCAATAACTCGCGCAGCAACCTAAGTTTATTGGCACTGGCGCAACGCAATGCGTTTGTCGCGCAGACCTCGGTTGCCGACCCGGTTCACCTCGGTGACAGCGTACTCGCTGCGCTGGCATTCGACGGACCGGCGCTGCTGCAGGTGTACGCGCCCAGCCCGACACGTCACGGCTTCGACAGCAACCAGACCATCGAGCAAGCTCTGTTCGCTGTGCAATGCCGCGTGCTGCCGGTGTTCCGCTATGACCCACGCGCCGACGGCGTGTTTGGTGCACGCCTCAACCTGGACGGTAACCCGCAGGTCGCGGAGCTGCTGGCGCAGGCATCGGACGACAGTCCGCCGGCGTCGCCGGCTGACTGGGCGTTCAAGCAGAAACGATTCCGCGGCTGTTTTGAACCACTGCAGAGCGACGCCGGCACGCCGGTCGCGCTGCACGAATGGCTGCAACTGGAGAGCAATCAACGCAGCGGCAAAGCCCCGTACGTCGTCAGCGGCGACGGTGATGAGGCACAACAATTTGCCGTTAAGCCCGGCATGCTGGCAATGGCGGAGCAGTGCATCGCGACCTGGCAGACGCTGCAGGAAATCGCCGGCATCGTCACCCCCTTCACCGCCCGGCTGGAGCAGGACATACGAGCCGAGGTCGCGGCCGAACACGCGGCTGAACTCGCGGCACTGAAGCAGGAGTCGGAAGCACAAGTCGCTGCCGTAAAGGAACAGGTCGAAGCAGAAGTCGCCAGCAAAATTCGCAGCCGTCTAATGGATCTCGCGTCGCGGAAACGGAGCTGACGATGGGCCTGCCGCTCAGCCGACTGCGTCGCAACTTCGAGCACGGGGTGCACCCTGCTCACCACAAGGAGCAGACGGAAGACCTGCCGATCCAGCGCGTCCCGTTTGTCAGCGAATACGTGATGCCGCTCGGCCAGCACATTGGCGTGCCAAGCCAGGCCGTCGTGACGCAGGGTGAAGCAGTCCGACGCGGGCAACTGATAGCAAAGCCCGGCGGCTTCGTGTCGACGGCCCTGCACAGTCCGGTGACCGGTACCATTCGTCAGATTGGCGACTTCCGCGGCGCCGACGGTCGCTTTGCACCGGCAATTGCCATTACGGCCGACGCGTTCTCGCGGCAGCAGGTCGATCTCGGCCACACGATCGACTGGCAATCGCTGTCACTGGAACAATTTATCGAAGCCGTGCAGATGGCGGGCATTGTCGGCATGGGCGGTGCGGCGTTTCCGGCGCACGTCAAACTGTCGGTGCCCGAAGGCATTCGTATCCGCCACCTGCTCATCAATGGTGCCGAGTGCGAGCCCTACCTCACCAACGACCATCGGCTGATGCTGGAACGACCGGAAGCGCTGATCGAAGGTGCCGAAATCGTGCGCCAGAAACTCGGCGCCGAAGAGGCCGTCATCGGCGTCGAAAAAAACAAGCCCGACGCGATTGAAGTACTCAAGCAGCACATTGATCCGGCGCTGCCGATCCGCGTCGTGCCGCTCGAGGTCAAGTACCCGCAGGGTGCCGAGAAGATGATGATTCGGAGCGTCTTCGGCCGCGAGGTACCTGCCGGCCAGCTGCCGCGCGACGTGGGCGTCAATGTCAACAACGTCGGCACCATCGTTGCGATCGCCGACTATTTTTTACGCGGCATGCCGCTGATCGAGCGCGTCGTTACGGTATCGGGCCCGGGTGTAACGTATCCGGCAAACCTGATCGTGCCGCTCGGCACGCCGGTTCGGGAACTGGTTCGATTTTGCGGCGGACTCAAGGGCGACACGCGCGAGATCATCATGGGCGGACCAATGATGGGCCGGCCGATTGCGAGCCTCGACGTACCGGTGCTGAAAGGCTGTTCGGGCGTGCTGGTGTTTACCGAAGAGGCAACTGCCAGGCGTACGGAGTATCCGTGCATTCGTTGTGGCCGGTGTCTCGATGCCTGTCCCTATTTTCTGAACCCGTCCCGGTTCGCGCGGCTCGCGAAAGCGCGCAAGTACGACGAGATGAAAGACCTGCATCTTTTCGACTGCGTCGAATGCGGCAGCTGCACGTTCGCCTGTCCGTCCAGTATTCCTATTGTGCAGCTGATTCGCACCGCCAAGGACGACCTGACGCACCGCAAGGAGCCGGAGGACGCATGAAGAAAGACCCGGATCTTCTGCTGTTCCACGCGCCGCTGCTGCGCCAGGGCATGACGACGCCGAAGGCCATGCGCGATGTGATCATCGCCCTGCTGCCGGCGACCGCTGCGTCAGTCTGGTTCTTCGGGTTGAGCGCGGTACTGCTGCTCGGTACCTGCATCATTGGCGCGGTGTTCGCCGAGTGGCTGTTCACGCCGCGGTCGGCGCGCGGCACGTCGCTGGGCGATTTTACCGGCATCCTGACCGGCCTGTTACTGGGCCTGTCGCTGCCGCCGGGCCTGCCGCTCTGGATGGCCTTTCTCGGCGGCTTCGTCGCCATCAGTTTCGGCAAAATCATCTGGGGCGGCCTCGGCCACAACCTGTTCAATCCGGCGCTGGTTGGCCGTGCATTCCTGCTCGCAACTTTTCCGATCGCGATGACGACCTGGGTACCCGGAAGCATGGACGGCGGGTCGTTCGGCATTTATGCAAGCAGCCTGGCGCTGCCGTTCATGCAGGCACCGATCGACGGCATCACCGCGGCGACGCCGCTCGGTTTGCTGAAATTTGAACGCGAAGTGACCCCGATTGCCAACCTGATGTGGGGTCGCACCGGCGGCTCGCTGGGCGAGACGAGCGGCGTGCTGTTGCTGCTGGGCGGCGTTTACCTGTGGCTCCGGCGTGACCTCGACTGGCGCATACCGGTCAGCATCCTGCTGACGGTCGTGGTGTTTTCGGCCGGCCTCACGCTGATCGATGCGGCGCGTTTTCCATCGCCCCTGTTTTCACTGTTCTCGGGCGGACTGATGCTCGGCGCCATTTACATGGCGACCGACCCGGTAACATCACCGCTGACGCCGCGCGGGGCCTGGATCTTTGGTATCGGCACCGGCGTCCTCGTCATGTTGATACGCGTGTTCGGCGGCCTCCCCGAGGGCGTGATGTACGCCATTCTGCTGATGAACGCGGCGACGCCGTTGATTGACCGTTACACGCAGCCGCGCGTATTCGGTCGTGGAGTCGACTCGTGATGACGTCCGTGGAACAGCCGGTACCAACGGCACCAAGCTCGCTGCGACTGGTCATGACGCTCGCGATCGCGGGCCTGATATCCGGTATCGCGATCATCGGAATTTACGAGACGACGCTGCCGACCATTACCGCCAACAAAGCGCGCGAGTTGCAGGCGGCCGTTTTCAAGGTGCTGCCCGGCGTGAGCCAGATGCAGCAGGTGGTATTCCGGGATGGCCAACTGATCGTGTCTGTTGATAAAGGCGCGGACGAGCCATCCATCTACGGCGGGTACGATGAGCAGGGTGAGTTCATCGGCTGGGCGATTCCCGGTGCCGGCGCCGGCTTTCAGGACACTATTGGCCTGCTGTACGGCTATGCGCCGCGCGCTCGCGAGATCCGCGGCATGGAGATCCTCGAGAGTCGCGAAACGCCCGGGCTCGGCGACA
Organism: uncultured Gammaproteobacteria bacterium; assembly: GCA_963842765.1. Taxonomy (GTDB): domain Bacteria; phylum Pseudomonadota; class Gammaproteobacteria; order Steroidobacterales; family Woeseiaceae; genus UBA1847. The sequence continues at coordinate 28,718 of CAWJHR010000014.1, read as the reverse complement.
AGATCTACAAGGACATGGCCTTCGTCGGCAACTTCGCCGAGCTGTCGATCGACCCCACAATCGTCGTGGTGAAGAAGAACACCCGGTCACAGCCGAATGAAGTCGACGCGATCACCGGTGCGACGATCTCGTCGAAGGCTGTCGTCCGGATCATCAACGAAACGCAAGCGATCTGGTCGGATCGATTACCGCCGCCGGGCGCGGAGCCGCCGCTGGCACCGAAAGACCAAGCTGTTAGCGGGGACGGACAATGATCGTCAAAGAGAACCGCGCATACGACGAGTTCGTCAAGGGCATCTGGCGCGACAACCCGGTATTCGTCCAGGTGCTCGGTATGTGCCCGATGCTCGCCGTGACGAACTCCGCGGTCAACGCCGTTGCGATGGGGCTTGCCACGTTCTTCGTGCTGGTCGGATCGAGCATCCTGGTATCCAGCCTGCGCAACTGGATTCCGAAACAGGTGCGTATCTCCTGCTTCATCATCATCATCGCAACCTTCGTTACCGTCGCCGACTACACGCTGCTCGCGATCGTGCCCACAGTGCACAAGGAACTCGGCGCGTTTATTCCGCTGATCGTGGCCAACTGCATGATCCTCGGCCGGCAGGAAGCGTTCTCGTCGAAGCACCCGGTGCGCCTTGCCGTGTTCGACGCTTTGGGAATGGCCAGCGGCTTCCTGCTGGCGCTGTTCTCGCTCGGCGCGGTCCGTGAAATTCTCGGCGACGGCGCGCTCTTCGGCATCCCGCTTTTCGGTACCAATTACGAGCCCTGGGTCATCATGATCCTGCCGCCCGGCGGCTTCCTGACACTCGGCGTCATCCTGCTGTTTTTCAACTGGTTCAAAGCGAAGAAAGACGCCTTCATGGCCGACGTTGCCGAAGCTGAAGGGAGTAGCCACTAATGGAAAACCTCCCCTGGATCTTTATCAGCGCGCTGCTCGTTAACAATTTCGTGTTGACGTATTTTCTCGGGCTATGCCCGTTTCTCGGCGTTTCCAACTCACTGGAAACCTCGTTCAGGCTCGGGCTGGCGACCACGTTCGTCATGGTCGTCACGGCGATCTGCGCGTGGGTTCTCAACACCTACGTGCTCATTTACGCGCCCTACCTGCGGCTGATCTGTTTTATCGTCGTTATTGCCAGCACCGTGCAGTTCATCGAGATGCTGATCAAGAAGCTCAGCCCCGCGCTGTTTCGCGCGATGGGTATCTTCCTGCCACTGATCACGACCAACTGCGCGATCCTCGGCCTGGCAATTTTCGCGACTAACCGCGCCTATGGTTTCTGGGAGGGCATCGTCTACGCGCTGGGTGCCGGCATCGGCTTCACCCTCGCGATGGTGCTGCTCGCCGGACTGCGCGAAGAGTCCGAATTGTCCAACATCCCCGAGTTGATCAAAGGCACCGCCATGAACCTGATCATCGCCGGCATTCTGTCGATGGCGTTTATGGGATTCGCCGGTCTGTTCAGTTCGACCTGAGGTTATTACGCGACCATGTTAACGACCTATTTATTGCCATTACTCGCGGTCATTGCGCTGTGCGCGTTCTGGGCCGTTTTTCAGTTATGGCTGTCGAAGCATGATCCGGACGCAGCGGCGAAATCAACGAAATGCGGTGGGTGCAGCCGCAAGAGCGACTGTCAATAACGCGACTGCGCTACACTGCACAGCATGAGCATCTGGTCGCAGGCCCGAAAACTGGCGGAAGGCACGCCCGCAGAGCGCAATCGCTATGTCGACTTCCTGCGCGCCGTATCAATCCTCATGGTGGTTACCGGTCACTGGCTGATCGTCGCCCTGTATTACCACGACGGTAATTTCGAACTCGGCGACCTGCTGAAGATGCGGCCCAACACCCAGTGGCTGACCTGGCTGTTCCAGGTGATGCCGATCTTTTTCATCGTCGGCGGTTATGCGAACGCGGTGTCGCTCGAGAGCGCACGGCGACGCGGCATCGATTATGCCGGCTGGCTGGTAACGCGACTGAACCGCCTTATTTCGCCCCTGCTTGTGCTCGTGCTCGCCTGGGCGCTGCTGGCCGCAGTGCTGCACTTCGCCGGTGTCAGTGGCGATGTGTTGCGACTGGCCTCGCGTGCCGCGTTGATCCCGATCTGGTTTCTCGCGATCTACACGATCGTCGTTCTACTCGCGCCGGCCACCTACATGGCGTGGCAGCGCTGGGGATTTAGCTCATTCTGGGCATTTGCAGCCGTTGGCGCATCGGTCGACATCGTGTTCTTCACAACCGAGCAGCAGTGGCTCGGCTGGACCAACTATCTCTGGGTCTGGCTCGCCGTGCATCACCTCGGCTATGCGTGGCGCGACGGGCGCATGGGATCGCCGGGCCGTTTACTGCTGTACTCCGCGCTGGGCTGGCTTGCACTGTCAGTTTTGATCTTCGCAGGCCCCTACCCGTTTGCGATGGTCGGTTCGCCGGATGAAGCGCTGAGCAATACGCTGCCGCCTAAAATCACGTTGTTGGCGCTGGGCATTGCCCAATTCGGCCTGCTGCTGGCCATCGAAGCGCCAATGCGCCGCCTGCTGGCTAACCTGCAGCTCTGGACCGCGACAGTATTGATCAACAGCATGATCATGACGCTCTACCTCTGGCACCTGACGGTCATGGTCATTGTGGTTTCCCTGGCTTATCTCGCCGGCGGATTCGGCTTGGGCCTTGAACCGGCCACGCTCGAATGGTGGCTGACGCGGCCCGTCTGGATCGCGGTGCTTTACGCCTGCCTGCTACCTGTCGCGTTGTTGCTCGGACCACTCGAGCGGCGCAGCCGTCCGCCAGACGCACCAACTCCGCCTGCACCGCAATTGATAGCGGGCGCAATCCTTGTGTGCTTCGGTGTCGCGCTGCTTGCGATGTTCGGTTTCGGCAGCTCGCCACTGCCCGGTCTCGATATCGCGGCTTGCGCTGCTGTTTTAGTGGGTGCCGCGATGAGCGGCCTGTTGCCGGCAGGAAAAAGCAGCTGACTAGTGCGGCTGGCGCTCGTCAGTCGGCAACGCAAAAAACTGCAACTCGCCCAGCTCGCCCTCGATGGTCTCGCACTGCGCGCGCGGTTCCTCGCGCAAGCGCTCGGCGAATCGCTGCGCCTCATCGAGGTAGTGTTTGTACAGCTGCTCGCGCAGCGCCAGCGACAAGATTGCCGGCTCGCCCTCCTGCGAATCCAGCGCTGCTGCTAACGAAAAGTTCGGCAGTACCCCGGACCCGTGTTTGTGCTGCCACGTTCCTGTGCCCAAGTTGAAATCGTACAGACTCAGGTATCGATGTCCTTCGCGCGCCAGGAACTCCACGGCATCAATAACGTAGTCAGCCTCCGCATCGTCCATCACCCAATGCAGGCCGATACGACACCAGCCAGGCTTCATCCCGCAATGGCCCTGCTGCACTGCCGAGCGATAGCGCTCCGAGGTTGCTTCATCGATCTGCAGCAAGCGGTGACCGTAAGGACCGGCGCAGGAGCAACCGGCGCGCGACTGAATGCCAAACAGATCATTGAGCAGCACGGTGATCAGCTTGTGGTGCAAATATTTACCACCACCGTAGCGAATATTGAACGAGATGATGCCAACACGACTGCCGGGGTCCGGGTTACCGAGTACGTCGATAAACTCATTCTCGCCCCATTTTTTCATCACTCGTTGGGTAAGCTCGTGTTCGCGCGCGTAGATGACGTCAACGCCGACCTCGTCCTTGATCTGGAAGACCAGGCCAGCTTTGAGCGTTTGCAGAACGCCCGGCGTGCCCGCTTTCTCGCGTTCTTCAATGCGGCGGATAAAATCCTGGCCATGCCTGCCGACGTAGTCGACCGTGCCACCGGCACTCACGCTGGGCGGCAGTTCGCGATCGTAGATGCGTTCGTTGAAGACCAGGATGCCGCTCGAGCCCGGGCCACCCAGAAATTTGTGCGGCGAAATAAACAACGCGTCGATACTGGGGTCTTCGTCGGGCGACAGCGGCGCCGGATTCATATCGATCTCGACGTAAGGCGCACAGGCGGCGAAATCAAAACAGGCAATCGCATCGTATTGGTGCAGCAGGCTGGCGATCTTCCGAACATCGGAACGCATGCCGGTCACGTTGGAGGCCGCTGAGAACGAGCCGATGCGTTGCCGTCCCTGGTAGCGGGGATCCTGCAGCAATTCCTCGAGGTGGCCGATATCGATGTTGCCGGTGGCATCCAGGCGTACTTCGACGGTCGTCACCAGGGACTGCCGCCACGACAGCTCGTTGGAGTGATGCTCGTAAGGCCCGATGAAAACCACGGGCTGATAACGATCGAGTGCGGCCCGAAAAGACTCGCTGTTGACGTTCGTATCGAGGCGTTCGAGAACCTTGCCCAGGTTCTTGCGCGTGGCCGGCGGCAGCGCCACACCGACAATCTGCTGCAGCTTGTCGATCGCGCCGGTCGCGCCAGTGCCACACGCGACGATGCGACCTTTTGGCCCGGCGTTAACGGACTGCTTGATGGCATCTTCGGCCTCGTGCAGTAGCTGGCTCATGCTGCGGCCGGTAATATCATCCTCAGTGTGCGTATTCGCGTAGACGCGCTGCAGGCTCTGCAGGTACGACTCGACAAAGCGCAGGCAGCGGCCCGAGGCCGTGTAATCGCAGTAAACCATCAGGCGCTCGCCGAACGGCGTCTCAAACGTGGAGTCGATTCCAACAATTTGCTGTCGCAGGTAGGCCGGATCAAGTACAGTTTTACTCATCGGGCAATTATGCCTGATTTCTTAAAAAACACGGTGTTTGCATGGCAAAAAAACTGAAGAACGAGAAGGGGCTGCTCGCTGAAGCGCTGCGCCTGGTCATCGACGACGCGGTCAAGCGTGGCGTTGTGGAGTTCGAGCCGACCGACTCGCACGACCTGAAGACCGAGTATGTTTACCGCCTGCTCGTGCACGACAAGCAGATTACGGCATTGCCGCCGGACCAGCTGAGTCTCCCAAAAATGCGCCACCGACTGGCCATGTGGGTGACGCACAAATTACCAGCCGATCACGAACTCCTGCAATAAGCCTGGTCCTACTGCTTGTCGATCGCGTCCTCAATCGAACTGGCTATCGTGCTCGGCACGCCGACATTCGCTGTAAACGCGCGGTAACCCGAATCCCAGAAATACAGCTGCATGCGCCACATTTGTCCGTAGTGCAGGACCTGCGTCTCCGTCCCTTCCTTGATGATCAGCACTTCGGTCGGCAACGCCGCAACATGATCGACGCCCGGATACGGTGACAGCTCGCTCTTCGAATCGCCGCGGAAACGCGAGTTGATGCGAATCATCTTGTCTTCGATGTAGGGATTCGTCAGGCCGATGTAGACAGCGTCATCGCGCAATGGAACCTGGGCAATCACCTCCCAACCCGTCGAGTCTGACGCATCACTAACTGTCCCGGACTTCAATGCGGCCACTACGTTGTCGACCGTCGCCGCAAACCCCTGGCTCGTGTCCACATCGATGGACAGCTGGCTTTTCTCGAACGTTCGAAACTTCGCCATCATCCGGGCAGGGCCATCACCCTTGAACTTGCGATAGTGCTTCTCTGACCGCCGCGGCTCCTGCTGTTCACTCAACGCCGTGCCGGGCAACGCGCCGACCAATGCTCGAATGTCTGCAGCTGCATCGCGAGCTGCGGCAACGAGCTGGTCGTAGTTCGACGAATCTTCATAGAAGATCATGGCATGCGCCACGGGATTCGCCATGTTGATGAACGTCTTTTGTTCGTCGCCCTGCGTGTAGACCGCGATCCTCAGGATCTGCGCGGAAATGGTCCGCGCCGGTTCGTTCGCCGCCGCCGCCGCGTAGGCCGGTGACGTCAACACAAAGACTTTTGCCTGGTGCGCGTCCTCCGGTACGCGAACGTCATGCGACCCATGTAGCTGCAACGAAGAATCTGCGAGCGCGGCATCGAGCGCGGCGGTAGTCTCTTCAAACGACTGCGAAGACTCTAGTATCGCCTCGAAAATTCCGATCTCATCATCTGCCGCAAACGAAAGCGGCGCTGAAATCAGCGCCGCAATCGAAACTACGGCCATCCATAGTCTGGCCTTCATGTGTTGCTCCTAGAAGCTGTAGGCAACTTCAAATTCGAGCTGGCTCATTTTCAGTTCGATCGGTCTGCGTTGGATCAAACATGCTCGGACCCGTCACAGATTTCTCGGGCGCATACATGAACGAGAAGTTCCATTCGCCGCCGCTTGCCGCTTTGCGCGTCAAGCCGAACGTAATGTGCTGCTCCATGACGCCCGGCGCCAGGATATTGAACAGTACGTCGGCAGTCTGTATCGGCTGCTCGCCGTAGCTGTAGCCGAAGCGCAACGTATTTGTCTCGTCACGTTCCCACTCGAATCCCAGCTTGTAGGTCGTCATGTCTTCCCAGCCAAAGCCTGCACCGTTTGATCCACCGAGGCAGCTCTCGAGATCCGTGCCACCAAATGGCAAGGTGGGGCAACCGATCATATTAGCCATCGGGTTGCCGACCGAATCAACGTCACTGTAAGCGGTGTGTTCAATATCAAAATTGACGCGCAGCATGTCGGTTGCGACAAACGATACGCCGGCCTTGATGCTCGATGGAATATCGAAATCGCCAGCCTCGGCATACAGGTCGGAGTAGTCGTCGAATTCGCTCATCGACATCTTCGACTGGTACGAAAGGCCGGCACTTACGGTGTCGCTCATGGCAAACCAGATACCGCCCGCAATACCGAAACCGACCGATATCTCGTGACCGTTGTTGCTTAAGGCGGTCGGCAGCGTCGTGCCGCCGGATGCGGCGAATGTCTTCGTAATCGGTGTGAAGACGCCAACGCCATTGGCTTCGAACGACTGCAGTGCGAAAACCGGTCCAACGCCCCATGCAAATTTATCACTGGTCATCGCCGCGTAGTTCAGGGTCAGGAAGGCCTGCGACAGATCGACGCCAGCCTTGCCACTGCAATAAGGTCCTGGCCCGGTTACCGGCGGTTCCATTGCCTGCGGGTTGCCGCCGCAGAAATAGGAGGTTGCTGTCAGGTTCGAATTGTCCCAGTCCGTGTTCATGCCGCCGCGGCCGTAAAACGCAGCCGTGACATTCGCACCATTCGCCAGGCTCCAGTTCTTGGCCACGAACGGAATCGGGAAGAACTCGCTGCTACTGTCGTAGTCTTCCCGGGAGTAATGGTGTGTGACGGCAGGAAAACTGCCGCCGCCGAGATCGATCAGGCTGCCGTTCAGCTGACTTGATCGAGGCCACGAAGCTGCGTCGCGGACTAAAGATCGACAGACCGACTTCCCAGCCGTCATCAACGAAGACGCCAAGAGCCGGATTCGATGCCGACATGATTGCCCCCATGTCTGCATTGGAGCCAACGCCTGTCCCTGCCATGCCTTTGGACTGCGTGCCAACGCCGTGCGTGAAATAACCGTTGGTCGCCAACGCCGCACTGCTGATGGCAAATAGGCCCACAGCCAACAGCGATGCTGCGGCTCGTCTTGTCGTGACGTTCATTTTCTTTCTCCCTGCGCTTTGCAGAATACATCGTGTAAAGATTCCATGACCTTGCTGGCGTCGTTGCCCGACAAGGAATAAAAAACAGATTGCGCGTCTTTTCTGGCGTGCACAATTTTCTCACGCCGAAGCACCGCGAGATGCTGCGATAACGCTGACTGGCTCAAGCCCAGGATCTCCTGGAGCTCGCTAACGGTCTTCTCACCTTCGGATAACTGGCACAGGATCATCAGCCGCCACTCGTTGGCCATGGCTTTAAGCAGCTCAACGGCATGAGCGGCCATGTCGTGGAGTTCGTTCATCTCCTCAACGTTGGCCGGCGTGTCAGTTGCCAGCGAGGTGCTCACTATTCGCAGCCTCCGAAATCCCTCGGAGTCCATCTTTGCTTCATAAGCCGCGGTAACGTCGCTACCGATGACCAGGGAACCCTTGACCGAGTCCCAGTCCTCCGGTTTTAGAATCAGTAACCAGCCCTTTTCGTACGGGTCGTCGTTGGCGATGCTCGGCTCGTTAACCATGTCGTCATTAACGGCAACAACCTCACCGCCGGCCAAAGACTTCGCCGGACCGACCCATTTGCCGGACTCGAGCGTGCCGCAGGACTTGCCGGCTCTGACCGACCGGCCAACCCGTTTTGGCGTAAAAGCAACCAGCTTGCCAGCCATGGCAGTGGCCACCGCAGTCATGCCGATTTTGACGGTGCCGTCACCCACTTCCGTAAACCAGATGTGGTTGTCGACATCGTAGAGCAGGTCGTCGGGGAGATTACATCCGCGTACAGATGGCATAGATAGGCTTCCTCTCGTGTTTAAAGTACAGCGTCAGCTGCACGTATCGGTTTGGCAGAGCAGCAGAAATCGCCAAGCTCGGCGACCTGCATCTTGCCACTAACAAACAAATACAAGTGCTTAGATATCATCGCCAGCATACATAAGCGATCCGTAATATCCGCAGGTTCATCTCGCATTGTCACCAGGTTGTAGTGGTAGACGATTTCCCGGCAGGTCTCGCGACAGGCATTGAAACTCGGATCGCCTTTCGCACCCTGCCGGTGCAGCGCAAGCAGGCGAAAACCCTCGCGCTTATCCTCGGTTGGAGCGTCCCCCCGGGCTGTTATCCAGTGCTCGAGAACCTCCTCGCTCGCCTGCAGCAGCTCCGCCGCCGCTGCATCAGCATCAGCCGTCGCCTGCGGCAACTCGAATACCGCCTCGAGCTCGGCAAGCGACCTCATCCGAGGCCTTTTTCCTTGAGGAACTTGATCGAATCCGAGATGTTCTCGTGGACACCGACCTTCTTCGCTTTGAGCCCCAGCGCCATTCCCAGCAACTGCGTGAAATACAGGATCTTGATGTCAACTGTCTCGCCGAGCGTTTTCTCGGCGCGGATCTGGTGCATCTCGAGTCCGGAGTGGCAGGTCGGGCATTCGGTGGCGATCACATCGGCGCCGGCCATTTTGGCGGTCTTTAAGATATTCAGAACCAGCTTGGTCGACAGGTCGCTGTCCGACAAGGTATGCGCACCGCCACAGCAAGCCGTCTTCAACGGGAAGTCGACATTCTCGGCGCCGGCAGCCGCCAGCAGGTCGTCCATGAAATGCGGCTTGGACGTTGACTCACTGCCGGGCCCCTGGTCCTTCTCCGGAAAAATGTGTCGCGGGCGCGTGTACATGCAACCGTAATAGTTGGCGATCTTGAGGCCGCTTAGCGAGTTCTTTACGCGCGACTTCAACCCCTCTTCGCCGATCGTCTCTCTAATCCAGTCGAGCGCATGGATCGTCTCAACCTGCCCGGATTCATAAGTCTTGTGGCCAGCCTTCTTCGACAGGCGATCGACGACTTCCACCGACTCGCTATCGTTTTTGAGATCGTATTCGGCTTTCTTGAGGTTGTGATAGCAGCCATTGCACGGTGCCATCACGACGTCCATGTCCATCTCGTTGGCCGCCACCGACATCACCCGCGAAGACAGGTAGGTCTGGAGCTTCGGGTCGACGTTCTTCACCTCCATCGCACCGCAGCAATTCCAGTTCTTGACCTCGACCAGGTCGAGTCCCAGCGCTTTGCCAACCGCTTTCGTCGAACGGTTGTAGGAATGGCCGCTGCCCTCGAGAGCACAGCCCGGGTAGTAGGCAACCTTCTGGTATTTTTCTTTTTTCGTCATCGGTCGGGAGTCCTTGTCAGGCAGCGACGTCATTTTTTGCGGTTTCAACGAGGTCGGAAAGACTAAGCGCCTGAGTTTGTTTCTCATGCTGCTCGTCAATGTATTCCTGCATCGCTGCCGACGCCGAGGACCAGTTACTCGTGCGTGGCGCAACCAGTGTTGCAATACCCATACGCGTCAACATGGTAACTGGCAGCCCGCGCAACATGCGCTTGACCATTTCCACCATCCAGTCCTGCAGCAACGCTTGTTTGGTGCGCGCGAAAAAGCGCCGCATCGTGCGACTTTCTTCGATCTTGCCGGTCTTGACGATCTGTTCCGTGAACACTTCGTCGAAATGCGTTGATGGCGATTTTGGCGTGTGGCCTTTCCGCTCCAGCCAGTGTGCGGTTGCTTTCATCACGCCCTCGGGAAATACGTCCCGCGGACACGCGTAGGTGCATTTATTACACGACACGCACTGCCAGATGATGTCCTTGTCGCGTAGCAGTTCCGACTCCATACCCATGCGAATCAGGTAAATCCAGTAGCGTGGATTAAAATCGGGATTAACCTCGTTGACCGTGCAGGCATTGGTGCATGAGCCGCACTGCCAGCAGCGATGAATTTGTTCTCCGCCCGGCAGAGCGGCGATTTCATCCTGCATCGTCTCGTTATAGTCGCTAACGACGCGCGTCTTGATGAACGTGCTCCAGTGACCGGAGACGTCCACTCCATCGATGACCAGGTTCTCGTGTGTCTCGAGGTTTTCCTCCCGAATCAGCGATTTTTCATGAATTGGCATGGCTGTTCCCTAGTTCAGCGTCGGCTGGTCGTCGATGACGAACGCGACACCGTCAATGGATTTCAGGCGGGTCCGACCATTACCCGGCTGCACGCCATCGAGGCCCAGCAGTCGGCGCGTGTGCTGCATCGGATCCTCAGGCGCGGAAAAGTCGACCCGCAGGTAACTGCCGCCCTGCTCGCAAATATAATGCGCGTAGATTTGTGCACACAGCACATCGACATAGAACAGCACGTCACGGAAAAAACCGTTGTCGCTCAGAAACGTGCTCAGCTCCTCGCGCAGCATGACGTAGGTAGCATAGTTATCGGGCACTTTGAGGGTCATGTGATCCACGTCTTCGCCGTGCCAGATCTCGCGAATCACGCCGGTGTTGGCTTTGGTGTCCCAGATCCAGCGATTCATCATCGGCACACGCTCCGGGTCCGCGTTATGCAGCAGCTCCACGGCCAGGTCCCTGACCCAGCGGTGTTTCTTGTCATCGGGAAGCGTTCGCAAAACCGGCCAATGCGCGCATCGATGTGCTCGTCATCCGTAAACAGCTCAACGATACCCGCGCGCATTTCGGCAAACTTTTCCTCGTTCAGCCACGGGCCGATTCTGCGCCGCACGGTTGCCATGAACGTGCACAGCCCTTTGAACGTCTCCAGATCGAGTTCGGCGACATCGTTCTCCACGAGCGCCTGCCGGAACATTGTGCTCTTGAGTTTTACAGCGTCGATGTAACGCTCGATGCCACCGTGGTCTTCGCTGCCGCGGATCATGATTTGCAATCCCGCGCGCAGCGCATCCCCTGAGAGGTCGAGCACGGGACGCTCGAACTCGTTCGGCAACAATGCGGACGTCGATGCCATCTGCGATCTGCCTCAGGCTGACTTGCTGAATTCTTTGAGGCTGGAAAGTACGGCCATCGCCGTGCCATGTCCCTGCGCGATCGAATCGTCAATCGTCTCTGGCCCCGTCGCGGCGCCGGCTACAAACACACCCGGGCGCGAGGTCTCCCCCATCGCCCCGTAACGATGGGCAACGTCAACGAAACCGTTCACCTCGAGGTCGATGCCGAAAATCTCGGCGAGCGACGGATTGTCAACGTTGGGGTCCATGCCGATTGCATGCACGACCATGTCGAACGGAATCGTGATCGGTCGTTTGACGAGCGTGTCTTCGCCTTTGACGATCAGCTTCTCGCCATCCGACGTAACCTCGGCAATGCGCGCCTTGATGTACTTGACCTTGAATTCCTCCTGGCTACGCCAGTAGTACTTGGTCTCGTAAAGGCCGAAGGTGCGAATGTCCATGTAGTAAATGTAAACGTGGCAGTTCGGCAACTCCTCGCGAATTTCCATGGCAATATTGGACGATACGGTGCAGCAGATCTTGGAGCACCACTCACGGCCGATCTGGCGATCGCGTGAACCGACGCACAACAGAATCGCAACCCGCTCCGGCTTGCGGTCATCGGAGGGGCAACGCACGCCCTTGCCCGACGAGATCATCTGTTCGACCTGCGTTGTCGTTACTACGTCCTCGAATGTGCCGAAGCCCCACTCGGGCTTGTTGACCGAATCGAAATGCGTAAAGCCGCTGCACAGGATCGCCGCTTCTGCTTCTATCTTCGTGCCATTCGACAATTCGGCGCTGAAGTCACCGGGGCTGCCGTCGAATGACTTGACGGTCACGCCAGTCTGGACATCAACATGCGCATTGTCCGCGACGCGCGCGACCATGCCGCCGATCGCGTCCTTCGCCCATTCCCCGGTTGGTACGAGCTTGGCATAGCCGGATAAAATCGGCGCGCCGCCAAGCTTGTCTTCTTTTTCAACAATTACGCAGTGCTTGCCCACCGTCGCGAGACTGTGAGCCGCGGCGAGACCGGCAGGTCCGCCACCTACTATCAGGATCGGTTTAGTCATTGTCCTTGCTCAATTGTGCTTCGTTCGGTTGCTTGCGGAGCATAGGCTTAAAGCCCGGGCCGGACGTAATCATCAGGCGAGGGTCATACAAGGTCTCGCCTCTGCCAGCCTCGACGTCCTTCAGGTACGCCTCGAACTCCGCTTTCTTTTTCTCCCAGTCGATGCCGAGCTTCTCCATTAGTACTTCCGTGGCGGAAGCATGCCAGTGCGACTGGACGATTTTGTACGGGTGTGCCCCACAGACGAGCGCTGCAAACTGGCAATCAGCCAGTACCGGCATTTCGACGGGCTTGCCCGCAGCGGCACCGATCCACTGGTTCTTGTCCAGGGTGGTGATGCAGCCGGTGTCGTGCCCGACCATCATGTCTGCATGCGCCTCTTCCTGCGCGACTCGCAGTTTGCGATCGATGGCAAATGAGCGCGTGAATTCACGCTCGGAAATAATGTGGCGGAAACCGAAGCCGCAGCAGTCGTACCAGGTCGAGTAGTCAATGACCTGCGTACCCAATGTTTCGAGGAGCCCGGTGGTAACCGCGACGCGATTGCCGTCAAGCACGTCGTCGTCGTAAATCGCATCCTCGGGAACCATTTTGTAAACGTGACAGGCAGGATGCACGGTGGCGCGAATATGGCTGCAGTCGATGACCTGGTGTTTCTTGATCTCGTTACGCATGACGTGCAGCCACTCTGAGTAGTGCACGACTTCTTCGGGTATCAGCAGCTTGCCGTCGACGAGACGACCCAGCTTGCCGAGAATCTTCTTGACGCGTTCCCGCAATTTGGCGGACTGCAGCAGGTAGCCGCGCACTTCCTTGTAATTGCCGAAGGAGGTACCGCAATGCACCAGCGGGTAGAAAAAACCTTCCGGCAGTCCTTGCGCTTTCGCCGACACGTAGGCCTGGTGGAAATTTCTCAAGAATACGGCGGCGAGGCTTTCGAGATTGCCGATGCCGGAGCCGTGATAGTTCCACGCGGTACAGGACGTCTGGTCGGTCTCATCGAGGTAATCGATGCCCATTTCATTCATGAGCCACAGCAGCGATGCCGGATAGCCCGGGATGTTGCCGCACTGGCCGCAGGACTTGTGATGCCAGAGACGCGTGGTCGGAATCTTCTTGTCCCAACCGTATAGCGTCTTGGCCATGACCGGTTTGTGATCATCGGTCACGCGATGCACGACAATCTCACCTTCTTTCTCGAGCTGCCACATGATGTCACGCACGTCTTCAACGCGGTCCTTGTTGGTCAGCATCGAGCGCTTGTTGATTATCTGCTCGACCCAGACGGTCGCAACATGGGCGTCTTTCTTCGAGAGATTTGCGTCGGTCCATTCGGCGCCATGGCCTGTAAACCGCCCTTCGCCGTTACCGTTACCGTTGCTCATTATCGTATCCTCTGTGGGAGCGCGCCTTGCGCGCGACCGGTGGCACCCGCTTCGCGGGTGTCGCCGGCAAGGCCGGCTCCTACATCAATCCTGTTCATCGAGCCAATCCTCGATAGTCATCACGTTTTTCATCCATGATGTCCTGGATTACATCGAACAGGTTCTCGTCGATCGTCTCAAGGCTGTCGAGCACACCGGTTTCTTCCCAAATGGTGTACAACTCGACGGATGTCTTGAGATTGACTTCCCACGCAGTCTTGGTCGTGTGCAGCGTGGGCATGGGGATCGCCTGGCGAAGAAGTTCCAGAGGAGCATCGACCTTGGCAACATTCGGACCCCAGTCGGCGAAACCGTCGGGGGTGATCATATCGGGCGACAGCTGGTTGCCCGTTGATATGAGTTTGAGCATCACGCGGCTGAATGGGCGCAGCACATTCTTGGCGGATTCCATGCCATGCTTGATGGCGGTCTCGCGCATCAGCATGACCAGGCCGCCCGGTGAATTACCGAACGGACAGCGAGCAGCACAGGTATAACACTGGGCGCAGGACCAGATCTTTTCCTGCATGGCATCGTAGATGCCCTCGAGATTCTCGGTCCAGAGCAGCTGCACAATCTCACGGGGACTAAAGTCGTAGTAATGTGCCGCCGGACAGGTCGCCGTGCAGATTCCGCAGTTCAGGCAGCCGTTGAGCTCGTGGTCATAACGCATGTCCGCCTGTATGTCCTGGAATATCTCCTCGAGCTTCTCGCGTCCAACCGGCGGAGCATCCGATACGGGATCGCCGATGTGTTCCTGAATTCTGGACGTCGCTGCGTGGGACATGTAATGCGCCTTGCGTTAAATTAATGAGTGAGGCTAATAAGTGAGAACCCTGACGTCTTCTTCCATGACTTCTTCGATCAGGTGGGCACCCCCGACAATACCTTCGCACTCGGGGATCAGGTCATCCTTCGTCATGTCGAACAAATCGAGATTGGGCGAACAGCAATAGAACTTCGCACCGGCTTCATGCGCGTCCTGAATAAAACTGTAAACGGACTTCGGCGAGCCTTCCTTGACGAACAGTTTCTCGGCAACGCCTTTTCGCATCAGCCTGCCCGAGGTTGCCGTGCAGATGACGTCGACTTTGTAGTCCATCGCGGCAGCGACGGTTGCCTGGAAAATCGGGGCGCCGAGCTCCTCGCCGTTACGGGGGTCGGTGTTCGCCATTACGATGATAAGTTTCTCAGCCATTTTCTTTATTCCCCTGCTGTTAGACTTAGTCCAACAGCGAATTAGCATATACTAAATTACGGTTGTATCCAATTCCTCACCAGCCTTGCTGGCCGCCTTTGGCGAGGACATCAGGGACGTACACTGCACGAGACCGGTCATAATCGGCACCAGCTCGTCTTCGAGAATCGGCTGCAGCGCACGCAACTGCTCGAGTTGCACGGCGGCATCCGCGGCCACCTCTTCGAATTCCATGATCAGGTCTTCGACCATGCCGAGCTTAATCCCCGGATTGCCGCAAAAACCATAGGCATTATCACCGACCTGCCAAACCACTGGCCGACCCGCAGTCATCCTCGGCCAGGATGCGTGCTGACGACGGTGGCAGGGGCCAGTCACGCATGTAGATAACCTGGTGAAAGGACTCCGGCAGGAATCCATTGAGCGCGTCGTCATCAATTCGCCGCGCTGTGAGCATCTCAAACGTCAGGTCACGACGTTCGGAGCCGCCACCGGCGGCGTGTGCCAGTATTTGGGCCCCGACGCCGATGCCAATGACCGGCGTGCCCTCCTCCAGCTTGGCTCGAGTGAGTTCGATTTCCCCCTGCAGCGTGGGCAGGTCGCGATCGCCGGCCGAGCCCCAGGGGCCACCACCCAGCAGCAGCAACGCATCTGCAGCCACGTCACTGGCAGGCAATTTGCCACCGCCCGCGAACGGCCGGAAATACTGGAAACGTATGCGGCGACCCTCGAGGTGGTCCTCCATGAGCCCGAGATACTCGCCCGACGTATGTTGCACGACGGCAACGACATTCATGGGCACGTGACCGCTGGCGGCGAGCACGAACGCATCGTCGTTGCTTTTGCAGTCACTCATTGGTGGCGACCTGTCCGGACTGGATCGCGTTATTGATCGACGTCGCAAAGTCATCGGCCGTAACACTCAGCATGCCGATGTCCGTCTCGTCAAAAAACTGTTTTATGCGCGGCTCGATTTCCGGCAGCCGCGAACCTTGCAGGTGCGCCTCGAGATCGTAAACGACACGCGGTGGCGTAATGAAAAAATCACCGCTGATCAGGACGCGCTGCAGAATTTGCCGCGTCGGACCTTCCAGTTTGACAAAGGAATTAATCGTGCCACCCGCACCCGTGTGCGTGCCCGCGAGAACACCGGCAGCATCTGCCGGGCTGTCGATCTCGGCGACAAATTCATCCGAGCCGATCTCGTCATCGAAAAACTCCGTTGCCAGCGCCTCCTCCTCTGCAGATATGACACCCGCTGCGGCAGTGATGCCGAAATGTTCGGAGAAACTGCTGACCAGCGCAGTTTTGATCGTCTCAATATCGGGCGTAGCGCTACCGAGCAACTCTTTCAGTGTCACGACGCGTTGCGCCGCCGAGTCGAGATTGTGCCTGGCGACTTTTTGCTGTGGCACCTTCAGGGCACGCACCATTTGTTCGGCGTTCATGTCGACGAGTACCGTGCCCTGGTAAATGAGGATGTCACCGTCAAAGAAACCGCCAGTGCCACTGATTTTTCGCCCGTCGACCTCGATATCGTTGCGCGGCCGAAATTTCGCAGCGACGCCGAGTTTCGTGAGACCGGCCGCAGCGGCGTTGCAGATCTCGCGCGCCAGGTCCGGCAGCGCGGCAATACCGAGCGACGCACGGTGGAACACGAGCTCCCAGCCAAGCTGGCCTTCGTCGAGATAAATCGCGCCGCCGCCCGTAATGCGCCGCACCGTGCCGACGCCGTCCTGCGCACAGTAGGCCAGATCGATTTCCCGACTCAGGTCCTGATGCCGGCCAATAAGCGCCGTCGGCGGAAAACGCATGAACCGAATCGTGTCAGGTATCTTGTTGGCTTGCCGCAGTTCGATCAATGCGGCGTCAAACGCGATGTTCGCACGCCCTTCGCGCACGCCCGTATCGATGATTCTGAAAGACCCGGGCGCATCCTGCTTTTCAGCGTGTGAGCTATTCAAGCGTCACAGGAATATCGAGCTGCTTGCGTATCCGCTTTAAGTCTTTCTTGCCTGGCTGAAACGGATAGCTGGCAATATCGCTGGGCGGAGAATCGCCGTACGGTCGATCACAGGCAGAAATGTCGTCCTGGAATTTCCCGGGACACCCGGATGTTCTGAAAGCGATACCGGCGTCAATGATGTCGGCCAATTCGCTGGCGGGAATGCCGTAGTCGGTAACACGACCCAACTCATCGAAACGCATCTGCTCAACTCGCGCGCCACGATAATCGAGCAGGTAGCGGGCCAGCTGCACGCGGCGCCATTGGTCACGCGGGGTCGCCGGCAAGTGATCCATTAGCGAGCCCTGTTCAGGAAAGAAACAGAACATATGGCTATGCCCGCCGAGATCAACGAGTTCCTGCACGAGATTCAGGACCTCGTATTCGGTTTCGCCCATGCCGACGATGATGTGAGCACCAAACTTCTGCGGCCCGAAAATATCCCGCGCCTCGAGCATGATCTCCCAGTACTTCGACCATTTGTGCGGCGACTGCACGCCTTTGCCGCGCGTGCGGTCGAACAACTCAGGCGTTGCCGCATCGAGCGCCACGGTGAAAATATCGGCGCCCAGGTCTTTCGTGCGCTGCACATCCTCGCGCTTCATCGTCGTCGGATTGGAGAGAATGGAGACGGGAATCGCGTCCGGGTCGATACGATCGGTCCACTGTTTGAGCACGGTAAACGTGTCGTCCTCGGAACGCGGATGCGTGATCATCGAAATACACATGCGATGGAACGGACTCGCTACCGGATCGCGCGCAACGATGTCGATAATGTCCGCCATCGGCACGGCGGGCCAGTCGACACGAATAAAGTTGCGATCGGCATAGTCGCGCTCGGCTTCACGATGACGAGCAAGACCACAGTACGCGCAGTTCGCACGGCAACCTTCGGGGTAGGTCAGCAACAGATTCAGACAGCGCGTGCATTCACAACCGTACATGCGACCGCCCATGATCCCCAGCGTGATCGCTGCCGCCGTTGACAGCTGCACGTATTCGGGCGACTTCATGTGCGGCGCGAGAATATTATTATTCGGCAGGTACACGCCCTGCGGCGGGATGTCATTCGCTTTGACGTGCTTGCCGTTCTTGCGATCGACCGGCGTCTTCAGCGGCACCCGGGGCTCCATCGCATCGAACGGGTTGAAGTCGTGACCGTTTTCTTCACCGCTGGCTGCCGGCTTAGTCTTGTGTTCAATACAGCTCATTAAGTCTGTTCCTGATTTGATGTCATTACGCTGCGAAAGACGACTGTAGATTCGCCTGAGAATTACTGCCCAGTTTTATCGAGCAGCAGGAGTGTGCCTGCTCGAACGGCCGACCGATGGTGTGCGCAACAGAAACCGCGCCGTCGGCGGGAAACGCAATGCCGTCCAGGCCGGCCATGATGGCGTACGCGTCGGTGACACGTTTGTGCATGCCCGGTGGCCGCGCACAGCCGAGCAACACCTGCTTGTCCGGTAGCCGCTGCCGCGCCTCAAGAAAAATGCCGCCTACATCCGATGTGCTTGGCGTCACGAAGGTACCGGGTTTCGCATAGAACGGCATGATCACGACGAGCACCAGCGCCGTAACGTCGTAGCGACTGACGATGTCGAGCGCATTGGCTTCGCCCAGAATGCGACCATAGTGCAACCCGATGACAATATGTGGCGTCACTTCCATCGAGGTTGAGCACAATGCCGCCAGCGTCGCCTCGAAGTCGGCGACCGGGCGATCAAGCTTGTACACCTCGTTGATGGTCTCGTCCGCGCCGATGACATCCATCATCACCGTGTCAACGCCGGCCGATTCCATCTCCCTGGCGCGACGCTCGTCGAGCAATGCGCTATGCACCGCCACTTTGAGTTCGGGATGGTCTTTTTTCAGCCGCTCGACCACGGGCATGTAGCGGCTGTAGGCAATTTCATTGCGTTTATTCGAGCCGCCGGACAGCAGGAAGCCGCTGAGTCCCTGCGTGTCGATCAGGTGGCGGACTTTATCCTCGAGCATCTCAGGGTTCGTTGCCGGAATCATTGGCTCGAGGATTTTTTTCTGGCAATGATCGCAGTTCAGGCCGCAAGCGCCTGCCGTCACGGAAAATGCCGGAAAACTGTTCTTGCCGCAGCCGCTGAGCTCGGTACTCGAGTACTCTTTGAACGTCGGCGTAGAAAAGCGAATCGGCCGCGGCACCTGCCCTGCAAACTGCCGCTCGAAACGCTCAACGAGCGCCCCGTCAAATTCTGCGTCTTCCAGGTCCTCAATCTCGGACAGTGCTGCAAGCCAGGTCATGCCAGGTTCCTCACTCATGTTTTGGCGCTTAACGACAGGTGCGCCAGCGTGTCGCTGACCAGTGATCTTATCTCGTCACGAACCGGTCCGGGGCACGAAGCGTCCGCCATCGTCGTAAGCCATTGTTCCTCAATGTCTTCCTCGTCAATGAGATCGCATTCCATGCGACTCATGTACGCCTGTGCCGCGGGCGGCAGCATCTTCGGCACGGTGTGGCCCGCAATTCGCCCCCACAGACCGGCCCAGTAGCGGGTCACCGTCCACGGGTTGTAACCGCCACCGCCGAGAATCACGGTAGGAACATCCAACTCGATAAGCGCACCGACCGCATCCCAGAGTGCGAAGTTGGACAGCTGCATTGACGACAGCGGATCGCCGGCAAGACAATCCGCACCGCAGCAGACGACGAGCGCGTCAATATTTCGAGCGGCAGCCAACGGCAGCACGGCCTCGTGCAGCAAGACCTCGAATTCGCTGTCATTTAAGCGCGGCGGCACACTGAAATTAAACGCGCCTGCCTGCGGGTGGGAATGGGTGCCGCTGTAAGGCCAGCGATTCTGCTCGTGGATGGAAACCGTCGTAACGCGGGACTCTTCATAAAAAGCGTCCTCAACGCCGTCGCCATGATGCGCGTCAAGGTCGAGATACATGACACGATTCTTGCCGTGTTTGAGCAAGGTCAGCACGGCGAACACGGGATCATTCAGGTAGCAGAATCCGGCACGCGCGATCCGGCCTGCCATGATGGGTGCCGCCGGTCGGATGAAAGACCACGTGACCCTCGGCGGCCAGCTCTGCTGACAGGATGGAGCCGCCAACCGTCATCGCCGCACGTTCGAACAGGCCTTCGAACAATGGGTTCTCAAAGGTACCAACCTGGTATCGCTCACGAATTTGCGGCTCAACGAACCCTGTGGAGTTTGCGTATTGAAGGGCACGCAGGTAAGCGCGATCATGAAATTCAAGCAGCTGCTCGACGCTCGCAGGTTTACTCTCGCGAAAGCTCTCGTCGTTCAGCCAACCGAGCATTTGAAGGAGATCGACGACCGCCGCGTGACGCACAATATTCAGAGGATGATTGCGACCAAACGCGGCATTACGATAAATATCACTGCCAACAAACAGGGGCAGCGGCCTCTCAGTCATGGTTTGAGGAAACCGGACCCGTGATTCGGCAGTAGGTAAATCGCAATCTTGTGTTTGCGTATTCGGCACCAGCGACACCTGAGAAAACGGTCTTTCGACAATATTATATTTCACTAATAAAGACAATTCTGATAGTCTAATACGCGTTTTGCATACCCTGCTAACAAGAGGTATTGAGCAATGTCCAACGAAGAAAAAAGCATGTCAATCATCGTGACCAAAGGGTCACTCGATTGGGCATACCCGCCATTTATTCTTGCCACGACCGCGGCCGCGATGGGTTTACCCGTCACCATGTTCTTTACGTTTTACGGCCTGCCGCTGTTGCTGAAGGACCTTAACCTGCAGCTAACCGCTGCCGGTAACCCGGCGATGAAAATGCCGATGATGGGCGCCCATATGGGTCTGCCGAATTTATTGACGGCGGTCCCTGGCGTTGACGCTGCCTGTACGAAAATGATGAAAAATCTCATGAGCAAAAAAGGCGTCGCATCCATCGAGGAGTTGCGGGACCTCGCCGTTGAAGCCGAGGTTCGGCTGATCGCCTGTCAAATGACCATGGACCTGTTCGAGTATTCGCTTGACGATATGATCGAAGGGCCGGAACTGGGTGGCGCAGCGACTTATATCGAAGTCGCCACTAAATCTGACATCAACCTGTTTATCTAGAATCTGCTTTGGCAGAGCAACACGGAGTAAAACGAATGGCTGACCACACTCTTGATGCCAAAGGCCTCAACTGCCCCTTACCTATCCTGAAAGCGCGCAAAGCGCTGAAGGAAGTTCCAGACAACGGCATACTGGAAATCCTCGCAACGGACCCCGGCGCCGTTGCCGACTTCGAGGCGTTCTGTCGCCAGACTGGCAACGAACTCATGGAGCATTCCGAAGACGACGGCATCTACCGTTTCCTGATCAAGAAATCTGCCTAGAAATCTGCCAGGCAAAATCCTCGGCGCGCAACGTTAGAATCTCGCGCGCCTTGTCAATCTGGCGCCAACCCGCCTTGCCTGGCTGACAATGCCGATCTCGTCGGTCAGGCGGTGCAGCAGGTAAATGGGTTGCTCCCGGGCCTCGATCTCATCGATGCCCTTGCGGAGATCGACGGCGACGCTCGGCATGATGCGCGCCTGCGTTCCTGCCCAGTCACATTCGACGGGCCAGTGCACGTGGCCACAAAGCAACCCGATAATATTCGAATGCCGGCTGGCGATGTCTGCGAGCGCTGCGGCTTCTGCAGGGTGACGATAGCCACCGACGTAGTGATCGCCGACATCGAACGGTGGATGGTGAACAAACAACAGTGTCGGGCGATCCGGTTGTTCGCTGAGCGTCTTGTCGAGCCAGGCCTGTCGTTGTTCGCAAAAGCGCCCTTTGCGCTCGCCGGCCAGGGTCGAGTCGACGCCGACGAGGCGAACGTCGTAATCCTCGATCGTGTAATTGATGAATTCGTCGGTCGTCGATAAACAGGCAGTGTCGCCAAATGCGCTGCAGAGCGTCTGCTTGTCATCGCGATTACCGGGGACCAAGTAGAGCGGCGCCTTTAACGGCGCCAGCAACTCGCGCAAGTGCGCGTACTCTTCCGGTTGCCCGTGCTGCACCGTATCACCGGTAAAGACCACGGCATCAGGCTGATGCCGATTGATGTCCGCGACGCAGCGACGCAGGCACTCGGCCCGCAGTCGGGACGCAGGTTCATCTGAGGTGCGCGCCAGAATGTGCGTGTCGCTGATCTGGGCAACTAGCAAAAGTCCGCCTTAAATGAATGATCCCGTCTATTTAAGAATATTCTGTTTTTCCAATCCCCAAGTTGTAAAACGTGGCGGATGGTCCTGTCAATTAGAAATATTACTGACGACCCAGGCCATCGTAGTATTCCTGCAGCACGGCGACCACCTCGGCGCGGCTGAATTCAGGCGGGATCGGCGCGTGCCTGGCGAACATCTCGCGCAGGCCCGTGCCTGAGATAGCGAGCCGGTCCTCCGCCTTGTGCGGACAGGTTTTGCCGGTCGCCATGCCGTTGCACTTGTAGCAGAAGAACGTAATGTCGATCTTTAATGGCTGGGTCTCGATGCTGCCCGCTGGTAGCGTATCGAAGATATGGTGCGCATCGTGTGGCCCGTAATAGTCGCCAACGCCGGCATGGTCGCGACCGACGACCAGGTGCGAGCAGCCGAAGTTCTGGCGGAACACGGCGTGCAACAGTGCCTCGCGCGGACCGGCATAGCGCATCTCGATCGGGTAACCCGCCTGCAAAACAGTGCCGGGCACGAAATAATTGTTCACGAGCGCGTCGATTGCCTTAACCCTTACCTCGGCCGGGATATCACCGGGCTTCAGCGCGCCAAGCACCTGGTGGATCATGATGCCATCGCAGACCTCGATGGCAATTTTGGCCAGGTACTCGTGGCTGCGGTGCATCGGATTGCGCGTCTGGAAAGCCGCCACTTTTGACCAGCCCCGTTCCTCGAACATCGCCCGCGTCTGGGCCGGCCGGAAGTAAAGCCCGGGATAGGTTTCCGGGAAATCGCCTTCCGACAACGTGCGCACCGATCCGCCAAGATTGACTGGCCCCTGGCGCAGCACTTTGTCGACGCCGGGATGTGCCGGATCGGTGGTGCGAAACACCTGCGAGCATTCGAAGTCGCGATCGATGGCGTATTTCTCGCTGACGGCCAGGATGCCCAGCAGCGCGCCGCTCTTACCGTCGACGAGCGCCACGTCCTCGCCGATGTCGATGCTGTCGGCAAGGTCGTCCGCACAGGACAGCGTGATCGGGATGGGCCAGAAGAGCCCGTCGGCGAGCCGCATGTCTTCGCAACAGCCGCGCCAGTCCGCCTCGCCCATGAAGCCTGCGAGCGGCGTGTAAGCGCCCATGCCGAGCATGAACAGGTCGGAGACCTCGCGGCTGGACAGCGGGACTTGCTTCAGTTGCGCCGCCCGCCGGGCCTCGGCGGTCCTCTCGGTTTCCGGCAACAACAGTGGCTGCAGTGCGTCCGCACCATGCGGGGGAACCAGTTTCGACATGTTATTGCCTTCCTCTTTCAACTATCGATGCGGTGAACAAATCTTGCGCCAGATTATCGGATCAGTAAGAGACCGCCAATTACGAATACGGCAAGAAACAAAGTCTGACCGACCATTACTCCAACCGGCGCCAAACCAACATCGGCCAGCGCCTTGAGCGACGTCTTGACCCCGAGAGCCGCCACGGCCGTAAGCAAACACCAGCTCGAGACCGGCGTCAGTAGCGCGTGCGCCTGGTCCGGAACCCAGCCCAGGCTGTTGACGATGACAAGTACAACGAAAGCCACCAGGAACATTGGCAGCAGGGGCTCTTTGCGGGCTTCCGGGGAGCGGCGGCGGTGCATGATAATCGAAATCGTAATTACGACCGGCACGAGGCAGGCAACGCGAATGAGTTTCACGAGTGTGGAAATCTCACCAGTTTGATCGGAGATGATGTACCCGGCGCCCACCACCTGCGCGACATCGTGAATCGTCGCGCCGAGAAAAATGCCTGCGGTTACGTTGTCGTACTCGAGAAACGTGACGAGTACAGGATAAAAGACCATTGCTATCGTACTTAGTACGGTTACGCCGGCAACGGTCAAAATTGTGTTGCGCTCATGATCTTTGTGCGAGGGCAACACCGATGCTATCGCGAGCGCCGCGGACGCACCGCAAATCGCGACCGCCCCTGCCGAGAGAATGGACTGGCCACTGTTCAGGCCAAAGGCACGTCCGACGAGCCCGCCAATGAGAATCGTCGCCACCACGCTCACGACAATCAGGCCAACCACGGGCCAGCCGAGATACATCACATCACCTGTCGTAATGCGCAGACCCAGCAGCGCAACGCCGATGCGAAGAATATTGCGGCTGGCAATACGAATACCGCGCGCAAATCGCTCATCTTCCGTGAGAAAGTTAAACGCCATTCCGAACAGCAAGGCGTACAACATCGCAGGGCCGCCGAGCCGGTCACTGACGAACCGCACGGCGAGTGCGATGGTCGCACTCAGCAGCAGGCCGGGCATTGCGGCCCGCGCCATATCAATCGTCCTGGTCATCGAAAATCTCTTTCGTATAGGTCGACATCATGCGCCGGAATTTTATCGAATGTAAAGTCGGCGCGAGATCTCGAATTAACGACGGGAAATACCCAGGCGCACATCTTGTGGTTCGTAGAAACCAGTATATCCGATAGCCTCCAAGTGCATTAGTGTTTGCTAATTATCGGGGGTGGGGAAAGCCCGTGCCAGCAGTCGCGAACTCAATTGCCGTTCTGGGTATCGGTAACAGCCTTCTTACAGACGACGGCGCCGGCATCCACACTCTAGAGCGGTTCGCGGCCAGCAACACCAGGGAAGATGTGTTTTGCCTGGACGGCGGTACCGTCGGCCTCGCACTGCTCGACCGCTTGTCCGGCCTCAACGGCCTGATTGCACTTGATGCCATGAAACTCGGCAAGCGCCCCGGCACGGTCACGGTGCTCGAGGGCGAAGCGATGGACTCCCACCTCAGAAATCAACACGGCAGCGTGCACGAGGTCGGCCTGTCAGACCTCATGGACGCGATGCGCTTGCGCAGCGACTTGCCTGCGATGCGCGCGCTAATTGGAATAGAGCCGGCTGATATGGACTGGGGCACGCAGCCGACATCTGCTGTCGTGGCGGCATTGCCAGAAGCCACCTCCCACATCAACAAATTGCTGCACAAGTGGCGTATTGCCGCCACCAGCGAGGTGGCCGCATGACGACGCTGGGTGACATCGAAGTTCAAGTCCAGGCAATACATGGCAACGTGCAGCCGATCCTGAACGAGGTCCTGCATGCGCTGGATCGACTCATCGAGGACGATGAAGCAACGACTATCGACCTCGCCAGCTTGCCGTTTGGCCCCGGCGAGCTCGATAAACTGGAAGCATCGCTCGGTGAGGGCGAGCTTTCCGCACAACTCGATGCACTGGGCACCAGCCGCATTCGGGAAACAACCTACCCCGGCGTCTGGTGGATCGAACACCGCAACGTCAATGACGAAGTCGTAGGTCGCTACCTGGAAGTCACACGACTTCCGGAAATCCTTTCCTCACAGGACGCCGACATCATGGCTGGTAGAGCGCGCCTGGAGGAACAGTTCGAATAAGAATTTAGCGGGAGGAAGACAGCATGAAATACAGGCCGACCGTCGGGGAAATTCTGCAAGCCAAAGGCGTATCGCGCCGGGGATTCCTCAAATATTGCGCAACGACTGCCTCGTTGCTGGCGCTTCCACCCAGCATGATCCCACGCATCGCCGCAGCGATTGAGAATGCCCGCAGGCCGTCGGTCATCTGGCTGTCCTTCCAGGAGTGCACCGGCTGCACCGAATCGCTGACGCGATCCGAATCGCCGACCGTCGAGGGACTGATCTTCGACGCGATCTCGCTGGACTATCATCACACGCTGCAAGCAGCCTCCGGCGAACAGGCCGAGGCGGCACGGCACGCCGCGATGGAAGAAAACGACGGTAGCTACCTGGTGCTGGTCGACGGCTCAATACCGATGGGCAATCCGGGGTTCTCGACGATTGCCGGGATTAGTAACGTCGACATGCTGATGGATACGGTCAAAGGTGCGGCCGCCGTTATTGCGATCGGTTCCTGCGCCGCATTCGGTGGCATTCCCGCCGCCAAGCCAAATCCGACGGGCGCGGTCAGCGTAAGCGACCTGGTCAAAGACAAGCCGGTTGTCAACGTACCGGGCTGCCCGCCCATCGCCATGGTCATGACGGCGGTTCTGACGCAATTCCTGACCTTCGGCCAGCTGCCCGAACTCGACAAGCACGGCCGGCCAGTCGCGTTCTACGGGACAACGATTCACGACCGCTGCTATCGCCGGCCGTTCTATGAGCAGGGTAAATTTGCCGAAACCTTCGATGACGAAGGCGCGAAAGCCGGCTGGTGTCTCTACAAGCTCGGCTGCAAGGGCCCGACGACCTACAACGCCTGCGCAACCGTGAAATGGAACCAGGGCACGAGTTTCCCGATCGAGTCCGGCCACCCGTGTCTTGGCTGCTCCGAGCCAGACTTCTGGGACAAGGGCGGTTTCTATCAGCCACTGTCTACCGGTCACTTCGGTGGCGGCGCGAAGCTTGCGGGCGCTGCAGTGGCAGGCGTCGCTTTAGGCGCAGTCGCAGCTGCCGCCGGTCGTAAACGGCAATCCAAATATACAAAGGAGGCATGACATGGACCTTCTGGAACTAGCAAGGGGACCGGCATTGCAAGCCGCCGCATACATATTGGTCGGCGGTACCATCTGGCGCCTGGCAGGCATCATGCTCCTGACAAAGAAACCCGACTATTCGGAAGCACGAGGTCCGGGCGGATTCGGCGCGGCGCTTAAGGTCATCTACACGCGCGCGTTTACGGCAGAGCCTTTCAAAAGAGCGACGCTCTATCCGAAAATCATGGGCTACGTGATGCACGCTGGTCTGGTCGCCACCGTTTTCCTGTTCGTGCCACACATTGTGTTCTTCGAAAACCTCCTTGGATTCGGCTGGCCCGGACTACCCAACAGCATCATCTTCTTCATTGGTGTTGCAACGGTTATTTCGGGAGTAGCATTGCTCGTTCGGCGGCTTACCAGCCCGGTTTTGAAGTTGATCTCGAATTTCGACGACTACTTCAGCTGGTTCATTACGATGCTCCCGCTCGTCACGGGCTTGTTGATTCCAATCCGGCTCGGCATCCGCTACGAGACATTGCTGGCCGTGCATATTCTCAGCGTCGCGCTGCTATTAATCTGGCTACCATTCGGCAAGCTCGGGCACACTTTTCTGGTTTTCGTTACGCGCGGCACCACCGGCATGGTCTTTGAACGCAGGGGAGCCAAGACATGACCACAGTAGACGGCAGACACACACTCGACAGAGAGGCTGAACGCCTGGCTTACAAGGCCCCGGAAGTTCGCCACGATACACAGGGCGACATGACAACCGAGGAGCGCGTCGAAACAGCGATGCACCATTTCGTCAAGGATTTCAGCACGCAAACTGCGTCCTACCTCGACGGCTGCGTGCATTGCGGCATGTGTGCGGATGCGTGTCACTATTTCGTACGCACTGATGATCCGAGATACACGCCTATCTGGAAGATCGAACTATTCAAGCAGGCCTATAAACGGGAAGTAGGTCCGTTCGCATTCTTCTACCGTTTGTTCGGCTTCAAAAAGAAAGTCACGATCGACCAGCTAGAAGAATGGCAGCATCTCCTGTACGACAGCTGCACGGTCTGTGGCCGCTGCTCGCTGGTATGCCCGATGGGCATTGATATCGCAGGCATGGTTTCGATGGCGCGTCACGGCATGTTCAAAGCCGGGTTGGTTCCGCATGAACTGCACGAAACAGCGAAGCGCGCGGCCGAGACCGGCAGTCCCCTGGGGATTACGCCCGAGAAGTTCCAGGAGCGGGTGGAATGGATGGCTGACGAACACGAAGTGGATATACCACTCAACGTCGAAAAAGCCGACGTCCTCGCCGTTATGTCGTCGATCGAGATTCAAAAATATCCGCAGTCAATCGCCGCAACGGCCAAGATCCTGAATGCGACTGGCGAGAGCTGGACATTCAGCACCGACGGCTACGAGGCCACCAACTTCGGCATGTTGTCCGGCAACCTCGAGTGGCAGAAAGAAGCCAGCATGAAACTCATTGACACGGCGATCAAACTTGGCGCCAAGACGCTGGTATTGCCCGAGTGTGGACACGCGTACATGGCGATGCGCTGGATGGGCGCCAATATGTACGGCAAACCGCTGCCCTTCAAAGTCCTGCACATCACGGAATACCTCGCCGACGTGATGAACTCCGGACGACTGAAAGTAAAAAAGGTCGACAAGAGCGTCACGTTCCACGACCCCTGCCAGGTCTCACGCCGTGGCGGCGCGACCCAGGCTCCACGTGACATCCTGAAACACCTCGGCGTTGATTTTCGAGAGATGCCCAATGGCGGCGACTACAACTGGTGCTGCGGCGGCGGCGGCGGCGTCATCACGATCAAGAGGGCCGACGAGCTGCGTCACAGGGTGTTCAAACTGAAGATGGACCAGATGGAAGCCACCGGAGCGGATGAACTGCTGTCGAGCTGCGCCAACTGCCGCCAGAGCTTCGATGATTCGGAGCAACACTTCGGTTGGGATCACAGCATGGGCAGCCTGATGGAAATGGTTGCAGAGAATCTTGAGGAGCAAACGTCATGAGCGCTCGAATTGTCGTAGATCCGATCACGCGTATCGAGGGACACCTTCGCATCGAAGCGCAAATGAACGGCAACCAGA
>CAWJHR010000013.1:0-203398 GCA_963842765.1 uncultured Gammaproteobacteria bacterium | reverse complement strand
GTCGAAGTCGAGTTTCTCGAAGGCAAAGCTGACTGATGCAGACGGGTTACGCCATCGAAGCACGCGGCCTGACAAAAACGTTCGGCGACCTGCGCGCCGTCAGCAATCTCGACCTCGACGTTCCCCGTGGTCAGATCTACGGCTTTCTCGGGCCTAACGGCTCCGGGAAATCCACGACGATTCGGATGCTCTGCGGTCTGTTAACGCCAACCGAGGGCAC
The DNA here is from genome assembly GCA_963842765.1 of uncultured Gammaproteobacteria bacterium. Classification (GTDB taxonomy): domain Bacteria; phylum Pseudomonadota; class Gammaproteobacteria; order Steroidobacterales; family Woeseiaceae; genus UBA1847. Next base: position 203,178 of record CAWJHR010000013.1, on the reverse strand, counting down.
GGCGACAGTGCTCGGCAATGAGGTACCGGGCGACTCGAAAGCGTTGAAACCGAAGATTGGCTACATGACGCAAAGATTCTCCCTGTTTGGCGACATGACCGTCTTTGAGAACCTGCAGTTCATCGCGGAAATCTACTCTTACCCCGCCGCCAAGCGCGCTGCGCGCATTGATGAGCTGCTGCAGAAATACGACCTCATGGGCCAACGTCGACAGCTGGCGAGCACCATGAGCGGTGGCCAACGGCAGCGCCTCGCCCTCGCCTGCGCTGTACTGCATCACCCCGAGCTCCTGCTGCTCGATGAGCCGACCAGCGCGGTGGACCCGCAAAGTCGCCGCGATTTCTGGTCCAACCTGTTTCGCCTCGCCGGCGGCGGCACGACGATACTGGTCTCGACTCATTACATGGACGAAGCGGAGCGCTGCCATCGCCTGGCGATCCTGGATCACGGCGTCAAAGTAGCGGACGGCACGCCGCAGGAATTGCAGGGTGCAACCGGCATGCACGTGCTTGAGGTCGTCGCGAGTGACCCGTATGCCGCACAGACCGTCATTCACGAACGGCGGGAGGTTGCCAGCGTAACGCAGCTGGGCGTGCGGCTGCGCGTTCTCATGCCCGAGGACATCGTCGACCCGGTCGCGCTAATCGAGCAAGCCCTCAAGGCTCGCGGCATCGAAGCCACCGTTAGCCGCTCACAGGCAACCCTGGAAGATGTCTTCGTAGCTGTCACGCTGAAACCGAGGCACGATTCGTGAAGTCGCTCGCCCGAATCCTGGCGATCGTAAAGAAAGAGCTGCGCCAGCTGCGACGTGATCGGCTGACGTTTGGCATGGTCGTCGGCATGCCAGTTATCCAGATGCTGCTGTTTGGTTATGCGATCAACACGGATGTCAGAAATCTTAAAACCGCCGTCGCGGATCAGGCGGGCACACATTTGTCCCAACAATTCGTTGCTGAACTCGGGCAGACACAGGTCGTTGATATGGTCGCCTTCGTCGAAACCGTGGCCGACCTTCAGGAATTGCTGCGCCGCGGGGAAGTGTCGATCGGCGTTTTGCTTCCTCAAGATTTTGATCGCCGCGTGAATGACAGCTCGCGGCCTGCCGTGCAATTGCTGGTTGATGGTAGCGACCCGACGACTCTGGGAGTTGCCAACCAGCTCGTGAAGATGCCGCTCCGCTTTGACACGGCACCGCGCCGGGCTGCAAGCACAGAGCTGATCGTCGTGCGCCCCTACTTCAACCCTGAGCGCCGCAGTCCGGTCAACATTATTCCGGGGCTGCTCGGCGTGATACTGACGATGACCATGATCTTGTTCACCTCGGTCGCGATCGTTCGAGAACGGGAGCGCGGGAATCTCGAGCTTCTGATCAACACGCCCGTAACCTCAAGCGAACTCATGATCGGCAAGGTCATCCCCTACATTGTCATCGGCATGCTGCAGCTGGTTTTGATCCTTGCCGTCGGCCGCCTGTTGTTCGCAGTGCCAGTGCGCGGCAATCCGCTCGATTTACTGCTTGCGTCATCGGTCTTCATCGCCGCGAACCTGGCGCTCGGATTACTGATTTCCACGGCGGCCAAGACACAGTTTCAGGCAATGCAGATGATGGTCTTTATCTTGCTGCCCTCGATCCTGCTGTCGGGCTTCATGTTTCCGTTTGACGGCATGCCGCCCTTCGCCCAGGCCATTGGCGAGATTCTGCCCAATACCCACTTTATCCGGCTCACCCGCGGGATCATGCTGCGAGAAGCCGCCCTCACCGAGCTGAAACCGGATCTCTACTATCTAATTGGCTTCACGCTGGTCGCCATGCTGCTCGCGACGCTGCGTTTTACGAAGCGCCTCGATTAACCCCGAAAAATTCGCATTATTTTTGGCATTCTGGTCCAATCAGCGCACATGACACCGCAAAACGACTCCACGCCCACTGTCTTCATCGTTGATGATGACGCCGCCATCCGCTTCGCCATGCAGGCGTTGATGGATTCTGTGAATCTGAATCACGAGATCTTCGCGTCTGCCGACGAATTCCTCGAGAAGATCGCGGGTCAGCGGCCAGGCTGCCTGGTACTCGACATTCGAATGCCAGGTCTCGGCGGTCTCGAATTACAGGAAGAACTGATCAAGCGCGGCAATACCTTGCCCATCATTTTCATCACGGGTCACGGCGATGTGCCGATGGCCGTCGAAGCGATGCAGAAAGGCGCCGTCGACTTTATCCAGAAACCATTTCGTGACCAGGAGTTACTGGACAGAATCCGCGAAGCACTGGCGACGGATGAAGAGCGCCGCGAAGCTCAGCAACATCATGCCGAGGTGGCTCACCGTCTCGAGCGCCTGACGAACCGCGAGCGGGAAGTCTTCGACCTGGTCGTCACCGGCAAGCCGAACAAAGTCATTGCTTATGAACTTGGAGTCAGCCAGCGCACCGTCGAAATTCATCGCGCTCGCGTAATGGAAAAAATGCAGGCCAGGTCGCTCGCCGACCTCGTCAAGATGCATATGTCAGCCTGACAGCGGCGCTGTCAGGTTCGGGCCCGTCGGCGCTCGTCAAACTCGGCGCACTCGATGCATTCATCCGCGTAGGGATACACTTTAATGCGTCCCGGGTTGATCGGCAGACCACACTCCACGCATTTGCCGAAATCACCGCTGTCCATGCGTTGCAACGCCGAGGAAATTTTTGCGAGTTCGGCACGCGCCTCGTTGCCCAACGCGTCGACAACCTCGTTGTCTTCGAGCTGCTTCGCCCGCTCTTTGGAATCGGCTTCATAACCACGACGCAAGTTCAGAGAAATGCGTTCAAGACGCGCGGTTAATTCGCTTTTCTTGCTTTGTAATTCGGCTCGCAGTGCATCCATAGACGCGGATGACATACCGTGCCCCTTTTCGTCAATTATGTCCGTATCTAAGCGTACTTAACGATTCTGCGAAATCAGTAAATCCACTTACGACCAAATAAGTAGTAACCGAGAGGCGCTAAGCAACTCGCCTTATGGAAAGCACCTTTGCCGGGCGTATGCTCTGGATGAGACATAGCAATCTCTTCATCGGAAGACGTCGGGTGAGACCATGAGAAAGATCTCCAAGGTCCTGGCGGTTGTTGACCCAACCGCGAAGGATCAGCCGGCCGTTGGGCGTGCGGCCTGGCTGGCGAAGCACAGCGGCGCGGAGCTAGAGTTACTCGTCTGTTACTACAATGAGTATTTGAGCGGCGACCGGCTGTTTGATTCGCCGTCTTTGGAAAAAGCGCGTTTAGAAGTACTCCAAAGCCATGAAAAACAACTGGAGACATTCGCCGAGCCGATTCGTGCCGGGGGAGTCGTTGTCAAAACTTCAGCAATTTGGGACCACCCGCTTTATGAAGGTATTGTCCGACACGCGGCCGTTAGCGGCAGCGACATTGTCGTAAAGGATACTCACCATCACTCGGCAGTAACCCGTGCCCTGTTAACCAACACGGACTGGAATCTCATCCGGACATGCCCGTTGCCGCTGTGGCTTGTCAAACCGCAGGGCATCGCTGCAACACCGGTCTTCGTCGCGGCGATCGATCCGATGCATCAGCACGACAAACCGGCCGCGCTGGATGACGAAATACTGCACGTTGGCAAAGCAGTTTCACGGCAGGTGCACGGCGACCTGCACGCCTTTCATTCATACGATCCGCGTATCGCCGTCGCCACGGCGACCGCCAACGCCTATATTCCGGTATCGCTGCCTTTCGACGAAATCGAACAGCAAATGCACGAAGACCACCAAAAGCGATTTAGCGAGATCACCGAGTTCCACAAACTCGATGCAGACAAAGCCCACCTTGTTGCCGGGCTGACGCATGAAGAACTGCCGCTGATCGCGGAACGACTCAAAGCTGATGTTGTAGTCATGGGTGCCGTTGCGCGCAACCGTTGGAAACGACTGTTTATCGGCGCAACAGCCGAGCGCACGCTGGAACATCTGCCTTGCGACCTGCTGATTATCAAACCCGACTGGTTCCAGACTCCCGTCGACCTCGACAGCCACGAAGCCGCTTGATTCCTACCAGGATCCGATGAGCCGGAGCGTTATCGCTCCGGCGCGGCACCCTGGTCCTCTGGAAGGACTAGTCCTGCGGCACCTCGCCAGTACGGATTGCGCGCCGCGCAGCCGCGAGCAGCCGATTCGTATCGATCGGTTTGCTCATCAATGTGCAGTTGTCCAGCAGGCGTGCGTCCTTCACCACCTTGGAGGTATCACCGCTCACAATAAAAGCGGGGATATGCACGCCGAAGAACTCACGAATAGCGCTGACCGCTTCCACACCGGTGGAGCCGTCCAGCAAATGAAAATCGGATATCAGCAGCGCGGGCACATCGTCGAGATTCTGGATCAGCGCGCTAGCCTCGGTCGCCGAGGCGGCGGTCGCGACTTCAATGCCCTCGGCCTCGAGCAGCAGCCCCCAGGCATTGACCACATTGACGTCGTCTTCAATGAGAATGACCAAACCGGCAGCTGCGCGCTCGGTGTCGGCAAGTTCCGGCTCTTCCTCGTCCGCTACAACGTCCGCCCCCGCAATTGTCGGAATGCTCACGCTGAAACACGAGCCCGTCGCCGATATTGGACTCCACCTCGACGACCAGCTCCAGCAGGTCGGCCAGCCGCTTGACGATCGCGAGGCCCAGGCCGAAACCCTCTTTGCTTGCGCCGGGCGCCTTGCATTGGTGGAACTCGCGAAAAATTTCCTCCAGCTGATCCTCGGCAATGCCGATGCCGGAATCCGATACCTGCACACGGCAATAGCCCTCGCTATCGATACATTCCAGTCGGATCGAGCCTTTGTCGGTGTAACGAATCGCATTGGAGACGAAATTCTGAATGATCTCGGCCAGCAGGTTCGGGTCACTGTTGATCACCGCATTGCTCGCCGACCACGTAAATTCAAGCTCACCATGGTGTGCCTGCCGCGCGAACTCGGGAGACAAGCGATCGATCAGGCGCTTGATAGGAAACTGTTCAAGTTCCGGCGTCACGACGCCGGCGTCGAGGCGACTGATGTCCAGCAACGAGTTCAGCAAGTTAGTCATTGCCGTCAACGAATTTTGCTGGTGCTCGATCATCTCCAGCGCACGCTCATCCTTGACGGTGCGCCGCAGCGCGCCGTTTAACAGGCTTAATGCCTGTACCGGCTGGCGCAGATCGTGGCTGGCGGCCGCAAGGAAGGCGCTATTCGCCTTGTTGGCACGCTCCGCCTCCTGACGCGCCGCAATAATGTCATCCTCCATGAGCTTGCGCGTCGTGACGTCACGGATAACGCTCGATGTGAATCGGCCGTTCGCGGACTTTACCGGACTCAAACTGATTTCCACCGGGAACTCGCTGCCGTCACGGCGCCGCGCAGCCAGGGCAAGACCAACGCCCATGGGGCGCAACGACGGCTTTTTCGCGAAACCCTCACGATGTTGCACATGTCGTTCGCGCAGCCGCTTTGGCAGGAGCTCCTCAACAGGCTGGCCAAGCATCTCGTTACGGCGATAGCCGAACATCGCCTCCGCCTGCGCATTGACGATTGCGATCTTGCCGCGGTCATCGATGATAATCATCGCATCCGGCGCCGACTCCAGCAGGGTGCGGAAGTAGGCCTCCGAATCATCGGCCACATCACGACTATCGAATGGTGCTGGTGACGATCAGGCCGTCCTCGGTCTCGATCGGGTTCAGCGCAATCTCCGCGCGAAACAGGCTACCGTCTTTATGACGCCCCTGAATATCCAGCCCCGACACCATCGGCCGTGCGCGTGGCGCGTTGTGATAGGAGTTCCTTAGCCCCTCGTGTGCCTGGCGCATGGCCTCCGGCAGCAATATCTCGATGGGCTCGCCGACCAGCTCCCCGGGCGCATAGCCAAATAGCTGCGCGGCGGCCTGGTTAACAACAGAAATCCTGCCCTGTCCGTCCGAAATAATGGTGGCATCCGGGGATGCATTCAGAATTTCGCTGACAATATCGGCAGGCAGCGGGATTCGCTTCATGGAGGTCTTCGGCAAGGACTTAAGGTCTCCGATTATAAGCATGAAGAGTGTCCGATCTGGACATTTGTTGGCCCCGGCACGCCATACGTATCCTCCCCTATACGATGGCTCCGATGTGGCTGTTAGCCTGCGTCCCGCTACGCCGCTATACTATGCAGCGATTCAGCCGGCGCCGCGTCAATGCGCCAGTCTTGACAACAGATTCGTCAACATTAACCAGGGGCCTCCCTTTGGACAAAGCAGCTTCCTATAACGACACAGTAGTGCGCCAGTTTTCCCTCATGGTCGTCGTCTGGGGCATCGTCGGCATGCTCGTCGGCCTGCTCATTGCCGCGCAACTGATATGGCCGCAGCTCAACTTTGACCTGCCATTCCTGAGCTATGGCCGGCTGCGGCCGTTGCACACGAACGCCGTCATATTCGCGTTTGGCGGCTCAGCGCTGATCGGGACCTCCTATTACGTGGTACAACGAACCTGTCATGTGCGCCTGGCGTTCGACAAGCTCGCCGCTTTCACCTTCTGGGGCTGGACGCTCGTCATCGTGCTGGCCGCCGTGACGCTGCCGCTCGGCATCACGCAGTCCAAGGAATACGCCGAGCTGGAATGGCCGATCGACCTGCTGATTGCGGTGGTCTGGGTCGCCTACGCGATCGTATTCTTCGGCACGATCGCCAAACGGCGCGTCAAACACATCTACGTCGCAAACTGGTTTTACGGCGCATTCATCATCACGATCGCCGTATTACACATCTTTAATAACCTGGCGCTACCGGTCTCGCTGTTCAAGTCCTACTCGATCTACACCGGCGTGGTCGACGGCATGATGCAGTGGTGGTACGGCCACAATGCAGTCGGCTTCTTCCTCACGGCCGGCTTCCTCGGCATGATGTATTACTTCGTGCCCAAGCAGGCCGGACGGCCCGTTTATTCCTACCGGCTGTCGGTCGTGCATTTCTGGTCGCTGATCGCGATCTACATGTGGGCCGGCCCGCACCACCTGCACTACACATCACTGCCGGACTGGGCCCAGACGATTGGCATGGCGTTCTCCATCATCCTGCTGGCGCCGTCCTGGGGCGGCATGATCAACGGCATCATGACGCTGTCCGGCGCCTGGCATAAATTGCGCTCTGACCCGATCCTGAAGTTCATGATTGTCGCGCTGTCGTTCTACGGCATGTCGACCTTCGAAGGACCGATGATGTCGATCAAAACGGTCAATGCGCTGTCTCACTACACCAACTGGACTATCGGCCACGTGCACTCCGGTGCTTTGGGCTGGGTCGCCATGATGACCATCGGCTCGCTCTACTCGCTGCTACCGCGGCTGTATAACCGCGACAGCATGTACAGTACGAAGCTGATCGACGTGCATTTCTGGACGTCTACCATTGGTGTGGTCCTGTATGCCGTCTCGATGTGGATTGCGGGTGTTACAGAAGGCCTGATGTGGCGGGCTGTTAATGATGACGGCACGCTGACCTACTCGTTCGTCGAGTCGGTAAAGGCCGTCGAGCCCTACCACTACCTGCGACTTCTCGGTGGCCTGTTGTTCTTCTCAGGCATGCTCATCATGGCTTACAACGTCTATAAGACTGTAAGCAACAAGAAACCAGTGCCCGTTGCGGTACTGGATCCGGCGTAAAGGAGAGTAGCGACATGCGCCATGAAACTATTGAAAAGAGCCTGAGCCTGATGATGGTGCTGATCGTTGTGGCGATCAGCATCGGTGGCCTCGTCGAAATCGTACCGTTGATGTTCAGCGCAGACGCCACCGAGCCCGCGGAGAACATCGAGCCGTACAGCCCGTTGCGACTGGCGGGACGCGATGTTTACGTGCGTGAAGGCTGTTACAACTGCCACTCGCAGATGATCCGGCCGTTCCGCAGCGAAACCGAACGCTACGGACCGTTCACGACGGCCGGGGAAACAGTCTACGACAGACCTTTCCAGTTCGGCTCGAAACGCACGGGCCCGGACCTGGCGCGCGTCGGCGGCCGATACAGCGATGACTGGCACCGCCTGCACCTGGTCGACCCGCGCGCACTGGTGCCTGAATCCAACATGCCTGGCTATCCATGGCTGGCCGAAACCCTGGTCGACCCGGAGCTCATTACAGCGAAACTCGAAGCGCTGCAAACCCTGGGCGACCCTTATACCGATGAGCAAGTCGCCGGTGCCGCAGCAGCGGTACAGGGCCGCTCTGAATCGGAGGCGTTGATTGCCTACCTGCAGGGGCTGGGCACCAACCGTCGGGATCGGAGGTAATTGTCGATGGATGTTAACGACGTACGAGCGCTGCTGACTGTCGTCATATTTTTTGCCTTCATCGGCATCTGGGTATGGGCCTGGAGCAGCCGGCGCAAGGCTGATTTCGATGCTTCCGCGGCATTGCCGCTGGAAGAGGACACCCACAACACTCATAAAGAGCGGGAGAACATCTGATGCCTGCATTCTGGCACTGGTTCGTTGCTGCTGGCACGATCGGTTTTATTATCTGGTGCGCATGGATCGTTGCCTGGTCGGCCAAACAGGGTCCCCAAAATGTTGCCGATGACGAGATTGTCGGCCATAAGTGGGATGGTGATCTCCAGGAGTGGAACAACCCGGCTCCGAAGTGGTGGCTGTACCTGTACTTCATGACCGTTATCTGGGCCGTGGGCTTCCTGATCGCGTACGGCCTGGGCAGCTGGGAGGGAGCGCTCGGTTGGTCGCAGCAAAAACAGTATGACGATGAAATGGCAGCCGCCGCACAACGCTATGAGCCCATTTACGCCAACTTCGCCGCGATGGACTTCGACACGCTGTCCAGACATCCCGAAGCCAATGAACTTGGCAGAAGCCTGTACGCGAGCTACTGCACGACCTGCCACGGCTCGGACGCGCGCGGTGCCACCGGGTACCCGAACCTGACCGACAATGACTGGCTGTGGGGCAACTCCGAGAATGCGCTCGTTACGACGATTACTTACGGCCGCAACGCCGTAATGCCGGTGCTGACACCGGCGCTCGGCGGCGAAACAGGCATCAACAACATGGTTAGCTATGTCAGAAGCCTGAGCGGACTGGTCGAAGCCGACGCCGCGACCTTAAGCGCGCAGCCGATGTTCGTTGCACTGTGCAGCGCCTGCCATATGGCCGACGGCAGCGGTAACCAGGCGCTCGGCGCACCAAACCTGACTGACGACGTCTGGCTCTACGGCTCCGCGCAAGAGGTCGTGTATGAAACGCTCGTCAAGGGCCGGAACAACATGATGCCAGCGCACGGCGAATTGCTCGGTCCGGATCGCACCAAGATTCTCGCGGCTTACATCAACAGCCTGTCGCAGTAGTGGTTAGCGAGGAATACCAGGGCGCGCAACAGTGGAGCCGTAACAAGCAGGCGGTATTCACGGTGGTCTGGATTTCATTCCTGATTGCCGCCGTCGGCACGATGGTGTTTTTCGCATTTTTCGATCCTGTGGCGCTCGGCTCCCTCTACGAGGATGTGGAGATCAGTCGTGACGCCGGTTACGCAACAGGATTTTTCTTTTTCTGGGTGCTTTGCGCCGCCTGCTCCGGCGTCACAGCCTATCTGGTGCGCACGGCTCCCAAACGCGACCGCAAGCACCGGCAACAATGAACAGCACACCAGGCGCCTCGCTGTTCGAGAGTGCCAAGAAAATTTATCCACGCGAAATCGGCGGCCGCTTCGACAAGCTATCGAAGCTGGCAACCGTTGTGTTGCTCGGGCTGTTTTATGCAGTGCCGTGGCTACTTTGGGACGACCGACAGGCCGTTCTTTTCGACTTGCCAGCGCGCAAGTTTCACCTGTTGGGCCTGACACTCTGGCCACAGGATTTTCCGTACCTTGCCCTGCTGCTGATCATCGCAGCGCTATCGCTGTTCTTTTTTACGGCACTCGCGGGTCGGCTGTGGTGCGGCTTTGCCTGCCCACAAACCGTCTGGACTGAAGCGTTTGTCTGGATGGAGCAGTTCACCGAGGGCACCCGCTCGCAACGCATGAAGCTGGATAAAGCGCCGTGGACGCTGTCCAAGTTCCGTAAAAAAGCCGCCAAGCAATTCTTGTGGATCACGTTTTCCATGTGGACCGGCTTCACATTCGTTGGCTACTTCACACCAGTACGCGAGCTAGGTGCCGACATCGTCGCGCTGAACGTCGGTGGATGGACGCTGTTCTGGGGTTTGTTTTACGGCTTTGCGACGTACGGCAACGCCGGCTACATGCGCGAACAGGTCTGCAAATACATGTGTCCGTATGCGCGCTTCCAGAGCGCCATGTTCGACAAGGACACGTTGATTATTTCCTATGACGAAACGCGCGGTGAGCCGCGCGGTAGCCGCCAGCGATCGGCGGATCACAAGGAAGCCGGGCTCGGCGACTGCATTGATTGCCACCTTTGTGTCCAGGTCTGCCCGACCGGCATCGATATTCGCGAGGGCTTGCAGTACGAGTGCATCGCCTGCGCCGCTTGCATCGACGCCTGTGACTCCATCATGGACAAGATGAACTATCCGCGCGGCCTGGTTCGCTACACGACCGAGCACAGCCTGCAAAACCAGAGCACGCGGGTGCTGCGGCCGCGCATGCTGGTGTACGGCACGCTGCTACTCGTCCTGACTGTCTCGCTTGCGATATCCATGGCGACGCGTACGCCGTTGCGTATCGATGTCATGCGCGATCGTAATTCTCTCTTTCGGGAGCTACCGAACAACCTGGTCGAAAACATTTACACGTTGAAGCTGATTAACCAGAGCGAAATCCCACGCAGCTTCGCGCTGACGGTTGACGGCGTTGCGGGCATTTCGCTGGACGGCGTCGACGATGAAATCACGATTGCGGGCGGCGAAGTTCTGACGCTGCCGGTTCGGGTGCGCGCTGCACGCGATAGCGCTTACGGTATCGCCACGATCAATTTTGTCGTGACCGCAACTGACGACGCCTCTGTCACGGCCGCGCAGGATAGCCGCTTTATAGGACCCACACCCTGATTATGGCTGTTGAACGAGAAGACCTCGAACCCTGGTACCGGCAGTTCTGGCCCTGGTTCATTATTTCGCTGCTGGGCTTTTCGGTGCTTGCCGGCCTGTCGACCGTCTGGATCGCGCTGCAAACGACCGACTCATTGGTACTGAAATCGGACGACGGCATGCAGATTGTTGCCGAACGTCGCATCAACGCCGAGCAACTGGCCAACGAACTGGATCTCGCCGCACTGCTCACAATAAATCTTGATACCGGCGCCGTCTCCGCAGCCATGCAGGCCGGCGCCCTTGATGCAGCTCCGGCTGTGCTCGAGCTTGAGTTTACTCACCCCGCCTTTGCCAATCGCGACCAGCTGATTACCCTGCATCGAGCGCTGTCGGATGCAGACGGCAATCCCGTTTGGTCCGGCCACTTCGTTGACGTTCCCGACGGACGCTGGTACGTGACGCTCCGCTCCGGCGACGCATGGCGACTGTCAGGAGAATGGCAGGGCCAGACCAGCCTGACGATGCGCCCGGCGGACGCCGGATATGATGGCGGGCGCTGAAACCTGCTTTCACTGCGCGCTGCCGATCCCGGCAAACTGCAACCTGACTGTAACGATCGACGACGAGCAGCAACCGGTCTGCTGTCCGGGCTGTAAAGCAGTTGCCGAGCTGATACGCGATGCAGGAATGAGCCAGTACTACGCGCTGCGCGAAGCGCCGGCGCCGGGCGTCGGTCGGCCACCCGCAGAAGCCACCGAATGGCAGGTCTTCGACACTGCCGACATGCTGTCCGCATTCACGGAGAGCACCGGCGACGACACCGAGGCAACACTTTACGTTGGCGGTGTTTATTGTTCGGCGTGTAGCTGGCTGATTGAATCGACGTTGATGCGGCTGCCTGGCGTCGCAGCCGCCGAGTTGAACCCGGTGACGCATCGATTACGCGTGCGCTGGCAGCCGGCGGAAAATGCCTTCTCTGACGTTCTTGGTGCGCTGGCGAGTCATCGGCTACGAGCCGCAGCCGCTGACGGGTGACAGCGAGGCCCGGCCGGAACTGCTGGAGCAACGCACGGCATTGAAACGCCTGCTGGTTGCCTCGCTCGGGATGATGCAGGTGATGATGTTTGCCGTCGGCCTCTACGCCGGCGACTTTCAGGGCATCGATGCGCAGATGCAGCGCTTCCTGCGCGTCGTCAGCCTGGTGGTTACAACACCGGTCGTGCTGTATGCCGCGCGACCCTTTTTTGCCAGCGCCTGGCGCGGCCTGCGTGCGCGCAAGCCCGGTATGGACCTGCCCGTTTCGATCGCGGTGGGCACGGCTTTCGTTGCCTCGGTGTACGCGACACTCACCAACGGTCCTGCCGTCTGGTTCGATTCGGTCACGATGTTCGTGTTCTTCCTGACGCTGGGTCGGTTCCTCGAGATGCGCGCCCGGCATCGCTCCATCGACCGCACGGTGGCGCTGTCGTCGTTGCTTCCCAATACTGCGACGCGAATTTCAGCGGACGGCAGCACCATCGTGCCGGTCAGCCAGCTGCTCGCCGGAGACCGGGTTGTCATTCGGGCCGGCGACGCCATTCCCGCCGACGGTGTTGTCGTCAAGGGCGCCAGCAGCGTCGACGAAGCGCTGCTGACCGGCGAAGCCGCGCCGCAGCAGAAATCGACGGGCGACACGGTTGCGGCCGGCAGCATCAACCTGGATCGACTCCTGGAGATGCAGGTGACCCGCACGGGTAGCGACACCACCTTGGGCACGATCAGTCGTTTGAGCGAGCGCGCCCGCTATGCACGCCCGGCTTTCGTCACATTGGCCGATCGGGTGGCAAGTTACCTGGTTGTTGCACTGCTACTGGTCGCCACCGTAGTTGCATGCGTCTGGTACCTGGTCGCACCGGAACGCGCATTCGAAGTGACGCTGTCGGTGCTGGTAGTCACCTGCCCGTGTGCGCTCGCGCTGGCAACGCCGGCAGCATTCGCAGCCGCCGGTAGCCGCCTGTCACAGCTGCACCTGCTGGTCACCAACGGCAACGCCATCGAATCGCTGGCGCGCGCCACCAGTTTCATGTTCGACAAGACCGGCACGCTGACGCGCGGCGTGCCGAAAATCACGGCACTGGTCGTGCTGGACAATAGCTTCACCGAATATGACTGCCGCCTTGTCGCGGCCGCTTTGGAAACCGCCTCATCGCACCCTCTCGCACAGGCATTCAAACTCGATGACACATTGCCGGCGGTCGACGAACAGCATGTCGAGGTCGGGCAAGGTGTGAGCGGCAATATCGATGGTCGCTGCTGGCGTTTGGGTAGCGCTGCATTTGTCGGTGCCGGTACCAGCGACAATGACGATCCGACGACCCAGGTATTTCTGAGTGTCGACAACAATGCCGTTGCGTGGTTTGAAGTGGAAGACACACTGCGACCCGACGCGGCCGCCACGCTGCAGTCGCTGAAAGCGCGTGGTCTGCGCCTTGCACTGCTCAGCGGAGACAACGAAGCGGCCGTCGAGAAAATCGCGGCAGCGCTCGACATTGACGAATTCCACGCCGCGTGCTCGCCGCAGCAGAAACTGGCAATCATCGAGGCTGCACAAAGCAGTGGCGAGCGCATCGTTATGGTCGGCGACGGCATCAACGATGCGCCGGTGCTGGCAGGCGCCGACACGTCGATCGCACCCGCGCATGGTGCAACGCTTGCGCAGACCAGTGCAGACATCATCATGCTCGGCGATTCGCTCGCGCCGCTGACGACGGCGGTCGCAATGTCGGCGCAGACCATGCGCATTGTTCGCCAGAATCTTACCTGGGCGATCGTTTACAATACGCTGGCGTTACCGCTGGCGGCGCTTGGGTATGTGCCGCCGTGGGCGGCGGCCATTGGCATGAGCGCCAGCTCGCTGATTGTCGTTTTGAACGCACTTCGCCTTAGTCGATTTGAATAGCGCTGTCTCACGATGTCGATACTCTATGTTCTGATTCCACTCGCGCTGCTGCTGCTCGGTGGCGCCGTATGGGCCTTTTTCTGGGCGGTTGGCAGCGGCCAGTTCGATGACCTCGATACGCCGGCCGTGCGCATCATCATGGACGATGATAAAAAGCCGGGCGACGGCAACGAGACATGACTGAATCACTCCCGCTGCTCGGCGCCGCTTTCGTCACCGGCCTGCTCGGCAGTGCGCACTGCTTTGGCATGTGTGGCGGTATTTCCGGTCTGTTTGCCGTCAACGCCAGTGCGGCTTCACTGCGCCGTGACCTGCCGATGGCAATCACTTACAACGTGGGCAGAGTGCTCAGCTACATCGTGCTGGGTGCGGCTGTCGCGCTATTGGGCCAGTCGCTGGTCGATGCGATTCCGCGTCTGACGGCGCCGGTGCGTTTGCTCAGCGGTCTGCTGATTGTGCTTGTCGGACTGCAGCTTGCTTTCAACTGGCGCGCGCTGGCGCCCATTGAAAAAGCCGGGGCCGGTTTGTGGCGGCGCATCGCACCGGCCGCAAAAGGCTTGCTACCGGTGACCAGCGCGCCCAGGGCGCTCGGCCTGGGATTATTGTGGGGATGGCTGCCGTGCGGCCTCGTTTACAGCGTGCTGCTGCTTGCCGCAACGACCGCGAACGCGGTCACTGGCGGTCTCGTCATGCTGGCCTTCGGGCTCGGCACCATGCCGGCGATGATCGCGACCGGCCTGAGCGCATCAAAACTTTCGGCAACAATGAGTCGGCATCGCCGCGGCGCCGGACTGCTGATTATCCTGATCGGCCTCGCCACACTGGCCATGCCGGTCATGAAGCTGGCGACGACGTCGGGCGGCGGGCAGCACGGCCATCAGCACATGAGCCAGCCGCACACTCCCACTTCCCTATAGATCAGGGCTCAGCGTTCAGCCTCCAGTCGCTGCTCCAGCCACCCGAGCATTGAATCGGCGTACATCAGGCAGCCCACATTCTGCACAAACGGGTTGCCCTGGTCGAAGCGCTCGAGCTTGTCGATCATGCCGAAGAAGAACGGATGCGGTGACAGGAATATGTCGCAGTCCAGGTCGCCGATGATCCCGGCGCTTGCGATGATGTCGTTGGCAACACCGCTGCTCGAAAACTCGAATCCCGGTGCCGACACCGCGCTCAGGCTGTCGCCATAGACAATGTTGTAGCAGTTGCCCAACGCGCACGACTGCCAGGTCCAGGTCGTACCGCCCGGCGTGTGGCCGGGTGTGTAGACCGCTTTGAAATCCACTGACCCTACTGACCCCACTAACCCCACCGACACGACGTCACCGTCCCCGACAGCGACGACCTTTCGAACCGGCGGAAAATCGCCGTACGCAGCTGCCGGGTCATACTGTGGATCATCAGCCGATAATTGGCCGGCCGACAGCGGCTCGCGCCCGGCCTGGCTCGTGTACACGGTCGCGTTGCTCAGTCGCTGCAGTGCCGCGACGCCGCCGACGTGATCGAAATGCACGTGCGAGACGAGGATGGCCTTGAGGTCGCGGGGTTCGAAGCCGAGGCTCTGGATATTGGCCGCGATCAAAGCCGCCGATTGCGGCAGCGCGCCGTCGATCAGTACCAGGCCGTCGTCGGTCTCGATCAGTATCGACGACAAGCCTGCCGTACCCACGTACCAGGTGTTGCCGTGTATCCGAAACGGCTGCTGCGGCTCATTCCAGCCAGCGCACGGGTCACAGATGATATCGGCATCCGGTTCCAGCTGCCGCGGGCCACACGCAGCGAGTAGCAGCAGTGCCGGCAAAGTCAGGCGCAAGGGCTCAAGGCAATGGTTCATAGCAAGGCCCTGTAGAAAAGACGTAACGATGCAAACACAAGAAATGCGCCGAATAACATGCTCAGACGCCGCGCTGAGAAACCGTGCGCAAGCCTGGCCCCGAGCGGTGCGGCCAGCACGGTCGCGGGCGCGATGCACGCAAAACCGATCAGGCTGACATAGCCAAGACTGCCGGGCGGCACGCGCACATCACCCCAACCTGCGAGGATGAACCCGAACGTCGCGGGCACGCTGATCACCAGGCCGAACAGGGCCGCCGTGCCGACAGCGCGGTGAATTGGCGTATTAAACAAGGTCAATGTCATCACCGAAAACGTACCACCGCCAATGCCCATCATGCTCGAGAAACAGCCGATGGCGGTTGGAATGACCTTGACGAGCGGCCCACGCGGCACCGCATCCGTCAGGTTGCGGCTCTCCGGAAAGAGCACCATTTTGACCGCAACCAGCAGTGCCAGCGTTGCGAAGACCAGCGCCAGCACGCGACTGTGAACCTGTGCCGCGATCCAGGCACCGAGCAGCGCACCGACCAGCACAAAGACCGCCCACTGCCTGACAATATCGACATCCACTGATTGTCGCTGGTGATGTGCGCGTGCCGACGAAATCGACGTCGGCACGATGGTGGCCAGCGAGGTCGCCACGGCGACGTGCATGCGAATCGCGGCGTCGACACCGAGGAAGCCAAGCGCCGCTTCCAGCACCGGCACGATGACAACGCCACCGCCGATACCGAACAACCCGGCGAGCACGCCGGCAACAGCGCCGGTAGCCAGCATGACCGCAACGAGGATGAGCCACTGATCCATGCCGTTGGCTCCGTGTCTCAGGCGCCAAGACGCGCGGCGTGATGCCTGAGATGGTCCTCGATAAACGTCGAGATGAAGTAGTAACCGTGGTCGTAGCCTGCGTGCACGCGCAGCTCGAGCGGCAGGCCGCTTGCATGACACGCCGCCTTAAGTCGCTCGGGCTGCAGCTGCTCGTCCAGGTACGGATCGTCGGCGCCCTGGTCGACCAGGATCCTGTCGAACGCAGTGGCATCGCGTACCGCATCGTGCCACCTCAGCGGCGTCGTAATCGTGCCAGCTGCTCGTATCGCTGCCCAGGTAGTAGCCCAGCGCTTTTCTGCCCCACGGGCTGTGCAAGGTGGTGCAGATCGGCGCGAAAGCGGACAGCGATCGGTATTGATCAGGATTGCGCAGGCCGATGACCAATGCGCCATGGCCACCCATGGAGTGTCCGGTCAGGCCATGACGAGTCGGATCGCCGGGGAAATGGCCGAAAACGATGCCCGGGAGCTCGCGCGTGATGTAGTCGTACATGTGGTAGTGCTGCGACCACGGCGCTTGGGTCGCATTCAGGTAGAACCCCGCGCCGAGCCCGAAATCGTAATCGCTGTCCGGGTCGTCCGGTACACCGTCACCGCGCGGGCTGGTATCCGGCGACACCAGCATCAGGCCGAGTTCGGCCGCGACGCGCTGCGCGCCGCTCTTGACCATGAAGTTCTCTTCGGTGCAGGTAAGCCCGGACAGAAAAGTCAGCACCGGGACCTTGCCGTGCGCCGCCTGTGGTGGCACGAACACCGAAAAACGCATGCTGCAATCGTTGACCGTTGATGCGTGCTGGTAAAAGCCGATGCGGCCGCCAAAACAGCTGGTTTCGCTAAGTGTCTCTATCGTCATAGTGACCGATTATGGCCGAGAGCGAACGGCTTGTCCTGCTCGTCGGCAGTTAGCGCTTCTGCATCACCAGGGTCGCGTTGGTACCGCCAAAACCGAAGCTGTTCGACATGGCAGTCTTGATGCCGGCGTTGTCGATGCGCTGCGTGACCAGCGGTTGACCGGCAACTGCCTCATCCGGCTCGTTCACGTTGATCGACGGCGCGATGAAATCGTGTT
Organism: uncultured Gammaproteobacteria bacterium; assembly: GCA_963842765.1. Classification (GTDB taxonomy): domain Bacteria; phylum Pseudomonadota; class Gammaproteobacteria; order Steroidobacterales; family Woeseiaceae; genus UBA1847. Next base: position 185,527 of record CAWJHR010000013.1, on the reverse strand, counting down.
CCAGCATCAGCAGGCAGTGAATCGCCTCCTGTGCACCCGTGGCACCCAGCGAATGACCGCACAGTGATTTGGTTGAACCGAAATGCGGCATGTCAGCGCCGAACATCTCGACCATCGCCTCGACTTCCTTGACGTCGCCGACCGGCGTGCTCGTGCCGTGCGTGTTGATGTAGTCGATCGGGCCCTCGACCGTCGACCGCGCGATCTGCATGCAGCGCAGGGCCCCCTCTCCCGACGGCGCCACCATGTCGTAGCCGTCCGAGGTCGCGCCGTAGCCAACCAGTTCGGCATAGATCGTCGCACCGCGAGCTTTTGCATGCTCCAGTTCCTCAACCACCACCATGCCGGCGCCGGCCGCAATGACGAAGCCGTCACGCGTCGCGTCGTAAGGCCGTGACGCGGTTGCCGGAGCATCGTTGTACTTGGATGACAGCGCCCCCATCGCGTCGAACAGGCAGGCAAGCGACCAGTGCTCTTCCTCGCCGCCGCCGGCGAACACGACGTCTTGTTTGCCAAGCTGAATCTGCTCGGCTGCGGCACCGATGCAGTGTGCGCTGGTCGCGCACGCCGAGGTAATCGAATAGTTAACGCCCTTGATCTTGAACGGCGTTGCAAGGCAAGCCGATACCGAACTGCCCATCGTCCGCGGCACGCGATACGGACCAATCTTGCGCACGCCGCGCGCACGCAGGATGTCCGCGCTCTCAACAATGTTCTTGCTCGAGGCGCCGCCCGACGCTGCAATCAGCCCCGTGCGTTCGTTGGAAACATCACCGTCTTCCAGTCCCGCATCGTCGATCGCCTGCTGCATCGCAATGTAGGCATAAGCCGCCGCGTCGCCCATGAAGCGGCGCACTTTGCGATCGATATGCTCGGTAATATCAATATTGCAGCTGCCCGAGACCTGACTGCGCAGCGCCATTTCCTGGTAACTTTCGTTCGCGACGATACCCGAACGACCCTGGCGGAGTGAGTCGAGAATCTCCGCCTTGTTATTGCCGATGCAGGAAACCGCACCAATACCTGTAATGACCGCACGCCGCATGAATCGTCCCTAGAAGTCTTCAGTGGATGTAAACAGGCCGACTCGCAGATCTTCGGCCGTATAAATTTCGCGTCCGTCAACGGACACCGTGCCATCGGCAATCGCCATGTTCAGGCGTCGCGAGATTATTCGCTTGATATCAATCTGGAACGTGACCAGCTTTGCGGTCGGCAAAATCTGCCCGGTGAACTTCACCTTGCCGACACCGAGCGCACGACCGCGGCCCTCGAGCCCCAGCCAGACGAGAAAGAAACCGACCAGCTGCCACAATGCGTCGAGCCCGAGGCATCCCGGCATGACCGGGTCGCCCTCGAAGTGACACTCGAAAAACCACAGGTCCGGATGAATATCGAACTCGGCCGTAATTTCGCCTTTGCCATACTTGCCGCCCTCGTCAGTGATCAACGTGACGCGATCGGTCATCAGCATGTTCGGTTTCGGCAGCCGGCCGTTGGTCGGTCCGAACAGCCCACCGTGACCGCATTCGATCAGGTCATCATAGTCGTAAGCGTTTTTCCGGGCCGGCAATTCGGGTGCGGTGTCGCTATCTGTCATACGCCCTCCGGCGCTGGATGGTTATTGTTATTCCTGGCGTCGCGCGCAGGTTAACCAGCAATTTTACGCGAGGCCGCTGATTGGCAGTATTCAAATCGCGCCATTTGCGGCCTACCCGGATCCGCCGCCCCGAGGTTCAGGACTTGTCGTAGTCCAGCGTCAGCTTATCGCTCTGCGGCTGCGACTGGCAAGCCAGCACGTAGCCCTGCTCAACCTCCCAGGGCTCGAGACCGTAATTGTATGCCATCTCGACCGCGCCTTCGCGCAGGTGCGTACGGCACGTCGCACAAACGCCACCCTTGCAGGAATACGGCAGCTCGATGCCGTGTGCTGCAGCTGCATCAACAATGCTGGCGCCGTTGCGGGACATCACGAACGTCTTTTTGTGACCGTCCATGATCACCGTTACGGACGACTGGTCTGCCCCCGCGGCAGGTTCCTGAGCGGGCCTCGCGGTGCCGCGTCGTGCTGCACCGAAACGCTCGCTGTGCACCTGTTGCTCCGACAGCCCGCAATCCAGCAGCGCTTGCTGAGTCGACTCGATCATCGTGTCGGGTCCGCAGACGAATGCCTCATCGATCGTAGCACCGGCGCACAGTCGCCCGACCAGTTCGCGGACCTTGTCCGCATCAATGCGTCCCGCGGCAACAGGAAACTCCTGGTCCTCCTGGCTGAATACAAAGTGCAGCTGCAGGCGCTGCATGAATCGATTCTTCAGCGCGTACAGGTCCTCGATGAACATCGTCGTGCTCTGCTTGCGATTGCCGTAGAGCAGCACGCAGCGACTGCGTGGCTCAGCCTGCAGAATGGATGCAATGATCGACAGCACCGGTGTAATGCCGCTGCCCGCGGCAACGCCCAGGTAGAACTTCTCGTTCGCCGCGTCGAGGTTGGCGTGAAAGCGGCCCGTCGGTGGCATTGCCTGCAGCGTGTCGCCAACCGCCAGCTCATCGGCAACATAAGCCGAAAACTGCCCGCCCGGCTGCAAGCGCACGCCAATTTGCAGCGGCCATTCGCCTTTTGCTGAGCAGATGCTGTAGGTGCGGCGCAGGCGCTTGCCATCCTGCAGCAACTCTATTGGCAGGTGTTGACCCGGCATGAAATCGAACTCGGCCTTGAGATCGTCCGGCACGGCAAGAGCGATGCGCACGGAGTCGGCCGTTTCGTTTGTCCTGGCGACGACCTGCAAAGGGTGAAACCGCTTCATGCCGCGACGCTCACAAGCACTTGAAGTATTCGAACGGTTCAAGACAGTCAGTGCAGCGGTAAGACGCCTTGCACGCGGTCGAGCCAAACTCGCTGACCAGCTCAGTCTGCTGCGATGCACAGCGCGGACACGGCACTACCTGTCCGGCACCGAGCAAATCGCGCTTGCTCGCGCCTTGCGCGGGCGGCGCGATACCGTACTCGCGGAGTTTTTCGCAGCCCGCCGCGGAGATCCAGTCGGTGGTCCAGGGCGGCGCCAGGACTCGCTTGATCGATACGTCGACGATGCCGCGTTCCTGCAACGCAGCAACAACGTTCGCCTCGATGGCTTCCGTTGCCGGACAGCCGGAATAGGTTGGCGCCAGCGACACCACCACGTGGCCATTGCACTGCACGTCACGCACAATGCCAAGGTCCATAATGCTGACTACCGGAATCTCCGGGTCGGGCACATCGGCGAGCCACTCCAGAACCTGTTCACGGCTGACGGTGGCCATTACCAGCGCTCGCCCGGGAAGCTGCGCGGCAGGTGCTGCATCTCGGCGATCAGGAAACCGAAATGCTCGGTGTGTATGCCCTGCTTGCCACCGCTCGCCATGCTGTGTGCACTCGGCAACTCAAGCGTTGCCTCTTTGACGATGGCGGCGATGGCCTGGTGCCATTCGCGCTCGATGACCTCGAGATCCGGCCCGCTAAAAACCGCAAGCATGGCCTCGTCCAGCTCATCGGCAGCAAACATCTCGCCGGTGTAGCGCCACAAGTGATCGAGAGACTGCTGCACTCGTGTGTGACTGTCCGGAGTACCGTCGCCGAGGCGCACCAGCCAGCGCTCTGTGTGCCGCAGGTGATAACGCACCTCTTTGGCTGCACGCGCCGCAATCTCGGCGAGTCGTTCGTCGCTGCAACTCCGCAGTGCGGCGAGCTGCCGCTGATAGAACGTGTCAAACAACACCTGCCGCACGATCGTGTCGCCGAAGTGTCCGTTGGGCTGCTCGAGCAAGAGCAAATTCCGGAATTCATGCTCATGCCGCAAGAAATGCCAGGTCATCCTCACTACGCCCCTGCCCTTCGCGCTCTGCCGCATAGCTGTAAAACATTCGTGCCTGGCCGATGTAGTCGAGGGCGAGGTTGGCGTTCGCCAGCTCCTCTTCCAGTTCAGGGCTGGCAGCGACGAGTTCAAGCATGCGTTGCCCGAGTATCAGCGCGTTATCGCCGAGACGCAGCGTATAGGCGGTCAGTTGCTGGTCCGGCGTCACAGGTTGTCGACTCCGTCAGGGATGTCATAAAAAGTCGGGTGCCGATAGATTTTATCTTCGGCAGGGTCAAACAGCGCAGCCGATTCCGCCGGATCCGACGCCACGATCTTGTCGGAGCGCACGACCCAGAGACTCACGCCCTCGCTGCGACGCGTGTACGTATCGCGTGCATTGTCGAGTGCCATCTGGTCATCGGGCGCGTGCACGCTACCCGCATGTCGATGACTGAGTCCCGCACGCGTGCGAATGAAAACTTCGTAGAGCGGCCATTCTTTTTCGGTCACGGGCGATCCTCCTCAGGCAGCCGCACGTGCGGCCTGTTTCGCGGCATAAGCGCGCGCGGCCTCTCGCACCCAGGCGCCATCTTCGTGCGCCTTGCGGCGCTTTGCCATGCGCTGCCGGTTGCACGGGCCATTGCCGGCGATAACGTCAAAGAATTCCTGCCAGTCGATCTCGGAGAACCGGTAGTGGCCTGCCGCCTCGTCAAAGCGCAGGTTTTCGTCAGGCATTGTAAGGCCCAGAAAATCGGCCTGGCGTACCGTAACGTCGACAAATTTCTGGCGCAGCTCGTCATTACTGAAGCGCTTGATCTTCCAGGCCATCGATTGAGCCGAGTGCTCCGAGTTCGCGTCATTGGGCCCAAACATCATGAGGGACGGCCACCAGTAGCGATTGAGGGCATCCTGTGCCATCGCCTTTTGTTCGGCACTGCCGCGACACAGCGTCAGCATGATCTCGAAACCCTGGCGCTGATGAAAACTCTCTTCCTTGCAAACACGAATCATCGCCCGCGCGTACGGCCCGTACGAACACCGGCACAGCGGTATCTGGTTCATGATGGCAGCGCCGTCGACCAGCCAGCCGACCGCGCCAATGTCTGCCCACGTCAGCGTCGGGTAATTGAAGATGCTCGAGTACTTGGCTTTGCCCGACAACAAATCGGCAACCATCTGATCGCGTGACACGCCCAGTGTTTCGGCAGCGCTGTAGAGATAGAGCCCGTGTCCGGCCTCATCCTGCACCTTTGCCAGGAGGATGGCTTTGCGCTTTAGCGATGGCGCGCGTGTCAGCCAGTTGCCTTCCGGCTGCATGCCGATAATCTCCGAGTGCGCGTGCTGTGAGATCTGCCGAACCAGCGTGCGTCGGTAGGCCTCCGGCATCCAGTCTTTCGCCTCTATTTTTTCTTCGGCGTCGATGCGCGCCTGGAACGCCGCGAGTTGCTGCGACGTCTCCTCGCCAGCTGCGCCGGAGTCTTTGTTGCCGGACTGGTCGAGACCCTGTGTGTACATGTGCTCTTACCCCTGCTCGTCGCGAACCAATGTGACACGGACTTTCACGTTTATCAATATTTTCCGTATCATTTCAGGCCGTGGCTACGGATGCCCCGGCGCCGGTCGAGAACGGGCGGGAAGCCCGCCGAATCGCCGGCCGTAGTCTCGCGATGGCGGCGGTAGCGGACCGTCGGCCGTCTCCATCGCCGTTTCGACGTAGGCGTCGGCCTGCGCATACAGTTTGCGATAGAGATTGCGACATAGCTGATACGCGGCACCACCGTGCCAGCCGCTCGGCAACAGCTCCGCCGGCAGCCAGGGATCGCGCAGCAACACCTTGCGATACTCCTGGATGAGCAGTGTGCGCACGATAAACGACGATTTATCAGAGAGTTGTCGTTTGCCGGCCAGGGCCTGGTGCACCGGCCGGAAGCTCTCGACAAACGCCTGGTAGCGCTCGTCAAGATCATCGAGATGCCAGCAGTCGCGGGTGAGCTGCCGCATCGCCGCGTCGCCGCCGAGCGTCGCGCTGCTGAGCACGACGACGCTGTCAGTGACGCCGAGGCGCTGCAGCGTGAGCTTTAAGTCACCCGGTTGCGGCGACGGATGGGCCAGGACATCGGCCGCAAGATTGCCGAACCCCAGCCAGCGGCATTCCCGGCGCAGCGCTTCTCGCGACTCGGCGTCGAGTGCTGCCGTCAACAGCAACGTCCATTCGCCATTCCACTGTGAGGACCGGGCCGCGTAGATACGATGCGTTGCCTGATCGAAACGCTCGCGTCCCTCCTCCGTCAGGCTGTAATAGGAGCGGCGACCGATCTGCCTGGACTTGAGCCAGCCATCCTGGACCAGCCGGAACGCCGAGGTGCGCACCAGCCGTTCACTCACACCGAAACCGTCCATGATCCTGATCAGGCTACCCAACCAGACCGTACCGCCGCGCGGTGCCACGGCATCGCCAAAAACGGTAGTGATCAGCGAGCCGGAGCGCAGGGTCGGACGCGCGCGAAACTCATCAACCAGCTTGCTGCAGGCTGTTTCGGGAGTCATAAGGTCGTCGCTTGCTTTCGCACCGGGCGACCGTACAATCTGATACGAATAATTTCAAATTTAATAATTTTTGTATCCCTGAATCACAAGGAGACACCGGATGAAGCTCGGCAATTTCGTGCAGGACCAGTGGCTCGACGGTGACGGCGATGGCACCAGGCTAAGAAGCGCCGTCAACGGCGACTCGATTGCCCGCATCACCAGTGATGGCCTCGACTTCATGGGGATACTCGAGCACGCGCGACGCGTCGGCGGCCCCAACCTGCGGCGTTTCACCTTTCACGAGCGTGCCGAAATGCTAAAAGCACTGGCTAAGCACTTGCAGGAGCACAAGGAAGAGTTCTATCAGCTTTCGACCCAGACCGGTGCCACGCGGGCCGACAGCTGGGTGGATATCGATGGCGGTATTTCGACGCTGTTCGTATTCTCGAGCAAAGGGCGCCGGGAAATGCCGAACGACCAGGTCTATCTCGATGGACCGCCCGAAGCGCTGTCGCGCAATGGCACGTTCATCGGTCAGCACATCTGCACACCGAAGCTGGGCGCCGCCGTACATATCAATGCCTTCAATTTCCCCTGCTGGGGCATGCTCGAAAAACTGGCACCAACCCTGCTCGCCGGCGTGCCGGCGATCGTAAAGCCTGCCTCCAGCACGGCCTACCTGACCGAATTGATGGTCAGGCGGCTGCTCGAATCGGGCATCCTGCCGGCGGGCGCGCTGCAACTGATTTGTGGCGGCGTCGGCGATCTGTTCGAGCACCTCGACTGCCAGGATACGATCGCGTTCACCGGTTCAAAAAGCACGGCCGAATTTCTGCAACAACATCCGCGCGTTGTCAGCGAGTCTGTCGCTTTCACCGCCGAAACAGATTCGTTGAACGCCTGCACCCTCGGGCCGGATGCTGTTCCGGGCACGCCCGAGTTCGATCTGTTCATTGCAGAAGTCACGCGCGAGATGACCAGCAAGGCCGGGCAAAAGTGTACGGCGATTCGCCGCATCATTGCGCCAGCCCCCCTTGTGGGGGAGGTGCTGGAGGCGCTTACCGCGGCGCTGCGCGATGTTCGGATCGGCAATCCGGCCGACAAGGCCGTGACGATGGGACCACTCGCGAGCCTTGGGCAGCAAAGCGAGGTTCGTGCCCGGGTCCATGAACTGGCGCAGCAGGCTGAGATCGTCTGCGGCGGTAACGACGAATTCGAGGTCATCGACGCCGATATCGAGGAAGGAGCGTTCTTCATGCCAACGCTGCTCCACTGCGAGAAACCGTTCTCGTCGACGGCCGTGCACTCGGTTGAGGCATTTGGGCCGGTGAGCACCGTGCTGGGGTACAAAACGCTGGACGAAGCCGTTGAACTCTCGCGGCTCGGCGGAGGCAGTCTCGCCGCATCAGTCGTCACAAACGACAACAAAGTTGCACGCGACTTAGTCCTTGGCACAGCGCCTTATCACGGCCGTATCCTGGTGCTGAATCGCCATTGTGCTGGCGAGTCGACCGGCCACGGTTCACCCCTGCCGCACCTCGTGCATGGCGGACCCGGGCGCGCCGGCGGTGGCGAGGAGCTGGGTGGCATACGCGGTGTACTGCACTACATGCAGCGCACGGCCATTCAGGGCTCGCCGCAGACGCTGACCGCGATCGGCAACCGTTGGATCAAAGGCGCATCGCAGCAGGAATCGAGCACGCATCCGTTTCGCAAGACCTTCGAGCAACTAACCGTCGGCGACACGCTGAACACCGCAGCGCGTGAAGTCACGTTGGATGACATTGAGCATTTTGCCGAATTTACCGGCGATAATTTCTACGCGCATACCGACGAAGCGGCCGCTGCAAAAAATCCGTTTTTCGACGGCCGCGTCGCACATGGCTACCTGATCGTATCGTTTGCTGCAGGCCTGTTTGTCGACCCGGATTTCGGACCGGTACTGGCGAATTACGGCGTTGACGACCTGCGCTTCGCCAAGCCGGTCAATTATGGCGACACCCTGAAAGTCCGACTGACCTGCAAACAGAAAACACTGCGTGCGGGCACCGGTTACGGCGAAGTGCGCTGGGATACCGAGGTGACAAATCAGGCTGACGAAATTGTTGCCCAGTACGACGTGTTGACGATGATCGCCACCGACGAACAGTGGGCATCAGTGCAGTAGCGCTTCGATTATCCTGCCCGTTCGCGACATATCTGAGACACTAGGGGTCCTATCGACCAGCGACCATTAACATGCCCGCAGCCGCTCAACAGACGCTCGCCCGCTCGCTAGACAATTACGAACTCGCCGACCGCTATCGCCGCAAGTCGGGGCGGGTCTTACTCACCGGCACCCAGGCCCTCGTGCGCATTGCGCTGATGCAACGCGAGCTGGACCAGGCCGCGGGGCTCAACACCGCCGGTTTTGTCAGCGGCTATCGCGGCTCGCCGCTGGGGATGGTGGATCAGGAACTATGGCGCGCGAAAGCGTTGCTCGCCGAGAACAACATCGACTTCCTGCCGGCGGTAAACGAGGATCTCGCGGCAACAGCGATACTCGGCACCCAGCAGGTTGAAACAGATGCCGGACGCGAGGTGGATGGCGTCTTTGGCATTTGGTACGGCAAAGGCCCCGGCGTGGATCGCGCTGGCGATGCGCTGAAACACGGCAATGCTTACGGCAGCTCACCGCACGGTGGCGTGCTCGTAATTGCCGGTGACGATCACGGCTGTATTTCGTCATCGATGCCGCATCAATCCGACGTCGCGTTCCTGACATTCATGATGCCGCACCTGAATCCGGCCAGTGTCGCCGAGTACCTGGATTACGGCCTGTACGGCATTGCGTTGTCGCGCTTTTCCGGCATGTGGGTTGGCTTCAAAGCCATTTCCGAAACGGTCGAGTCAGCGATGACGTTCGATCTGCCAGCACCTCCACAATTCGAAATCCCGGCCGATTTCGTACCGCCGCCCGAGGGCCTGCACTACCGCTGGCCGGATTTTCCAGGTCCGCAGATCGAGGAACGGCTGGAAGCGAAAAAAGCGGCGACGCTCGCGTTCGCGGCGACCAACCCGATCGACCGCAAGATCTTCGATATCGCTGACGCGCGTTTCGGCATCGTCACAACGGGAAAAGCACACCTCGACCTGATGGAGGCATTACGGCTGCTGGGTATCGACGCTGCGGAAGCGCGCCGCCTCGGCATTGACGTGTACAAGGTCGGCATGGTCTGGCCGCTGGAGCCACACGGCGCTCTTGATTTTGTGCAGCGCAAACGCGAAGTGCTGGTGATCGAAGAAAAGCGCGGCATCATCGAAAGCCAGTTCAAGGAGTATTTCTACGACTACCCGGGCCGCAAACCCGAACGCATGGTCGGCAAAGCGGACGAGAGCGGCGCACGACTCGTGCCGTGGGTTGGCGAGCTGTCACCGTTGCAACTTGCTCCCATTGTCGCGGGTAGACTGGATCGCCTTTTTGGCGGGCACCGGTTTACCGAACGCGCTGACAGACTCGCAACGCAGCGCGGTGCCGCAATCGAAGTCGGCGGTGCGAAGCGCATGCCTTACTTTTGCTCCGGCTGCCCGCACAACACATCAACGCAGGTGCCGGACGGCTCACGAGCGCTCGCCGGCATTGGCTGCCACTTCATGGCGAGCTGGATGGACCGCGATACCGACGGCCTGATCCAGATGGGCGGCGAAGGCGTCAACTGGATACCACGATCGCGCTACAACGGCGGCCAGCATGTCTTCCAGAACCTCGGTGACGGCACCTTTTACCATTCGGGTTCGCTGGCGATTCGCCAGGCGGTCGCCGCCAATGCCAACATCACTTACAAGATCCTCTATAACGACGCTGTCGCCATGACCGGCGGGCAGCCGGTTGATGGCCCGATCTCCGTCCAGAGTATCGCCCAGTCAGTACGCGCCGAAGGGGTCGAGCGCATCGCACTCGTTAGCGACGAACCCGAATTGTTCGACGCGCAGGATTTTCCGGTCGGCCTGACGATCTCGCACCGCCGCGACATGGACAACGTGCAACGTGAGCTGCGCGATATCCCCGGCGTGACGGTATTGATCTATGCGCAGACCTGCGCGACGGAGAAACGGCGGCGGCGCAAGCGCGGCACGCTGGCTGATCCAAAGAAGTTTGTCGTCATCAACGAGCTGGTTTGCGAGGGCTGCGGTGACTGCTCGATCGAATCGAACTGCCTGTCCGTCGTGCCGAAGGAAACGCCGTTCGGCCGCAAGCGGCAAATCGACCAGAACAGCTGCAACAAGGACTACTCCTGTCTGAACGGCTTTTGCCCGAGCTTCGTGACGGTCGAGGGCGACGTCGCACGAACCGAACCCGGGGGCGATCACGACGCGGCGTTCAACACGTTTGAGAAAGCGCTGGTCGAGCCGCAGATTCCGCGTATCGATGCCTGTTATGACCTGCTCGTTACCGGCGTCGGTGGCACCGGCGTCATCACCGTCGGCGCGCTGATCACGATGGCAGCCCACCTGGAAGGCAAAGGCGCCTCGGAGCTCGACTTCATGGGCTTCGCGCAGAAATTCGGCCCGGTCCTGAGCTACCTGCGACTCGCCGATGATCCGGCGCAAATCAACCAGGTGCGCATTGAGCCCGCCCAGGCCGACGCGCTGATCGGTTGCGATATCGTGGTGAGCTCGTCGCCCAAAGCGTCGGTGACGTACCAGAAAAATCACACGAGGGCGGTCGTCAACACGGCGGAAATGCTAACCGGTGATTTCATCCGGCATCGCGACGCCAGCCTGCGACGCGACGATCGGGTTGCCGCAATCGCCGGCGCGCTCGGCGAGGATAATCTGGCCACTGTCAATGCCAACCAGCTTGCCGAGCAGTTGATGGGCGACACGCTTTACGCCAACGTGCTGTTACTCGGCTCTGCCTGGCAACACGGCCTGATTCCGGTCTCGCTTGCCGCGCTGTTGCGCGCGATCGAGCTGAACGGCGTCAAGATAGAAGAGAACAAGCGCGCGTTCACCTGGGGGCGCATCGCTGCATCTGCGGCCGATTCGCTGCACCAGTTAGTCAATGGCGGGTCGCAGCCGGATTGCGAAACGCTCGACACGATCATCGAGCGACGTCGCGAGTTCCTGGTCGACTATCAGGGTGACAAGCTCGCACAGCGATATGTGGCGCTCCTGGAGCGGCTGGGCGAGGCGGCAGCACGCGTTTCGACGGATGACGCGCTGAGCATTGCGGCGGCGAAGAGCTACTTCAGACTCTTGAGCTACAAGGACGAATACGAGGTGGCGCGCCTGCATACGCGAACGACATTCCTGGATTCGCTCAGGGCGGATTTCGGTGCACACGCGAAACCGCGTTTTCACATGGCACCGCCAATCCTGAGCAGCGGCGTCGATGCACGCGGCCGCCCGCGGAAACGAGAGTTCGGCCCCTGGATACTGCCCGTGCTGCGCCTGCTCGCAGCACTACGCAAACTGCGCGGCACACCGCTCGATGTGTTCGGTTACACCGCGGAGCGGCGCATGGAGCGCGAGCTGATTGCCGAGTTTGAAGCGGCCATCGACACGGTGATCGCTAATTTGCGTACCGATAACATCGCTGCGGCAACGAACGTGCTGTGCCACTACCTGGACATTCGCGGCTATGGCCCCGTCAAAGAGAAATCCGCCGCCGAGGTCCGTGCGCGAGTCGCGAAGGACCTGCACGCACTCGCGGCAATACCGCAACGATCCGCCGCTTAGCTCACTAAAAACCGAGCGCGGGTCCGACGTGCATTGACAGCACCAGGAATACGACCGCCAGCGCGAACATTTTCAAGAGCAGCGGGCCTACGAATCTGAACCATGCCGAATACGGCACTTTGCCGAGCGCCAGAGCACCCATGACCAGCGCACTGGTCGGCACAATCATGTTCGTGAAACCATCACCAAACTGGTAGGCGAGTACCGCCGTCTGCTGCGGCACACCCGTCAGCGTCGCCAGTGGCGACATGATCGGCATGGTCACGAATGCCTGGCCGCTGCCGGACGGGATAAAGAAATTGCAAATCGTCTGCACAATCAGCATCCCGATCGCCGCGGCTTCCGCCGGCAGGTTTTCGAGGACGCCTGCAATAGCATGCACGATCGAATCGATGATCTGACCGTCAGTCATCACCACTTCAATCGTCCGCGCAAATCCGACCAGCAGCGCGGCTGGAGTCATCGCTGCGGCACCGTCGATGAAGGCTCGGCTGGTCTCGCCGGCCGGGAGCCGCGACACGATGGCAGCCAGCAGCCCGATGCCGAGAAAAATGGCGTTAAGCTCCGGAACGTACCAGTGATACTCGGAGACACCATAGACAAAGGCTACGATGCCGAAAATAAAAATCGCCAGAACGAGAATGCGTTGCCCGGTCATCTTGAGGTCTGCGGGAGCCTGAAACCCTTCCGAATAGTCGATGTGTGACACGAGGCTGGCCGACGGGTCCTTCTGCACTCGCATGGCGTAACGGTAGATATGGTGAAAAGCGATAATGAGAAAAGCGAACATCATGACGAGGCGAAGTCCCCAGCCCGACGTCAACGGCACATTCGCGATGTTCTGGGCAATCAGGACGCCGAACGGATTGATGCCGGCGCAAGCCCAACCGATGCCATAAGGCACCCAGACCATAGCCATCGCCACAATGGCATCCATGCGCATGGCGAGGCTCATCGTCACGATGATCGGTACCAGTGGAACATACTCCTCGCCCATGCCGATCGTGAACGAGCCGATGCTGAACAGCAGCAGACAGCCGGCTATCAGCAGCCAGGGTGTGTGCCCAAGACGCTCGACAGCACCATGCAGCGCCGCATCAATCGCACCGGTCTTGCGTAATACCGCAATGACGCCGCCGACGAGAAAAATGAGGAAGATGATGCCTTGAGCCGATTCGAGACCGTCTGTAATCGCCATCAGGAAATGCCACGGCGGTAATGACACGGCCTCTGTGTCGTTCAGGGCCTGGTACGTGCCGTCCACCACCATCGTGCGGCCGGGGTCATCCGGCAGCGGCACGCGCTCGAAACTCCCATGCGGCACTACATAGGACAATAGTTGCGCAACAACGATGAACGAAAAAATCAGAACGAGTGAGTCAATGGACCAGTTGCGCTTGGACATGTCGCATGAGCCTGCTGAGGAACGATGATGCCTGCAGACTAACCAAGGCCGGGCGGTCGCGCAAAAAAAAGGGCCGGCAACCAGCTGCGCCTGATGCACAACTCGCTGCCGACCCCTTCGGGTCTTACTTGCTATCAGGCTTCGGTTTGATCGATGGTGCTTGCGCCTGGTGCGCAGTTAGCAACGCTCTTCATGCCGTTGTTGCAGCCGGACTCCGACGCATAGCTCTGGCTCGTGCCTACCGTCTGACCGTTGGTCGACGTCAGGTTAAAGCGGAACTTGCCGGATGCGGTCGTCTTCTTGGCGAAACGCTCCGGATTCTGCGAATTCTTCTTGACGGATTCGATCCCGTTCATACAGCCGGCCTTTGAACCATAGCCTTCGCTGCTAAGAATGTTCTGGCCGTTCGCCGCTTTCAACCGAAAACGATGTTCACCTGCCTTGTCTTTATAAACCTCAAACTTTCCTGGCATTACTATTTCCTCCACACAGTTTTTACTTAAATATTGAGCAATTGATAAATTTACTTGACGATGAAGGTCACTTTCATCGTGACTCGATACGACGTGACATTGCCGTCCTTGACGACGACTTTCTGCTCTTTGACCCATGCGCCTTCGATATTTTTGACCGTTTCACTCATCTTTTTGACGCCCTTGCGGATCGCCTCCTCAAAGCTCTTGGATGACGAAGCGGATATTTCGGAAGTCTTGGCTACACTCATTACTACTCTCCTTATGTGATGTTGCATGACGTTATATCACTGTTCGATCTGTATCTCATCGCCAAATGCACTGGCCACCCCCATTTCTGGCGTCCAAAAGGCCGGCTCCCTGCCTCGAAAAAGCGCCCGCCGGGGGTCCGTCAATTTCGCACCGATTTGCCTCCAGGTAGCGCATATCCGCTTTCCAGATGATAGAATCGCGGCCAACCGCTGATAACTGCTTTGAATTTTGTTCGAGACAGACGGCGGATCGGGCCCAAAACGGATGCTGGCAGGATCAGCCCCGTGCGGGTCTGTGGTGTGCGGGGGCAACTGTTTTGGCGCGTTCGTGCTCGTCTGTTTTACGAAGATTTGCTTGAATTCCTGCCCGCTGTGGAATGCAGCGGTGTGAGGAAATAAACCTATGGAGTTAATTTTATGAAGATTTTGACCTGCGTAGTCGCAGCGACCTTTATCACTTTTGCGGGTGCTCAGACAGCATTTGCGGATGCCGAAGCGGGACAAGGCTATTTTTCCGTGATGGGTTCCTACCTCGACGACGACAAGGACCGCAACGTCACCGATGGTGTCAACACTGGCCAGTTTGGCATGGGCTACGCCGTCAATGACATCCTCAACATCGAGGGCTTCGTTTCGGCGACGGCTGCGAAAGGCAGCTTGGAGCGACCCGCGACCAGGAGCATCTGGGTATCGGCATTGATTTGCAGCGTGTTTTCCGTCGCGCAGAGCGCTTCAGCCCGTACCTGCACGTCGGCGTTGGCTACTTGCAAATACGATCCCGCAGGCCCGGTATCGAACAATGACGGTGCGATGTATTCGGCGGGCGCAGGCTTCCTGCTGGATCTGTTTGAGTCAAATGTCTCGCTGCGTGGCGAATATCGCCACCGGATGGAGACCACCACCAGCCAGAACCTGAATGACGATATCTTCAGCCTCGGCCTGCAGATCCCGTTTGGCGCCGGCACGCCGGCGTTTGTCGATTCTGACGGTGACGGTGTGGAAGACGGTATGGATCGTTGCCCGAACACGCCGGCCGGTACACGCGTCGATGGCTATGGCTGCGAAACCGACAGTGATGGCGATGGCGTCAAGGACTCAAAAGACAAGTGCCCGAATACACCTCGCGGTGTCGCGGTTAACGCCGACGGCTGCCCGATGGACAGTGATGGCGATGGCGTGGCAGACGACATGGACAAGTGCCCGAACACTGTGGCCGGCGCCAAGGTCGATGCAGACGGTTGCGAGCTTGATGGCGACAAAGACGGCGTAGTTGATCGTCTTGACGAATGCCCGAACAGTGCACCAGGCGTACAGGTCGACATCAAGGGTTGCGAGATCAAGGAGAGAATCAGGCTGCCCGGCGTAAACTTCGAATCCAATTCGGATCGTTTGCTGCCGAGTGCTTCCGGTGTCCTTAACGATGCCGCTGCAACGCTGAATAAGAACCCGACCATCAAGGTAGTGGTTGCAGGTCACACGGACAGCGACGGCGCTGCCGCCTACAACGAGAGCCTGTCAGCTCGCCGCGCAACAACCGTACGCGACTACCTCGCGTCCAAGGGTGTGGCGATGGATCGTATGACAACTCGTGGTTATGGCGAGTCTGAGCCGATTGCCGACAACGGCACTCGCGAAGGCAAAGCACAAAACCGCCGGGTTACTCTGCGCATTGTAGAGCGCTAGAAAACTCGCATGAGTGGGCGGCCTGCGGGTCGCCCATGGATTCAGAAAACGCGTACAGCTTTTTAGCTGTGCGCGTTTTTTTTCGTTAGCTCGCCTCACCGATGGCGCGTTTGCGCCCGACCACGATTTGCAGGATTATCAGGGTGCGACTGACCGCATTGGGGGACGTAACAATGCCGGATGCTGATCCGAATACGACCGATCGCGACGATATGCCATTCGTTGCGCCATGCCGTGAGCTGTCGCCCTGGGCGCCGTTTCGCTGGGTGCGGCTGGGCGTTGGCGATCTATTGCGTGCACCGCAGCAGAGCCTCGCGTACGGGCTCGCTGTTGCCCTGTTGATGGGTATCGTTTGTTTGCTGGCGTGGTTCCGTGGCAGTCAGTGGATCATGTTCGCGATGCTCGGCGGCTTCGTCTTCCTCGCGCCGCTTACCTGCATCGGGCTCTATTCGATCAGCGCTCAGCTGGAACGCGGCCAGGAGCCATTGATGGCGCGTAGCATCCAGGCTGCTTTCAAGCGCCACGTCGGTAACGAAATGATATTTGCGCTCGTGCTGCTCGTCATCTTCCTGCTGTGGGCGCGCTCTGCGGTCATGATCACCGTGTTCTTCCCAACCGATGGCGATGTGACGTTGCAGGGCTGGCTGACCTACCTCGGCTTCGGCTCGGCGGTCGGCGCGGTTTTTGCTGCTATCACATTCTCGGCCAGCGCTTTCTCACTACCGATGATCATGCACCGGGATGTCGACAGTATTACCGCCGTAGTAACCTCAATCAACGCGGTGCTACGGAACAAACTGGCGATGGCAATCTGGCTGGCAATTGTCATTGTTGCGCTACTGGTCGGCGTGCTGACTGCTTTTGTGGGGCTGATTGCTATCGTGCCGGTGATTGGGTACGCCGCCTGGCACGGCTACCTGGAAACGATCGACGCCGAGCAGTTTCCGCGGCACACGGACGGTATTACCGCAAACCCGCGGGATACTACCGACGGTCAGTCCGAGAGTTCGAGCACGCAATAGGCGGCACCCAGCAGTCCCGGCTGGTCGTAGGTAATGAGCCGCGTCGGAATACGCTCCATAAACGCCCGGCGGCGGCCCTTGCGCTCAAACGCATGGCGAAACCGACTGTTTTCGAGAACCGCCGGATACCGTTTCGAGATACCACCGGCGATATACACACCATCAACCGCGCCAAATGTCAGCGCGAGGTCGCCGGCCACCTGGCCCAGCAACTCGAAGAACATCTCGACCGCTGCAGCCGCGATATCGCCGTCATCGCGCTTCGCAAATATCTCCGCGGCGGTCAGTGACTCTCGAGTTTCGCCGCGGATCGCCGCCAGCGCTGTGTAGATATTCGTCAGGCCAGACCCGGCAATCAGGCGCTCTGCCGATACGCGATCAAACTTGTCGGCCAGGACTTTCAGTAATTCGATCTGCAGCGGCGTTTCCGGCGCAAATCCGATATGGCCACCCTCGCCGGTAACCGGCACCAGCGTGCTGCCGCGACGACAGAGACCGGCGACGCCAAGCCCGGTGCCGGGCCCAAGTATCGCGACGGTAAAATCGTCGGCGCCCAGGGCTCGATGGTCGTGAGGGCCAATGGTCTGGATTTCGGATTCGGTCAACAGCGGAATCGAATACGCGATCGCTTCAAAGTCGTTGAGCAAGCGTACGTGTTGCGTACCGAAGTCCGCGCGCGTCTCCGCAGCCGATATATCCCAGTGATTGTTCGTAATCTTGACTTTGTCATCGACAACCGGACCAGCGGCGGCCAGGCACACGGCATCGGGTGGTCCGACTCTCGTCGTTGTCAGGTAATGCCGGATGGCATCGTCAGCCGTTGCAAAGTCCTCACACTTAAGTTCAAGAGTACTGTGGAAACCGGGCCGGTCTGTCGTCGCCAAAGCAAAGCGCGCATTCGTGCCGCCAATATCGCCAATCAGTAAACAGCGGTCCTTCATTGTTCAGTGGCATCCATTAGCGCACCTTGCCGAAGAGGCTCGCGCCCTGTTCAGCCCCGGTCGCGCGTTCACGAAACGCGGCAAACAGCTCGCGCCCCATACCGGTTTGCAGATTTTCCACAGCAGCATGCGCCTCACGCGCGGCAAATTCGTCATTGTCTGCCACGCCAAGAACACCGTTACGCGCATCGATAGTGATGACGTCACCGTCATTGATCTTTGCAATAGGGCCGCCCGCAAGTGCCTCGGGTGTTAGATGAATCGCCGCAAGGACCTTGCCCGAAGCGCCTGACATTCGGCCATCGGTCAGCAACGCCACTTTGTGCCCGCGATTTTGCAAAAGGCCGAGATACGGCGTGAGTTTGTGCAGCTCTGGCATGCCATTCGCCCGCGGCCCCTGGTTCACTACCACCGCCACGAAATCCTGTTCCAGTGCGCCGTCATTAAAGGCGTCCACGAACGCCTGCTGCGTGTGGAAAACACGCGCCGGTGCCGTAATAGCGTGGTACTTCGGATCGACAGCCGACACTTTCACAATAGCCCGACCCAGGTTGCCCGTGACCAGCCGCAAGCCGCCCTCCGGACTGAACGGGTCGGAACACGGGCGCAGTATTTCCGTATCCAGAGATTCGGTTTGCACATCGCGCCACGCCAGTTTGCCGCCGTCAATGTGCGGCTCGCGACAGAATGTTCGCAGGCTGTCGCCGAGGATGGTCGTGACGTCTTCGTGCAACAGACCACTGTCGAGCATGTCGCGAATAATGAACCCAAGGCCGCCCGCAGCATGGAAATGATTCACGTCGGCCGTACCGTTTGGATAAACCCGAGATAGCTGCGGAATAACGCCGGACAGGTCTGAAAAATCCTGCCAGTCGATCTTGATGCCGGCCGCCGCGGCGATGGCAACCAGGTGAATCGTATGATTGGTCGAACCACCGGTTGCGAGCAGTCCGATGATGCCGTTAACGATCGACTTTTCGTCCAGCACGTCAGCCAGCGGCCGGTACGTGTCACCCAGGTTGGTGGCTTTCAAGACGGTATCGACCGCATCCTGCGTGAGCAGCTCACGCAATTTTGTACCGGGGTTCACAAACGACCCGCCTGGCAACTGCAGACCCATGAACTCCATGAGCATCTGGTTGCTGTTCGCCGTGCCGTAGAACGTGCACGTGCCGGGTGCGTGATACGCGGCTGACTCGGCCTCGAGCAGCTCGTCCCGCCCTATTTTACCGGCCGCGTATTCTTCGCGAATGCGCGCTTTTTCCTTGTTGCCCAGCCCGGACACCATCGGCCCGGCGGGAACAAAAACGACCGGCAGGTGCCCGAATGAAAGCGTACCGATCAAGAGGCCCGGGATAATTTTATCGCAGACGCCGAGACACAGCGCCGCATCGAACATGTTGTGCGATAACGCGACGGCGGTGGATAACGCGATAACGTCGCGACTGAATAACGACAGGTCCATGCCGTCGGTGCCTTGAGTAACCCCGTCGCACATCGCCGGTACACCGCCCGCAAACTGCGCGACAGCGCCGCGCTCGGCAGCCGCCGCTCTAATGACAGCCGGGTAGGTTTCAAAAGGCTGGTGCGCGCTCAGCATGTCGTTATAGGCAGAAACAATACCGATGTTGGGGACGACGTTGCCTTTCAATGCCGCCTTGTCACCGCTGCCACACGCCGCAAACCCATGCGCAAGGTTGCTACAGGCAAGTGCGCCACGCGCTGGCCCGTCGTTCGCCGCTGCATGCATGCGCGTAAGATAATCACTGCGCGACTTCGCGCTGCGCTCAATGATGCGCCTGGTAACGCGCTCAATAACTGGATTCACTGCTTGTCCACCTCCATCATGGCGCCCAGAACAGCCTGACCGGCGCGCGCTTTTGTCGCAGGAGACGCGACAAGGGGTACCCATTCGACATCGCTTTCGCCTTCTCGTAGACAGCCAGCTTGTCGTCGCCAAAAAACAGCAGCAGTATCTCATCGCTGCGCGAAATCGCCGCCAACGTCATGCTGATACGTACGTACGGGCTCGCCGCGGTGACGACCGGTATATACAAACGACCGGCCTCGACATCCATTGCCTGGTCCAGATTATCGGCATCCGGAAACAACGACGCAAAATGACCGTCCAGCCCTATACCAATTAACGAACAGGCGAACGGCAGAACTGGCAGCGATTCCTGCAACGCGTCGCAGCGTTCCTGGGGAGAAACGCCCGCGGCATACACCGGCAGCAGCGTCGCCGCGGCTGCCGCACCGACCAGCAGCGATTCGCGCACCAGCTTCTCGTTACTGTCAGCGTGCTCCGGCGGCACCCAGCGCTCGTCGCTGAGCGCAACCTGCACTCGCTGCCAATCAAGTTCCGTGGCAGCCAAAGCCGCAAAGCACTGAGCCTGGAGTCGTGCCGCCGCTGACAACAAGTGACGCCTCGTCATTATTATCGAGGCGCCTGGTCAGCAGTTCAGCCATACGCGAGGCTGCCGCCACCGAGGCCTCCTGCCGGGTTTCAAAATAGTGTTCAGTCACAATCAGGTGTCCGTATGCCATGCACGACCATCGCGATCGAGCAATAATGATGAAGCCGTCGGCCCCCACGAGCCGGCGACGTAAGATTCGACTTTTTGTGCAGTTGTCTCCCAACCGTCGATGATGCCGTCGATCCAGTGCCAGGCCGATTCAATTTCGTCGCGCCGCATGAACAGCGCCGGATTACCGCGCAATACTTCCATCAGCAGGCGCTCGTAGGCGTCCGGGTAGCGCACGCCGAATGTCTCGGCAAAGCTCAGGTCCAGCGCTACGGGCTTCAGGTTGAAACCACCGGGACCCGGTTCCTTCGCCATGACCGACAACTGCACGCCCTCATCCGGCTGCAGACGAATACGTAGCAAGTTCGGCAGTACATGGTACTTCTGCTCCGGAAATATCGAGTGCGGCACGGCCTCGAACTGCACCACGATCTCAGAGTGCTTTGCCGGTAACCGCTTGCCGGTCCGCAGGTAGAACGGCACATTCGACCAGCGCCAGTTTTCGATCTCGAGTTTAAGTGCTACAAACGTCTCCGTCGAGCTGGGCTCCTCGCCAAGCTCATCAAGATAACCGGGCACCGTGCTCTTGCTGATAGCGCCGGCCGTGTACTGACCGCGCACCGTGTTAGCCCGCACGTGCTCGGCCGATATCGGCTTCAACGAGCGCAGTACCTTGATTTTCTCATCGCGCACGGCGTCGTGATGCAAGCTCGACGGCGGTTCCATCGCGAACAGACAGACAAGTTGCAGCATGTGGTTCTGCACCATGTCCCGCAATGCGCCGACACGATTGTAGAACTCGCTCCGGCCGCCAACACCGAGTTCTTCGGCAACGGTAATCTGCACGTGGTCGATCGAGCCGCGGCGCCACAACGGTTCAAACAGCGAATTGCCAAAGCGCAGGGCGAGCAAATTCTGCACCGTTTCTTTGCCAAGGTAGTGGTCGATGCGATAGACCTGATTTTCCTCGAAACAGTCACCCACCGCATTGTTGATCTCACTTGCCGACGCAAAGTCACGACCGACCGGCTTTTCCAGAACGATGCGGCTCTGCTCCGTGATCAGGCCGTTGGACTTCAGCCCTTTGGCGATGGCGCCAAACAGGCTTGGCGCCGTTGCGAGGTAAGCCACTCGAGTGCGCTGTTCATGCCCGGACAGTTTCTTGACCAGCCGGCCCCAATTGTCAGGTGCAAGCGCGTCCGCCTGCACATAATGGATGCGCTTTCGGAACAGCTTCCAGTGCGCTGCATCGAATTCGCCATCGGGCAGGTTTTGCCGGAGCGCCTTTTCAACAGACGCCAGGTACTTCTCCCGCGTCAGCACACCGCGGCTAGCCGCAATAATGCGACTATCCGCCGTGACCTGGCCGTCGCGGTCGCGGTGATACAGGGCCGGCAGCAATTTACGCATTGCAAGATCACCGGTCCCGCCAAATATGATCAGGTCGAAGGTATCGACCGGAATGAGCTGAGCCATGGGCTTCCTCTAAAGAATTTCAGTAATTTTACTACATTTTTGTCAATTGCACGCCTTTTTTACTGATTTTTGCGAATATTTTGTGTAATTTTACTACATGCTGACGATCATAACGAACGCCCTGCCCGACCTGACGCCCTCTGAGCAGCGCGTCGGGCGGTGGATACTGCGGCATCCGAAGGAGGCCGCCAATACTACCCTCGCAAAAATGGCCATCGAATGCGAAACGAGCGAGCCCACGGTTGTGCGCTTCTGCCGCCACGTTGGACTCGGTGGGTTTCGGGAACTCGCCATTCGCCTGACCGAGGCGCTGAGCAGCCCATCGACTTATGTGCACCGCAACGTCAGCGCCGACGATTCGATTGCCGACGCTGTTATCAAGGTCATGGACACGTCGATCCAGTCGCTGGTCGAAATGCGCGCGCAGCTCTCCTCGATGCCAATTAATGAAGCGGTCGGTGCCATGAAAGACGCCCGCCAGATTGTGTTTGCCGGACTCGGTGCATCCGGGCAGGTTGCGAGAGACGCCAGCCACAAGTTTTTCAGGCTGGGCATTCCCTGCACTGCACTGCATGATACGACGATGATCCTGCAATTTGCCGCCATCGCCGACGCGCGTGACGTGTTGATCCTGCTGTCGCACTCTGGTCGCTGGCAGGAGTTTGGACGCGCCGCAAAGATGGCGCGCGAACGCGGCGCGACCGTCATCGCTGTTACCAGTCCGGACTCGGTTTTTGCCGAAGAAGCCAGCCTGTTGTTTCCATGCAGCGTTGTTGAGGACACCAACATCTTCACTCCGATGAGCTCGCGTCTCGCGCAGCTCGCGCTGCTCGATGCAATCCAGGTCGCTCTTGCACTGGCGCAGGGTGAGGTTGCGGGCGACAACCTGCGTCGTAGCAAGGACGCGCTTTACAGCAACACCGACGTGCGCCAATGACCCGCTCGTCAGATGCAACGAGTGTGGCTGGTGTTCGGCGGGCTGGCGTCGGCCTGCATATCGCCTCGCTGCCAAGTCCCTACGGCATCGGCGAGATTGGCGCACCGGCCCGCGCATTTGTCGACAAAATGCGCTGCATGGAGCTCTCCGTCTGGCAGTTTTTGCCTTTGGGACCAACCGCTTACGGTGATTCGCCCTACCAGTCTCTGTCGACTTTCGCGGGCAACGAGATGCTCATCAGTATCGGCGACTTGCTGGACATGGAGCTGTTGGATGAGGCGGAAGTTGAAGAGCTGACGGCTCTGCCGAACGAGTACGTCGACTACGGCACCTTGATTCCCATCAAGTCGCGGCTGCTCACCATCGCGTCACAGCGCTTTCCTTTCAAGGCAAGCGAGGAACTCGAGGCACTGTACTTCGAATTCCTGGCCGCCAATGACGAGGCCTGGCTGCACGACTACGCCATGTTTCGAATATTGAAAAGCCGTCACCGTGAGCGTCCGTGGCCGGAGTGGGCGCCGGAGTTTGTGCGCCGCGATGCGGCGGCGCTACAGGAATTCGCGGCCGGTGCAGCGGCACAGATAAAATCGATCAAGATCGTCCAGTTCCTGTTTCATCATCAATGGCAGCGCCTGCGCGACCACGCGCGCGCCAGCGGTGTGACCCTGTTCGGCGACATGCCAATTTATATCGCGCACGACAGTGCGGATGCCTGGGTAAACCGGGAGCTTCTATGCATCGATGCTGATGGACAACCGGATCACGTCGCCGGCGTGCCGCCCGACTATTTCAGCGACGATGGCCAGCTATGGGGCAACCCGCTGTACGACTGGGACAAGCATGCCGCCACCGGCTACCGTTGGTGGGTTGACCGACTGCGTGCCGCCGCCGAGCTCGCCGATATTGTCCGCATCGATCATTTCCGCGGTTTCGAAGCGTATTGGTCAGTGCCGGCCGACGCTACAACGGCGCGCACCGGCACCTGGGAACCGGGTCCCGGCGATGCCATTTTCGACGCCATGCAGGAGGCACTTGGCGACCTGCCTATCGTTGCCGAGGACCTGGGGGTCATTACTCCCGAGGTCGAAGCATTGCGTGACCGGCACCGGCTCCCGGGCATGCGTGTGCTGCAGTTCGACGTTTGCATTGATGACTTTGATCTTGCTGACGTAGCGGAGAACAGCGTGTGCTACACGGGCACGCATGACAATGACACGACCATCGGCTGGTTCGAGGGCAGTCCGGACGATATTCGCAGTGCCGAGGACATAGTGAAGACCCAAGAGGCGGCACTGGCTGTTACCCATGGCACGCCGGCAACTATTCATACCGACATGATAAAAGCCGCATTTTCGACCCGGGCATGGCTGGCAATTGCGCCCATGCAGGACTTTCTCGGCCTTGGCTCCGCGGCACGTATCAATATTCCGGGGACGGCGGGTGGCAACTGGCGCTGGCGTGCACTTCCCTCGCAATTGACGCCCGAACTCTGCGACAATACAGCGCAATTAGTGCGGGCATCCGGACGTCAAAATTAGTTTCTGAGGCAACTCAAGCGCCTCGGGCGCATCCGGATTTGACCGCGATCACTGAGTCTTTTTCGCGAGAGTTGTCAGAATGGAAGAAAAACAGAGCAAGCAAGATGCCAGATTTGTCAGTCGCCTGACCCGTGACACGCTGGCACTGATCCTCGCCGGCGGACAGGGCTCGCGTCTGCACGAACTGACCAACTGGCGCGCCAAGCCCGGGCTGCACTTCGGCGGCAAGTATCGAATTATCGATTTTGCGTTATCGAACTGTCTCAATTCCGGGATCAGGCGCATCGGCGTACTGACCCAGTACAAAGCACACTCGCTGATTCGACATCTCCTGAATGGCTGGTCGTGGTTTCAGTCGGGCGCCGCCGAACGGGAATTCGTCGAGATACTGCCGGCATCGCAGCGCGTGGGCGGCGAGTGGTATCGCGGCACCGCCGACGCCGTCTACCAGAACCTGGACATCATCCGCACGCACAACCCGCGCCTCGTGCTGATACTGGCCGGCGACCATATCTACAAGATGGACTACGGTCCGTTCCTGGCGTTTCACGTCGAGATAGGCGCGGACATGTCGATCTGCTGTATCGAAATGCCAATTGAGGAAGCCGCCGGCGAATTCGGCGTCATGACCGTCAACGAGGAAGGCCGCATCATCGGTTTCGATGAAAAGCCCGAAAAGCCAAACCCGATTCCCGGCAAACCCGGTATATGCCTCGCCTCGATGGGCAACTACCTGTTCAACACGGATTTTCTCTACGAACGTGTCATTGCGGATGCCGACACACCGGGCACCAAGCATGATTTTGGCCGCAATGTTATTCCGTCGGTCATCAATGACTACCGGGTCTACGCGTACCCGTTACGCGACCCCGAGACCAACGAACAAGCGTATTGGCGCGACGTTGGAACGCTGGACGCGTTCTGGGAAGCCAATATGGAGCTCGCAGCGGTAACCCCACAGCTCAACCTGTATGACAAGGTCTGGCCGATATTCACGTACCAGCTGCAGCTGCCGCCTGCCAAGTTTGTATTTGACGATGTAGACCGGCGCGGTGCAGCCATTCAGTCGATGGTCTCGGGTGGGTGCGTGATCTCAGGCGCGACGGTGCGACGATCGGTGATGTTCACGAATTGTTACGTGAACCCCTATAGCAGTGTCACTGACTCGGTGGTTCTGCCGGACGTTATTATCGGCGAGCGCTGCAACGTCAACAACGCAATTATCGATCGCGGCTCGATCATCCCGGCAGGCACCGAAATCGGCGTCGATCAAAAAGCGGATACGGAACGTGGATTCCGCGTGACCAAAGGCGGTCGCACGCTGGTTACGGCCGAGATGCTCGGACAGCAATTGCACTTCACCCGCTAGGCTGGCAGTTATCGATACCCGCTCCGTCATATTTCTGGCGTCCGAAAACGGCGCCCTGCCCGGCGGCAAGGTTGGCGGAGTCGGTGACGTCGTCCGCGACCTGCCGATCGCATTGGCAGCCGAGGATTGGGACGTTACCGTCGCGACGCCGGCGTACGGCACTTTGCACCGGCTCCCCAACTCACGCATCCTGTCAACAATCGACGTCGAATTTCGCGGCGATTCTTACTCGGTCGGCGTCTGGGAAGTTCCAAGCGACAGTTATGGTGTGCAAAACATTGTCTTTGAGCACCGTTTCTTTTCGGAACACGGTACCGGGCTCATCTACGTCAGAGACCATGACCATCGCCCGTACGCCAACGACGCGGACAAGTTCGCGTTCTACTCGGCGGTGGCTGCCCAATGGATTTTCGCCAGCGAGCGTCTGCCTGACGTTGTGCACGTGCACGACTGGCACGCGGCGTTTTATCTGTTGCTGACAAACTATGCCGAGCGCTTTCGGCATCTGAAAGACATTCGCACCGTCTTCACAATTCACAACCTTTCCTACCAGGGCATCCGGCCGATTTCTGGCGACGAGTCGTCGCTCGAGGCCTGGTTCCATGGCGTCCACTTCGATTACGGCAGCATCGTCGATCCTCGTTATGACGACTGCGTTAACCCGATGGCTGCCGCTATTCGCCTGGCCGATCGTGTGAGTACCGTGTCGCCCACCTACGCCGAGGAAATTTGCAGACCGACGGATCCTGCCACCGGTTTCATCGGTGGCGAAGGACTCGAAGATGATTTGATCAAGGCACGCGCCGAAGGCCGCCTGGCCGGCGTCCTGAATGGCTGCTACTACGATGCACCGCTCGGCCGGCGCCCGGGTTGGCAGCGCCTCTGCGCCATGATGCAGACCCAGCTTGAAACCTGGCGAGACGAGCAGCCGTCTGACGAGGCCCACGTGCTGGCGCTCGAACGCCTGGCCCAGCTGCCGAAGCGCCGGCCGTCGCACGTGCTGACCAGCATCGGCCGCCTGGTCGCACAGAAGGCAACATTACTGTTGCATGAACTTGAGGACGGCACGTCTGCTGTACAACGCATCGCCAGTAACCTCGGTAACAAGGGCGTCATCCTGCTGTTGGGCAGCGGCGATCCACAATTTGAAGAGCGCTTGCTGCAGCAGATTCGCGACATTCCCAACCTGGTTTTCCTGCGCGGCTACTCCGAGGACCTTGCGGCGCCTCTCTACCATGGCGGCGACCTGTTTTTGATGCCGTCGAGTTTCGAACCCTGCGGAATCAGCCAGATGTTGGCGATGCGCGGTGGCCAACCCTGCGTCGTGCATGGTGTGGGTGGTCTCAAAGACACCATCGAAGATGACGTAACAGGATTCGTGTTCGACGGCGATTCGGTACGCGAGCAGGCAGGGAACTTCGTGCGCAGGACGGCGCATGCCATCAAGTTGCGCGCCTCCGACCCGATTCGGTGGCAGGAGATTTGCCAGGCTGCGGCAGCGTGCCGCTTTGACTGGCAGGCGTCGGCGCGACAGACAATTCAAACCTTATATGGCGACGATGATGAACGGTAAAGATGAACAATAAAGACAACCTGTACAGCCAATACGACGCACTTGTCGCTGGCCAGCACGACAATCCATTTGCCGTTCTTGGGCCACACCCGGGCCCGCACGGGCGCGTTGTGCGAACGCTGCAGCCCGGCGCGGTGTCGGTGACCTTGCTGGAAGCAAACGGCAACAAGCTTGCGGCGATGGAAAAAGTCCATTCAGGTGGGGTTTTCCTGGGGCC
The DNA here is from genome assembly GCA_963842765.1 of uncultured Gammaproteobacteria bacterium. Classification (GTDB taxonomy): domain Bacteria; phylum Pseudomonadota; class Gammaproteobacteria; order Steroidobacterales; family Woeseiaceae; genus UBA1847. The sequence goes on along the minus strand of CAWJHR010000013.1, from coordinate 158,031 downwards.
GCTGCCAGCTCGAATGCGCCATTACCAGTTACAGATCAAGTGGGAATCGGGGGCTATTAGCGTTATCGAAGATCCTTACCGCTTCCCGTCGGCGCTGGGCGAGATGGACCTGTACCTGCTCGGTGAGGGCTCCGATCGCTACATCTACAAGAAACTCGGCGCGCACCAGCGGCAGCTGCTCAGCATTGCCGGCACGCGCTTTGCGGTCTGGGCACCGAATGCGTCGCGCGTCAGCGTTGTGGGCGACTTCAACAGCTGGGACGGTCGACGTCACGTCATGCGCCTGCATCCGGGCAACGGTATCTGGGAAATATTCGTACCGGGTATCGGCAACGGCGCACTGTACAAGTATGAGATTCGTGACAAGCACGGCAAGCTTCTGCCACTGAAGTCGGACCCGTTCGCGACCTATCACGAGCCGCCACCGGGCAACTCGTCGATAGTTTTCGACAGCGAGTTCGACTGGCAGGACGAGCAATGGATGGCTAAGCGCACGGTCGCGCCAAAACTTGACCAGCCCGTCAGCGTTTACGAAGTCCACCTGGGGTCCTGGCGTCGCAGGGACGATGGCAGCTATCTGCGCTATCGCGACTTCGCGCGCGAGCTGGTCGATTACGTGCTGGAGATGGGTTACACGCACATCGAGCTGATGCCGGTGACCGAACACCCGTTCGACGGCTCGTGGGGCTACCAGCCGATCGGTTTGTTTGCCCCAACCCAGCGCTTCGGCAACCCGGATGACTTCCGCTACTTCGTTGACCGCTGCCATGCCGCCGGCATTGGCGTCATCATCGACTGGGTCCCCGCACATTTCCCGAACGATGAACATGGCCTGCGGCATTTCGACGGCACGTCTCTGTACGAACACGAAGACCCTCGCAAGGGCGCGCATGCCGACTGGGGCACGCTTATTTTTAACTATGGCCGCCGCGAGGTCGTTAACTACCTGCTGGGCAGCGCGCTTTACTGGATCAACGAGTTTCATATCGATGCGCTGCGCGTCGATGCCGTCGCGTCGATGCTGTACCTCGACTACTCGCGCGAAGACGGCGAGTGGATCCCCAATGAGTTCGGTGGCAATGAGAATCTCGAGGCCGTGGCATTTCTGAAACGACTCAATACACAAGTGCACGGGGATCGCGCCACGTCCTACGCGGAAGAATCGACAGCCTGGCCCGGAGTTTCAAAACCGGTCGACTCCGGTGGCCTGGGCTTTACTTACAAATGGAACATGGGCTGGATGAATGACACGCTGGCTTACATGGGCGAAGACCCGGTGAACCGCAAGTACCACCACGACAAGATGACGTTCGGGCTTGTCTATGCATTCACGGAGAATTTCATATTGCCGCTGTCACACGACGAGGTCGTGCACGGCAAGCAGTCCATTCTGGGCCGCATGCCGGGCGATGACTGGCAGAAGTTCGCCAACCTGCGCGCCTACTATGCGGTGATGTTTGCGCATCCGGGCAAAAAGCTGTCGTTCATGGGGAACGAAATCGCGCAGCGAGACGAATGGAGCCATGACCGGTCGCTGGACTGGCACTTGCTCGAGCATGCATCGCACAGCGGCGTGCAGCGACTGGTCGCCGACCTGAACCGGATCTATCGCAGTACCCCGGCATTGTACGAGCTTGATTTTGACGGCGCCGGTTTCGAGTGGATCGACTGGAATGACCGTGACAGCAGCATACTCAGCTGGCTGCGCCGCGACCGCTCCGGTGGCCTCGTTGTTTGTGTCGTAAATCTGACGCCGATAGTAAGAAATGACTATTCGATCGGTGTACCTTTCACCGGTGATTGCCACGTGTTGCTGAACAGCGATGCCGCGCAATACGGTGGCAGCGGCCACGGCGCAACGAGCTACTCTACCCGGCCGGAAGGCCATCATGGCCGGCCGAACTCGCTGCGCCTGAGCTTGCCGCCGCTGGCAACCCTCATCATACAACCGGCGTCGCAAAGCGGCGCCTGAAGGAGACAAACGCATGGTAGCCAAGACCAACAAGAGCCAGGGTTTCGGTGATATCGAGTTACTGCAGGCGCCGGCTCTACCGATGACGGCCGACGCGATACTTGAGGACTTTACGCATTACTTCGGCCGCACCCTCGGCCGCCGCACGATCAGCTCCCAGTCCCCGTTTCTCTACCAGGCGCTGGTGTTCGCTGCGCGCGATCGCCTGATGGAACGCTGGGCCGACACTCGCAAAGCCACCGAGACGGCCGGCAAGTGCCGCGTCGCTTACATGTCACTTGAGTTCCTGATGGGCCGCTTGCTCGGCAATGCGCTGCTCAACCTCGGGATCGAGGACGAGACCACGGAAGCGCTGTCGCGACTGGGCCTCGACCTTGAAGATGTCTATGAGCGCGAACATGACGCCGGCCTCGGCAACGGCGGTCTCGGCCGTCTCGCCGCCTGCTTCCTCGACAGTTGTGCAACGCTCGCGCTGCCGGTTATCGGCTACGGCATTCGCTACCGCTACGGCATGTTTCACCAGCGCATCGAGAACGGATACCAGGTAGAAGAACCCGATGCCTGGCTGCGCGAGGGTTTCCCGTGGGAGATCGAGCGCATCGAATTCGCCCAGACTATTCAATTCGGCGGTCGCAGTGCGGTGTACACGGACTCGACCGGGCATACGCGCCACGCCTGGGTCGACACGCACGACGTGTTGGCGGTTCCGTTCGACATTCCGATTCCTGGTTACAAGAACGACATCGTCAACACACTGCGCCTGTGGTCGGCGTCCGCGACCGACGAGTTCGATCTCAACGAATTCAATGCGGGCAGTTACGCCGACGCTGTCGCTTCGCAGAACGCAGCGGAGAACATCACGATGGTGTTGTATCCGAACGCGGCGACAGAAAACGGGCAGGAACTCAGGCTGCGGCAGCAGTATTTTCTTGCGTCTGCCAGCCTGCAGGACCAGCTTAGAAACCGGATTGAACACATTGGCGCGGACTTCAGCGATTTTGCTGACCAACACTGCATTCAGCTCAACGATACGCACCCGGCCATCGCCGTGGCAGAACTCATGCGCCTGCTCATCGACGTGTACCACCTCGAATGGGACGAAGCCTGGGCGATTACGACGAAGACCATGGCCTATACCAACCATACGTTGTTGCCGGAAGCGCTCGAAAAGTGGCCCGTCTCGATGTTCCGCCGCCTGCTGCCGCGAATACTCGACATCATTTACGAGATCAACGCGCGCTTTATCGTCGAAGTGAGCCAGCACTGGCCGGGTGACAACGCTCGCGTTGCACGGATGTCACTGATCGAAGAAGGTCCGGAGCCGATGATTCGCATGGCTTACCTCGCCATCGTCGGCAGCTTCTCGGTCAATGGCGTTGCGGAACTGCATTCGAAACTGCTGCGCGAAGGGTTGTTCCGCGACTTTGCCGAACTGTGGCCCGAGAAGTTTAACAACAAGACCAACGGTGTCACCCAGCGGCGCTGGCTGGCCGCCTGCAACAAGGGCCTGGCCAATCTGATCACGGACAAGATCGGTGACCGCTGGACGACCGAGCTTACCGAACTCGAGAAACTTAAAGGTTTCGTCGATGACCCGGAGTTTCGCAAGTCCTGGCGTGCGATCAAGCTGTCGAACAAGGTCGCATTAGCACGCGCGATTGAAGACCGGACCGGTTTGCGGATTGAGCCCAGCAACCTGTTTGACGTACAGGTCAAACGTATCCATGAGTACAAGCGCCAGTTTCTGAATGTCCTGCACGCGGTCTATTTGTACGATCGTATACGGCGCGGCGATGACGTGGTGCCACGCACGATTATCATTGGCGGCAAAGCGGCGCCCGGTTACGTCATGGCGAAGAGCGTCATCAAGTGCATTAACAATGTCGCCCGCGTGATCAATACGGACCCGGCGATGGAAGGCAAACTGCAGCTGGTGTTCTACCCCGACTACAACGTATCGGCCATGGAACTCATTTGTCCGGCAGCCGATCTTTCCGAGCAAATCTCGACGGCCGGCAAGGAAGCATCCGGCACCGGCAACATGAAATTCATGATGAACGGCGCGGTGACCATCGGCACGCTGGACGGCGCCAATGTCGAAATACGCGAAGCCGTCGGCGAAGAGAACTTCTTCCTGTTCGGTCTCACCGTCGAGGAAATCAACGACCTCAGAGGCCGATACGATCCGCAAATCGATCATTGATGCAGACCCGGACTTCAAGAATGTCGTTGACCTCATCGAGAGCGGCCACTTCAATCGGTTTGAGCACGGTGTTTTTGACAAGGTGCTGCAGGCGATCCGTGAGCCGTCCGACCCCTGGATGACGGCTGCTGACTTCCGCGCCTTTATCGATGCGCAAACACAGGCCGCCGAAACGTATGTCGATGTCGAACGCTGGACCCGCATCAGCATTCTGAATACCGCTTCTTCAGGGCGGTTCTCAACCGATCGTACGATGCGCGATTACAACGACGATATCTGGCGCCTCGAGCCGATTGAGCTGCCCGGGAAGTGATACACACCGGCAATCCGGAAATTCTGGGGGCGACCCCGGATGAGCACGGCACCAACTTCGCCGTTTACTCGGCCGTGGCCGACAAGGTCGAGCTGTGCCTTTTCGATGGCGCCGGCAACCAGGAACAAATTCTGTTCATGCCGGAGCGTACCAACGGCGTCTGGCACGGCTATGTACCGGGCTGCGCGCCGGGTCGAGCGTATGGCTACCGCGTGCACGGGCCTTTCGATCCAGCCGACGGCCTGCGCTGCAACGCGGCCAAACTGCTGCTCGATCCCTACGCCCGTGAAATCGCTGGCGAGTTCCACTGGCATCCTGCGGTGTTCGACTACATCAACAAAGATGGCGAACAGCTTATCAACACTGCCGACAGCGCCCCGTACGTGCCGAAAAGTATCGTCCACTCTGTCGCAGAAGCGCTGCCCGATGGCCCGCGTGTACCGTGGGGAGAGACGATATTCTACGAGTGCAACGTGCGTGGTTTCACGATGCGCCACCCGGCCCTTGATGAGTCAGCGCGCGGCACATTTGACGGACTCCGCCACAAGGACGTCGTTGCCCACCTGAAATCACTCGGTGTGACCGCGATCGAGCTGATGCCGGTGCAAACGTTCATCGATGAGCATCACCTGGCGCAGCGCGACCTGCGTAATTTCTGGGGTTACAACACTGTTGGCTTCTTTGCGCCCATGCAGCGCTACTCCCGCGGCAACGCCGCTGCCGAGTTTCGCGACATGGTGCGGACGCTGCACGATGCCGGCCTCGAAGTCATCATGGACGTCGCTTACAACCACACCGGCGAGGCCGATCATCGCGGCCCGTCTTTGTGTTTTCGCGGGCTCGGACAATCGCACCTACTATCGAACCGAGCCCGGCAACCGTGGCGCCTATGTCAACGACACCGGTTGCGGTAACACCGTCAATACCGACCACGTGTGGGTCCGCCAACTGGTGCTGGACAGCCTCGAATACTGGGCGGGTACCATGGGCGTCGACGGTTTTCGCTTTGACCTCGCTACCATTCTCGGGCGTCGCGGCGACGGCTTTTCGCCGACCCACCCGTTTCTTGCCGACATCAGCAATTTACCCAGTCTGCGACAGACGAAACTGATCGCGGAACCCTGGGATCCGGGTCCGGGCGGTTATCAGCTCGGTCATTTCCCGCCGCGCTGGGGCGAGTGGAACGATCGCTTCCGCGACGCAACGCGCGCGTTCTGGCGCGGCGACGCGGGCAGCAGTGGCGATCTCGCACAGCGCCTGCACGGTTCGGCAGACCTGTTTGGCGACAGTCATCGTCCACCGTTTGCGAGTATCAACTTCGTCACCAGTCACGATGGCTTCACGCTGATGGATGTCGTCAGCTATGAACACCGCCATAACGCCGCCAACGGCGAGGACAATCGCGATGGGCATTCCCACAACCTGAGTGCCAACTATGGTGTTGAGGGCGTCACCGACGACGAGGAGATCAACGCGATGCGACGCCGTCAGCGTATCAACCTGCTCGCAACCCTGTTGTTCTCGCAGGGCGCACCTATGCTGCTGGCCGGCGATGAGCTCGGCAATTCTCAGGCGGGTAATAACAACGCGTACGCACAGGACAATGAGACAGGCTGGCTGGATTGGTCGGAAACCGATCCTGAGTTCGAAGACGTCGTGCGAGAACTCGTCTGGTTGCGACGCGAAACACCGCTACTGCGCTTGACCGAATACGTTCATGGCGTCCTGGAACGTGAGGACAGCACGATCCAGAACCGCTGGATAAACCGCGACGGTAAAATCAAGCAGAGTGAGGAATGGGCGGACAGTCGGGCCTTCTCTGTCCTGATCGAAGAAAAAGGCGCTGTCGGCTGACGTTGCCGTTGCCGTCTTGATCAACCGCGAGAAGGATGAGACCGTGTTGCGCTTGCCGATGTCGGTGCACACGACCCAATGGCGGGTGGCGTTTTCCAGCGGCGGCAAGGAAGCCGTATCAGTGACAGGGCGTGAGGTCCTGGTGCCCGGGATCTCGATTACATTGTTGACGGCAGGTTGAGCGGGAGAATTTCCTGATGACTGATATTTTCGACAACCCGATGGGCCTCGACGGCTTTGAGTTCGTTGAGTTTGCATCGCCCGAACCCGGCTTGCTTGAAGCGGCCTTCGAACTGCTGGGATTCATAGAAGTCGCACGCCACCGCTCCAAGGATGTTTCGCTATTCCGCCAGGGCGACATTAATTTCATCATTAATCGCGAGCCGAAAAGTTACGCCGATTATTTCGCGCAGGAACACGGCCCGTCCGCGTGCGGCATGGCGTTTCGCGTCCATGATTCGCACCGCGCTTATTCGCGGGCGCTCGATCTCGGTGCGCAGCCTTTCGAGATTCCAACCGGACCGATGGAGCTACGCCTGCCAGCTATCAAGGGAATCGGCGGCGCACCGCTGTACCTGATTGACCGTTACCACCGCGGCTCGACCATCTACGACATCGACTTCGAGTTCATTGATGGCGTCGAACGCCATCCGGTGGGCTGTGGCTTCACCGAAATCGATCACTTGACGCACAACGTGTATCGCGGGCGCATGCAGTTCTGGGCCGACTTTTACGGACGGCTGTTCAATTTTCGCGAGATTCGCTACTTCGATATCAAGGGCAAACACACGGGTCTGCATTCCAAGGCCATGACCGCCCCCGATGGCCGCATTCGCATCCCGTTGAACGAGGAAGCGTCGCAGGGCACCGGCCAGATCGAGGAATACCTGATGGCCTTCAATGGCGAGGGCATTCAGCACATCGCATTGGGCTGCGACAATCTCTTCGAGTGCTGGGACCGGCTGGCCAGGCAGGGCGTAGAGTTCATGACCCCACCGCCCGAGGCCTACTACGAAATGCTCGAGGACCGACTTCCCGGCCACGGTGAGCCGCTGGCTGAGTTGCAGACGCGCGGCATCCTGCTGGACGGCACCACCGACGGGGACGAGCCCCGTTTGCTGCTCCAGATCTTTTCGGCGAACATGGTCGGGCCGACTTTCTTCGAGTTCATTCAACGCAAGAAAGACGATGGTTTCGGCGAGGGCAATTTCAAAGCGCTGTTCGAATCTATCGAGCGCGATCAGGTCGCACGCGGCGTTGTTGACGAGAACGCCTGACAGGAGCACACCATGAATCTCAAGCGTATTCATCATGTCGCCTATCGCTGTAAAGACGCCAGGGAGACGGTCGAGTTTTACCAGCGTGTTCTCAACATGGAGTTCACGGTCGCGTTTGCCGAAGACCAGGTGCCGTCAACCAAGGAACCCGACCCTTATATGCACGTATTCCTCGACTGCGGCATGGGGAATGTACTGGCGTTTTTCGAGTTGCCGACGCGTCCAGCAATGGACCGTGACCACAATACGCCCACGTGGGTGCAGCACATCGCATTTGAAGTTGAAAACTACCACGCGCTGCTCGAAGCCAGGCAGCATATAGAATCCGAGGGAGTCGATATCATCGGACCAGTCAATCACGGCATCTTCCAGTCCGTTTATTTTTTCGACCCTAACGGGCATCGTCTCGAACTGGTCGCAAACACGCAGACCAAAGAGCAAATGACTGAACTCAAGCGCGTCGCTCCCGCCATGCTGGAAGAGTGGAGCCAGACCAAGAAAGCGCCACGGCACGCCGCCTGGTTGCACGAGCTCGAATTCCGGGGTGACCAGTAATGAAACTCGCATCACTAAAAGACGGACGCGACGGTCGGCTCGTCGTCGTATCGAAAGACCTGACACGGTTCCTGCCTGCCGCTGAGGTTGCGGCGACACTGCAAGCGGCATTGGACAACTGGAGCACTGCGCGCCCTGCCCTGCAGCACCTGGCGGATCGGGCGGATGCCGGCGAAGGCGAGTCCTTCGACGAGACCGCTTGCGCGTCGCCGTTGCCGCGCGCTTACCAGTGGGCAGACGGGTCGGCGTACGTCAATCACGTTGAGCTCGTTCGCAAAGCCCGCGGCGCCGAGATGCCGGAGTCGTTCTGGACCGACCCACTGATGTACCAGGGCGGCTCGGATTCGTTTCTCGGGCCCTGCGACAATATTCCGATGGCCGATGAGGCCTGGGGTATCGATTTCGAAGCCGAAATTACAGTCGTCACGGACGACGTGCCGATGGGCGTTTCGGCCGCCGACGCGGTAGGGCATATTCAGCTGGTGATGCTCGTCAATGACGTCTCGTTGAGAAACCTGATCCCCGCTGAGCTGGCCAAGGGTTTTGGTTTCTTTCAGTCAAAACCGTCCAGCGCGTTCTCGCCTGCAGCAGTAACACCCGACGAGCTTGGCGATGCGTGGCGCGATGGCAAACTGCATCTGCCGCTATTGTCGGAACTGAACGGCGAGGCGTTCGGGCGTCCGGATGCTGGCGTCGATATGACGTTCGACTTCGGCCAGCTCGTCGCGCACGCGGCGAAGACCCGGCCGCTGTCTGCCGGCGCGATCATCGGCTCGGGAACCGTCTCCAACAAGCTCGATGGTGGCCCTGGCAAGCACATAAAGGAAGGCGGTGTCGGCTACTCCTGCATCGCGGAGGTACGCACGATAGAGACCATCACGAACGGCAAGCCTGCAACACCCTTCATGCAATTCGGTGATCGTATTCGTATCTCGATGAACGATGCCTCCGGTCAATCAATCTTCGGCTCGATCGACCAGGTCGTCGAAAAGTACCGTGGCTAGAACGATGATTCGCCTCTACAGTTACTGGCGTTCATCAGCGGCGTATCGCGTGCGCATCGCGCTGCATCTCAAGGGTCTCGACTTTCAAACTGTGCCAATTTCCCTGGCGCCCGGGATCTCGGAACAACGACAGGATCATTACCGTGCAATCAACCCGCAAATGCGGGTGCCGTTTCTCGAAGACGGTGAAGTGGCCATTGGCCAGTCGATGGCGATTCTCGAGTACCTGGAGGAAACTTACCCTGCGGTGACGCTGCTGCCAGAACAACATCCGCTGCGCAGCCAGGTGCGTGCTTTCTGCAACATTATTGCGTGCGACATTCATCCGTTGATGAACTTGCGCGTCATGACCTATATCAAGGACAACTACGGAGCAGACCCTACCGGCGACTGGTACACGCACTGGATACACGATGGATTTCGCGCCGCCGAAACGCTGGCCCGCGACAGTCACTTTGCTTTCGGTGACGTGCCGACGCTGGCAGATGTCCTGCTGGTGCCGCAGGTCTATAATGCGCGTCGTTTCAACGTGGTGCTTGATGAGTTTCCGAAACTCACGGCAATCGCCGCACGCTGCGACGAGCTGCCGGCATTTAAAAAAGCAGCGCCCGAACGTCAGCCGGACGCTGCTTCTTAGATATCAGGGATCTACTGGCTGGCCAGGAGGCTTTTGTGACTCTTCAGCCAGGCGCTGACCTGAGCGTCTGCTTCGCTGACCTGGTCCGATGTCATTCTGGTTTTCAGGAAGTCCACTTTGGAGTTGGCCTCATAGTCGCCCAGCTTGGCAGCCAGCGCGAACCACTTGTAGGCCTCGACCGGATCGTAGCTGTCTGCAAAATCCATTGCGTAGTGGCGACCCAGAGCCATCTGTGCACCGCTAATGCCCTGCTCGGCCGCAAGCCGGAACCACTTCATGCCTTCTTCTTCGTTGAGCGGGACACCCCAGCCGTTCTGGTGCATAACGCCTAAGTTGTACTGTGCTTCGGCATGACCTTTGTCCGCAGCAAGTCCATAGAATTTTAGTGCGAGTTCGTCGTTCATATCGACGCCGAACCCGTTGCCGTAGAGCAGACCCATGCCGTAACAGGCCTTTGCGTCACCGGCGTCGGCAAGATCCTGCCACTGCGCTAACGCCGTTGCATAATCACCTGAGCTGTAGGCTGACCAGCCTTTCTTGAAATCGCCGGCCCAGGAAAGGGAAGCGAACAGGACGAGAGCGCAGCTAAGCAAAACACGTGAAAATAAGCGCATGACTCCTCCTGATTGATTGTCGACGCACGGTGGTATGGGCGGTCAATATGATCGCAAATCCCCGTTAAATCAAGCATTCGGAGTTCTACCTACCGGTAATGATCTATTACCAGCAGTCCTGCGCCGTAATACCGGTAGAAGCGCCTGTGACGCCCTTGAGCCCGGTGCTGGTCAGCGTCAGCGTGCCACACTTATCCTGCGTTTGCTTACCGACGGGTGCCGCCTGCACCGTGTACGTCGAGGCGGTTGCCGCCGAGATCGTGAGGTTATAGGTCGTCGTGCCACCGTCCACGGGACACTGGGTCGCAAAGACAGCCGGCTCGCCCGTATCATTGCCACCGTCGGCCGCACCTTCGTACGTGCTGTTGACGGTGAAGTAGCGCTCCATCGCGCTGCCGAGGCTGGTTACCGCGCCCGAACAATCGGCGCGGCGTGATTTCCTGACCTGCTCCGTGTACGACGGGTATGCGATCGCGGCAATGATGCCGATGATGGCGACAACGATCATCAGTTCAATCAGGTTAAAGCCGTGTTGTTTTTTCATAACATTAAGTCTCGAAGCAATCCGTTATTGAGGGTCAGTCAGAGCTGCCGCTATTCTTTGTAGTTGGCAGGCAAAAGCCAGAACTCGGTGATCACGCCGCCGGTAGATCTTGAAACCGACGTTTGCGCCGACTCGCAAGCGCAGTCATGGAATCTTCCCTGGACGACAGCGAGCGGACCACTGCCTGCGGCGAGACTCGATAGACACTGTCATTGATGATGATCTCACCCATGTCAAGATTCAGGTCATCGATGATACCGGTCTCCGGAAACTCCGCCGGGTAATAGCTGGGAAACTTCTGCGCCATGGCGTGCGTACTTATAAAGCCGCAGGCCATGACGATGATTAGTAAGACTGTCTTTTTCATGTTATGACTCCGTCGCTCTGAGCGAACTTAGGGTGTGAGTTCTTCCCAGGACAAACGACCGGTCTTCGCACCGCCCGTATCGATAATGTCTGTGACCTCGATGCTACCGCCGCCCAGGGTTTCCGTTGTCGACGTGTAACGTTTGTTCGAGAGATTTACCGGTGACGTCGCAATACCGGTCACCTTGTCGCCAGCCGCCGCTGAGCCACCGATTTCGTCGAGATCGGTCAGCAGGCCGTCACGGTTCAGATCGAACGAGACTTCCGTGGGTCTGCCGCCTGTCAGCCAGTTCGCGACCATTTGCCAGCCGCTGCCACCGACGTTGCAAGGGTCGGTATCGGGCATCAACGTGTTGAAAAACACCAGCCCACCGCGAATCACCGGGTCGGTTACCAGGCGTTCACCAGTATCCGGCAAGTCCATATACCAGCCATCATCTCTTGAGTAGTCCACGGCATAGTCGGTTAAGGTCCTGCCGAGTACGCCGTCCGTCGTATACCCGGTACCAATAACCTGCTCGACCAGGTCGCCCTGATCGATAGCGCCGGAGCCAGAGTCCAGGACACCGTACATCGATTGCGTGTCTGGTGCTGCCCGTGTCAGCGGCGGTCAGGTATTGACCGGTGCCGAATATCACAATCAAATTCGGCTCGTTCGATGGCGATGCGGGGAAGCTGCTGTTGCGCACGATGACCGGCGTCGTCGTTATCTGCTGGCCGCTTGGCGCGGTGAAGAGCGGCGCCGCCTTTCCTTTACTTTTCAAGGCAACGTCCCAGCTGCCGAGCGTCGAACCTGAAAGGTCGAACGCCCACATGTTGCCTTCGAGATCGCCAGCATAGACGCGGTCAGCGAAGCCATCGCTGTCTGAATCCACGACCGCCGGTGTCGCCAGCCCGTTTCTATCGGTTGTGTCGCCAACTCCGGTAGAAATCTTGATGTAGTCGGTACCCAGCGTCCAGACGCCATCCAGGCCACCTTCCAACATAACCACGAAGAGTTGTGCCTCGCCGCTGCCGGAATCGTTGTAACCGTTGCCGAAAACGGCGGCCCAGCGGATCGTGCCACTGGGACCCTCGAGCGGCACGATCGAAGGTTTGCTGAACGTGTACCCGAGATCGTTTTCGGTGAATTCCCACAAGACGACGTTGGCCGGCGTGCTGCCGGCTTCCGAGAAACCGGTGGGGTTAGTCACATCCAGCGCGAACAGGCCTTTGCCGCCGCCACGCAGGCCGCCGACCAGGACAGTTCTCCAGGAGGCAGAGCCTACTGTCGCCGTACGAATGTACGCGTCAGCAATGGACGGCGTGAGATCGACGGCGTAGCGATGCGTATAGGCCGGATCGGTCTGGTAGTGCAGGCCGTCCAAAGCACCTGTCGAATACAATGCATTCGGAATGTAGCCTAGAATCTCCGCACCGTCGGACTGGTTGAAAGCATGCAGCATGCCGTCATTCGCACCGACGTAAATAACACCAGGGCGGGTGGCTTGCGCGGTCTGAAACTCCGTGTACGTGTTGCCAACCGTACCGGGATACGGTGCCACGTCCGGCCAGTTCGATTCGGGTCCACCGACGAACACCGGTCCAGAGTGAATGATGTCGCCGAGCAAACCGCCGCGCCCGCGCAGGCTTTTTTCGCTAAACGTGTTGGTGCCATCGTCGTAACTGCAGGCCACCGCTGACGACGTCTCGCAACCGCGCGCGCCGCGCAGGTAATCGTGCCGGGCCATACCCGCGGCCTCGTCATCCGTGCTGCCATCGGGATTCGTCCGGAAGTCGTTCTTCTGATTCGGTCGTCAAAGACGCCCACTGGAATGGGATGCCGTCGAGGCCGTTATAGGTTAGCAACGTACGCGGGCTGATCGAGAGGTCGCGCGCGTTAAGCAGGCCAGCGGCTCCCCAGGCGGGCGTGCTGTCAATCGCACCCGTAATTGGATCGAGGTCATACGCCAGCAGGTTGCCGTCCCAGCGTTCGCTGTTGAACAAGGAGAGATACACCTGCGAATTCGTGCTCAACGAGCCCGTATTGAACGCGACCGAAGCCGCGGAACCGACGCGCCCCTGGATGGATTGCAATGCGCTGCGCAACCCGTCGATCAGCTGGGTCGGATCCTGTGCACTCAGGAATTCGCCGCGACCGTTCCAGGCCGCATGCCGCAGATCGTCGATCTTCTTCGGATCTGTGTCTGGCGTGGGCCAGGCAAAGGGCTCGGTACGATTGGCTGGCATGGCCTTCAGCGTGCCGTTGACACCAAATGCAACCGAGTACGTGACAACGTGTTGCGCGGTATTCTCGTCAATGCCACCCGGTGGCGGGCTCACGTTGTTGGCTGCCGGACTGATATCAGTCTCGTAGTATTCCATTGCGATGTCGGCCGAGCGTGTCAGATTCCGCATCGCCGTAGGGACCGGCGTTGCCGCTGTCCCAGAGCGAGTCGTTATCGCCGTCCGTGTTGCCCGGACCGCCGTGCGAAGAGTGCCGTTATAGAACCCGTCGGTCATGACCACGGCAAAGTTCTGCTGACACTGACCGCCATCATCCTCGTCGAGTGCCGGGCAATCAGTGAAATAGTCATTGGTCCGGCAGCTCAGGTATTTGCCGGCCTCATGGAAACGATCCTGCAATGGTGTACCGCTGTTGCCTCGACCGTTATACAGGTGACTCAGTAACGTTCCTTTCGCACCGGAACCCGGATCCGCGTTCATCGACGCAATGGGCGTGTTGGGCCTGTGGCGCGTGTCGACATCGCGATTATTATGGAGCGTCGCCAGGCCCATACGAGTATTGGCAGCAAGTGCAATGACCTGGCCGTAGGCCGCTTTGGCAACGTACTCGCGGCTGCGGTAGTAGCTGTACCAGTTCGCGAAGTTCTGTATCTCCTCGTCATAGGTGCAGGCCAGTGGCAGCTGCGCAATCCCGGCGATTCTCGCCGCCCGGATAAACGCCGCCGGGAAGAATTCCGACCAACAGATGGGGCTCATCGGCATCGACGAACTTCGTCGTCGTCAGTATCTGTCCCACGTGTAGTAGCGGGCCGGATGGAATACGGATACCGTGAAATTGTCGCCATCATTGTAGGGGCAGTAATCCGCCGTATACGTTTTGTTTGTCGTCAGGTTTATCGAGCCTTCATCAGGATCGTACGGATTATTTAGCGCAGCCGTTGTAATGGCGCGGGTATAAGGAACACCATTTTTGTTCTCGCCCGGCCACGGCGTGTACGTAACGCCAGGATCGTAATAGACCTTGTTATAGTCCTTGCTCCAGGCCCGCCAGACACCGCCGTAGGGTGCGGCGACGCCCAGTGCAGCAAGCCTCGCTTCGGTCGGCGGTACGTCGGTGCTACCGGCGTCCGGGCCCGGTATCGCGTCACGGTAGATGCAATTGTCACCGCTGTACATCCTGCCCTCGAGTTCCGGCGCCATCACGCCCCAGCTCATGCTGCCCGAATCGTCGAGCAAGAACAGCACGTTCGGTTCAACCGAGTTGCTCAAGAACAGTGGCGAGTCCGCCAGCGTACCCGGCGCGGCATTGACAATGGCCGGGCCGAACATCGATGAGGTCAGCAGCGCGGCAGCAGCCGCGGCACGAAAAGCTTTGAATTTAGTTTTCATAAGATATGTAACCATCGTTGTTAGCTAGAAGGTTCGCCCGTAATAACTGCGCAAAATAACTTCGGCGGAATCGGTGCTGGCGCCCGTACTGCGGGCGGTCACTTTGAATATCGTGATGTCACCAGTGCCTTTGTTATCGCCGTAGCCGGACATATTCAGGGCGCCCTCGGTGCCCTTTACAGTTGTGTAGTGCTTGATGAAGTAGCGCGGCGCCTCGTAGGAGCCATGCGGCGCGGTCCCGACCACGTGATAGAGCGTGTCGCTCCATGTCGCTGCATCCGTGTAGTAAGGCTCCGAGTCCGTCAGTCCGTACAGGCCACCGGAGCCGGCGAATGTGCCCATGCTCGCCAGTCCTTCGACGTAGGTTTCAGCTTCCCGTAACGACGACTCGGCGGTCTGGAACGCCAGGTTACGATCGCGCGTATTCCCGGCCATTTTTTCTTCCATGATCGTGCCCTGCATGCTGCTCACAGCAATCATGGTCACGATAAGCAACATGATCAGGCTGACGATTAGCACGGCACCGCGCTCTTGCTGCGGTGGCCGAATATTCAGCGATTTTCTAACTGTCGATTTCATTGCTGGCACCCTGCATATTCCTAGAGGCGGTTCCGAACCGCGATTGTGCTCGTGTAGACCTGCCGTAGCCGCTGGTCCGGCGCAGTAACGGTCGCGCCGAGCAGGTTGTAGTTCTGTGCCGCACCACCGGTCATGAAGTCGTCGTTGGAACGCGTAACGACGGCGATTCGAATGCTGATGACCCTGTCCATGTCGACAACCTGACTGGCGGGCACAAAGTAATTGGCGATACCGGTGCCGTCGATGTCTTCCCCGTACAAGATCTGCAGATTCTCTATGCCGTCGAGAAACTCAACGTCGTTCCTGAACAACGCCGGCTGCCCCTCGGAGCCGTCATCGATTCTGTAACTGACTTCCCGCGTTAACAGTACCTTTGCGTCACCGCCATACACTTTCGACAGGCAGTGCGCATTGCTGCCAGGGCAGCCCGGGTTGGACACGTTGTAGTTGCCCGGATCGCCGTTACCGGTGTTGTGAACCAACACACCGCTGTCCGGATTCGAGTTGGTGATCTGGAAAATATCGCCGTTGCTGCAGTCCGACACCATGACGATAGTGTCCTGCGCGAGGCCACTGCCCTTGTTGACCTTGATGTTGGCTGACGCCTGCGGGCCATATGGCGGTTCTACCGTAATGCCGGCATCGAAGCCGCCCCGCAACGTGATGGAATCCGGTGCACCGCTGGCACCGTCGGTACCCACGACACCGCCGGTGACAAAATCGACGTAGCCCGCGCCGGCCGTGTTGAGGTTGTTAACCATAGCGATGCTGTTGCTGGCGCAGCCCCAGAAATCGGCCATGCGAATATCGCGCGCCAACACTTCCAGCGCCATGCGACCGCTTTCCTGCATGCGCGACGTCGCATCGTGCACGCGGTAGGTCTGGCGCGCACCGGCGAAAATCTGCAGGATGCCGCCGACGAGGAACGCTCCGATCAGCATTGCGATCAGCAGCTCGACCAGCGTGACGCCGGATTGCCTGGAGGCTTTTGTGATGTGCATTTTTTTGATGTGCGTTGGTCCGTTCATAATCACAACTCGACTGCGATGGCGAGCCGTTCAGTATTGGTCGCCGTCATGTTGATCTCGCCGTCGCGGTTGTCGTCCCACCAGATCTTGACGGCGATTTGCGTGCCGCTGCCGTCGCAGGCCGCACTGGCTGCTGATGCCCCGTCGTCCGGCGTGCTATCGACGCAGACAACGCCCTCGCCCATCGGCAAATAAGTTGCGATTGCGGCGTTCCATTCGGCGAGATCGTGCTCGGCCATATTCTGTGCGGTGCAGCCGGTAGTCGACTTGCAACCCGTGACGGTGGCCGGTGGATCGTACGAACCGGAATCGTACAAGCCGGTCCTGGCACTAATAACGTTGGCGCGCATACGATCCGCAACGTCGTAGGCCAGTGCCGTGGCCTGCGAGCGCATGAAGGAGCTTTGCGTGTTCTTCAACGACACACCCTGCAACGCCGCCACGCCAACGAGCCCAATCGACAGCACCAGCACCGAAACCATCACTTCGATCAGCGTGAAGCCGGACTGCTGCGTGCGTATCGCGCGCTGCGATGAATAGTTGACTAAACGAGCGGTTCATTACGAGCACCCTTGTTGCGAAACGTTGGTTCTGCCGGTCGCGTTGACTTTGATGATCCGGCCCGTTTCACCTGAGCGGTTGTCGCACAGCGTCAGGTTGCCGGCAGCCGTGGTCGCAAAGCCTCGCCCGTCGTACGTGAACCGGTTCACTGTGCCCTTCAGCTCCGAGGCCTGATGTACGGGGCCGGATACTGAGATGATTTCATTGGCATCGGTGGCCGAGTCGCGGTCTTTATCGACCCAGACGATCCAGCCGGTGGACCAGTCGTTGTTGGCGGCACAAGTCGGTACCGCGGCGTCGAAATTGGTGCTGGAACACACGATGGCGTTGCGTTGGAACTTCACCGCGTTGCTGCGCGCCAGTTTGATCGAGGTGGCGAACAGGTTTGCCTGGGACGCCATTCGGTTGTCCATGACGATGCCGCGATAGCTGGGTACGCCAACAGACAGCACGATGCCCAGGATGCCGATTGTTACCATCAGCTCGATCAGCGTGAAGCCGCGTTGCCGTCTCATTCCAGTATTAGTGTCAGGTTTCATCATTCATCGTCCAAAGGTCGTGAATCGTGGTTGCCATGGATATTCGCCATGAGCAATTCATCAAAGATTATGTTTGATACGTCCAGTTTCCGGATGCGACCTGTGCCCGTTTAACAGGCATTTCTGGTCCAGAAAACGCAGAACTGTGACGTCCGTCACATTGAAATCCCTCTCAAACAAAGCCCGAATTGCGATCACGTTTTATCTCTTGGCATTTGCAACGAGAGCGATTGTCCGGGATCGGCAGTCGGATTTATGTGACTGCCATCAAGCAAAAGTCGATGACCCTTCAACAATCCGATGAGCGGTCATTCAGTGGCGACCGGCGGTGTGCGAGACGGTCAAGAGAGCGTCACAGCGATTGCCGTGAGGGTGTTTTGTTAAATTGGAGTGGAATGGAACGGGCCTGCGGCCCTCGCGCTTCGCGCGTCTGTCGCCTGCAACGCCGGCAGGCTCGGATGAACCACCTTCGGTGCTTCGAATTCACATAGTCACACTTGTAAACCAAAATGGGCGCCCCGTTAGGGCGCCCATTTTTGTTTATTGGTGGTGATGGGTGGAATTGAACCACCGACCTACGGGTTATGAGTCCGTCGCTCTAACCATCTGAGCTACATCACCGGATTCTGCTCGCGACGCCAACCGGTCGCTGAGCGGGCGACAATTGTCTAGACGCGACCCGTGACTGTCAAGACACAACCGCACCAAAACCGCCGAATTCCGGTACATTCGGCGATCATGGACCTTAGCATCGTCTACAGCCTCGAAATGCTTGGTACCGCGGCGTTTGCCGTCAGCGGCGCGCTGGCGGCGTCGCGCAAGAACATGGACATTTTCGGCTTCTGCGTGCTGGCCCTGATGCCGGCCGTCGGTGGCGGCACGATTCGCGACATCATTATCGATCGCTCGCCGGTATTCTGGATCGCCGACAATCGCTACGTGGCGGTCGCTATCATTGCGGCGCTGGTCGTATTTTTCACCACCTATCGCCCGGGCTCACGGCGCCGAATCCTGGTCTGGATGGATGCGCTGGGACTCGCGTTGTTTGCGGCGCTCGGGACCGAGATCTGCCTCGAATTCGATACCGGGCCGCTGGTTGCCGTCATGCTCGGTGTCACTACGGCGGTCACCGGCGGCATGATTCGCGACGTTATCTGCAACGAGATACCGCTGATCCTTTCGCGGGAGATTTACGCAACCGCAGCGTTTGCCGCCGCAGTCTGTTACGTGCTCGCCGATAAGGCCGGATTGGGCGGGCAGCTGCCGCTGGTCACGGCCGTCGTTGTCGGATTTACGATTCGTGCACTGGCAATCGTTTACGACTGGTCATTGCCGTCGTTCGGCATGCACAAGAAGAAATAACAGCCGACAACGGCATTCGGCTCTGATGGCTGCCGTATAATCCGCGTCTTTTCGCGCCACGGAGCACCGATGTTCCAGAATCCCGAGATCGCACTGGACGATCTGCCCGGCACCGATGATCTGCAGTGGGAGCCGATGCACCCACTCTATACGCGGGCGATACGCGTGATGACGTTGATCGTCCTGGTCATCGTCGCTGTCGCGATATCAGCCGTTAGCTTCTTGTACTGAATATTCCGCTGGTTGCCGGTTGTGGTGCTGTATTCGCTGCTGTTGATCGTCGCTATCCACAGCATGCTCTGGCCAGGTATCGCTGTCCCGCGCCGAGGCTACGTCCTGCGCGACAAGGACATCCTGTTTCGCAAAGGAGTGATCTGGCGATCCGTCACGGCGGTGCCGTTCAATCGAATCCAGCATGTCGAGACCAGCAGCACACCGACTGGACCGAAAATTCGGCCTCGCAACGCTGCAGTTGTTTACCGCCGGCGGTTCGAGCGGCGATCTGAAGATCGACGGGCTCGGCAAGGATATCGCCGAACAGTTGCGTGTCTTCATTCTCGACAAGGCCGGGGCCGTTATTGAACACGCCTGAGCAGGAGACCTGGCGCAGAACATCGCCTTTCGCCATCCTGTTCTTTCATCGGCAGGATCCTGCGACTCATCGCCAAGAACGCCTGGCAGTCGCTGGCACCGCTTATTCGCACTGCTGGTTGACCGCCCAGGGTGACCTTGCCAGCCGACTGACCCTGGGCGGCATCGCGTTCGCCGGCTGTCATCGCTGTCAGCTCACTGCTCAGTTACTGGTTCTTTCGCTTTCGAATCAGCGACGACTCGATCCTGATTCGCCAGGGCGTCTTCAAGAAGAAGCAGCTCGACATCAAGTTCAATCGCATCCAGGGCATCAACACCCAGCAGAACCCGGTGTATCGTGCTGCTCGGCCTCGTGACCGTCAGTTTCGACACGGCGGGCTCCGCCGGCAACGAAGGCAACCTGCCGGCCGTAACCCGTGACTTCGCGAACTCGCTGCGGGAACGAATTGGCAAGCCGCGGAAGCTCGACACGAGCCAGGACGAAGACAGCGAAGCCGGAGTGCCGGCGCCCTGGTGCATCTCGACTGGCGCGACATGATTCGTATCGGGCTCGCAGATCGCCGCGCGTTGATCGTATTCGCATTTATCGGTCCGCTGATGGAACGCATCGATGAGAACATCGACCGTGTATATCTCCGACTTCATCGCAGGCCGCCGCAGCCAACGGCATCGAGTTTGATGCTGCCAACGGCGTATCGATCGGCATCGCGATTGTCGTCGCCGTGATCCTGCTGTTCATCATCGTATCCATCGCCGCGGCATTTCTGCGTTATCACAATTTTCAGCTGTTCCTCGACGGGCAGACCTTGCGCTCGCACGCCGGGTCTGCTCACAGCGCACGAGCATTCGATGGATCTCGGCAAGATCCAGACGCTGCGGCTGCAGCAGGGCGTCGTGCAGCGGCTGCTCAAGCGCTACCGGTTGACGGCCCGCCAGGCCGTCAGTAGCGGCAAGAATCGCAGCGACAAGGTCTTTGTCGTGCCGGTGGTCACCGCCGAGCTTGCTGACGAACTGCGGCAGAAAATTTCTGGCACCGGAGGCCGGCCGGTTGACGCAAGACCCGACCAGCGCGGACTTCGCGTCGGTTTCGCCGTACTACATGCGCTCGAGAATCCTGTTCGTTGGCCTGCTGCCGTCGCTCGTGGCCGTCGTCGCATTGTCGATCCCGCTGGGAGCGCGCGCGCTGGCTGTGCCTGCTATGGCTCCCGCTCGTTGCGGCTGCCGCGTACCGGAGCTGGAAGCGTGCCGGTTACCTGCATGACGACGAGGAAATTGTCAGGCGCTCAGGGTTCCTGGGCTATCGAACGGTTGGGCTGTTGTTTCGCAAAGTGCAGAGGGTCACCGTCCTGCAGTCGCGCTACCAGCGTCGCAAGGGTCTTGCGAGTCTGCGCCTGCACATGGCGTCCGGCAGCGTGCTGGTGCCGTACATTGAACACGGTGTGGCGAAACAGCTGCGCGACTACATTCTCTATAAGGTCGAATCGAGCCAGCGGGCCTGGCACTGATTACCGGGTTGCTACACGTTAAACCGAAAGTGCATGACGTCACCTTCCTGCACCAGGTACTCCTTGCCTTCGAGTCGCAGCCGGCCCGCTTCCTTGGCGCCGTGCTCACCATTGCCGGCGATGAAATCGTCATAAGCAATGACTTCGGCACGAATGAACCCCTTTTCGAAGTCCGTATGAATCTCGCCCGCGGCCTGCGGCGCCGTTGCGCCGACTTTGGTCGTCCACGCGCGGACTTCTTTGGGCCCCGCGGTAAAAAAGGTCTGCAACCCCAGCAATGAGTAGCCGTGGCGGACGACACGATTGAGTCCGGGCTCCTTCGCGCCAAGGTCCGCGAGGAACTCTGCCTTGTCAGCATCATCGAGCACGGCGATCTCGGCTTCGATGGCCGCGCAGATTGCAACGACCTCCGATCCCTCGCTCATCGCAAACTTGCGCACCGCCTCGAGATGCGGGTTGTCGATGAAACCGTCTTCATCAACATTGGCCACGTACATCACGGGCTTTGCGGTGATCAGGTGAACCTGCTTGAGGATGCTTTTCTGCAGGTCATTCGTTTGCAGCGACCGAATCGGCAGGCCCTCGTCGAGATGGGCCTTGATACCAGCCAGCGCGTCACGATGGGCGATGGCGTCTTTTTGCCCGGTCTTGGCCGTGCGGATGGCCTTGTCCAGCTGCTTCTCGACCGACTCCAGGTCGGCGAGCGCAAGCTCCGTGTTGATCGTCTCGATGTCGTCGAGCGGGTCGATGGCGCCCGACACGTGCGTGACATCGTCGTCTTCAAAACAACGCACCACGTGCGCGATAGCGTTGGTTTCGCGAATGTTGGCAAGAAACTGGTTACCAAGTCCCTCGCCCTTCGACGCTCCTGCGACCAGCCCGGCGATATCAACGAACTCCATGGTAGTCGGCAGGGTCTTTAGCGGCTTGACGATGGCCGCCAGCTTATCGAGGCGCGGGTCCGGCACCGGCACGATGCCGACGTTCGGCTCGATCGTGCAGAACGGGTAGTTTTCCGCCGCGATTTCAGCCGCGGTCAATGCGTTAAAAAGCGTCGACTTGCCAACGTTCGGCAATCCGACAATGCCACAGGTAATTGCCATGAATCAGTCTCTTGTGTGTAGTGCTTTCTGTGCAGCGCTCAGGCCCTGGTCGAGCAACAGCGGCATGACCTCGACCGCCTCCGTGAGGCTGTTCTCGACTGCGTTCTCGACCTCGCTCGAGCCCGGTTTCAGCACGTAGCTCGTCACTTTGCTCTTCTCGCCGGGATGACCGACGCCAATGCGCAGCCGCAGAAACTCGGCGCCGCAATGTTGTATGACATCGCGGATGCCGTTGTGTCCGCCGTGGCCGCCGGCATCCTTGAGCCGCACCGTACCCGGCGGCAGGTCAATCTCGTCATGTGCAACGAGCAAGTCGCCGACGTGCAGTCGATAATAATCAAGCACGGCACGCACGGGCCCGCCGCTCATGTTCATGTAGTTCTGCGGTTTGACCAGCCAGACATCATCGCCGTGCAGATTAATACGGCAGTACTCGGCGCCGAATTTTTTATCCAGTCGAAAATCACCGCCGTATTTTCGCGCCAGCGCATCCACAAACCAGAAGCCGGCATTGTGCAGCGTGCGCTCGTACTTGGCCTCTGGATTACCGAGACCTGCAATGATTCGTATCCGATTTGACATGGCGTGGCAATGGTAGAGCCCAGTCCTATGTGCCCGCAACAAAAAGACCGCCTGATGGCGGTCTTTTCGTTATGACGCGGGAGCCGATCTAGTCTTCGCCGGGCTCTTCGTCCGCAGCGCCTTCGACAGGCTCTTCTGCACCTTCCACAGGGACTTCCGCAGCTTCCTCTGCTTCTTCCTCGATGATCACTTCCTTGATCACGTGGATCGAAACTATAGGCCGGTCCGCTTCCGGACCCTGCGCGAGCGCCGGAATCTCGACGCCTTCGGGCAGTACGATATCCGACATGCTCAACATCTCATCGAGCTCGAGCTTGGACACATCGATGTCGATGTACTCGGGCAGGTACCTCGGCAGACAGACGATTTCGACATCGGTCATCAGGTGAGAAACACTACCGCCGCCCTCCTTGACACCGGGTGCGACATCTTCGCCGATAAAGTGCAGCGGCACGTTCATCCGGATTTCCTCATCCTCGACGATGCGCTGGAAATCCATGTGCATGATCTGGTTCTTGGCAGGATGGCGCTGCAGGTCCTTGAGGATCGCAGCCTGGGACCTTTTGCCCACCTTGATGTTCAAGATACTCGAATAGAATGACTCGTTTTCGAGCTCAAGCAGCACTTTATTGTGGTCAAACGCCAATGACCGGGGCGGACGCCCGGCACCGTAGATGATTGCGGGTACTTTCTTCTCGCGACGCAGGCGGCGGCTCGCACCTTTCCCCTGGTCTTCTCTGAGTTCCGCAATCAGATCGAAGTCGTCACTCATGACAATTCTCCATAACCGATTGATTTAACTTAAGTTATCTAAGCAGTTGAATACACGCGAATCGCGACCAATCCACGCAAGGGGGCGCATCGTACCGCAAGTCGGCCCCCTGAACCACCGTTTTTGCGGCTAGCTGGCCAGTCGTGGCGCTCAGTCCACGTACAGCGATGAGACCGACTCGTCCGTGCCAATACGGCGCATGGTCTCAGCCAGCAGCTCGGCGGTCGATAATTGCCGGATCTTCTTGCACGCCCGCGCCTCTGCGTTGAGCGGAATCGTGTCCGTTACCACCAGGTTATCCAACGCCGACTCGGTGATGCGCGACACCGCCGGCCCGGACAACACCGGATGCGTAATGTAGGCATCGACCGATACGGCACCATGCTCTTTGAGGGCGCCAGCGGCGTGACAAAGCGTTCCCGCGGTGTCCACCATGTCATCAATCATGACGCAGTTCTTACCCTCGACTTCACCGATGATGTTCATGACCTGTGACTGATTCGCAAGCGCGCGCCGCTTGTCGATAATGACCAGGTCAGCATCGCCGAGGCGTTTCGCCAGTGCACGCGCCCTGACGACGCCGCCAACATCCGGGGAGACGACGACCATGTCGGCATATTTCTGCTTCCAGGCGTGACCGAGGAGGATGGGTGAGGCGTAGACGTTGTCTACCGCAATATCGAAGAAACCCATGATCTGGTCGGCGTGCAGGTCGATTGTGAGTACCCGATCAACGCCCGCCGCTTCGATCAGCTGCGCAACGAGCTTGGCGGTAATGGGTACGCGCGAGGACCGCGGCCTGCGATCCTGGCGGGCAAAGCCAAAGTACGGGATGACGGCCGTAATGCGCGCCGCCGACGCGCGCCGTGCGGCATCGACCATCACCAGCAGTTCCATCAGGTTTTCTGCGGACGGCGGGCAGGTCGGCTGTACGATGAAGGTTTCGCGGCCGCGAATATTCTCGAGAATCTCGACGTTGATTTCACCGTCTGAAAAACGGCCGACATGGGCTTTGGCTAAAGGAATTGTCAGGTATCGTGCGATGGCCTGAGCGAGCTGCGGGTGGGCGTTTCCCGAGAAAACCGCCATTGTTCCAACGTCCACGTTATCCCCTTATTCACGCGAAATGGCTGGGGCGGCAGGATTCGAACCTGCGGTACACGGGATCAAAACCCGATGCCTTACCACTTGGCTACGCCCCAGTTGAGCTGAACCGGCTGTTGCGGCGCAATTGTGCGGTGAGGGTCCAGTGCTGTCAACGACCGAGAAATAACCAGCTATCGAATACCATGCGCACGCGCGTTTCGGGGTTGGTCGCGGTCAGAATGCGCGGCATCGATTGCCCGGCGGCTTCCCGATAGCGGGAGATATCGACGCGCCAGTTGCCTTGTTCGAGCGAGCGCAACCGGCCCTCGGCATCAAACTCGGTAATGGCCGGCCTCGCGGGATCGGGAATGCCGAGCGCCCAGTACCGCAGGCTGGCAACGGGAATGCTCCAGCCGTAGCGCCACATTAGCTCGCTTTCCGCATCCTCCATGACCGTTTGCAGGCCATCGTTGTCCGTCAGCACGATGCCGCTGTCGTCACCCTCGATACGCACGGCACCGACGCCAAGTGGCCCGGCAACCGTGGTGCTGAACGCACTCGCCTGCTGCGACCAGCTGATTTTTCCGTTAAAGCCCTCATCGCCGGCTTTGACGGCGATGCGCCCGTTGAACTCCCAGTGGCTTTGCCGTCCGAGCACCGCCACCCGTGACTCCCACGAGTCCAGCTCCGGCAGGGGCACACCGGTGCGGGTCGTCACACAGCCGGAGGCCAGGAGCAGCGTCGCCAGTACCACGACGACGCGACCCTGGTTGCGATCAGGGAGCTTCGGGGAACAGGCGCGCGCGAACATCGGCAAGCAGTGGGCTGTCAGGTTGCTTTTCCTCGGCCTCGACCAACAGCGCCAGGGCCTCGTCCTGACGCTCAAGCGCGACCAGGACCTCAACCAGGTGGGCCGCGACCTCGTGGTCATCGAAAGCGGCATAGGCGCGCTGGAGGTCGACCAGCGATTCGTCGAGCCGGCCCAGCTTGAACAGTACCCAGCCAAGGCTGTCGATAATGGCCGGGCTGTCCGGATCGTACTTGATGGCCTTGCGAATCAGTTTTTCGGCTTCCCGATAACGGTCAGTACGGTCGGCCAGCGTGTATCCATAGGCATTCAATGTCAGCGCGCTCTTCGGCCAGCGCCGGGCGGCAGTCCGATAGGCATCCAGCGCGGCGTCGAGGCGATCCATGCGCAACAACAACTCGGCGCGACTCAACGCGATGCCCTCATCGTCAGGTCGATAGTCGACGACCCGATCGTAGTGTTCGAGCGATTCATCATAACGCTCGAGCGACGCCATCAGCTGCGCCTTGGCGAGCAGCGCATCGACCGCATACGTCGGCGACGATTCGCCAAATTTGTCCAGCGTCTCGACGGCGGCTTCGGTGTCGTCAAGCTCGAACGCCAGCAAGGCACTTGCACGGCGCTGCGAGTTGATCGCGTTGTCGCCGTAGACAACCTCGCGGTAGAGGCCGATGGCGCGCGCGTAATCCTCGCGAAAATCAGCGATGCGTGCGAGGTAGTAGAGTGCGTCCATGCGATATTGCCCGGTGGCCAGCAGGTCCTGGAAATCGTCCTCGGCAACATCCAGATGGCCCTGGCGATAATTGATGATCGCCATCAGTCGCAGGGCGTCAGTGCGCCCGGACTCTTCGAGCAGCACCTGGTTGACCTGGCTCAACGCGTCGTCATCACGGCCGTTCATCATGTACATGATGGCCAGTTCCATGCGCGCATCCGCGTCTGGAGCCGGGTCGTCCCCGATGATCCGTGCCGTGTAATCGATCGCCTTTTCAGGCTCGCCATCGATCATCAGGGCGCGCGCATACAGCAATTTCGGCCGGACGCTCTCCGGGGCCAGCTCGCTTGCGCGCAGCGCCCGCTGCATGGCGTGCTGGGTATCGCCGGCTTCCAGCGCCAGCGCCGCCGCTGCGTAGTGTGCCCAGGCAGAGTCTTTGTAGGGCTTGGCGAGCGCACGCATCAGCTTGTCGGCATTCTCCGGCTCACCCTCTTCCGACAAATAGCGCACGAGCGAGAGCAGCCGGTGACCCGGCAGCTCGCTACTGGATTCGATAATCCTTGCGTATTGACGACGTGCATTACCAATATCGCCCAATCGGAAGTAGGTCTGTGCGAGGTACAGCTGCGCCTCATCGCTGTCAGGATCCAGCTTGACCCAGCGCTTGGCCGCTCGCAGCGCCTCGTCGTTGAAGCGGTAGGCAAATGCAAGGCGGGTCGCAATGCCGGCAGTCTCGATACTGGGGCTGGCTTCGGCGGCCTTGCGGTACTCGGCGGCGGCTTGCCGGTAGTCCCTGGCCTGCATCGCGATGTCGGCCTGCGCCAGATGGGCGTCGGTCTCAGCAACGTCAGGATCCTGGGCATATGCCCCGGGGATGGCCAGGGTGACGAGCGCGAGCAGCAGCGCCGTCGGCAGCCAGTATTGGTTTTCAATCATAAAAAAAGTCGTCCGTTTTAATCACAGACAGGGAACTCGCGGTTCAGTTCGCTTATCATACGGACCTTTATATTTATCGAGTGCCAAATCGGCGCCACTCCAAGACCATCATGCCGCTGCAAATACTCGGGCTGAACCATAACACGGCACCTTTGGAAGTTCGCGAACAAGTCGTGTTCGCGGGTGACGAGGTGCCGCGCGCGCTGCAGAGTCTTAAAGCGCTCGATGGCGTTGACGAAGCCGTGTTGTTGTCGACCTGCAATCGCACCGAGTTTTACGTGATGACCCATGACGGCGGGCGCGCGCAACTGCAATCCTGGCTGCAGGAAAATCGTAATCTCGATGCTTCATTTACCGACTCCTTGTTCACGCTGCAGGATGAGGCGGCGATCCGCCATATCTTCCGCGTTGCCTGCGGCCTCGATTCCATGGTGCTGGGCGAGCCGCAGATCCTCGGGCAACTCAAGGACGCATTCCGTCACGCGCAGCAGGCCGAGACGCTGGGTCGCAGGCTGAGCTTGTTATTCCAGCATACGTTCGGTGTTGCAAAGAAAATCCGTACTGATACAGAGATCGGGGCAAGTCCGGTGTCTGTGGCGTCGGCTGCCGTTAACCTGGCGAACCAGTTCTTCGCCGGCTTCAAAAAGCACACCGCGTTGCTGGTCGGCGCCGGGGTGACGATTGAACTGGTTGCAAAGCACCTTAAGAAAAAAGAAATCGGCCGCTTGTTCATTGCCAATCGTAATGTCGATCGGGCGCGGGAACTGGCCGGCCGCTTCGGTGGCTTTGCGGTGCCACTGTCGGAAATCGAAGGCACCTTGCCCGAGGCCGACATCCTGATCACGTCAACGGCCGCAACTGATCCCATCATCACCGTCGCGCAGATGAAGGCGGCCCTCAAAGCACGCAAGCACAAGCCCATATTCGCCGTCGACATCGCCGTGCCGCGCGACATCGAGGCAGGCGT
Organism: uncultured Gammaproteobacteria bacterium; assembly: GCA_963842765.1. Lineage (GTDB taxonomy): Bacteria > Pseudomonadota > Gammaproteobacteria > Steroidobacterales > Woeseiaceae > UBA1847. Next base: position 129,943 of record CAWJHR010000013.1, on the reverse strand, counting down.
TGCGGACCTTAACGATGTCTACCTGTACACCATCGATGACCTCGACAAGGTGATTCAGGAGGGCCAGGGCAATCGCGAAGCCGCGGCGGTGCTGGCGGATCGGCTGCTCGACGAGGAAATCGCCCGCTACACGAGCATCGAGCGCTCCAAGGAAGTTGTTCCGGTAATCGCGGCGCTACGCGAACAAAGCCAGAATGTCTGTAACGACGTCAACACGCAGGCAATGCGCCGCATAGCGCACGGCGATTCGGCAGAAGACGCCGTCGCCTATGCCACAGCTGCGTTGATGAAGAAACTGCTGCACAAACCCAGCGTCGCTTTGCGCAAAGCGGGCGAGGCGTCGGACCAGCAGCTGATCGATGCGGCGCGCAAGCTGTTCGATATCGACGGCGATTGAGCGCGGCGTAGTGTGAAAGATTCCATCCGCCTAAAGCTCGAATCCGTACAGGAACGCTTCGAAGAGATCGCCGGCTTGCTGGCCGATCCGGACGTGATCGGGGATCAAAACCAGTTTCGCGAATTATCCAAGGAATACGCACGCGTGGGGCCGGTCGTGCAGTCGTTCGAAAAGTACCAGGCGATTCTCGGTGACATTGCGGCCGCCAAAGAGATGATCGCTGACGCGGATGAGGAAACGCGCGCGATGGGAACCGAGGAGCTGGCCAGCCTGAGCAAACGCCAGGAGCGCTTGCTGGCGGAACTGCAACGGTCGCTGATACCCCCGGACCCGTTTGACGAGAGCAACGTTTTTCTGGAGATACGCGCCGGCACCGGTGGCGATGAAGCCGCGATTTTTGCCGGCGACCTGTTTCGCATGTATTCCAAATTCGCGGAGTCCATGGGCTGGTCGATCGAGATCCTGTCAGCGCGTGAGGGAGAGCACGGCGGCTACAAGGAAATCATCAGCCGCGTTACCGGCAGCAGCATTTACGCCAAACTGAAGTTCGAATCCGGCGCGCATCGCGTGCAGCGTGTGCCAACAACGGAAGCACAGGGACGCATTCATACGTCTGCGTGCACGGTGGCCGTGCTGCCGGAGCCTGACGAGGTTGAAGCGGTCGAGGTCAACACGGCTGACTTGCGGGTGGATACGTATCGGGCGTCCGGTGCGGGTGGCCAGCATGTCAACAAGACGGACTCAGCGGTGCGTCTTACGCATTTACCCACCGGCATCGTTGTCGAGTGTCAGGACGAACGCTCGCAGCACAAGAACCGGGCCCGCGCGATGTCATTGTTGCAGGCGCGCCTTCTGGATGCCCGGGTTACCGCGCAGGAAACTGAACAAGCTGAGAAACGCCGCCTGCTCGTCGGCTCAGGCGATCGCAGTGAGCGTATCCGCACTTACAATTACCCGCAGGGTCGCGTCACCGATCACCGCATTAACCTGACCCTCTACAAACTCGACGAGATCATCGAAGGCGGCCTGCTACAGGTTGTCGAACCACTCATTAACGAGTACCAGGCGGATCAACTCGCCGCGCTCGGGGTTGAGTAAGCCGCAGCAGGCATCGGGTTCGAAGTGGTTTCCGCAATTGCGGATTGCGCCCGCCGCGTTTAGACCGAATCGCGCAGGTCACGGTTCTTTGTCGATAGGTAATACTCTGGATTTACACGGCTTCCATCCAGACTGAAAATCACGCTGCTGTACATAGCCTGGCGAGTTGCTCGCCGCGAATCGGTTCGGAGATCAACCTGCCAGTCCAAATGGTAGGGAGAGGACGATGAACGCGATACGAAGGAGGCAAGGCATCGGTACCATCCTGGTTGCCGGAGCGACGCTGGCCATGCTCACGAGCTGCGCTAGCACTAACAGCTACTACGCCGGCGTTGGCCTGCTGACGAACTGCAGCAATTTCAAAAGTCCGCTGCTATTCGTCGGCGAAGAGAAGCACGACGACATTGGTTACAGGCTACTCGGCCGAATCGACCCGGGGTTGAGAGAAAGAGTTGTATTCGAGGGCAGCTATACCAGCCTCGGAGATACAAAATTTAACGGGCTGTACGAGGGTATCGAGGATCAGGGCAAGATAGAGACTGAGACCGTCGAAGTGAGCGTCGGCTATCGTTATCCATTCACGGACAAGTTCTCGGCAGGTGGCCGAATTGGAGCGGCCTATGTCGATGTAAACGAGTCGGAGAACTTTGGCGGCGAACCCTATTCGTCGTCAGCTTCCGAGACCATTGTGTCTGCAGGCATTGTCGCGCGGTACGCGATCAACAAGTCGTGGGGCGTGACAGGGTTTTACGACCACTATCCGGATATTGGCAAGGCCGACCAGACTGGCGAAGGCGATGCTGAGGTCTTTGGCGTCAGCTTTGATTTCCGCTTCGGTGGCAGCAACGCAGACGACTAACGGTAGTTGGTTGTGCTGCCGGGCACCGACCTATTTTGGTGTGGTGCCCGGCACCGACTTATTTGCAAATGCTAAGATACCCACTATCCACGCAGAAACAGGCGCTAAATCATGGATCTCGGAGCATTTTCGATAAGCCTCGCCGTAAAAGACCTCGCAGCATCAAGTAACTTTTACGAGAAACTCGGGTTCAAAGTTACCGGTGGTGATGCTCAACAAAACTGGTTAATCATGAAAAACGGCGACAAAGTGCTTGGCCTTTTTCAGGGAATGTTTAAGGAAAATATAATGACCTTCAATCCCGGGTGGGATCAGAACGGTAGCAACCTTGATTCATTCGCTGATGTGCGTGAGATACAACGCGAGTTGAATGATCAAGGGATCAAACTCGACAGTGAAGCAGACGATTCAACAACCGGCCCGGCGAACATCATGCTCACTGACCCGGACGGCAACCAAATTCTTATCGATCAGCACCGATAGTCGTTAATCCGGACAGTAGCCAGTCGGCTTGGCGCGGCTTATTTCTTGAAAGCAGTGTGCTTGTCCAAATTTCTCGCGATGCGCTTCTATCAAAGTACGTTGGCGCTGAAATGCTGTACGCAGGTGTCGGTAGCGGCCGATAGTTCTTGCTTGATATAGGCTGCGTTATCGGCGGTCAGTGTTTCATGAGAAACAGCGGACTTGCCGGCCTTCTTTGCATCGTAGGCGCACAATCCACTCGCCAACACCGTTGATGTGTTGACATCAATTAGTCGCAATCGCGACGAATACCCGACGAAGTAGTCGGACATATGGAAGCCATCGTACATATAGCTCCAGCCGTGCGTTACCACATCCAGTGCATAATCCGCGCCGGCAGCAGCCTGCACGATTTCGGCGATGTTGTCGGAACCTGCAACAACATCAGATGTGTCCGACGATGCTGGCGCCATGCTTGGCGGCAAGCTCTTGACCCAATGCAGATCCAATAGCCGTGGCGGGATCTTCGATCTGTGCGTCTTTCACGAGACGGTTTCCCGCCACTGCAGCCGCGCCCACGCCTGCAACGGCGAACATGCCCTTGCCGGATGTCATTGCTACGAATGACGGACTTTCCCGCTGAACCAACGTCACGGACTTGCCCGCCAGTGAAGACATCGTGTCATCGGATATGCGTTGGGTCGGTACGCCGGCGCATCCAATCAATGACAGGCAGAGAATCGCTGCAACAATAGTTTTCATGTGGGTCGTCCAAAATCGAATAAAGTCGGACAAGACTAGCGCCCAAGGGTCGTAAAAACGTGAACTTCATCCAGAAACTCGCAAGCGGCGCATAGAAGCCGGTCGCCTGGTTTCAGGTACAATTTCCCCTATTCGCCTTACAGAGTGCTCTGAGCCATGGGGTCCTTCGCAACTGCTCTAACGCCAGTTCTGGTTCTCATCCTGGTCGGTTTTGGCATCAAACGGGCGGCATTCCTGCCGGAGGACACATGGCCTGGCATGGAGAAACTAACTTATTTCGTACTGTTTCCAGCATTGCTGGTCGGAACGCTGGGTAATCAGTCGCTGGATGGTGTGCCCTGGCCAAGAATGTTGGCAGTTGTGGTTGGCACGCTTGCGATTGCGGCAACGGCGCTTTTCCTGTGGTATCGATTTCGACCATCTTTGGATGGCCCCACCTTTACGTCAATATTCCAGGGCGGCGTGCGTTTTAACACCTATATCGCCCTGGCCGTGGCCCAGGCGTTCTTTGGATTCGAAGGTCTGACGTTGGCGGCGGTAGCGGCAGGACTGATGATCGTCCTGATCAATCTCCTGTGCGTGTTCGTATTGATCATGTACGGGAAGACGCCAAACAGAAGGATCACACCCTTTGTCCGAGAAATCGCCGGCAATCCGCTGGTCCTGGCTTGTGCCATTGGCTGGTTCCTGAGCCTCAGTGGGATCGGGCTGCCAGGCATTACCGAAGATGTTTTGGAAATAGTCGGGCGGGCCGCGCTGCCCTTCGGGCTCCTGGCCGTGGGAGCTGCCTTGAAGCCAGAAGCCGTTGCCGGACACGCTGGATCCATCGCCATTTCATCGATAGTACAGTTTGGGTTGAAGCCGGCGAGCGCTGTATTGCTTATAGCCGGGGTTGGACTCTCGGGTGTTGCTGCTGCCGCAGTACTGGTTGCTTTCATGGTGCCGACGGCTCCCTCGGCTTATATTCTTGCCAGGCAATTGGGTGGCGACACCGAGACGATGGCCTCGATTATTACGTTCCAGACACTGTTAGCATTCCTTGTCATGCCAATCATTGCGACCGTGGCGCTGGGGTAGCAGAATGATCATAAGAACCACAGGAATCTTCGCTACATGACTCAGCACGAATACGTTTTCATTGCTATCTCGATAATTCTAGGCCTGGCGCTAACCCGTCTGCTGAATTCCGTGGCCGGACTGATCCGCGCTCACAAGCGCGTGACCTTTCACTGGGCGACCGCGTTGTGGGGCGTCGTAATCATGCTCTTCATTTTGCAGCTATGGTGGGTCGGCTGGGAGCTGCGCTCGGTCACGGAATGGTCAATCATCGATTTCTTCGTCCTGGTGATTGGTGCCATATTCGTTTATGGCGCAGCCGAACTCGCGCTGCCGACCGAGGACTACGATATTTCCAATGATGCGGAGCTGGTCTTCCTGACACACAGCCGCTCATTTGGACGTTTATCGGCGCTGTCCATGCTTGGCTATTTATGCATTGGACCATACGTCAACATAACGATGTTCGGTAATCCACCGCTGCTGTCGTTTCTGTTTCCGGTAATCGGCGGCATTCTGATGCTGCTAATCGCACTGCGGCCAGCATGGTTTGAGTTTTTATCAGTCGTGTTCGCCGGCTATGCGATTCTGATTCTTTTTCTGACCGCTTAACCCTGCGGGCCAAGCGCCTGATCCAGATCCGCGAGCAGGTCTTCGACGGCCTCGATACCGACTGAGAGACGTACCAGCTGATCGCTGATACCGAGTTTGGCGCGTTCTTCTTCCGGCACGCTCGCATGCGTCATGATCGCCGGGTGATCGACAAGACTTTCGACGCCACCCAGGCTTTCCGCAAGCGCAAACACTTCGCAGCGCTCAAGAAATTGTCGCGCGTTGCCAAGATCGCCTTTTACAAAGAACGTAACGATACCGCCGAAGTCGTCCATCTGCCGCGCCGCGAGGGCGTGTTGCGGATGCGATGGCAACCCCGGATACAACACGCTTTCGACGCGCGCATCCTCCTCCAGCCACGCGGCGATTTTCATCGCGCTCTCGCAGTGGCGCTGCATGCGAACATCCAGGGTCTTGACGCCACGCAAAGCGAGAAAACTGTCGAACGGTCCGGACACTGCACCGATCGAGTTTTGCAGGTAAGCAAGCTGTTCGGCCAGCACGATATCGGCCGTCACCACAATGCCGCCTACCATGTCGGAGTGCCCGTTAATGAACTTGGTTGCCGAGTGCATGACGATATCGGCGCCGAGCTCGAGTGGACGCTGCAGGCATGGCGTCGCAAACGTGTTGTCGACAACGACGATCGACCCCGTGCTGTTTTGCGATCTCAACAACCGCCTTAATGTCGACGATCTTCAGCAACGGATTGGTCGGCGTCTCTATCCAGACCATGCGCGTGTTGTCTTTGAAAGCCGCTGCTGTTGCATCAAGATCCGACAAATCCACGAAACTGAACTCAAGCCCGGCGCTGCGCTCGCGCACGCCGCTGAAAAGACGCCGCGTGCCGCCGTAAAGATCGTCCATCGCGAGGACGTGGCTGCCGCTGTCAATGATTTCGAGAATCGTGGCCGTCGCCGCCATGCCGGACGCGAAGGCGAAACCGTGTGACCCTGACTCGAGGTCCGCGATGCAACGCTCATAGGCCATGCGTGTCGGGTTTTGCGTGCGCGAATACTCATAGCCCTGGTGCACGCCGGGACTGGCCTGCACGTAGGTCGACGTGGCATAAATCGGCTGCATGATGGCGCCGGTACTGGGATCCGGCTCTTGCCCGGCGTGAATCGTGCGGGTGGCAAAAGCCTGTTTGTTGTCGCTGCTAGCCATGGTGTGTCCTTACATCTGCCGCCGGAGATAATTCAGTACGTCGGAGCGCGTAATCAGGCCGAGGAATTCGTCGCCGTCCAAAATGGCCGCATAGGGTTGCACGCGCAGCATGGCGACCAGGTTGTTCATGCTCTCTGACTTGTCGAGTTTGATAAACGCCGATTCCATGGCGTCCGCAACCGGCGCGTTCATCAACCTGGGCTTGCCGTACACAAACTGCATGATGGCATCCTCGGTTACCACCCCGAGCAACTCACCCTCGTGCATCACGGGCAGTTGCGAAAATCCCGCATTGCGCAGGCGATTGTGCGCCGTCGTCAGCACATCCGTGGGGCCCACCGTAATCGTGGCATGCTCACTGTGCAGCCGCCCGACGAGGTCGCGCAGATCCCCAAAGTGTTCGCGTTCGATGAATCCCTGGTCTTCCATCCAGAAGTCGTTGAACAACTTGGACAGGTATTTGTTGCCCGTGTCGCAGGCGAACGTGACAACCGTCTTCGCTTCCGTCTGCTCGCGGCAGAACTTGAGCGCAGCGGCCAGCAATGTGCCCGAGGACGAGCCCGCAAGCACACCTTCTTGCGCTAACAACTCGCGCGCTGCGGCAAACGATTCAGCATCGCTGATCGCATAAGCTTTCGCGACCTGGCTGAAATCGGCGATCGACGGAATGAAGTCCTCGCCAATGCCTTCGACGAGCCAGCTGCCGGGCTCACCCAGCACACCGTTGTTAATGTACTCGGTGAGCACCGAGCCCGCCGGGTCCGCAACAATCAAATCGACGTGCGGTGCGTTTGCCTGCAGGTACTTGCCGATGCCGGCAACCGTGCCGCTCGAACCGACGCCAAGCACGATCGCGTCCAGGTCGCCGCCCATTTGTTCGACAATCTCCGGTGCCGTGGTCTGCTCATGCGCCAGCGGATTGTCAGGGTTGCCAAACTGGTTGATGAAGTAAGCGCCCTGCTCGTTCGCAATGCGCTGGCCAACGTCCTGGTAGTACTCCGGGTGCCCGCGGCCGACGTCCGAGCGCGTCAATACGACTTCCGCCCCCATCGCGCGCAGGTTGAAGATCTTCTCCTGGCTCATCTTGTCAGGCAGCACGAGAATCAGGCTATAACCTTTCTGTGCGGCCACCAGTGCGAGCCCCAGCCCGGTGTTGCCCGCCGTCGCTTCCACCAGCGTGTCACCCGGTTTGATGTCGCCGCGTTTTTCAGCCTCCTCGATCATCGAGATGCCGATGCGGTCCTTGATCGAACCCCCGGGATTCATCAGCTCGAGTTTCAAAAACAGGCGGCACGGCCCGGTATCAATGTGCGTTACCTCGAGCATCGGCGTTTTTCCGACCATGTCGAGGATGTTGGAATACACGTTCATGAGCGCATCGGTTACATTGGAAACCAGAAGCGAGTGTACGCGATAGCACCGGATCAGCACTACCCATGAATATTGAGACCAACAAGCGCATCGACGCCGTACTTGCCGATGCCGTGGCGCAACTTGTCGAAGTCAGCGAATCAGCCCGGCTCGATGCCGAGATTTTGCTCGCGCGCACCATCGATATGCCGCGCAGCTACCTGTTTGCTCATCCCGAAGACGAGCTGGACGGACGCTCATTCGAGCGATTCGCCGGGCTGTTGCAGCGTCGCGCGGACGGCGAGCCCATGGCCTACATCATGGGCACCAAAGAGTTCTGGTCGCACGAGCTAATGGTCAACGCGGCCACGTTGGTGCCGCGGCCCGAGACCGAACTGCTCGTCGACCTCGCCCTGCGAGAAATTCCGCGCAAGGCCGACTGGCAAATCCTCGATCTTGGCACCGGCAGCGGTGCGCTCGCCGTTGCCCTGGCGAGCGAGCGCATGCTGTGCCAGGTAACCGCCACCGATGTCAGCGCCGCGGCGCTGGCGGTTGCTGAAGAAAATGCCCGACATCTATGCCTCGGCAACGTGACTTTTCTGGCAGGCCATTGGACCGAACCTGTGCGGAATCAGCGATTCAAGGTTATCGTCAGCAATCCACCGTACGTGCGCGCCGACGATCCGGCACTGCGCGAGCTGCGCCACGAGCCCCGGTCGGCGCTGGTCGCAGGCCCGGACGGCCTCGACGCCATTCGTGCGCTGGCCGCCGAATGCGCTGATATTCTCGAGCCTGCCGGTGTGCTGTTGCTGGAGCATGGTGCCGCTCAGCAGGGCGAGGTTATTGCGATTCTCGAGGCGGCTGGCTGGTCCGGGATTTCAGGTTTCAACGACTATGCCGGCCTGCCGCGCGTGACAGTCGCGCGCCGGAGTGGTAAATAACGGCGCTCATTCAACACTGCGAGGCATCATGATCACGATCAAAACGAATCACGGCGATATCAGCGTCGAGCTGTTCGACGAGAAAGCGCCCATCAGCTGCGAGAATTTCCGCCAATACGTAAAGGACGGCCACTTCGCCGGCACCATATTTCATCGCGTCATGCCCAACTTCATGATCCAGGGCGGCGGCATGGACGAAAATATGCGCAGCAAGACCACGCGTGATCCGATCAAGAATGAGGCCGATAACGGCGAGTCGAACGCGCGCGGCACGCTCGCGATGGCACGCACTGCCGTCGTCGACAGCGCCACGTCGCAGTTTTTCATCAACCTTCGGGACAATGACTTTCTGAACAACAGCACGCGTGACTTCGGTTACGCCGTGTTCGGTAAGGTCACCGACGGCATGGATGTTGTGGATGCAATCGCCGCGGTCGAAACCGGCAACCAGGCAGGCCACTCGGACGTACCCGTCGAGACGGTCACCATCATCGAAGTTACAATCGACGACTGATCCCGGTGGTCACTTCAAGTAGCACCGAGAGAGTCAAACGCGGCAGCGTGACTCTCGACGGGCTGCTGCAGGTAGCCGCCGTCCTCACCGTACTGTTCAGCGTATTGACAGCGATCGATACGCGACAGCACTACATTGAGCTGTTCTCGCACTTTCGGCTGCAATACCTCGTCGGGTCGCTGCTGCTGCTGATCGTGTTCGCCATCAGGCGACGAGCGATTTACAGCCTCTTGCTGGTCGTCGCGCTGGCGATCAATGCAAGTTATGTCCTGCCCTGGTATGTCAAAGGCGAAACGCCAACAGGTGAGGCCCGGCTCACGCTTCTTTACGCGAACGTGCTATCGACAAACGGCGATCACGAGCGCGTTCTCGATTTAATCAACAGCGAACAGCCGGACGTCATTTTTTTGCAGGAAGTGTCAACGCATTGGCTGGAAGAGCTGCAAACACTGGAAGCTGACTACCCGTTCAGCTACACCGCAGCGCGCGAGGATAACTTCGGCATTGCGATGTGGTCACGACTGCCGCTGGTCGCGGCAACCCATATCGACAGCCCGCCGCTCGGCTATCCGACCATTATTGCGACAACACGCATGGGCGGAGCAGACCTCACGTTGATCAGCACGCACCCCATGATTCCGCTCGGCCACGACAACTTCGTGGCACGAAATGCACAGCTGCAAAGCGTGACAGAAATCGTTGCACAAGCGAGCGGTGAAGTACTGCTGCTAGGCGATCTCAATGCGAGCGTTTGGGACCGCCATTATCGTCACTTCGAGGCAAGCACCGGGCTCAGGAATGCGCGCCGCGGCAACGGCATACTGCCGACGTGGCCAACGTTCATGCCGATCGCGATGATTCCCATCGATCACGTGCTTGTTTCCAGCGGCATTGGCGTTGCCGATATCAAAACCGGCCCGCGCATCGGTTCAGATCACCTGCCGCTGATCGTTACTGTTGTCTTGTAGCCCTGACGTCGTAAGTCGCTAGTCAGTATGCGCCGCTTTGAGGTGCTCCTCGAAGTAGCGGGTCATCGTCGAGTGCAGGTGCAGCTCGGTGCCCTCACCGCTGCGAATGCCGTGCTGCCGATTCGGGTAGGCCAGCATATCGAAAGGACGATTGTGCTTGACGAGCTCGTTGATCAGGCGCTCGGTACCCTGATAGTGCACGTTGTCGTCGCCCGTACCGTGAACGACGAGCAGCTTACCCTCGAGCTGTGACGCCCAGGTGATCGCGGCACTCTCCACGTAGGCTTCCGCGTAATCGGTTAGCAGGCCCGAATAGCGTTCCTGGTAGATCGAGTCGTACAGGCGCTGATCCGGCACCGGTGCGCGCGACACGCCGACCTGGTACTGGTCCGGGTAGCGGAACAACAGGTTCAGCGTCATCGTACCGCCGCCGGAGTGACCCCAGACGCCGACACGCTTGCAGTCCACGTAATCCCAGCGCGCGCAAATGGCTTGCAACGCGTCGGACTGGTCGCGTGACGTGACCGTGCCGATGTTGCCGTACAGCGAACGCCGCCAGTCGCGACCGCGCGGGGCCTTTGTACCGCGGTTATCGACAGAAGAAATGACGAAGCCACGCTGCGACATCAGCAGGTGCCACAGCCCCCGCTCGCCCTGCCAGCCGTCGAAGACCGTCTGTCCTGCAGGCTCGCCGTAAACAAAATTAATGATCGGGTACTGTCGCGATGCGTCGAAGTCCGGCGGACGCAGCATGAAGCCATCCAGGGCGAGCCCGTCGCTGGCTTTAACCTGGTAAAACTCCAACTCGCCGAGTCGCAGATCGGCAATTTTCGCGGCCAGCTCCGCGTTGTCCTCGAGAACGTGCCGTGCCTTGTGATCCGGCAACGACACCAGCGTATAGACCGGCGGACTCAGGAAACTGGAAAACGTATGAATGGCCCACGCCGAGTCCTTGGACATCTGGTAACCGTTAGTCCCGGCGAAATTATCCGGCGTCACTTTCTCCATCTGACCACTGCCGTCGAGTCGACTGCGATACAGGTAGCGCTGCGTGACATTCTCGGGCGAGGCGATGAAATACAGCCAGCCATTCGACTCGTCGACAGTTTCGAATTCGATCACGTCGAACTCGCCGGGTGTCAGGTCGGTGAATGATTTTCCATCCCGCGACACCTTGTAAACGTGCCGCCAGCCGCTGCGCTCACTGTGCCAGAGAAACGCGTCCTCGTTCTTGAGCCACTTCGGATCGATAACGTCTTCAATAAAGGTCTCTTCGCGCTCAACGAACAGCTCTTCGATGGCGGCCGTTTTCGCATCGGCGAGAAACACCCGATTCGTATCCTGTTTGCGATTCATCTGTTGAATCATCACCGCATCGCTGCCATCGGCCCAGTTCATCCGCGGGACGTACATGTCTTTAGCGACGCCCGGCAACTCGACCCAGGTGGTTTCCTGCGTGTCGATAGCAACGATGCCGATGCGCGCGGCCGAGTTCTCCTCGCCAACCTTCGGATAGGGAATTCGCGAAACCGTCGGGTACAGCGTGTCGGTGTTATTGATAATGAGGAAGTCCTGGGCGGCGCTGGTGTCAAGCTGCCAGTAAGCGATGCGCTGGCCGTCCGGGCTCCAGCGAAAGCCGTCGAGAATGCTGAATTCCTCTTCGTACGCCCAGTCGAAGCGACCGTTAATGATGGTGTCCGACGCATCGGTCGTCAGGGCGGTAACTGCGCGAGTCGCAAGGTCCTGGACGTAGATATTGTTGCCCCAGACGTAGGCAAACCTGGCACCATCTTTCGACAACTTGCCGAACATCATCTGGCTCGGTTCGCGCTGGTCGTCGCCCAACGGCCACAGCTCACCGCTATCGAGCTCGAGCATCCAGTAGTCGCCGCGGCTGCGCTGCCGCCAGACCTTGCGGGCGTTGGCATAGACCAGCAGTCGACTGCCGTCATCCGACCACTCGTAGTCATCGACGGCGAGCGCCTGCCCGGCGCCCTCGGGCGTCAGCTGCTCGAGCGAGAACAGCACCGTTCTCGCAAGTGTTGCCGGGTCGTATTTTACGATCTCTCGATACGGATTGACTGGTTCGCCGAGCTCGTCAAGTTCCAGCTCAGTATCCTTGTGAGCCGCGACGGTCTCGAGAGCGCTGTAGCCGGAGCCATCCTCCAGCCAGCGCACAGTACCGGGCACTTTGGCTTTGTACGCCCGGTCGCGAAAGATCGCTTCATTCGTTAATAGCACTTTGCCGGTCTCTGCTGACATGGAAGCCTCTCGGGGAATTTGCTGGGCGCAGGCGGCGAGCAAGGCCAGTACGATCATGGTTGCGACCGGGTTCACGATCACGACCACGGAACGGCGCCGAACGGGTTTGGCGAGCATTATCATGATCTCTCTGCGTGCGAACAGCCGTCAATTGTGTGCGCAGGCTCCGCGCGTCGCAAGTTGCCAGCCGATTCAGGCGGCGTCAGCCGCCCGTGGGTCATAGCCGAGATTGGGCGCAAGCCAGCGCTCAGCGTCCGCAACGCTCATGCCCTGTCGCTCAGCGTAGGACCTGACCTGATCGCGGTCGATCTTGCCGACGGCAAAGTACTTCGCGTCCGGGTGCGCGAAATAAAAGCCGCTGACCGCCGCCGTAGGGTACATGGCGTATGACTCGGTCAGCCGCAGTCCAATGCTCGCTTCAACATCAAGCAGCTGCCAGAGCTTGGCTTTTTCCGTGTGATCCGGGCAGGCGGGATAACCGGGCGCAGGCCGTATGCCGCGGTATTTTTCGCGGATCAGATCCGCGTTAGACATCGCTTCGTCAGCCGCGTAGCCCCAGAACTCGCGTCGCACGCGCTCATGCATATGTTCCGCCAGCGCCTCGGCAAGGCGATCCGCCAACGCCTTCAGAATGATCGCGCTGTAGTCGTCATGCGCTTTTTCAAAGCGTGCGACATGCTCATCGATACCGATGCCGGCAGTCACCGCGAACGCGCCGATGTAGTCGTCAACGCCAGCGTCGACCGGTGCAACCAGATCAGCCAGGCACGATTGCGCCTGCGACGCTTCCTTGCCGCGCTGCTGCCGCAAGTGTACGAGGTGCTGGCTGACCGTCTGGCGCGTTGCGTCGGTATACACAAGGATATCGTCATGCTCGTGTGAATTGGCCGGGTGCAGGCCGATCACCGCGCGTGCCGTGAGCCACTTCTCATCGATAATGCGATCGAGCATGACCAGCGCGTCTTCGTACAACGACGTCGCTGCTTCGCCAACAACGCTGTCGCTCAGGATTTGTGGAAACTTGCCGTGAAACTCCCAGGCATTGAAGAACGGCATCCAGTCGATGTAATCACGCAGCGTGGCGAGGTCGATATCATCGAACACACGGTTGCCGATGAGCTGCGGCTGCGGCGCTGCGTACCTGGACCAGTCAATGGCAAGCTTGCGACTGCGCGCCTGCTGTAACGACAGCTTCGGTGCCAGCCGCTTTTTGCCAGCGTGCTGTTCGCGCCGCCGCGTATTCTCGCGCCGGGTCTTCTCTACCAGGGCAGCGCGCGAATCTTCTGCTATCAGTGCCTGTGCCACGCCGACTGAGCGGGATGCATCCTTCACGTAAATGACGGGCCCCTCGTAGCGCGGCTCGATTTTCACCGCGGTGTGCGCAGGTGATGTGGTCGCGCCGCCGATCAACAGCGGCAAATCGAAATTCAGTCGTTGCATTTCGCTGGCCACGTGCACCATCTCATCCAGCGATGGGGTGATCAGTCCCGACAGCCCGATAATGTCCGCTTCTTCGCGCTGCGCCGCGTCGAGAATTTTCTCGCAGGAGACCATCACGCCGAGATCGATGACTTCGAAATTGTTGCACTGCAGTACGACACCAACGATGTTCTTGCCAATGTCGTGCACATCGCCCTTCACGGTCGCCATAATAATTTTGCCGTTACTGCTGGCTTTGCCCTCTTTCAGCGCCTCGATGTAAGGCACGAGGTGACCCACGGCTTTTTTCATGACGCGAGCCGATTTCACAACCTGTGGCAGGAACATCTTGCCTTCGCCGAAAAGATCGCCGACAACGTTCATGCCGGCCATCAGCGGTCCTTCGATGACGTCGAGCGGCCGATCCGTTGCGCAACGCGCCTCTTCGGTATCGTCAATAACGAACTCGTCGAGGCCATTCACCAACGCATGCTGGAGGCGCTTGTCGACGGGTAGCTCGCGCCACGCGAGATCCTGCCCTTTGGCAACAGCGCTGCTGGCGTGGCCTTTGTAGTTTTCAGCTACCGCAAGCAGCTTGTCGGTGCCCTCCGGATCGCGATTCAGGATTACATCCTCCACCGCGTTGCGCAGGTCTTTCGGCAGGTCCTCGTAAATCGCCAGCTGCCCGGCATTGACGATGCCCATATCCATGCCGGCGCGAATCGCATGATAGAGAAACACCGAGTGGATCGCTTCCCTGACCACGTTGTTGCCGCGAAAGGAAAACGAGACGTTGCTAACGCCGCCGCTGATCAGCGCATGCGGCAGTGACGCCTTGATCTGTCGCGTCGCCTCGATGAAGTCGAGACCGTAACTCGCGTGCTCCTCGATACCGGTTGCCACCGCAAAAATGTTCGGGTCGAAAATAATGTCTGATGGATCAAAGCCGACCTGCTCGGTGAGCACCTGGTAGGAGCGTTTGCAGATATCGACCTTGCGCTCGATCGTATCCGCCTGACCCTGCTCGTCGAACGCCATGATAATGACGGCCGCGCCGTAGTCGCGACACAGTTCCGCCTGGCGAATGAACGCTGCCTCGCCCTCTTTCATGCTGATGGAGTTAACGACCGCTTTGCCCTGCACGCACTTCAGGCCCGCCTCGATGACCGACCACTTGGACGAGTCGATCATGATCGGCAAGCGCGCGACGTCCGGCTCCGACGCGATCAGGTTCAGGAACGTGACCATCGCCTTTTCGGAATCGAGCATGCCCTCATCCATATTGACGTCAATGATCTGTGCGCCGTTATCGACCTGCTGTCGCGCGACGCTGACCGCCGCGGTGTAATCATCGGCCTCGATGAGGCGACGGAAAATCGCTGACCCGGTGACGTTGCAGCGCTCGCCGACGTTGACGAACAGGTTGTCGGGCCCGATGTTGAAGGGCTCCATGCCGGCCAGGCGGCATTTCACCGGAATGTCCGGCAGCGCGCGCGGCGGGTGTGGCCGCACTGCGGCAGCCAGCGCAGCAATGTGGTCGGGCTGCGTGCCACAGCAGCCACCAACCAGGTTGACCAGGCCACTGGCGGCAAATTCGCCGACAACTGCGGCCATCGCGGCGGGCTCTTCATCGTATTCGCCAAACTCGTTGGGAAGTCCCGCGTTCGGATGCGCGCTGACCCGCGTATCGGCGATGCGGGCAAGCTCGGCAACGTACGGCCGCAGCTCGCTGGCACCCAGCGCGCAGTTGAGACCGATCATGAAAGGCTTGATGTGGCGTACCGAATTCCAGAACGCCTCGGTTGTCTGTCCGGACAACGTACGTCCGGACGCGTCAGTAATCGTGCCGGAGATCATCACGGGCAGTTCAACACCGGCAGCGCGGAAGCTGCGCTTCAGTCCGACAATCGCCGCCTTGGCATTGAGCGTGTCGAAAATGGTTTCGATCATCAGGAAATCGACGCCACCTTCGATGAGCGCAGTGGCCGCCGCCGCGTAAGTATCGGCGAGCTCGTCAAAACGAATATTGCGAAAACCCGGGTCATTGACGTCGGGCGAAATGGACGCCGTGCGGTTGGTCGGCCCCAGTACCCCGGCCACGTATCGCGGCACACCGGTTTGCGCCGCGAACGCATCGGCGCACTCGCGCGCAATACGCGCGGCCGCGGCGTTCAGTTCGGTGACCAGCGACTCCATGCCGTAGTCGGCCATCGACGGCGCGTTTGAATTGAACGTGTTGGTCTCGATGATATCGGCGCCGGCCTCGAGGAACTGCGAGTGGATTTCACGAATGATGTCGGGGCGCGTAATCGACAACAGATCATTGTTGCCTTTCAGGTCACTCGGCCAGTCTGCAAACCGCTCGCCGCGATAATCATCCTCGTTCAGCCCGTATGACTGGATCATCGTGCCCATGGCACCATCAAGAATGAGAATCCGCTCGTCGAGCGACGTCATCAGTGCTTCTGTCTTGCTTGCTTGCTGCATGTTCATCTACTCAGGCGGCCACTCGCTTTGGACGTACACCAAGCGCGTGACAGATTGCATACGTCAGCTCGGAACGGTTCAGCGTGTAGAAATGAAACTCATCGATGCCCTCTTTCTCGAGCATGCGCGCCTGCTCAATCGCGACACTCGCCGCGATCATCTGCCGGGTTTCGACATCGTCCTCCAGACCCGCGAAACGATCACGCAGCCAGTCCGGCACGCTCGCGCCGCACATGTCGGCGAAACGCTCGAGCTGCGGGAAGCGCGTGATTGGCAGGATGCCGGGCACGATCGATGACTCGATACCGGCCGCGGCGCAGCGATCGCGAAATTTCAGATAAACGTCGACGTCGAAAAAGAACTGCGTAATGGCGCGCGTTGCGCCTGCGTCGAGCTTGCGTTTCAGGTTGTCCAGATCGAAATTTGCGTCAGGTGCCTCTGGATGAACCTCCGGGTACGCGGCCACCGAAATGTCGAAGTCCGCAATCTTGCATAGGCCCGCAACGAGATCGGACGCATACGCGTAGCCATCCGCCGCGGGCTCATAGCCAACGCTGTCTTTGGGCGCATCACCGCGCAGCGCCACCAGGTGGCGGACGCCCATGTCCCAATATTCGCGCGCGATGTCATCTATTTCGCCGCGGGTCGCGCCAATGCAGGTCAGGTGTGGCGCCGGCGTCAGGTTGGTTTCCGCGACCAGGCGCGCAATGGCTGCGTGCGTGCGCTCCCGGGTAGACCCATCCGCGCCGTAGGTGACCGAGACAAAGCGTGGCTCGAGCTCGGCGAGCCGACCGATCGAGTCCCACAGCGTGGTCTCCATCGTCTCGCTGTTGGGTGGAAAAAACTCAAAGGAAACGGCCGGTCTTTCGATGGGGTTCGTCGTAATGGTCATGGTTGGTTCCAGGTCAGGCGGCGGCCGCTGCGCGCTCAACAGGAGTCGCGACGGCCAGCAGCCAGGAAGGGGATCGATCGGGAATCGATCGTGGTGGCGCGAGCCGCAAACCGGCAGCGGCGGCGTACTTCGAAAACTGTTTCTTGATTTCGGTGGCGTCCGAGTCAGGGACCGCGGCTAACAGCAGAATGCGGCCACCGTGACGCAGCAAGCGTTGCGCTTCGCGCAGCGCCTTCGCCGAGTCGTCGGCACCTTTAAGCACGTCATCGAGAATAATGGTATCGAACGTCGCATCGGCAAATGGCAGCGACCCCATCTCACCTTGCCGCAAACTGCAGTTCGGGAGATCGGCGAGCAATATTTCGGCGCGGGCGAGACGCCGCGCGTTGGCGTCGATGTCGACACCCACCACGCGCTGCGCGCGTGATGCCAGCAGCTTCAACAGGCGGCCTTGTCCGCAGCCAACGTCGAGCAAGTCGCCAAGCGGCCGCGCAACGGTGAGCTCGACCAGCGCACGGTGCAGTGAACGATCGGCATCGGCAATCGGGGTCGTGTCGTCGTAATCGCGCAGTGCGCGCAGGCGCTCGAGATCGAGGCCGAACTGCGGCTCGTCCTCGGGCAACAATGCCAGCAAGCGCCGGTGCGCCGTGGCACCTGACCCCAATGTCGGCGAGCGATAGAAAACGAAATGGCCGTCACGAAAACGCTCCAGCAGATCGACCGCACACAGCTGCTTCAGGTGCTGCGAGATGCGCGGCTGGCTAAGCCCGGTCACCTCGGTGAGCTCGGACACGCTGCATTCGACCTTGGCGCACAGCGCGATCAGCCGGAGCTTGGTCGGATCGGCGAGCGCTTTGAGCTGGCTCTGCAGTTGCTGGGTCGAGGCCTTCATATAAATATATAAACATTATTTTATATTTATGGCCGATTAGTATAACGCAGGCGTTTCCGCCCCACCACCCACTTTTAACCTAATGACGAATGCGGGCCGCACCGTCGGACCGATGGCCTGCACAGCAGGCCGAGTGGCCGAGATGTTTATTGGCGAGACATAAAGCGAGCGAAGCGAGACAGTCCGCCAATAAACATGTCGGCCGCTTGGCCGGCGGCAAGATTTTCTACTGAACCGAATCAGGACCAAGAACGACGTTGTCAGCGAACAGCCGTTCAACATCCACAGCATCAAAGGTGCGCCGCCGCCCGCAATACTCACAAACCACCTCGATCCGCCGCTGTTCCTGCAGCGTTTCCCGTGCCTCGGCCTCGCCAATCATCTTGAGCACGTCCTCGGTCTTGCGCGCTGAACACCGGCAACGAAAAGTGACCGGACGCGGCTCATAGACACGCACATCGTCCTCGGCGAAGAGCTTGCCGACGAGCGGCAGGCCAGCGCCGCCTTCGAAGTCCTTGCAGGTCAGCGTCTCAGCAAGAAATTTCAGCCGCTGCCAGTCGTCCTCGTCGATAGCCTCTCCCGGTACCTGCTGCAGGAGCAGGCCGCCGGCAACCTGGTCATTCGCAACGAGCGCGATATGACTGGGCACCTGCACTGATCGTGCAAAGTAATGTTCGAGACTGGCGGCGAGTGAAGTGTCATTGACCTCGACGATGCCCTGGTAGGGCCGGTCACCATTGTCCACCGTCACCGCGCACAGCGCATTGCCCGTGAGCTCACCGAAATCGGCCGCCGTTTTGTCCGCATCGACAATCGCCATGCCACGCAGTTCGAGCTCGTTGCTGCACTGCATGACCAGCATCTTCAAAACGTCACCGCGCTGCAGCTGCAACGTGATCGCGCCGTCGAATTTGAGGCTTTGTGCAATCAGTGCGGTCGCCGCCGCCGCATGACCCAGCGTGGTCGCGACTAGCGCATCGTAATCGTGGTCGCGCAACATGCGGCGCCAGGTTCGTGACAACTGCACCAGCGCGCCGCGCACCGGTATCGACTCGAAGCCGAACGATGTAATGGTGTCAGCTGACATCTCAGCTATCGAGCTTGGCTTTGAGTACCTGGTTGACCTGGCCGGGGTTGGCCTGTCCTTTGGTCTCTTTCATCACCTGGCCGACAAAAAAACCAATCAGTTTATCCTTGCCGGCCCGGTAATCCGCCGCCTGCTCAGGATGCGCCGCGATCACCGCGTCGACCACCGCTTCAATGGCAGACGTGTCGGTTATTTGCCTGAGGCCTTTGGCCTCGATGATGGCGTCGGCACTGCCCTCACCCTGCCACATGGCTTCGAACACCTGCTTGGCAATCTTGCCCGAAATCGTGTTGTCATGAATGCGCGTGAGCAGGCCGGCAAGATCATCGGCAGACACTTTACTGTCGCTGATATCGAGTCCGTCTTTATTCAATGCGCCCGAAAGTTCGCCGACAACCCAGTTGGCAATCAGCTGCGCACTCGCCGCGCTCGTGGAAACGGCGGCTTCAAAATAGTCGGCCAGCGCCCGCGATGTCGTCAGTAGACTGGCATCGTCACCTTTCAGTTGGTATGCGTCGACAAAGCGCTGTTGCTTGGCGTCCGGAAGCTCCGGCAGCTGTTGTCGCACTGACTCGATGTACTCGGCACTGATCACAACAGGCAGCAAATCGGGATCGGGAAAGTAACGGTAGTCGTTAGCCTCTTCCTTGGAGCGCATCGAGCGCGTCTCATCCTTGTCGGAATCGTACAGACGCGTCTCCTGCACGACGGTGCCACCGTCTTCGATCAGCTCGATCTGCCGTTCGATCTCAAAGTTGATGGCCTTCTCGACGAAGCGAAACGAGTTCAGGTTTTTCAGTTCGGCACGCGTACCAAGCTCTTTCTGCCCGCGCGGTCGCACCGAGACGTTGGCATCGCAGCGAAACGAACCTTCCTGCATATTGCCGTCGGAAATACCGAGGTAGCGCACGATCGTGTGAATCTTGCGCATGTACGCCACCGCCTCCTTCGCGGAACGCAGGTCCGGCTCGGACACGATCTCCAGCAAGGGTGTGCCCGCACGGTTCAGGTCGATGCCGGACGATCTTTCCAGGCCCTCATGTATCGACTTGCCCGCGTCCTCTTCGAGATGCGCCCGAGTGATGCCGATACGTTTCTCAGCGCCATCGTCACCGGTGATGAACAGTTCCCCGTGTTCGACGATCGGCAGCTCGTACTGGCTGATCTGGTAGCCTTTCGGCAGATCCGGATAGAAGTAGTTCTTGCGCGCAAACACCGATCGCGGCGCGACGGTTGCGTCGACGGCAAGACCGAACATGGCCGCCATGTGTACGACTTCTTTGTTCAGCACCGGCAGCATGCCCGGGTACCCGAGATCGATGAGACTCGCCTGGGTATTGGGCTCGGCGCCATATTCCGTGGATGAGCCCGAGAAAATCTTGGAGCGCGTCGCCAGCTGCGTATGAATTTCCAGGCCGATGACTACTTCCCACACGTTGCTCATCGGAAAGCCTCCGGTCTGACGGTATGCCAGTCGGTCTGCTGCTCGTACTGATGCGCACAGCGCAGCAGCGTCTCTTCCGCGAAGTGCGCCCCGACCAGGTGCAGGCCAACCGGCAGGCCGTCAACAAAACCACAAGGCACGGACATGGCTGGCAGTCCCGCCAGGTTCGCACCGATCGTGTAAACGTCGTTCAGGTACATTGTGATCGGGTCGTCGACCTTGTCGCCGAGCTTGAACGCCGGCGACGGCGTCGTCGGGCCGGCAATCACATCAACGTCGGCAAACGCTTTCTTGAAATCGTCGGCTATCAGCTGGCGTACCTGCTGCGCTTTAAGATAGTAGGCATCGTAGTAGCCGGCTGACAGCACGTAGGTGCCGGTCATGATGCGGCGCTTCACCTCATCGCCGAAGCCCTCGCCACGACTGCGGCAGTAGAGATCGAGCAGATCCTCCGGGTCCCTGGCACGGTGCCCGAATCGTACGCCATCGAAGCGCGACAGGTTCGACGAACACTCGGCCGGAGCCACGACGTAGTAGGTGGGCACCGACAGGTCGAGATTTGGCAGGTCGACTTCCACCGTCGTAGCACCGAGCGACTCGAGCACCGCGATCGCATCGCGTACGCGAGCTCCGCAGTCGGCGTCGAGACCGGCATCGAAATGCTGTCGCACAATGCCGACACGCAAGCCCTTTATCGACTGACTGATGCCCGCCAGGTAGTCCGGGACCGGTTCGTCGATAGAGGTAGAGTCGCGCGGATCAAAGCCCGCCATGACGCCAAGGAGTCGCGCCGCGTCCGCGGCCGTGCGCGTGATGATGCCGGCCTGATCGAGGCTGGACGCGAACGCAATCATCCCGTATCGCGATACGCGTCCGTAAGTGGGTTTGATCCCGACGGTGCCGGTCAGTGCCGCCGGCTGGCGAATGGAGCCACCGGTGTCGGTGCCGGTTGCCGCCGGCGCAAACCCGGCAGCCACGGCTGCCGCCGAACCGCCCGAAGAGCCACCGGGCGAGCACTCGAGGTTCCAGGGATTGCGCACCGGCCCGAAGTAGCTGGTTTCATTCGACGAGCCCATCGCAAACTCGTCCATATTGGCTTTGCCAAGCACCACTGCCCCCGCCGCCGCAAACCGTTCGACGACGGTCGCATCATACGGTGAGACAAAGTTCTCCAGCATCTTCGAACCGCAGGTCGTTTTGACCCCGCGCGTACAGAAAATGTCTTTATGCACCAGGGGCAGTCCGTTCAGGATTCCGCCCTGTCCTTTGGCGCGCGCCGCGTCAGCTCGCTCGGCCGCTGCGAGTGCCGCATCGCCGGTCACCGTGACAAACGCGTTGAGCTGCCCGTCCAGGCGCGCGATGCGCTCGAGCAGCGCCTCTGCCAGTTCCACGGCAGAAAACTCGCCAGCAGCAAGGCCGGCGGCAAGCTCGGTCATCGACCGGGCGTGCAGTGCGAGGCTTCCGTCGTTCATTCGATGACTTTCGGGACGAGATAGAGCCCGTCGGACACGGCCCCGGCATTTTGCTGGTAATAGTCCCGCTGATCGGCCTCGGTAATGGCGTCAGGGCGCAGGCGCTGCGCCGCGTCCAGCGGGTGCGCCATGGGGACGACGCCGGCAGTATCCGCCTGCGACAGCTGGTCGACGAAATCGACGATTTTGGAGAGCTTCTCGACGCTTTCGGCGTACTCGCCTTCGTCCAGTTTTAGCCGCGCCAGCAGCGCGATGTGCTGAACCTGATCTTTGTTAAGAGACACGGGACATTTCCGATATTGAAGGTTGGGTCTGCGGGTTGGCAAAAGGGCTGTTTTCAGCAGGCCCGCAATAATACACGGCGCCTTGTGCAATGTCCTGCGCATTGTTAGATTAGCGCGTTAACCTTGCTTCGAGACCTCGCCCCGACATGTTCAAAAATATTCTGGGTTATTTTTCCAATGACCTGTCCATTGACCTTGGTACCGCCAACACCCTGATTTACTCCCGGGGGCATGGCATCGTGCTGGACGAGCCGTCCGTTGTGGCGATTCGCGAAGATTCAGGACGGGGCGGCCGCGTCGTCGAGGCGGTCGGCATGGAAGCGAAGAACATGCTGGGCCGGACGCCGGGCAACATCACGGCAATCCGACCCCTGAAGGACGGCGTGATCGCCGACTTCACGGTCACCGAGAAAATGCTGCAGCACTTCATCCGCAAAGCCCACCAGTCTCGCTACTTTCGGCCGAGCCCGCGGGTCTTGATCTGCGTGCCATACGGATCGACCCAGGTGGAGCGACGCGCCATTCGCGAGTCTGCCGAGGGTGCCGGGGCGCGCAAGGTGCACCTCATTGATGAGCCCATGGCCGCCGCTATCGGTGCCGGCATGCCGGTGCACGAGGCCCGCGGTTCGATGGTGCTCGACATTGGTGGCGGCACCTCGGAAGTTGCGGTCATCTCACTGAATGGCATCGTGTATGCAGCGTCCGTCAGAATCGGTGGCGACCGTTTCGACGAAGCGATCACCAGCTACGTGCGTCGCAACTACGGCATCCTGATCGGTGAGGCCACGGCGGAGCGCATCAAGCACGAAATTGGTTCCGCGTTTCCGGGCCAGGAAGTGCTGGAGATCTCGGTCAAGGGCCGCAACCTTTCGGAAGGTGTGCCACGCAGTTTCACACTGAACAGTAATGAAATACTGGAAGCCTTGCAGGAACCGCTGCAGGGAATCGTTGGCGCTGTTAAAGAAGCGCTCGAACAAACGCCGCCCGAGCTCGGCGCCGACGTTGCCGAACGCGGCATTGTTCTTACCGGCGGCGGCGCCATGCTGCGCGACATCGACAAGCTGTTGATGGAGGAAACCGGACTGCCCGTCGTTATCGCCGATGATCCGCTGACCTGCGTCGCCCGTGGTGGCGGCCGGGTCATCGAACTCATCGATGAACACGGTCCCGCGGTATTTGGCCTGGAGTGATTTTCGGTCCGGGTCGACTGACGACAGGCTGCGGCTAGGAGATGATCGCTTCCCGGGGAAATGACAGTAATCCGGCTCGCATCCCGGCACTTGGTGCCCGGGTCATCGTCTTCATCGTCATCAGCATCTTGCTGATGTATTTCGACCATCGTGAAAATCACCTCGACGCCGTGCGCAAGGGCGTCGGCGTCGCCATGTACCCGGTGCGCCTCGTGGTCGATGCTCCGGTGCGTTTGTGGCATTGGCTGGGTGCCGCCACAACGACACGCGGCGAGTTGCAAACCGAAGTCAGCCGCCTGCGTTCCGAGCGGTTGCTGACGAACGTCAGGCTGCAGCGCCTAACTGCGCTCGAAGCGGAGAACGCGCGCCTGCGCTCAATGCTCGATGCTCGCAGCAAGGTCCGCGACCAGGTGCGCGTGGCCGAGATAATGGCGGTCGATGCAAATCCCTACGAGCACAATCTCATCATCGATGTCGGCGAGCGCGATGGCGTTTATGACGGCCAGGCGATCGTTGATGCCGACGGGGTCATCGGGCAGGTCATCAAAACCGGTTTGATGACGTCACAAGCGGTGCTGATCAGCGATGCCGACCATGCCCTGCCGGTTGAAGTTAATCGCAATGGTCTGCGCACCATCGCGGTGGGCACCGGTGAAATTGACCGGCTCGAGTTACCGTTTCTGCCGAACAACGCAGACATCCGCGTGGGCGACCTGCTGGTGACATCGGGACTGGGTGGTACGTTTCCCAGCGGATATCCGGTCGCGGTCGTGAATGCAGTTACGCGTATTCCACAGCAACAGTTTGCCGACGTCACGGCAACGCCGGTCGCCGCGCTCGATCAGGTCCGCGAGGTCATGCTGATCTGGTCGGCACCGGCCGAAGCGCGGGAGTTGCCCAATGAGTAGGGCAACTGCATCGCGACGCCTGCCGGTTATTGTCACACTGCTTGTCGGGCTGATGCTGACGATGATGCCGCTGCCAGGCATCGTCGAAACTGCGCGTCCCGACTGGCTGGCACTGCTCGTTATTTTCTGGGCGATGCAGTTACCACGAACATGGAGCGTCGGCAGCGCCTGGATGATAGGCATCATGCTCGATGTAGCCAACGGCACGGTGCTCGGCCAGCACGCACTGGCACTGTGTGTCATCGCGTTTATCACGGTACGTTTTCATCTTCTGATGCGTGTTTTTCCGTTATCACAATTGACGGCCACGATCTTCGCGATGCTCGCGCTATATCAGTTCCTGCTCTTCTGGGTGAACGGTGTCGCCGGCATCAATGCGCCTGCAGCCAGTTACTGGGCGCCCGTCGTCAGCGGCACGCTGCTCTGGCCTTTCCTTTATATGTTCCTGTCCGGACTGCGGTACCGGTCGCGTTCCAGAGCCTGACTTGCGTCTGCTGTCACCCATCAAGGACCACCACTCCGAACGTCAGCTTTTTGTCGGTCGCGCCATCCTGGCAGCCGCTATTTCAGCGCTGCTGCTTGGCATCGTCGTCGCAAGACTGGTACAGCTGCAAGTGTTCGATCATCAGCTGTTCGCCGAGAAGTCGCAGGGCAACCGCGTGCGCATGGAGGCGGTGCCGCCAATCCGCGGCCTGATCTTCGATCGCAAGGGCCGCGCCATTGCACAGAACCTCCCCGCCTTTCAGCTCGAACTCGTCCCGGAACAGGTTGACGATGTCGATGACACGCTCCAGCGACTGGCGGCGCTCGGCCTGGTTGACGCGACTGACATACCGATGTTCAGGAAACTCAGTCGCAGTGGTCCACGCTTTCAACCAGTAACGCTGAAATTGCGTATGACCGAGGACGAGATCGCGAGCTTCGCCGTACAGCGACCCCGTTTCCCCGGCGTCGACTTTCGGCCGCGACTGGTGCGCCATTACCCCGACGGTCCGGCAATCGCGCACGCCGTCGGCTATGTCGGTGCGATAAGCACCAATGATCTGCAACGTCTCGAGCCGGCGCGCTACGCCGGCACGTCGCACACCGGCAAGACCGGCGTCGAGAGCACCTTCGAATCCGATCTGCACGGCTACGCCGGCTATCAGCACCTCATCACCAATGCGCGGGGCCGTAAAGTGCCCAACAATTCCAGTGAACTGCTGGATGCGTTACCCAACGACCAGGCACCGAGCCCGGGCTCAAACGTGTATTTGAGTCTGGACCTGGACCTGCAGCTAACGGCGGTGCGCGCGCTCGAAGGCCGGCGTGGTGCCGCTATCGCCATCGATCCCTGGAGTGGCGAGATCCTCGCCCTGGTGAGTGCACCGTCGTTCGATCCCAACCAGTTCGCGGTCGGTATGACGACGAAACAATACGACGAGCTGCAAAACAATCCGGACCAGCCACTGTTTAATCGCGCACTGCGCGGCGCGTATCCGCCGGGCTCCACGATCAAGCCAATGCTCGCGCTGGCGGCACTGGAGACCGGTGCAACCAACCTGACGCGCAAGACACTGTGCCGCGGGTACTTCATGTTGCCGAACTCCACACACCGATACCGCGACTGGAAGCCTGAGGGACACGGTTCCATGGATCTGCACGACGCGATCACGCAATCCTGCGACGTGTATTTCTACAATATCAGTGGTGACCTCGGCATCAACAACATGCACGACTACCTCGACCGTTTCGGGCTTGGAAATAAAGCCGGCATCGACATTGGCGGTGAACATGCGGGCCTGGTCCCATCGACCGAGTGGAAGAAGGCCGCGTTCCGCAATCGCGACGACCAGCGCTGGTACGACGGCGAGACGGTGATCGCGTCGATTGGCCAGGGCTACATGCTTGCAACGCCGTTGCAATTGGCGGGCGCAGCTGCCGCAATGGCGACGCACGGTGTGCGCTACAAACCGCACCTGATTGCCGCCGTTGAAGACCCCATTAGCGGTGAGCGCCGGCTGATCCCTCCACAACAACTGCCATCGGTCGAAATCAGCAACGACTTCTACTGGGATGTTGTAGTCGAGGCGATGCACGACGTGATGCAGGGAGCGCGCGGAACAGCCCGCGCAGTCGGCATGGGAGCCCCTTACACGATGGCCGGCAAGAGCGGGACGGCGCAGGTGGTGTCGATCGCGCAGGATGAGGAATACGACGAGGAAGAGCTCGAGGAACGGCAGCGTGATCATGCGCTTTTCATTGCGTTTGCACCGCTCGAAAACCCGCGTATTGCGGTCGCCGTAATCGTCGAAAACGGCAGCAGCGGCAGCTCGGTTGCGGCACCGATTGCAAAAGCAATGATGGATCAATACCTGGGATTCGGGGGCGATGTTGCTCAGCGATAACCACCAGCTCCTGACATCCCGGGCGGCGCCGCTGTCAGACGTCGCGCGCCTGGTGCGACGATTGCACATCGACGGACCGCTCCTCGGTGGCGTGCTCCTGATCTGTGGATTTGGCCTGTTCATTCTTTACAGCGCGGTCGGCGAGAGCAATCGCCTGCTCGTCAACCAGGCCATTCGACTGGGCGTCGGGTTTGGCGTCATGCTCGTCGTCGCACAGATGTCGCCGGACTTTCTGCGGCGCTGGACACCGTGGGGATACGCCGCCGGCATTGTGCTGCTGGTGCTGGTGCTCACCATGGGAGAGGTCGGGCAAGGTGCGCGGCGCTGGCTTGATCTGGGCGTCCGTTTTCAGCCCTCGGAGGCGATGAAACTCGGCGTCCCGATGATGGCCGCCTGGTTCTTGCACCATCGCCAGATGCCGCCGAGGTTAAGCCAGTTACTCGTTATCGCTTTATTGATCATCGTGCCGACACTGTTGATTGCCAAACAGCCGGATCTCGGGACGTCGCTGCTGATCGCGGCCTCGGGGATCATCGTCATGGTGTTAGCCGGCATGTCATTTCGGTTCATTCTTGGCCTGGGCGTACTCGCTGTACCGGGCGCGCTGGTGCTGTGGAACTTCATGCAGGACTACCAAAAGCAGCGCGTACTGACATTGCTGAATCCGGACAGCGACCCGCTGGGCGCAGGCTACAACATCATTCAATCGAAGATCGCGATCGGCTCGGGCGGATTGTTCGGCAAGGGCTGGATGAATGGCTCGCAGGCGCACCTCGAGTTCCTGCCGGAACGCGATACCGACTTTATCTTCGCTGTTCTCGGTGAGGAATTTGGGCTGCTGGGCGCACTGACCTTGCTGACGCTGTATATATTTGTCATCGGCCGCGGCCTGTATATCGCCACACAGGCGCACGATACCTTTTCACGCTTGCTCGCAGGCTCCATCAGCCTGACGTTTCTCGTGTACGTCTTCGTTAATACGGCAATGGTCACTGGCCTGATCCCGGTTGTCGGCGTACCGCTACCGTTAGTCAGCTTCGGTGGTACCTCGATGGTGACGCTGATGGCGGGATTCGGTATTCTGATGGCGATTCATTCGCACAGGAAATTGCTACCGCACTAATGAACAATCGAATTGTCGCAGTCGCCGCTGCTTTCCTGGTTGCCGTTTCCTGTGCCCGCGCGGTCGATGATCTCGAACCCGTCGCCGTCAATGTCGAAAAACCCATCGTTGCCGCGTTCATCGACGAAATGGTGAGTGAGCACCAGTTTGACCGGGATGCACTCCGCGAGGTGCTCGGCAAGGCGCAAATCAAAGCGTCGATAGTCCGCAAGATTTCGACACCCGCCGAACGCACGTTGACCTGGGGCGAGTATCGCAAGATCTTCATTACCAAAGAGCGCATCAAGGCAGGCGCGACTTTCTGGCGCGAGAATCGCGAGATGCTCGAGCGCATCAGCCAGGAAACCGGCGTTGCGGTAGAAATGATCGTCGGCATCATTGGTGTCGAAACGTACTTCGGGCGCATAACGGGTAAAGACCGGGTGCTCGATGCACTCGCAACGCTGGCGTTCGATTACCCGCCACGTGCGAAATTTTTTCGTAATGAACTCGTGCAATTCCTGGTGCTGGCGCGGGAGGAAGGCATCGATGCCACCGTGCCGATGGGTTCCTATGCCGGTGCGATGGGTCGACCGCAGTTCATGCCATCGAGTTTTCGCGCCTACGCAGTGGACGCATCCGGTGACGGGAAACGCGATATCTGGGACAACTGGGCGGACGTAGCCGGCAGTGTTGCCAACTATTTCATCGCACACGGCTGGCGGGAGCACGAGGCCGTCGTTGCGCAGGCGTCGCTGGGAGATCGCTGGAACAAACCGGCGCCGCCACCGAAGAACACGCTCAAAGCTTCAGCAACCGTTGCAAGTCTGAGCCAGGCCGGGGTGCTCTTTGCGACAGACCTGTGTGCCGACAGCAAAGCACAGTTATTGAGTTACGAAGGTGCCGACGGTGCCGAGTACTGGGTCGGCTTCCACAACTTCTTCGTCATCACCAAGTACAACCACAGCGTTATGTACGCGCTCGCCGCTTACCAACTCGGCGAAGCAATCGCATCGCAAGTGCGCGCCGATGTCAGCTAGGCTGGCGCTGCTGGCTGTGCTGATGATGCTTGGCGCCTGCGGCAGCAACTTGAGGGGCGACGGGGCGCCGTCATCCGGCAGCATGCGCATCCCGGACCTGCCCGATGACCCGGTGCCACGGCCGGAGCCCTTGAGTCGCTATGGAAACGGCCCGGATTATGAGGTCTTCGGCAAGCGCTACACCGTGATGCCAACGAGTGCGAACTATCAGGAGCGCGGCGTCGCCTCGTGGTACGGCAAGAAGTTTCACGGCAGGCTGACGTCCAATCGCGAACCCTACGACATGTACCAGATGACAGCGGCTCACAAATCCTTGCCGCTACCGACGTATGTGCGCGTTCGCAACCTCAAGAACAACAAGAGCGTGATCGTGCGCGTCAATGACCGCGGGCCCTTCGTGCACAACCGCATCATCGACGTCTCCTATGCGGCAGCGATGAAGCTCGACATGATTCGCGACGGCACCAGCCTCGTGGAGGTCACTGCCATTAGTTTTGACGAAGGGGGTTTTGACGAACCGGGTATTGACGAACCAGGCAGCGATCGTCCGACGCGCCAGACCGTGCCGCCGAGCCCGCCTCCAGCGACAGCTGTCGCCAGTGAAGCGCCTGCTACGCAGACCGCGCCTGCGGGGCAGGAAAACAGCTCACCAGCGAGCAATGTCCAGGAGAGCGACATTTACGTCCAGGTCGGCGCATTCGGCGACCGGGCCAACGCGGAACGTCGCCTGGCGATGTTGTGGTCCGCCGGCATCAACGATGCGTTTATCTATGAGGACCTCACCGGCGATGCGCCCCTGCTGCGCGTCCGGATCGGCCCTGTCAACGATGTTGTCCAGTACGACCTGTTGGTTGAAGAGCTCGAAACGATCGGAATCACGGATCCCTATCTGTTTGTTGAATAGCTGCAAGTCCCATTGGCGCGTACAATACGCGGCCACTCGCTTCACCCCAATTTGTAGAGGTTCCATGTTGCAACGTCTGATTCTTGCACTCGTGCCGCTTGTGTTGCTGCTGCCGGCAGCGCCGCCGGCCGCCGCACCCATGCCAACGCCAGCTCCGCCCATCATTGGCGCCAAAAGTTACCTGGTAATCGACAGTCGTACGGGTGCCGAACTTGCCTCGCTGAATCCGGACAGCCCACTGGCACCGGCCAGCCTGACGAAGATAATGACGACTTACGTCGTCTTCAACGCGCTCAAACAGGGTCAGCTTAGCCTTGACGACGAGGTCACGGTCAGCGAAAAAGCCTGGCGCACCGAAGGCTCGCGCATGTTTATCGAGGTGGGCACCAGGGTCTCGGTGAAAGACCTGCTGATTGGCATGATCGTGCAGTCGGGTAACGATGCCAGCGTCGCGCTGGCGGAACATGTCGCCGGAACGGAGTCTGTGTTCGCGGAAATGATGAACCAGCACGCCGCGAAGCTTGGCATGCGATCCAGTCTTTTCAAAAATGCGACAGGACTGCCGGCCGAGGGACACACGACGACAGCGCGTGATCTCGCGACGCTGGCACGCGCGCTGATCGAGGAATTTCCGGAATACTACGCGTGGCATGCGGAAAAGGAATTTACCTACAACAATATCCGGCAGGACAATCGCAATTCGCTGCTGTGGCGTGACGATTCGGTGGACGGGCTGAAAACCGGCCATACGGAAGATGCCGGCTATTGTCTTGTGGCTTCGGCCAAGCGCGATGACATGCGCGTCATTTCGGTAGTACTCGGAACCTCGAGCGACAAGGCACGGACTGACGGCAGCCAGGCGTTGATTAATTACAGCTTTCGGTTTTTCGAGACACGGCTGCTGTTCAAGGCCGGCGAAAAAGTCACGACAGCGAGAATCTGGAAGTCGGCCAACGAGAATACGGACCTCGGTGTGAATGAGGACCTGTATGTCACTGTGCGCCGCGGAGCATACGAGCAGCTGCAGCCCACGATGAATATTCCAGCCGTGCTGCTTGCCCCCGTCAGCGCCGGGCAACCGCTGGCCGAACTCACGGTAAAGCTGGGCGATGAAACACTGGTGACCGCACCGCTGGGAGCGCTGACCGACAACCCGGCGGGCTCGTTCTGGCAGCGCACACGCGACAGCGTTAGCCTCTGGTTCGAGTAGCATGCCTCAGGAATCGGTGATTGAGTTCCCCTGCGAGTTCCCGATCAAAATGATGGGTCGCGACACGCCGGCCTTTCGGCAAACCATGCGCACGCTCGTCGAAGGACACGTGGGCGCCGTTGACGACAGCCGCGTGCAGTCGTCAGTCAGCCGCAACGGCCGCTTCGTGTCGGTCACGATTACGATCACGGCGACCAGCCAGCAGCAGCTCGACGCTATCTATCACGACGTTTCCGCGCACGCTGACGTGCTGATGGCCCTGTGACCCGCGCCGCCGGTCAAACAGCTGGTCGAACTATTGTCGTTCGCAACCTCGGGCGTCAGGACTACGTACCGTTATGGCGTTCGATGCAGCAATTCACCGACGAGCGCACGGCGACCACGCCCGATGAAATCTGGTTTACCGAACACCCGCCGGTCTTCACGCTGGGACTGAATGCCAAACCCGAACATCTCCTCGCACCGGGTGACATACCGGTCGTGCAGATCGACCGCGGCGGCCAGGTGACCTTTCATGGTATTGGCCAACTGATGATTTATCCGCTGCTGGACCTTAAGCGAGCGGCGCTTGGCGTGCGCACGTTGGTCACGGCACTCGAGCAAAGCGTCGTCGACCTCGTGGCCGAGTTCGATGTTGAAGCCGCCGCGCGTCCGGAAGCGCCGGGCGTCTACGTCAATGACGACAAACTGGCGAGCGTCGGTCTGCGCATACGCCGCGGCTGCAGCTTTCACGGCATGGCGCTGAATGTTGACATTGATCTCGAGCCGTTTGCGCGCATCAACCCCTGCGGCTATGCGGGCCTGCAAATGACCGACCTCACGCGCCTCGGCGTTGGGCTCGACCTCGAGCAGGCAGCTGGGCGACTACTGCCCGGTTTGCTGCGGCATCTCGGACTCGACGATATTGAAGTTGTGCCTGCGAGCGCCGCAAGCGTTAGCCGCACTACCGGTTAGCCGCTGCCAGGCGCTCGGGCGTACCGACGTCCATCCAGAGGCCGTTGTATACCTCTCCCGACAGCTGACCGGCATCCGCTGCTTCACGAAGCAACGGTGCCAGCGGAAATCGACCCGCCTCGCAACCGTCAAAAAACTCGGGGCGATAGAGCGCTACACCGCTGAACGTCAGGGACGGCTCTGCGCCATTTCTGACCAGGCCGTCGACAAGGTCGAAGTCACCACACTGACGATAGTCGGGCGTGGGCACCATCACGAGGTGTCCCAGAACACCGCTTGGCAACACGAGTTGTGGCAGCGGCATGTCCGTCAGGATGTCGGCATTGACGACCGCAAACGGTCTCTTCTCCGAGCACTGGCAGTGCTTTGTGAATGCCGCCGCCGGTCTCGA
The DNA here is from genome assembly GCA_963842765.1 of uncultured Gammaproteobacteria bacterium. Taxonomy (GTDB): domain Bacteria; phylum Pseudomonadota; class Gammaproteobacteria; order Steroidobacterales; family Woeseiaceae; genus UBA1847. The sequence goes on along the minus strand of CAWJHR010000013.1, from coordinate 97,432 downwards.
GAATGTTGTCTCCCTCCGGACTGTAAACAACGTCCAGCCCATAGCGCTTGCCGGAGCCAACGCGCCGCACGATCTCATCACCAAGCCACCCCAGGTTGATGACGACGGTTGCAACGCCGGCGGTATGAAGCATTTGTAAATGACGCTCGAGGAGGCTGCGGCCGTGTACCTCGATCAGCGCCTTTGGCTGCGTGTCGGTAAGCGGGCGCAGGCGCTCGCCACGCCCGGCTGCCAGCAGCATCGCTCTCATGCCTGCTCGCCGAATGCCGGTAACACGTGCCGCTCGATGAGGTCGACGACAAATTGCAGCTCCTCATAATCATCGCCCAGCTCCACGATGTACGACAGCGTTCGCGGTATATCGGCGAGATACCGTGCCTTGCCATCGCGATGATTAAGGCGCGCAAATATGCCGGCCGCTTTGAGGTGACGCTGCACACCCATCAACTCGAAGTAGCGGCGAAACTGCCGCTCATCGACGCAGGTGCGTATGACCGCGTCCAGCTGCGCGTAATACTCGAAGCGCCCACTGCCTGACCTGTGCTGCCGGCCAGCGCACGTAACAGTCCTTCAGCAAGGACACGAGGTCGTAAGTCAGCGGCCCCTCGACCGCATCCTGAAAGTCGAGGATGCCCGGGTTATTGCGCTCGGTGCGCATCAGGTTTCTTGAATGATAGTCACGATGCACGAAAACCTGGGGCTGATGCAGCGCATTGTCGACCAGCCCATCGCAAAGCGATTGCCAGTTACGCTCGTCCTCTGCGGTGAATGTCATACCGACGTGCAGCTCGCAGAGCCAGTCATGAAACAGGGACAGCTCGAAGCGCAGTAGTTTCTCATCATACGGCGGCAGCAAAGCCTGGAGTGCCTCACCACGCCGCTGCATCACCAGCAGCGCCATCATGGCGTCGTAATAGAGCGTGTCTTTGACGTCCGGCTGCTGCTCGAGTTCGTCCAGGTAAGATCGCGTGCCCAGATCAGTGAGCAGCAAAAAACCGGCGTCGAGATCGGCCTCCAGCACGCGCGGGGCGTTTATTTGCATCGTTTCGAGAAAGCCGGCAACACGAATAAACGGCAGGCAGTCTTCCTGTTCCGGCGGGGCATCCATGATGATGAAGCTGTTGGCCCCGGCCGCGACGCGAAAATATCGGCGAAAGCTGGCATCGGCTGACGCAACCACAGGCTCGCACCCGGCGATCGCATCGATACCGCTAATCCAGTCGCGCAAAGCCGCCAGCCGGGCATCGCCCGCGGCGTTCAGGGTAGTTATGCCCGTTCTCCGTAACGCATTGAAGCACCTCGAAAACTATGCGAAGGTAACAAATACTATAGCCGGATAACATCCCGGATTCCTTGGGCTTTGGCCGCAACCTGACCGACCACCGACTTGTCCTCCAAACCACTGATTGTTGCCACTTGCCTGCTAGCCGCGTTTCCCGTGCACGGCGCGGAGACGCGCGCCTGTCACACAACGCTTGCTGAGCCGCTATCGGTTGAAGGCGCGGTGCCGGCCGCGGCGGCCAATCCAGGCGCTATCGTACTCGAAGCCGGCCGTTTGCAGGCGCAGCTCGGGGATGAACCGACCGCAATAATGAGCGGCGGCGTGTTGTTGCGGAGCGACGACAAGCTGGCGGGCGCAGACACAGCGCGCTACGAACCGGAATCGCAGGCGATACTGCTGGAAGGTGACGTTCGCTACGAAGATCCTGGCACCCAGATCATCAGCGACTCGGCCGAATTCGCTTACCGGTCGGGCCGCATTCGGTTTTCGGGTGCGCAGTTCTCGCTGGGCAGCAGTGATGCGCGTGGCGCCGCAGAATTACTGGAAATCAACCAGGACGGGACGCTGCGGCTTGACGGCGTGGAATACACCACGTGCCCGCCAGGCTCTGAGGACTGGCTCTTGCGCGGCAGGTCGATCAAGCTCGACACCAGTGCGGGTATCGGCACGGCCAAAGGCATCAAGCTTAAGTTCAAGGGCGTACCCATCCTGTACGCTCCGTACCTCTCGTTTCCGCTCAGCGACGCGCGCAAGTCCGGCTTGCTGACACCGGAAATCGGCAGCGCAGGCCGCAGCGGCAACGAAATTCGCCTGCCCTACTACTTCAATATTGCGCCGAACTACGATGCCACCGTGACGCCGCGGCTGTTGACCAGTCGTGGCCTGCAACTGGAAACGCAGTTCCGCTACCTGACCTCTAACGATGCAGGCACTCTGACAGCCGACTACCTTCCCGACGACAGTATCCTGGACGCCGCGCGACATCAGCTGCGCTTCCAACACCGTACGGATTTCAGCAATGGCTGGCGCAACCGCATCGCCTATCGCAAGGTTTCAGATAGCCAGTATTTTGAGGATCTCGGCGGCAGCCTGAGCGTCTCGAGTATTACGCACCTCAATCGCAGCATTCGCTTCGACTATTACGGCGACAACTTCTCAATGTTGGGCCAGGTGCAGGAATACCAGACGATCGACGATGCGATACTGCCCGCCGACCAGCCCTATCGGCGCTTGCCGCAGGTACTGGCCAGCGGCTCGTGGCCGTTGGGAGTGCTGCGGCTTAATGTCGACGGCGAAGTTGTCAATTTCGATCGCGACGTCGGCGTAACCGGTTGGCGCGTGAATGCGATGCCAGCGGTCGAGCTGCCGGTCCGGCGGCCTGGCTGGTTCCTGACACCAGCGGTCGCGCTCGATCACACGCGGTACGAGCTCACCGACACGTTACCCGGCGCAAACAACCACCCAAGCCGCACCCTGCCAATCATGAGCCTCGACACCGGGATGGTGCTGGAACGGTCGATGAAAACGGCAAATCACGTGCAGACGCTGGAACCGCGCCTCTTGTATGTGAACATCCCGTTTAGCGAGCAGAGTGATCTGCCAGTGTTCGACACGATTACGCCCGATATCAACCTCGTGCAGCTGTATCGCAAGAACCGCTTTCTGGGTGTCGACCGTATCGGCGATACCGAGCAGCTGAGTATTGGCATAACTTCGCGGATCTTCGACGTAGCCTCCGGTCGGGAACTGATGACGGCAACCATCGGGCAAACCCGTTATTTCGGTGCTCGCAACGTCACGTTGCCGGGTAACTCCGCATCAACTCTGGAGCGCTCGGACTACATCGCCAGGCTGCGATTTCTCGTTTTGAAAAACGTGAACTTCGACATTGGTCACCAGTGGGGAACGGGCGCGAGTGGCACCACCAAGTCGGAAGCGCGGTTTCAGTATCGTCCCGCAAACAACAAAATTTTGAATCTTGCTTACCGGTTTCGTCGCGAATCTCTGGAACAGGGCGACCTGTCGTGGTCGTGGCCGGTCAACAAGCAGTGGAATTTTGTCGGTCGGTACAGCTTTTCATTTCGCGACGAGGAAGTTCTCGAACAGTTCTTTGGCCTCGAATATGAAAGCTGTTGCTGGGGCCTGCGGCTGGTTTCCCGACGCCACATCTCCACACGCGATGGAACTCGCGATTCGTCGTTTGGTCTGCAACTGGTACTGAAGGGAATGACCAGCGTCGGAACGGCGGCTGACAAACTCCTGGAACGTGGTATTCTTGGCTATTCCGCAGACCTCCGGTAGTAAATTGTGTTAAAAATCAACGCATTATGTGCTGTTGTCGCTTTGTTGGCAGCGCCTTTGACCATGGCTGACGAGCTCTCCGAGACCGGTGAGTTCATCGACGGTGTGGCCGCAATCGTCAATGAGGGCATCGTTCTCAAGAGTCAGTTCAACGAACAGCTGGAGATCATCAAGGAGCGAGCGCTCGCACAGGACGTGCCGTTGCCGCCGGCCGGCGTGCTCCAGGAGCAGATAATGGAGCGGCTGATCCTGAAAGAAATTCAGTTGCAGCGTGCCGCTCGCATTGGCCTGCAGATTTCGGACGCGGCGCTGAACGATTCCATACGGATGATCGCCGAGCAGAACGGCTGGCGTTTTGAGGATATGCCAAGACTGCTCTCGCAAGACGGTCTCGACTATGCTGAGTTCCGCCGTTCGTTGCGTGAGGACATTACGCTCGAACAGCTGCGACGCATCGAGGTCGGACAGAGTATCAATGTCAGCGAACGCGAAGTGACACAGTGTATCGCGGACCTCGAGGGCAACGTTGTCGTTAACTCCGAGTTCGAGTTGTCACATATTCGCCTGTCGTTTTCCGAAACTGCCAGCGCGGATGAGATTCGCGAGGTTGAAGCGCTCGCTAACAGTATTTACGCGCAAATTCAGGACGGCACTGATTTTCGCGAAATGGCTGTGCGCTATTCAGCCGGCGATACGGCGCTGGAGGGTGGCTCGCTCGGCTGGATGAAGGGCGAACAGGTTCCAACGCTGTTCATCGATGCTCTGCAGGACATGGCGGCCGGTGACGTATCCAAACCGCTGCGCGCCGCCAACAGCTTCCACCTGGTCAAAATTGACAATCTTCGCAGTGCGGTACAGCGCAGCGAAATTAATCAGATCAAAGCGCGCCATATCCTCGTTACGCCGAACGAAATCATTGACGACGAAACAGCCAAGCAACGACTCGACGAGGCGCTGGCCAAGATTCGCGGTGGCGAGGACTTCGGCGAGCAGGCCAAGCTGCTCTCAGACGACCCGGGTTCTGCCAACCTTGGTGGCGACCTCGGCTGGACGAGTCCGGGCACCTTCGTTCCGGAGTTCGACAAGGTGGTGGCAGATGCACAGATCGGCGTCATCAGTGAACCGTTCCGCTCACAATTCGGCTGGCACATTGTCGAAGTGCTGGAGCGTCGCGTCTATGACAACACCGAAGAGCTGAAAAAGCGCAACTGCGACGCGCGTATTCGCAACAGCAAGATGGCGGAAGAATCTCAGCTGTGGATGCAGCGCATGCGCGATGAGGCATTCGTAGACTCACGCATCTAGACGTGGGCGCTGACAAGCCACTGGCAGTAACGGCTGGAGATCCGGCCGGCATCGGCCCGGAAATCTGCGATGCGCTGGCATCATCGCGTTTCGCCGATCGGGTGGTAATTATCGGCGATGCTTCGTTGCAGGGCGGCAATTTACCCGTCATCGACACGCCCTTCCCTGCACCAGTCATCAAGGGCAGACCCGATTCGGCCAACGCAGCAACGCTGCTTGACGGACTGCGGCGCGCCGTCTCAGGTTGCCTGAGCGGCGAATTCTCAGGAATGGTCACCGCGCCGTTGTCGAAAAGTGTCATCGCTGATGCCGGCATCCCTTTCACCGGTCACACCGAGTTCCTGGCAGAGATTACGCACACGCCCTTGCCCGTCATGCTGCTGGTCGCCGGCGACCTGCGTGTCGCCCTCGCCAGCACGCACCTGCCGCTGCGCGCCGTGCCCGATTACATCACTGCGGAACGCCTGACGGCCGTCATCGAGGTGCTGCATCACGATCTGCAAAGCAAGTTCGGCATCGACCAGCCGGAAATTATTGTGTGCGGACTGAACCCGCATGCCGGCGAAGGCGGGTACCTGGGACACGAGGACGCGGCGGTTATCGCACCGGTCGTCGCCACCCTGCAGCAGCGTGGCATGCGGCTGCGGGGACCATTACCGGCAGACACGGCTTTCACACCGGCGGCCGGCGACAAGGATGCCGTACTCGCCATGTATCACGATCAGGGCTTGCCTGTGCTCAAGTACGCGGGCTTCGGCCACGCGGTGAACGTCACCCTCGGCCTGCCTGTCGTGCGCACCTCGGTCGATCACGGGACGGCGTTCGACATAGCCGGCACCGGCACAGCCGACCCGGGCAGCTTGCTGGCCGCTGTTGAACTGGCACTCCAGCTGGCGGCCAGATAGTGGCGGCGCACCGCGCGCGCAAACGATTCGGGCAGCATTTTCTGACCGATATCGGTGTTGTCGATGCCATCGTGCGCGCCGTTCATCCGGCCGCCGACGACATCATTGTCGAGATCGGACCTGGTCAAGGGCGCAATTACCGACAGCCTGGCGCAGTCGGCCGGACACCTGCATGCCATCGAACTCGATCGTGACCTTGCCGCGAAGCTGCGGCGCAAGTACGCGGGCAACGCGACGGTGACCATTCACGAAGCGGATGCACTGGCGTTCGACTTCGCGACACTGGGAGATCAGCTGCGCATTGTCGGCAACCTGCCCTACAACATTTCCACGCCGTTGCTGTTCCACCTGCTGCGGTTCCATGCACGCATAGTCGACATGCATTTCATGTTGCAGAAAGAAGTTGTCGAGCGCATGGCAGCTGCACCCGGGAGCAAGGCCTACGGTCGTCTCGGCATCATGCTTGGCTGTCATCTGCAGATCGAGTCCCTGTTCACCGTCGACCGACTGGCTTTCAGCCCGCCACCTGACGTAACGTCGGCCGTCGTGCGGCTCGACCCGTTGCCGCAAGGCACCTACACAATCTGCGACAACGCCGCGTTATCAAAGCTGGTGACAACCGCCTTCATGCAGCGTCGCAAGACATTACGCAATGCGCTGAAGAAACTGGCAGACGCCGAGGATTTCGTTGCTGTGGGTATCGATGCCGGCCAGCGTCCCGAGCAAATCGCAATTGCAGACTACGTCGCCCTCAGCAACCACCTTTGCCAGAAATCATAGCGCCACCGGACGCGCGCATACGTTAGACTATCGACATGAACGAGAGCGCCCACAGCATTCAAATCCACGTTGCCACGGATTACATGGACGATCAGTCGGAACCTGATGCGGACCGTTACGTGTTTGCCTACACGATAACTATTTCGAACCAGGGCGAGGTTGCCGCCAAACTACTGAGTCGTCACTGGGTTATCACTGACGCCAACGGCAAGGTGCAGGAAGTGAGCGGCGATGGCGTCGTGGGCGAACAACCCTATCTGAATCCCGGAGAACGCTTTCGCTACTCGAGTGGTGCGGTTATCGAAACACCGGTTGGTGCCATGCAGGGGCGTTATCGCATGAAATCCGAACACGGTGACAGTTTTTACGCACCGATCGCAGCCGTTCACGCTGGCGGTCCCGGGCCTGCTGCACTAGGCGCGCGCGATGGCCGTATATGCGATCGGCGATCTGCAGGGCTGCTACGACCCGTTCCGCCGGCTGCTTGACGAAATTCGTTTCGACCCCTCCAAAGACACGCTCTGGCTCGTCGGAGACCTCGTCAATCGCGGCCCCAAGTCGCTGAAAACACTACGGTTTGTGAGGGAGCTCGACGATTCCCTCATAATGGTACTGGGCAATCACGATTTGCACTTGCTGGCGCTGGAGGCGGGTGTGCTGCGCTTCGGCAAACGTTTCGGCATGATGACAAAGCTGCTCAATGCCCCGGACGCCGCCGACCTCTGCGCCTGGCTGAGACACCGGCCGCTCGCGCACTACGACAGCAAACTCGACACACTGCTGGTGCATGCCGGCACCTACCCTTCCTGGACGGTCAAGAAAACACTCGCCTGTGCCGCCGAGGTGGAAGCGGCACTGCAGAGTTCCGACTATGCGACACTGCTGGGCAAGATGTACGGCAACGAGCCGAGTCGTCTGGTCGGAGAGCCTGACCGGCTACAAACGGCTACGTTTCATCATTAATTGCCTGACGCGAATGCGCTTCCTGACCAAGCAGCGACACCTGGCACTCAACTTCAGCGGTACACCTTTTGCGGCCCGGAAGAACCTGACGCCCTGGTTCTTGTATCCGGATGTCGCATGGGGCGACACGCGCATTGTTTTCGGCCACTGGGCGGCACTGGGCCTGACCGTACTGCCGCATCTTGTGAGTCTGGACACGGGTTGCCTCTGGGGACGGCAATTGACAGCGGTGCGGCTGGACAAGAAGCGGCCACGCGTCATCCAGGTGGAGGGGCAACGCTAGTGCGATCATTGACCGCGTTCAACCTGATGGGCTGGATCGACCAGCACCGTGCCGAGTTACGCCCACCGGTGTGCAACCAGCAGGTATTCGAAGAGGACGACTTCATCGTCATGATCGTCGGTGGTCCAAACTCGCGCAGCGACTTCCACGTCGACGAGGGGCCGGAGCTTTTTCTCCAGATCGAAGGTGACATGGTATTGCAGGTCATCGATGCGGGCCGGCGCGAAGACATCACGATTCAGGAAGGCGAAATGCTGCTGCTGCCACCGCGAGTTCCACATTCGCCGCAGCGCTTCGCCGACACGGTGGGGCTCGTGATTGAACGCAAACGACTCGACCACGAACTCGACGGCTTCCTGTGGTTTTGTGATAACTGTGACAACAAGCTCTACGAGGAATATGTTTTCGTTGACGACATCGTCGCGCAGCTGCCACCCATCTTTGAGCGCTTCTACGACTCCGACAAGAACCGGCAATGCGACAACTGCGGCACTGTGATGCCGCGACCGGCAGACCGCTGATGCAATACGAAGACAACCGCGAGTTTGCCGTCGCGCTGGATCGCAGGGACCCGCTCGCCCGCTTCCGGCAGCAGTTCAATTTTCCCCGCGAGCGCGACGGGCGCGCGCCCGTGTATTTCTGCGGCAATTCGCTTGGGCTGCAGCCCAAGCTTGCCGTGGACTACGTGCAGCAGGAGCTCAAGCACTGGCAAGACTACGCGGTGGACGGCCATTTCCATTCCGAGCGGCCGTGGATTACTTACCATCAGCTGGCAACCGATGGCTTCGCCAGCCTGGCGGGCGCCGAACCCGGCGAAGTCGTCGCGATGAACACGCTGACGGTCAACCTGCACCTGTTGATGGCGAGTTTCTATCGTCCCGATGCCCGCCGGCGCAAGATCGTCATCGAGGCCGGCGCATTTCCGTCCGACCAATATGCCGCGGCGTCACAAATCCGACTGCATGGTCATGATCCGGAGACCGACCTGCTGGAGTGGCGGCCGCGCGCCGGCGAGACAACGTTGCGCACCGAGGACCTTGCGGCATTGCTCGAGCGTGAGGGTGAGTCGGTTGCGCTGCTGCTACTGCCCGGCGTGCAGTACTTTACCGGCCAGGTGCTCGACATGGCGGCAATCTGTGAACTTGGCCGCCAGCATGGCTGCAAGGTCGGTCTGGATCTCGCGCACGCGATCGGCAACGTTGCGCTGTCACTCAGCGACTGGGCACCCGATTTCGCCTGCTGGTGTACCTACAAGTACCTGAATGCCGGACCCGGCGCGATCGGCGGCGTATTCGTGCATCGGCAACACCGCTCGCCGGACGATTTCCTGCACGGCTGGTGGGGCAACAAACAAAGCTCGCGTTTCAGGATGGGCCCGACTTTCGAGCCGGCGGAAGGTGCCGAAGCGTGGCAGATGAGCAATCCGCCGATCCTGTCGTTAGCGCCGGTCGTCGCATCACTGGAAATCTTCGCCGCGGCGGGATTTGACCAGCTGCGAGCCAAGTCCGACAGTCTTACCGCTTATCTGCGCTGGCTCGTCAAACACCGCCACAGCGATCGCATCGACACTCTCACGCCCGACGATGCCCGCGGCTGCCAGCTGTCGTTCATTGTCAAAAATCCGCAGGCGGATAATCCGCGCCAGCTGTTCGACGATCTATCAAAACTCAATGTCATCGGTGACTGGCGAGAGCCCGACGTCATTCGCATGGCACCGGTGCCGCTGTACAACAGTTTCGAAGACGTTTTCGAATTCGCGGAACGGCTGACGACGGCGCTGGACGGGTAGCGCGGCGTGGCCAGTAATGCAATCAACATCATCGGTGCCGGGCAGTGCGGCACGCTTATCGCCATCATGCTTGCCAGGCACGGTTTCGATGTCGATGTTTACGAGCGCTTCAAGGATCCGCGTGTGCAGGATGAGGAAGCCGGTCGTTCCATCAACCTGGCACTGGCGGCGCGTGGGCTTAACGCCCTGCAACAGGTCGGCATCGACAAGCTCGTCAAGCCACTCCTGGTGCCGATGCGCGGCCGGATGGTGCATCAGCAGGATGGCAAGACCGACTTTCTGCCGTATGGCCAGCAGGCGGACGAGGAAATCTACTCGGTCACCCGGCTGGGACTCAACCAGATACTGCTCGGCGTTGCGGACGAGTTACCCAACCTGCGGCTAAACTTTCAGCAGAATGCGATCGGCTATGATGCGCCGGACCGGACCGTGCACGTGCGCGATGAGACCGACGGCAGCTTGTACCAGGTCGACGCCGACCCGCTGTTTGCGGCCGATGGTGCCGGGTCGAGAATTCGCCGCTCGTTCGACGGCTCAGATACGTTCGGGGGCATCGAGACTTTGCTGCGGCACGGCTACAAGGAACTGTCGATCCCGGCGGCAGCGGACGGCTCCTGGCAACTGGCGCCCGACGCGTTGCACATCTGGCCGCGCGGCGGCTTCATGCTGATTGCACTGCCGAACCCGAGCGGCGACTTTACGCTAACGCTGTTTCTTCCGAATACCGGGGACAACAGCTTCGAGACACTAATCGACGAGGCCGCCGTCACTGCTTTCTTCGAAAAATTTTTCCCGGACGCAGCGCCGCTGATACCGGACCTTTGTCACGCAGTGCTGCATCACCCCCTGGGCGAGCTCGGCACCGTGCGCTGCCGTCACTGGCATGACCGTGGCAACGTACTGCTGCTCGGCGACGCCGCGCACGCCATCGTGCCTTTCCATGGTCAGGGCATGAACCTCGCTTTCGAAGATTGCGTGCTGCTCGACCAGATCATTGTCGAGCACGGTGACGACTGGCCGGTTGTGTTCGCGCGCTTTGAAGCCGAACAGCTTGCCAATGCCAACGCCATCGCCGACATGGCACTCGATAATTATATCGAGATGCGGGATACCGTCAGGGACCCGAAATTCGCGTTACGCAAGACCTTGGCTTTCGAACTCGAGCGACGCGTGCCGGAGCACTTCATTCCACGCTACTCGATGGTAATGTTCCACGCCGACATCCCCTACCTGCTGGCACAGCAGCGCGGTGAGGTGCAAAAGGCATTGCTGGAGGAGTTTACGGCGGCGGCAAGCCATATCGACGAGATCGACATCGATGCGGCGATCGCTGCCGCAAAGCGGCGCCTGGTGCCGATCGACACGGTCAGGAACGCACTGTCCGTTCGTAAACCCTGAAGTCGAACGGGTACTCGTTCGCGGCGTCAGCCACACGCGCTTCGTTGCTGATTAACTGCCAGTCGGCGGCATCAATACTCGGGAAAAACGTATCGCCGTCGATGTCGGCGTGCACGCGTGTCAGGTACAGGCGCCGGGCCTTGGGCAGGAACATCTCGTAGATGCGGCCGCCACCAATGATCATGACCTCATCCGCAGCGCCAGCCGCCGTGAGCGCTGCGGCGGGCGTTGTCACGACGTCACACCCGTCCGCGGTGAAGCTTGCCTGGCGGGTCATGACGATGTTCTGTCGGCCGGGTAGCGGCCGGCCTATCGATTCCCAGGTCAGCCGTCCCATGATGATCGGCTTGCCCAGCGTAATGGCTTTGAAATTCTTGAGATCATCGGCGAGACGCCAGGGCAACTCGCCACCGACGCCAATCACGTTATTTGTCGACGCCGCAACGACAATACTGATCAGCATGCTATGTCAGACCGCGATCGGCGCTTTGATGTGCGGATGCGACTCGTAGTTCTGAATCTCGAAATCCTCGAAACGATAATCAAACAGGCTTGCCGGGCGACGCTTGATCGAGAGCGTTGGCAATGGCAGCAATTCGCGGCCGAGCTGTTCGTCGGCCTGTTCCAGATGATTAAGATAGAGGTGGCAGTCGCCGCCGGTCCAGATGAAATCCCCAACATCGAGATCCGCTTGCTGCGCCATCATGTGCGTCAGCAATGCGTACGACGCAATGTTGAAAGGCACGCCGAGAAAGATGTCGCAACTGCGCTGATATAACTGGCACGACAACTTGCCGTCCGCCACGTAGAACTGGAACAGGCAGTGACACGGCGGCAGCGCCATATTATCGATCTCTGCAACATTCCACGCGCTCAAAATGATGCGCCGCGAATCCGGCGTGTCACGCAGCTGCTGCATGATCTGTGAAATCTGGTCGATGTGGCGGCCATCCGGCGTCGGCCAGCGACGCCATTGCACGCCGTACACGGGCCCGAGGTCGCCGTTTTCATCGGCCCAATCGTCCCAGATCGACACGCCGTTCTCTTTCAGGTAACGGATGTTGCTGTCACCACTGAGAAACCACAGCAGCTCGTGAATGATCGAGCGCAGGTGCAGCTTCTTGGTCGTGACCAGCGGAAAGCCGGCACCGAGATCGAAGCGCATCTGGTGACCAAACACGCTGAGCGTGCCGGTCCCGGTACGGTCATCCTTGCGCGTCCCCGTGTCGCGCACCAGGCGCATCATTTCGAGGTACTGGCGCATCAGGCCCTGGCCGCCGGGCTGGCGGTCGCACGGTAGGCCATGACCAGCAGCGCAGCACCGACAAGGAGCATTGGCAGGCTCAAGACCTGCCCCATGGTCACCCAGCCCAGCGCGATGTAGCCCGGCTCTTCATCCGGCAGGCGCACAAACTCGATCGCAAACCGAAACAGACCGTAAAACACCAGGAACATCCCGGAGACCGCCGTTAACGGCCGCGGTTTGGCCGAGTACCACCAGAGGATTACGAACAGGACGAATCCTTCGAGCAGCGCTTCGTACAGCATCGACGGATGCAGCGGCGGAGTCATCACCACTTCCGGCGGCAGATTGAGCTTGCGTTCGCAAAGGGCGATGCGGCTCCAGGTATCGTCGCAGCGAACCTGCATGGCCCACGGCAGATCCGCCGGTTTTCCCCAGAGTTCTCCGTTGATGAAATTACCGATGCGCCCGAAGCCCAGGCCCAGCGGCACGATCGGTGCGACGAAATCCGTCATCGTCCACAAGCCATGACCGAGCTTGCGCCCGTACAACCACATTGCGATCAGTACGCCGGCCAGCCCGCCGTGGAACGACATCCCGCCCTCGGTGATTTTGAACAAGTACAGCGGATCGCTGAACAACTGCTCGGTGCCATACACCAGCGCGTAACCAATCCGACCGCCAAGAATGACGCCAAGCATCCCGTAAAACAGGAGGTCGTCTACCTGTTCTGTGTTGATCGGCGAATCGCTGCGCGCAGAACGGCGCTTGGCGAGCCACCACGCAAACAGGAAGCCGATGACATACATCAGGCCGTACCAGCGAATTTTGAGAAACCCGATTGAGAAGATGATCGGGTCAATCTCAGGATAGGTCAGCATGAATTCTCGCTCGGCGTTGATCGAAGACCGGTATCATAGTCAGTTTCCCCTGCCCGTCATAGTCGCGAACCATCGTCCGAACAATCGAGAACATCATGCCGACCCGCCTTGCGCAAGAAACCAGCCCCTACCTGCTGCAGCACGCCGACAATCCGGTCGACTGGTACCCGTGGGGTGAGGCAGCATTTCTGGAAGCACAGAGGACCGGCAAGCCGGTATTGCTATCCGTCGGTTACTCGGCATGTCACTGGTGCCACGTGATGGCTCATGAGTCATTCGAGGACGAAGCAACCGCCGCGCTGATGAACAAACTGTTCGTCAACATCAAGGTCGACCGCGAGGAACGCCCCGATGTCGACAAAATCTACCAGACAGCCCACCAGCTGCTGACGCAGCGCCCCGGCGGCTGGCCGCTCACAATGTTCCTCGATGGTGACAGTCAGCGGCCGTTTTTTGGCGGCACGTATTTTCCCAACGAAGCGCGCTATGGCATGCCGGCTTTCAGCGAGCTGTTGCAAAAAGTCGCAACGTATTACGCAGATAATCGCGACGAGGTTCGCTCGCAGAGCGCGGCGCTGCAGGACGTTTTTTCAAAACTGGAGCCTGCGCCTGCCGACGCGGCCCAGGCGCTCTCGGGCGAACCCATCACCAGCGCCCGCGAGCACTTTACACAGACTTTCGACAGCGACTACGGCGGCTTCGGCGCGGCGCCCAAGTTCCCGCACCCGACCAGCATCGACCGCCTGCTGCGCCACTGGCGTGCCAGCGCGAATGCGGCGGAGCCGGACATCGAGGCGCTGTACATGGCGACGCTGACGCTCACACGCATGGCCGAAGGTGGCCTGTTCGACCACGTCGGTGGCGGCTTTTGCCGCTACTCGGTCGATCGCTACTGGCAAATCCCGCACTTCGAGAAAATGCTGTACGACAACGGCCCGCTGCTGGCGCTGTATGCACAAGCCGCCCTGGCCACCGGTGAATCGCTGTTCGCCGACGCGGCCAACGCGACCGCCGACTGGATGCTGGCGGACATGCGGGCCGATAACGGCGGCTTCTTTGCAACGCGTGACGCCGATTCCGAGGGTCACGAAGGTCTTTACTACCTGTGGCGCCCGGAGCAGGTGCGCGAGCTGCTGGGCGAGGACTACGAAATATTCGCGCAACGCTTCGGCCTCAACGACAACGCCAACTTCGAGGGGCAGTGGCACCTGACGGTGCGCGAGTCCATCAGCGATATCGCCGGGCAGGCAGGGCTCACGGCCGCAGAGGTCACGACACGCATCGAACGTGCCAGGCAGATCCTGCTGGGCGAGCGTGCCGGCCGGATCGCGCCGGCGCGCGACGAGAAACAGCTGACGTCATGGAACGCGCTGGCGATTCGCGGCTTTGCGATTGCAGGGCGAGCACTCGAGCGACCCGATCTCATCGACGCGGCGAGCCAGGCCGTCGACTTCCTGCGCGGCACCCTTTTGCAGGACGGTCGCCTCCTGGCCAGCTTCAAAGACGGCGAAGCGCGACTTCCGGCTTATCTCGATGACCACGCCTTTCTACTGGACGCTTTGCTCGAACTGCTGCAGGCGCGCTGGAACAGTGCCCACCTGCATTTTGCCCGGCAGCTCGCCGACCTGATGCTGGAACACTTCGAAGACCCGGCGGGCGGTGGCTTCTTTTTCACGGCGGACGACCATGAAGCGCTGATTCACCGGCCGAAACCGCTGGCGGATGAAGCGGTGCCTTCCGGCAACGGCATCGCCGCGTTCGCGCTGCAGCGTCTCGGCTTTATTCTCGGTGAAACGCGTTATCTCGATGCGGCGGAACGCACCCTCCGCGCTGGCTGGCGCGCGCTGCAGGAATACCCGCACGGGCACGTCAGCTTGCTGACGGCGCTGGAGGAGTATCTCGAGCACCCCGAGGTCATCATCATCCGCGGTGACAGTGCAGAGATTAACCGGTGGCAGGATGCGGCCGACAAACTGTACGCACCGCGTCGACTGGTGTTCGCAATAGGCCGTGAGGAATCAACGCTGCCCGGGGCGCTCGCCGACCGCAAGGCCATCGATCATGAAACCATTGCCTACCGCTGCCTCGGCACGCACTGCGAACTGCCGGTGACCACGTGGGAAGCGCTTGCCGCGCAATTGAGCTCAGAGCTCCGTCGCGGATTAGTCGCGTGATAGTTTCAATTAATGCTGTTTCAATTATGAATTCTCTTGCGGATCTTTCGGCAGACTTATGTGCAGCAGCCCATACGCAATGGCCGCTGAAACGATTGAGCCAACCAGAATACCGAGCCGGTCGCCGCTGAAGTAATCGCCGCTGCCGTGCTCGAAAGCGAGCCCTGCGATGAACAGGCTCATCGTAAATCCGATGCCACAGGCGCACGCCACACCGAACAGCCGCATCCAGGACAAAGCGTCGGGTAGTTTCGCCATCCGCAGCGCGACGGCCAGCCCGACGAACGCGAGGATGCCAACGGGCTTGCCAACCACGAGCCCGACGATCACGCCCGTCGTTACCGGGTGCGCCAGATCCGCGACCGACATGTCACCCAACGATAGTCCCGCGTTTGCAAACGCGAACAAGGGCAATATCGCGAAAGCGACAGCACCGTGCAGATCATGTTCGAGATCACGCAGCGGTGACGCCCCCTCGGCATCACGCATCGGAATGCAAAACGCGATCAGCACGCCGGCCAGCGTCGCGTGCACGCCTGACTTGAGGACGGCCACCCAGAGCACAATTCCCAACAGGATGTAACTCGAGGTGCGCGTGACACCCAGCCGGTTCATCGACGCGGCAATGAGCAGCGCGACCGCACCGGTCACCAAAGCGCTTATTGACAGATCGCCGGAATAAAACAGCGCGATGATAACGATGGCTGCCAGGTCGTCGAAAATAGCCAGCGTCAGCAGGAAAATTTTGAGGATCGTCGGTACGCGGGCACCAAACAAGCCGAGCAGCGCAAGCGCGAACGCGATGTCCGTGGCAACCGGTATCGCCCAGCCGTCCATCGCCACCGTGTCGCCCCAGTTGAATGCTGCATATATCAGTGCGGGCACCAGCATGCCGCCGATCGCGCCCATACCGGGCAGCACAATTTGCGAGAACGATGACAGCTCGCCTTCCATGACCTCACGTTTGATCTCGAGACCAACGAGGAAGAAGAAAATCGCCATCAAGCCATCGTTGACCCAGAGCAGCAGGGGCTTGTCGATTGCGAGCGCGCCGACCTGCACCCCAACCGGAAGCTGCAGGAACGCGTTGTAGACATTCGCCAGTGGCGAATTGGCCACCAGCATCGCGAGGATGGCGGCCAGCAGCAGCAAGATGCCACCCGAGGACTCCATCTGCATGAACTCCCGGACGGCACTGGCAATGGGCTGCCCAATATTTTCGGCGATTTTTGCCGGCGATGCGTTGGTCTCGCTCATCAGGAACCCGATGGACCGAATGCGGAGCGTCGCCAACCGGAATCCGTGCGACGGATTTCATAAGCCGGCCAGTATTGTGTATCAAGTTTCAACGTAATCACTTCAGTCGTGCCGTTCCAGGTAACGGTTTTCAGCCGCACCGACTCCCGATGCCGAATGTCCTTCACGGCATCGATGAATGCCTGCAAATCCTTGGTCGGGGTCTCGTTCACCTCGACGACGCGACGACCGGCCCACAGACCGTAGCGCGTCGACGGCGAGCCATAGCTGAAATACGCCACGTACACGCCGTCAGTGTCAACGCCTCGCTGCGCCGCCATCGCGCGATGTGGATCCTGCAACAACGCGCCGGCCCAGGAAATAGCACGATCGATGCCGCGACCATCAAGCGCCGCGGTCTGTATCGGAATCTCCAGCACCGCATCGTTGCGCCAGACCGTGACGGTCACTGCGGGTTTTTGTACGGCCTCTTCCAGTTCGCGGTACGAGGTAACGACTTTGCCGTCGATCGCCATCACCATGTCACCGTTACGCAGCAAGCTCGCGGCATCCGTTCCCGCAACCAGCCGGGTGATGCTCAGCGCGCGCCGGCGCACCGGATTATGCTCCTCCAGCCTGGCAAGCCACTTTTCGTCAACACCCATCTTGCGGGCAGCGAACAGCGGCGCATAGACAAACTCCGCCTCCAGCGAATAAAACGGCCGACCCTCCTTCACGATGTCGACGAACTGTTTGACAACCTCGCTACTGACACCGCGATTAACCTGTGACGAGTCACCGCCGGCCTGTACGACGAAGCTCGACCAGGTTGCCGCCACCTGCCCCTTGCGATTGACCAGGACGCCGTCAATCTCATTCGGCGCGTTCACAAGAGAAATGCCTTCGATGTTCGAGTCACGAAAGCGCAGCGTACGCGACAGTGGTAACAACAGCGGGTCGACTGATGCAACCGTGCTTTTCTGCGCCAGGAGCTGGTGATCGGACTTGATACCGACCACCCAAATATCATCACCCGGCCGCAAGGTCTTCGTTGTGAACGTGGCTTGCTTGACGGGCGTCGCACCAATGCTTACCGGGTCGTAAGACACGATCGCGAAGTTGTGCAGCGGATGCAGTTGCTCGATCTTGCCTTTGACCTCGAGCGATCCGGCAAAAGTAATGGTGACGTCCCCAATCGCCAGCGGCACCGTGTTGCGGTCCACGAGAACATAGCCACGCTCTTTGTCGACGATCAACCCGGTGCCGTAGTAGTGGCGATCGGCAACGCCGGAAAGCGTGTACGGCAGATCGAACGTGACGACGACCAGCGACGGCGCGATAGCACGGGCGACGGGGTCTGTATATTGTTTGAGCTGCGTGCTGCCAATTTTCGGCGCGTCCGGCGGTGGCCCATCGGCCAGCTCCCGGCAGGGCCAGAAGCCCTCGGCGTCGTTACGCGCACAACGCCGCGCCGGGAACCATACGCGATCCATTTCCAGCAAACGTACGACCGAGTTCTGTGGGTTTTCCATCGTGACGTAGCGCACCTGGGCGCGTTCGCCATCCGCGAGCTCATTCAACGCCGCCTCGAAGTCGTCGAGGTCAAGTACCGCTGTCCCGTCCATCTCCACGATCACGGCACCGCGCGGGATCGCCGCTTTGGACAACAGGTAACCGGGGTTCGCGACATAGACACCGTTGGCGGCACGATTGTAGTGACGGGCCTGCTGGTAGGAGAGCTTGTTGACGATCGCATCGCCGAATTCGATGTACTCAGCGGGAGTGATCGCATGCAGGTCGTCGACCCGGACGGTCGCCAGCACGCGCTGCCCGCCGCGCTCCACTTCAATCTCGATCTCCTCGTTAACGTGGTCGTCGAGAAGCGCCTCCAGTGGGATGAACTCGGTCACCAGCTTGCCGTTGATACGTATCAGGATGTCGCCAGGCGCAATCTGCTCGGCTGCCGCGGAATCGGGAATGACCTGCTGTACGGTCAGCATCCCTGTCTGCTCGGGGAACCTCGAACGTACCAGTGTCTCGGACTCCGTCGTTAACCCCAGCCGACGCAACTCATCATAAGGTTTGCTGTGAAACGTGGTCTGCAACGTGCCGCGCGCGACCGGGGCGCCTTTCTGCAATTCCCGCAACGCGCGGTCAATGCGGTCGAGGGGTAAAAAGAAGCTGCTGGCAGCGGAGCTGTTGGCGCCGGCATTGAGCGCCACGACTGCACCCTCGATATTAATGACCGGCGAGCCTGACGAGCCGCCCGAGGTTCCGGAAGCTGCCTGCAAATAGAAAGTATTGAAATCGTTGTATTTGCCGCGGCCGTAGTCCGGTGCCTGGCGGTCGAGGCGCGCGATCGTTCCCGCGAGGATCGAGAGCTGCTCGCCGGCGTCGTTGCCAATCACCCGAATCTCCTTGCCGATGCGGGCACCCTCCGGGTCGAGCGGCAGTTCCTCAGGTTCGATGTAGCGCAACTCGGCCGGGTCGTAGCGGAAAAAGCCGAAGTCGTGCACGGGATCGCGGTACACCGGTGTCAGGCGCACTTCCTCGTTATTGCGAAACACGGCTTCGGCGATCACGGGGCCCGGCGTTACGACATGGCGGTTCGTAAGGATGAGCCCGCGCTTCGCATCGACAACAAAACCGGTTGCCTGGCTCGAGCTGTTCCACTCCGTATCGAAAGCACGTGTGCTGTCGACGCGAATGGACACAACACCGGAGGAAATACGCTCGAGCGTTGCCGACCACGCAGTATCGTCCGCGGCATGTGCTGCGACGTGCAAAAACAATGCGGCGGCGGCCGCGACAAACCTGCCGTAGTTCATAGTAATCCTGATCAATCGTCGGGGCGATAGGCGAGATCCAGCTGGCGCGCGGCCTTGACGTCATCAAGGCGCCGCACTGGCATCGTGTATGGCGCTTCTTTGTACTCGACACCCTCTTCCTTTGCGGCCCGTACGATATCGACCATGGCCGCGACGAAGTTATCAAGCGTTTCCTTGCTCTCTGTCTCGGTCGGCTCGATCAACAGGCACTCTGGCACCAGCAGCGGGAAATACGTGGTTGGCGCATGGTAGTTTTTATCCAGCAGCGCCTTGGCCACATCCATCGCTGTCAGGTTCACCGTCTTGGCTTCGTGGCGTAGCGTGACGATAAATTCATGGCTCGCACGCCGATTCGGAAACGCAAGTTCAAGACCGGCCTCGCGTAATTTCACCATCAGGTAATTCGCATTCAAAGTTGCGTACTCGGCGATGCGCTCCATGCCATCGCGACCGATCATGCGCATGTAAACGTACGCGCGTAACAGCACGCCCGCATTGCCCATAAAACCGGACAAGCGCCCTATGCTTTGCGGCAAGTCGGCTTCGCTCAGCCAGTCATAATACGGCTCGTCATCGGTCATCGTTCTGCCGACAACCGGAATCGGCATAAACGGCAGCAAGCGGTCGTTGACACCAACCGCGCCGGAGCCCGGGCCACCGCCGCCGTGCGGCGTCGAAAACGTTTTGTGCAGATTCATGTGGATAACGTCGAAATCCATGTCGCCGGGACGCACCTTGCCGAGAATCGCGTTGAGGTTGGCGCCATCGTAATAGAGCAGGCCACCGGCATCGTGCACCAGGTCGGCAATCTCCGTAATGTGTCGCTCGAACACGCCAAGTGTCGACGGATTGGTCAGCATGATGCCGGCCGTCTTCGGTCCCAGCACGGCTTTCAACGCGTTGATATCGACGTCGCCTTCGGCGTCCGTCGGGATTTCCTGAACCGTGCAGCCACACATGTTTGCCGTTGCCGGGTTGGTGCCATGTGCCGCATCCGGAACAATAATCTCGGTACGCTCGGTGTCACCTCGCGAGCGGTGGTAGGCCATGATCATGGCGACGCCAGCCAGTTCGCCCTGCGCACCGGCCATGGGTGTCAGCGAGACGCCCTGCATGCCGGTTACGTCTTTCAGCATCTCCTGCAGCTCGAACATGCACGCGAGGAAACCCTGGCCATGACTGACCGGCCCGAGCGGATGCCGACCCGCAAACGGCGGCAGCAAAGCGAGCTTGTTGCACGCACGCGGATTGTATTTCATCGTGCAGGAACCGAGCGGATAGAACTGCGTGTCGATCGAAAAGTTCTTCTGCGACAGGCGCGTGAAATGTCGTACGGTCTGTAACTCCGAGGCCTCCGGCAGTCGCGCTCTGTCCTGACGCAAGAGATGCGCCGGTATCGCTGGCGCGTCCGCGTCCACGGGAGACTGGGCGAAGGCGCGGCGGCCCTCACGTGACTTTTCGAATATCAATTCACTCATCGATCGTAATTCCCAGCGCGCGGAAGGCCGCGGCATAGTCAGGTTCGGTTGTTATATCTTCGATCAGCTCGCCGTGTACCACGGTGTTGTTCTCATCCAGCACGACTACCGCTCGCGAGAACATGCCGGCCAGCGGCCCGTCAACGATGAGGACGCCGTAATTCTCACCGAAGCCGGCATGGCGGATGGCCGACAGTCCCTCGACCTTTTGCAGGTCATGTTCTTTCTGAAAACGCTGGTGCGCAAACGGCAGATCATAAGACACCATTAACAGCGCAAGATCGTCACGGTCACCCGCCAGTCGCTCGAACTCCCGGACCGACTTGGCACAGACCGACGTGTCGATGCTGACGAAAATATTCATGATCTTGCGCATCCCCGTCCACTTGGCGAGGGAGACGTTTTGCAATCGCGTATTTACGAGAGAGACGTCCGGTGCCCGGCTGCCGACGGTCGGCAGGTCGCCATAAGTGCGATAGAACGCGTGCTCAAACTGGATTTTCGCCATGCTCGTTTCCCTACCTTCGGCTCAGGCCATTACGTCGGCGAAAGCGGCAACATACGTATCAATATCGCCCGCCGTTTTAGTTTCTGTCGCACACACCAACAGCGCATCGCAGCCGGCAAAATCGCTCAGATCGAAGCCGCCCAGAATGTCCTGCCTCGACAGCGCGGCAAGCACCGGTCCGACGGGGCGGTCCAGCCGCAGCGCAACCTCGTGGAAATAGGGGCCGTCATACAGCCGCTCAACGCCGTCGACAGCGCACAACCCGTCCACGAGCCGCGTCGTATTCGCGTGCGAGCGCCGCGCCACCGTCGCAATACCGTCAAAGCCGAGCAGCGACATGTAAATCGTGGCCGCCGTGACCATCAGTCCCTGGTTGGTGCAAATGTTGGACGTCGCTTTCGTGCGGCGAATGTGCTGCTCGCGCGCCTGCAGGGTCAGGGTAAAGCCCGGCTTGCCGTCGAGATCCGTCGTGCGCCCCACTATTCGGCCAGGCATCTGTCGGACGTGCTTCTGCTTGCACGTCATGAACCCGAAATACGGCCCCCCGGAGGACAACGGCACGCCCAGTGGCTGTCCTTCACCGATCGCAATATCGGCCCCCTCCTCGCCCCAGTGCCCCGGCGCTTTTAGCAGGGAGAGCGATGTCGGGTTGACGATCGCAATGACGACAGCGCCCTGTGCGTGCGCCCAGTCGGTCAGGCGATCGACCTCTTCCAGCGTGCCGGGAAACGTCGGTTGCTGAATCACGACGGCCACCGGTTCCAGGTCGTGCTCGAGACTTTCGAAGGCCACGTTGCCAGTGCCGGCATCCATCGGCAATCGTTCGAAACTGAGTCCCTGGCTGCCGGCAATCGCCGCCGCCACCTGCTCGTACACGGGATTCACTCCGGACGCGAGCAGGACTCGCTTGGTCTTGGCACGGCGATTCGTGCGCACCGCCATTAATGCCGCTTCCGCCAATGCCGACGCGCCGTCATAAAGCGATGCGTTGCTGACATCGAGTCCGGTCAGCGCAGTGATCATCGTCTGGTATTCGTAGATGGTCTGCAGCGTCCCCTGGCTGGCCTCAGCCTGGTACGGCGTATAAGCGCTGTAGAATTCCCCACGCGTTGCAATGTCCCAGACGGCCGCCGGGATATGGTGCTCATAGGCACCGGCGCCGATGAAACACAGCGGCATACCGTCCATGGCCGCGCGATCGTACATGAGTCGCGACACTTCCATCTCGTTGTGCGCTTCGGGGACACCATGCAGGTGATCGATGCGCAGCTCCGCAGGAATCTCGTCAAACAGGTCGTCGATCGATTCCGCGCCGATCGCTGCCAGCATCTCGCGCGTGTCTTTTTCAGTGTGCGGTATAAAAGGCATTAAGCGTTACTCAGTCGTCAAGCTCATCAAGCAGTGTCTGGTAGTCGTCCGGCGACAACAATTCGCCCTCATCAATGTCGCCGCTCGGCGTCATGCGCACGATCCAGCCGTCTTCGTAAGGGTCGTTGTTAATTTTCTCAGGATCGTCGGCGAGTTCTTCATTCACAGCCACGATGTTGCCGGCGATCGGCGCGTAGACATCGGACGCGGCCTTGACTGACTCGACCACTGCCATCTCTCCGGTACTTTCGACATCCTGGCCAACTTCCGGTAACTCGACGTAAACGAGATCACCCAGCGCTTTGGCCGCATGCTCGGTGATGCCGATGGTTACCGTGCCGTCGTCATTGCGCCTGAGCCACTCGTGATCGCTGGTATAAAGAAGGTCTCCTGGCAATTCTGTCATCTGTTTTCTCCCAAGTTTTCGCCTGGCACCGACATCAGATGTCGATGCGAATTTCCCCGTTTCGAACGAACGGTGTTTTGACAATCCGTACGTTCAGCAGCTTGCCCCGGACATCGACCTGCGCCCGGTCGTAATCGCCCGCCGGCAGACGCGCCAATGCAATTGAGCGTCCAATCGTCGGCGAGAATCCGCCGCTCGTAATTTCGCCCTCACCGCGGTCGGCAACGACAACCTGCTGGTGATTGCGTAACACGCCCTTGTCCTCGAGCAGGAGGCCGACGAAGCGCCGCCGGTCCGGTGCGTGACGGACTTTTTCGATGGCCGCACGTCCAATGAAGTCGCGCTCGGCCGGTTCCCACGCCACGGTCCACTCCAGCCCGGCTTCGAGCGGCGAGATCGATTCATCCATGTCAGAGCCGTAGAGGTTCATCGCCGCCTCGAGCCTGAGCGTATCTCTTGCGCCCAGGCCGCAGGGAGCAACACCCGCGTCGAGCAGTCGATTCCAGACATCCGCTGCGGCGGCCGCCGGCATCACCATCTCCCAGCCGTCTTCCCCGGTATAGCCGGTGCGCGCGACAAACACGTCACCCGCCTGCATGCCATTGAACGGTTTCAGCGCCAGCGCCGCATCTCGCCACTTGGCAGCGACGCACGCCGCGGCCCGTTGCCGCGCATTGGGCCCCTGGACCGCGATCATCGCCAGTTCCGGCCGTTCGGTCACGTCAACGTCGAAGCGTGCCGCGTGTTCGGTTATCCAGGCAAGGTCCTTGTCGCGCGTCGCCGCATTGACGATCAGTCGGTACTCGTTGTCGGCGATCAAATAAATAATCAGGTCATCGATCACGCCGCCGTCGGCATTCAGCATGCAGGTGTACAGCGCCTTGCCAAAAGTCTTCAGCTTGGCAACGTCGTTGGCCACGAGGTACTGCAGGAAGGCGCGCACTTGCTCGCCATGCAAGTCGACAATCGTCATGTGCGAAACATCAAAGACGCCGGCGTCCTGTCGCACCGCATGGTGTTCTTCTTTTTGCGACCCGTAATGCAGCGGCATATCCCAGCCACCGAAGTCGACGATGCGCGCGCCTGCGTCAACGTGCTGATCGTAAAGCGGTGTTCTTGATCCCATATGTCATTCGCCCGTTGTCAAAATCTGCTGCAAAAAAAAGACGGCAGGCCTTTAACCGGCCTGCCGCCCCTCTGTCCTTTGCAACCTGAGAGATCAATGGCAAGGGCGCGTCAAGCGTCCGCCACGTTCCCCTTCGGTGGGCCTTGTCGGCCGCTCTCCAGAGCTGGTCAGCGCACCACAGTCCTTTTGCCTGAGCGTTTCCGAGCGTGTTGCGCCTTCGGCGCCCCGATTGAACGAGGTCTCTTCTGCGGACACTGTTGACCAGTGCGCACAATCATAGCCAACTGCCGGTCCGGTTGCCAGCGGCCGGCCGGGCGGCGACAATGCGCTCCTCATCGACGAAGGATATCGGTATGAAATCACTGCGAATTGCCCTGGCAGGACTATTGCTCCTGATGTCAGCAACCAGCCATGCCGACGCCGCTGGCGAGTTCAAGGCGCTGCTGGATGAGCACTGGGAATGGACCTTAAGGAATTCGCCCATACTGGCCTCATCGCTCGGCGATCGCCGCTACAACGATCAATGGTCCGACCAGAGCCTTGCTGCCATTGCACGGCGGCATGACGAGACCCGTGAGTACCTGCGGCGCATTTACGCTATCGAGCGCGCCGCGCTGCCGGAAGCCGACCAGCTGAACTACGAACTGCTCCGGCGTGAACTGCAAGACGACGTCGACGCGCATGCGTTCAGCGGCTACCTGCTGCCTTTCTTCCATCGCGGTGGCGTCCAGAATCTCGAGAACGTCACGAACCAGCTGCGCCTCGAAAGTACGCGTGACTTCGATGACTGGCTTGCCCGCATGGACAAGGTTGACGAGGTCATCGAACAGCACATTGATCGTGCCGAGGCCGGCCGCAAGCAGGGCATCATGGCCCCAAAAATCCTGATGGGGCGGGTTGAGTCCCAGTTGGCGATGCAACTGGTTGAGAGCCCGGCAGAGAGTCCGTTCTTTCGGGTATTCGACAACCTGCCGGACTCGATTCCCGCCGGCGACCGTGAGCGTCTGCGCGCCACAGCAATCGAGACGATCGAAAAAACCGTATTGCCGGCCTACCGCAAGCTGGCGCGCTACTTCGGCGACAAGTACCTGCCCGCAGCGCGCGACAGCATCGGGCAGTCGGCGCTGCCTGAGGGCAGCGCCTGGTATGAGTTCCTGGCGCGCTCGTTCACGACAACCCGCATGACGCCGGACGAAATCCATCGCCTGGGTCTCGAGGAAGTGAAACGCATCCGCGGTGAAATGCAGCAGATCATCGATGGGCTCGAATTCGACGGCAGTTTCCAGGACTTCCTGACATTCATGCGCACCGATCCGCAGTTCTATTACGACAACCCTGACGATCTCTATGAAGCCTACCTTGCAACCAGCAAGCGCATCGACCCGGAACTGGTCAGGCTGTTTGGCGTCCTGCCGAGAATGCCGTATGGCGTCAAACCGATTCCGGATTCCATCGCGCCCGATACAACGACGGCCTACTATTCGCGCCCGGCCGCTGACGGCAGCCGCGCCGGCATCTACTGGGTCAATCTTTACAAGCCCGAAGTGCGCCCCAAGTACGAAATCGAGGTATTGACTGTTCACGAAGCCATGCCCGGGCACCATTTACAGATCGCTCTGCAGCAGGAGCTTGGCGGCATGCCGAACTTCCGCCGCTTCCTCGGTTTTACGGCGTTCGTCGAGGGCTGGGGTCTGTACAGCGAGCGGCTCGGTTACGACCTCGGTCTATATAAAGACCCCTACTCACGCTTCGGTCAGCTCACTTATGATATGTGGCGAGCGGTAAGGCTCGTGGTCGACACCGGCATTCACTACAAGGGCTGGACCCGCCAGCAAGCGATCGACTTCTTCGCCGCCAACGCGGCAAAAACCGAACACGACATCGTCAACGAGATCGACCGTTATATTTCGATGCCCGGCCAGGCGCTGGCTTACAAGATTGGTCAGCTGAAGATCCTGCGCCTGCGCGAACGCGCGGAGCAGCAGCTGGGTGCGAAGTTCGACATTCGGGCATTCCATGACGCGCTGTTGGGCGGTGGCGCTTTGCCGCTCGACATCCTCGAACAGCGTATGGACGCCTGGCTGGCGTCGCAAACTTAAGCTGGTATCAGCGCCGCACGTCTCAACTGACGCCCAACGCGACCTTGACTGCTTGTTCCTTGATCGGCCCACTGCGGTTAAACGCGTGCATGCCGGCCATACGCAGTTCGGCGACAGCCCGTGAGTCAGTCGTAAACAGCCGGTTTAACGCCGTCATGAAATGCAGCATGGTGGCATTGGCGCCGCGCCGTGCACGTTCGTACCGGCGCAGTACCGGCTGATCACCGGGATGCCGGCCTTCCTGTAACGCAGTCATCAGGACATCAGCCAGCTCCACGGCATCGCGCAGCCCAAGATTCGCTCCCTGACCCGCTAACGGGTGAATCGCGTGCGCCGCATCGCCGATCAGCGCGACGCCGGGCAGGACGTAGTGCTCAGCATGTTGAGCTGCCAGCGGGAAAGTACCGCGCGGACCAGCCACCGCCAGGTTGCCAAGAACGTGGTCCGAAGCGTCGGTCAGCATCCGCCCGAGCTCAACGTCATCGGCCTCGCTCGCCAGACGCGCTTTCTCAGGCGTCGTCGACCAGACGACAGAGACGCGTCCATCCGCAAGTGGCAGGATTCCCAGCGGGCCGTCGCGCAGAAACCGTTGCCAGGCCGTTGCCTGGTGCGATAGCTCTGGCTCCAGGTGCGTCACAAACGCCGTTTGACCGTACGGCCACAAGTGGCTGCTGATGCCGACGGCTGAGCGTACGAACGAGCGCGCGCCGTCCGCGCCAACGACGAGGTCGGCGAACAGTTCCGCGTCATCTTCCAGACTGATGCGATAGCGCTGGCCGACCTGGCGCAGCGCCTCAATCTTGTTTGAAAAACGCAGCGTAACGCCGCTCGCGTCGAGTTGCCGCAGGAGTGCGACGCGCAGCAGTACGTTTTCCACAATGAAACCAAGTTGCGGGAGCGCGAAGTCCGCGGCATCGAAGTGCAACGCTGCGCTACTGTCCGGCGTGTCGTTCTCGTCCCAGACACGCATGCTCTCGTAACTGCAACGTCGCGCCTGGTCCACATGCTGCCACGCACCAATCGAGCTCAGGATGTCGGCCGACCCGGTAGCAATGGCCGACACGCGTAGCGCAAGGTCGTCATCATCCTGCAACTGTGGTCGTGGCGCCGCGTCGATAACCGTCACACGCAACGCATCAGCGGCGTCACCGCTGGCCAGTTTTGCCGCCAGCGTCAAGCCGCTGAGACCGCCACCAACAACCACCACTTCGAATGGACGTGTCACTTGAGGGGCACGCCACGCGACAATCGTGGCAAACGGCCCGCGAGGCCCATCGTGTGCCTGGCAAACAGCGAACGCACACCGGGAACGAGATCAAAACCAAGCATGCCCACGTTGCGCAGCGCGCGGAGCGGCCGACGCGAACTGCCGAACAACTTGACGATTCCGTCGGTAAAGCGCACCAGCTTGTTCTGGTCGTCGCGTCGCCAGTTGGCATAGCGCTCGAGGAGCTGCTCGCTGCCCGGATCAAAGCTATCGGTCTCGCGGCACGCGTCGGCAATGCAGTCGCACAGCGCGGCCACGTCGCGCAACCCTAAGTTGAACCCTTGCGCGGCGACAGGGTGTAAACCGTGTGCGGCATTGCCAACCAACACGCTGCGCGTCGCCGTCAACCGCGCCGCTTTGCTCAACAGCAACGGGTAAGACGCCCGCTTGCCAACTCGCGAAAAGGTACCGAGCCGATAACCAAACTGTTCCTGGAACTCGTGCAAAAACGCCACGTCATCCAGCGCCAGAACCCGCTCGGCCTCGTCCTCGGAAACCGTCCAGACAAAGCCTGCGCGATCATCGGCAAGCGGTAGCAATGCGAGCGGTCCTTGTTCCGTGAAACGCTCGTACGCGCGATTATCCAGCGATTTTTCCGGGAGAAGATTGCCGATCACTGCGCGCTGCTCGTAGCGTTGTGTCTGTGCTGCGATACCGAGCATGTCCCGCACCGATGAGTTGGCGCCGTCAGCAGCAACCAGCAGCCGGCAGCTAACGATTTGCTGCTCGCCCGACTTGTGCTCGACGACCGCCGCTGCGTTGTCAGCCTGCAGCGTGACGCCAACGATGCGGGCCGGGCAGATGACATCGACATTGTCGGATTCGCCAAGCGCCTGTTGCAGCACCGCGCCCAGCACCCGGTTGATTACGACGTAGCCGAGAGCCTCGACGCGCTGTTCTTCGGCAGAGATGTGCGAGAACCCGAAACGACCGCGATCGGAGACATGGATATGCCGTATCGGCGTGGCGGCGGCGACGATTGCCGGCCACAGCTCCATGGCTTCGAACATGCGTTGCGTGCTGCGCGAGAGTGCGGTTGAACGATCATCGAAACTCGGCTGCTGGTCGGCCTTGCGCTCTACCGCCTCAACAATCGCGACCCGCAGCCCGAGAGGCGCCAATGCAATGGCCAGGCTGGTGCCAATCATGCCGCCCCCGGCGATGACGATATCGTAGGTGCTGTCGTTTGCGGTTGCGTTCATGACGAGTGCATCAGTGCCTCGATGTCGTCGGGCACTTTGACCAGGCCTTTGCTGAGCACGTCCGGTCCTTTCGACGTTATTGCAACGTCATCTTCAATGCGCACTCCGATATTTCGAAACGCCTTCGGGACACTGCGCTTGTTGGGGATATAGATACCCGGCTCGACCGTCGTCACCATGCCGGTCTCCAGGACGCGCCACTCGTCAGCGACCTTGTAATCCCCGACATCGTGTACGTCCATGCCGATCCAGTGGCCGGTACGATGCATGTAGAACTCCCGGTACCCACCGTCCTTGATCAGGCGCGGCAGTGAGCCTTCGATCAAACCGAGCTTGCGCAAGCCTTTGACTATGACCCTGACGGCTGCATCATGCGGTTCATTCCAGTGATTGCCGGCAACGATCTTGTCGATAGCGGCCAGCTGCGCCTCGAGCACGATCTCGTAGACGGCCAGCTGTTCCGGGCTAAAACGCCCGTTGACGGGAAACGTTCGCGTAATGTCGGACGCGTAGTAGTCGAGCTCACAACCGGCATCAATCAAGAGCAGATCACCATCCCGCAGCGGCGCCTGGTTCTCAACGTAGTGCAGCGTGCAGGCGTTAGCACCGCCGCCGACAATCGGACTGTAGGAAACCCAGGCATTGTTGCGGCGAAATTCGTAGCGAAACTCGGCCTCAATTTCGTACTCCAGCATGCCGGGCCGCGTTACCTGCATGGCGCGCTTGTGTGCTTCAACGGCGACTTTGGCGGACCTGCGCATGGCTGCGACCTCCGCACGGCTTTTGTACAGTCGCATATCGTGCAGCAGATGATCGAGTGCAACGAACTCCTGCGGTGAGTGCACGCCGCGCGACAATCCGGAGCGCAGCGAATTAACCCAGTCCGCGATGCGCGCATCAAATTCCGGGTACATCCCCATCGTGTAGTAGACACGGCTGCAGGACTCCATGATGCCCGGAAGAATCTCGTCGATATCATCAATAGGAAACGCATCGTCGGCACTGTAGTCGCTCACGGCACCGTCCTGGCCCGCCCGCGACCCGTCCCACTGCTCTTTCGCCGAGTCACGGTCGCGACAGAACAACAGGAACTCACCACTGGCCCGGCCGGGCACGAGCACGGCAACGGCCTCAGGTTCAGCGAACCCGGTCAGGTAATAAAAATCGCTGTCCTGCCGGTAGCGATACTCGACGTCGCGACTACGCGTTCTGACAGGTGCAGCAGGCAGTATGGCGATGCCACCGACACCGACCATCCGCATCAACTGCCGGCGGCGGCGCGCGAATTCTTTACTGTTCATTTCGTTGGGTCGAGCTCGCGGTTAGTTTCGGGCGTCCCGTATTCTACGCCGCCAATCGGTATCAGTGCATGGTATCCGGACTGTCGGCCTGCGAGCGCCGGGTTGCATCGCGGATATCGGCAAGCTCTTCGTACGCCAGCTGCGCGGCGACTCGCAAGAACTCCACCAATTCCACGTACGCCGCCTCATTGGTCTCGGCATCAGTCGCCTCGTCAAGTTCCGCCCGGGTAATCTGCAATATATCTCGAATGATGTCGGCCAGTGGTTCCGCCGCCAGCCGGTCCCGCAGCGCGTCGCCATGCTGTGCCGAGACCAGGCCGTGGAGAAAACCTTCACTCCAGTGCGCCATCGCTGCGGTGCGCAAAACTGCATCGGTTTGATCGTCGGGCAACAGCGGCGTGAACTCGGACAGTCGCTCCGATAGCTCCCAGTAGGTCGCCTGGTAGAGCGTGTCCAGCATCTGCTGACACGCCGCGCGCTGCGCGTTGGTCTCGTCCGTTCCCTCGAGCACCTGCAACAGCCAGTCAGGGCCCGCCGCCACGCCTGAGACCGCCAGTCGCCCAGTCAACAGACCATGAGTTTGCGCGGCGTCCCAGCTCGCGCCACAGCGCCTTAGTGCGTCTTCGAGTGCATCGTGATCGACTTTTTCATCCATCCTGGCGCCAACCTTTTCAACCCTGCCAAACCCTTATGATCCCATGGACGTCCGCCGCTGGCCATGAAGTCCTGCAGTAGTGACATAAGACGATTGATTCTATCCATCGGGCTGACTATATTGCTCCAATGGCTGACAGCATAAATTCGACCTTCGAGCACGAACTCAAGCGCCTTGAAAAGCGCGTTGACGCCCTAGTCGGTGTCTGCGATCAATTACAGGACGAGAATCGCTCCTTAAAGCAGCGCCAGGACGTTCTCACGTCTGAACGCGCCACGTTGCTACAAAAGAACGAACAGGTGCGAGCCCGTGTTGAAGCAATGATTGGTCGGCTCAAAGCAATGGAACAGGGTTCATGAACCTGTCAATCAATAGTCCAGCGGAGCACGTCGAATGACGAATCAGGTTGCCCACGTAAGCGTTCGCATCCTCGACAAGGAATACCTGGTGGCATGCCCACCGGAGGAACGCACTGACCTGCTCGACTCCGCTGAAGCGCTGAATTCCAAGATGCGCGAGATTCGCGATACGGGGAGCATTGTCGGGCTTGACCGCATTGCTGTCATGGCAGCGCTGAATATGGCCAATGATCTACTGCACGCGAAAGCCCGTGACAGTGAAATCGAAGGCACGTTCAGCAACAGACTAAAACTCATATCGGATCGCGTCGACAACGCATTAAGTGATACGCAGCAACTCGATCTTTAAAACGCTAGCTTGGCGTTTTCGCCAAGTTTGCGACTGGACAATCAAATTGGCGCCTCCTGCAGTGTTCGATGCCAACCTGGAAACCTTTCGACCCTAAATATTTATCTCGGGGTCGTGTTCTGTCGGCAGCATTTGCGCAGCGCCGTTTCGACGGTAAGCCTGTTGCGGCCACGGCTGACCCCACCTGTTGCTCTGGTTCGAGAGCGACGGTTTGTAACGGCACAGGCGGGAGGCGCCTCCTTACGATGAAACAACTTCGTGCAAAAGCGTTGCGCGCTCGTCGCGAAATGGACGAGTACGAACGCGCGACAGCGTCGGAGTTAATCTGCAAACGCGTCATTCACTCTCGTCTTTTTTTTGCCAGCCAATCGATCGCTTGCTATCTGTCACTGGACGACGAGGTAGACACCGGCAGCATCATCGAAGCGGCCTTGCGCGCAAACAAGCGCATTTTCGTGCCAGTTTTGCGCGAACGCAGAAAAATGTTGTTTCGTGAACTGAGTCACAAAAGCACGTTAGAACAAAACTCTTTCGGAATTTGGGAGCCGGTCGACGGCGAACTGATTCCTCCTCGCAACCTGGACATTGTGATTACACCGACTGTCGCTTTTGACAAGAACAACAATCGGATCGGAATGGGCGGAGGATATTTCGATCGTTGTTTTGCCTTCCTCAGGCACAGGCAACTGTGGTTTCAACCTAAACTGATCGGCGTTGCCTTCGCGTGCCAGGAAGTTGAGGAAATACGGCCAAATCCTTGGGATATACGGCTTTATACGGTTTTTTCTGACGCTAACTGATGCTTCCTGCCCGCCACTGATGCGGCGTATGGCACGCAATCCTGCAATACAAACTCCTTTTTATAAGTTCGCTGACGCGATACGAAAGCGGATGCACGAATACGCCCGGCGTTGTCGTTGCATGTTGCTGGCTCGAATCAAATTGGCAACCTGCTTGTCGATCACAATCAGCTCGCCGGTCGAAGCCGCTGCCTTTGGAGCGGTTGCAACTCTCGTAGAGTCGTAAAAAAGCATGGTTTTTCAGCCCTGCAGAACGTGCGCAGTTTCTGGATTTTTCACAATTGTTGTATATACTCAGCTCCGGGTACCCGACACGGAGAAAATGAATGGCTACCAAAAAGAAGTCTCGTAAAAAAGCTTCGAAGCGGAAAGTCGCTAAGAAGCGGAAAGTAACTCGTAAGAAAGCAGCACCGAAAAGACGCGTAGCGAAGAAGAAAGTAGCTAAGCGTAAGACGAAGAAGAAAGCAACGAAACGCAAAGCGAAGAAAAAAGTAGCCAAGCGTAAGACGAAGAAGAAAGCGACGAAGCGTAAGGCGAAGAAGAAAGTAGCCAAGCGTAAGACGAAACGAAAAAGAAAGCGACGAAGCGTAAGGCGAAGAAGAAAGTAGCCAAGCGTAAGACGAAAAAGAAAGCGAAGAAGAAAGTAGCAAAACGGAAAACCAAGAAGAAGGCCAAACGTAAGGCGAAAAAGAAAGTCGCCAAGCGTAAAACCAAGAAGAAAGCGACAAAGCGTAAGGCGAAGAAGAAAGTAGCCAAGCGTAAGACGAAAAAGAAAGCGACGAAGCGTAAGGCGAAGAAGAAAGTAGCCAAGCGTAAGACGAAGAGAAAAGCTACCAAGCGCAAAGCCACACGGAAAAAGGCTAGCCGCAGGAGACGGTAGTTAGTTAGTCGCTACGGAAGGAGGCCTTCTTCCGAAGCAAATATGAGAGCCCGCCTTGGCGGGCTCTTTTTTTTGTCGTCGAACTGTGCTCTGCCGCATACAAATCGGGTGCCAATTTGACTATAGTACGGCCCCATGGATCCAGCAGAGAAAAAACGCCTCGCGGCAACGGCCGCCCTTGAGTTTATCGAGCCCGGCATGAAACTCGGTGTCGGCACCGGTTCCACGGTTAATTTCCTTATCGATATGCTCGAGGAAAAACGCGATCTTATTGACTGCGTCGTATCCAGCTCCCGCGCCTCAACCGCACTCCTGGAAGACCGCGGCTTTGAGGTTCGAACGCTGAACCAGGTGCCGGACCTCGATCTTTACATCGATGGCGCCGATGAGGCTGACAAGCACCTGCGGCTGATCAAAGGCGGCGGTGGCGCGCTGACGCGCGAGAAAATATTAGCCGCCGCGTCGCGACGTTTTGTTTGTATCGTCGACGATACCAAGCTGGTCGGTATGCTCGGCGAATTTCCGTTGCCGATCGAAGTGCTGCCGATGGCTCAGGAATTTATCACTCGACGATTAATGAAGATGCGCGGTCAACCCGTCTGGCGTGATGGGTTCATTACCGACAACGGCAACCATATTCTCGACGTACATGGCCTGAAGATCTCCAATCCGCTCGAGATGGAGACCCGCATTGATCGTCTACCGGGCGTCGTAACTGTCGGCATCTTTGCGCTGCGCCCGGCTGACATTCTGTTGGTTGCCCACGCTGGCGGCGTGCGAGAAATGCGCACCTGACAGTCAAAAAAAAGCCCGCGTTAGCGGGCTTTCGTTTTTTGGCTGGGGGAGAGGGATTCGAACCCCCGTTGGCGGAGTCAGAGTCCGCAGTCCTACCACTAGACGATCCCCCAGTAACAAGCGATCGTAAATCCTCGAAATACTAGCGCTTCGAGTACTGCGTGGCGCGGCGGGCTTTTCTCAGGCCAACCTTCTTGCGCTCAACCTCGCGGGCATCGCGGGTAACAAACCCGGCCTTGCGCAGGGACGGACGCAGCGACTCATCGTATTCCATCAGCGCCCGGGTCAGGCCATGCCGAATTGCGCCCGCCTGCCCCGTCGTGCCGCCGCCTTTGACGGTGACATTGACATTGAACTTCTCGTTCAACTGAGTCAGTTCGAGCGGCTGGCGCACGATCATCTGCGCGGTCTTGCGGCCGAAGAACGTTCCCAGCGGACGTTTGTTCACCGTGATGTCGCCAGTGCCGGCTGTCAGAAACACACGTGCGGTCGACGTTTTGCGTCGTCCGGTGCCGTAAAAAATCGTATCACTCATAATATTTTCCCAACGCTCAAGCTCTAAGGGCTTAAGCATTCACTTGCAAAGGTATGGGCTGCTGCGCAGCGTGCGGATGCTCGGGACCTGCAAACACGCGCAGCTTCGAATACATCTGGCGACCCAACGAGCCCCGCGGCAGCATGCCCTTGACGGCACCCTCAATGACGCGCTCCGGCGCCTCTTTCAGGAGCTTTTCGAGCGAGATCGACTTCAGGTTACCGATATAACCGGTGTGCCGGTAATAAATCTTGTCTTTCAGCTTGTTGCCGGTAACGCGCACTTTCTCGGCATTGACCACGACAATGTAGTCACCCGTATCAACGTGCGGCGTGTATTCCGGCTTGTGTTTGCCACGCAGGCGATGAGCGATTTCCGTCGACAGGCGACCGAGGGTCTTGCCCGTGGCATCAATCACGTACCAATCGCGGCGAACTTCTGCTGCTTTTGCAGAAAACGTCTTCATAATTCTGGTTTCCGTCAGGGAAAAATGTCGCTCTTCTACGAGGCTTTGATCAGTCTGGTTGCCCCGTGTGCTGCGAGCTCCCGCAAAGCAGGTGCCGCAACGGCGAAAGGCGCGAAATTCTACTCGACGCCCCACTTTTTTGCAATGGATCGGGCCTTTGTTCTTCAATGAAAAAAGGCGCCCTGATTTGGGCGCCTTTTTTCTTTTATTATCAGTTACTTAAGAACCAGCCGTATCGACCTGGCCGACGCGACATCAGCTCAGAACAAGTATTCCAACGACAAAGCCGTGTAGGTATCGGTTTTTTCTGTCAACGCCGGTACATCGCTGTTGTTCTTGATCGTATAAGAGGCGACCAGCGCCAGGTCACCAAGCAGCTTGGCGGATATGGCCGATACTGACTCGAAGTAGGTGTTGCTGCTGCCCGACTCAGTCGTGAAATCCTGACGAAATTCGGCCGTTTCGCTGAACAGCCACTTGTAGTAGGCACCGCCCCGGAAAATCGCCTCGTTTTCTGTGATGCCAGTATTCAATTTGGACTGCCGCGAACCGGCGCCAACTTCCACGTTGAGCACGTGCTTGATCGGTGTGAATCAGACGGCGACCATAACCGACGGTCTGCGAGAACTGGCTGTCATAGCCGCTAAAGCGATCCTTGCGCCAGGCAAGCCTGCCGAACAGGAAATCGGTATCTGTCAGGTTACGCTCACTTTTCCAGCCAAGGCCGTAGGCCTCTGCCGTGGCGATCTCGTTGTCCGAGGCACTGATCGCTGTGGCGGTGGCCAGGTGCTGCCATTTCCCTGTTGCAAAACCAACTTCAACGCCGGAATTCAGCGTGGAGTTTTCCGTATTGCCCGACGTTGCCAGGTAACCGAGGGTTGCCTTACCAGACCAGGGGCTCTCGGGCACTTCCTGGGCCATCGCAGAGAACGAAGCCGAAACGACCACTAAGGCCGAGATTAAACGCAAAGTCATGAATTTTCTCCTGAAGTTATGCTGTTGCTACAAAAAATGGCTGCGGAGTATACCGTCAGAGAGCGCGGGTTCGCTATAATGAATTTGTGACAAATCGTGAACTCTCCGCAATTGACCGTCTCCTGGCCGGCGCAAACGATGCCCTTCGCACGATTGCAGCCCCGGCAGGTCACGCCACACGCCCGAATCCTGCGACATCCGTGTCAGCAGGCGAGCTCAATGCCTCACAGCGGTCGCACGCAGCCGGCCTGATGCGGGTCAATCATGCCGGCGAGGTTGCCGCACAGGCGCTCTACAAAGGCCATGCCGCTGTTGCCAGGGACAGTGCTGTCGAGGAGCAGATGCAGCACGCGGCCGATGAGGAGTTCGATCACCTGGCCTGGTGCGAGCAGCGCCTCCACGAACTGGGAGAAATCCCGAGTCGGCTTAGCCCGCTTTGGTACACCGGTGCCTTCGCGATCGGCGCTGCCAGCGGTCTGCTGGGTGACAAGTGGAGCCTGGGCTTCATTGCAGAGACCGAGCGCCAGGTGTGTGACCACCTCGACAAACATTTGCAGGGACTGCCAGCGGCGGATGCAAAGAGTCGTGCAATCGTCACACAAATGCGCGACGAAGAGCATAAACACGGGGAAGACGCCGTCGCCGCGGGCGCGGCCGAATTGCCAGGGCCAGTCAAACAACTCATGCGGGTAACGGCAAAGATCATGACCCGGACCGCTTATTGGGTCTGATCATCACGTTATCTCGATAAAACACGATAAAACACGCACTTAGCTTGCCCTTGCAGGCAATCTGTATTAAAAGAGGTGCGCAACAGGGGCGAGGATTAAGTAATGCAGACAACAGCGAAAAACCTGAGCGATGTACCGGCAATCAACCGATTCTTGAGTTACTGCCGGGTGCGCACCGTGCCATCGAAAACCGTAATGATCCATGCCGGGGATTTGCCGGACGTTCTTTACTACATCGTGGACGGCTCGGTCGAAGTCATGATCGAGGACGAAGACGGCAACGAGATGGTTCTTGCGTACCTGAACAAAGGTCAGTTTTTCGGCGAAATGGGCCTGTTCTACGAACAGCCCACGCGCAGCGCCTGGGTGCGTACGCGCACAGAATGCGAAATCGCCGAAATGACGTATCCACGCTTCCGCCAGATTGCGAGTGAGAGCCCGGGCCTGATTTTCGAACTGGCCACGCAGCTGGCCTCACGACTTGACCGCACCAACCGCAAGCTCGGCGACCTCGCATTTGTCGACGTCACCGGACGCGTGGCCCACGCGATCATGGATCTCTGCAATGAACCCGACGCCATGACACACCCGGACGGCATGCAGATCAAGGTGAGTCGCCAGGAACTCAGCCGGTTGGTTGGTTGTTCGCGAGAAATGGCCGGACGCGTTCTCAAGGTGCTCGAGGAACAGGGCCTGGTGTCAGCGAGCGGCAAGACTATTGTTGTATTCGGCGCGCGGCCGAACAGAAACTTCTAGACAGCTTTCGCTATCGCCGAGCGAATGGCCGAGCGCATGGCGCCAATAGTCGCGGCGTAGTCGTCACTGCCGAATATGGCGGATCCGGCAACGAACGTGTCGGCACCCGCTGCGGCGATATCCCCGATGTTATCGACCTTCACTCCGCCGTCGATTTCCAGTCTGATGTCATAGCCACTGGCGTCGATGATGCGCCGCGCCGTGCGCAGCTTCTCCAGCGTCGACGGAATGAACTTCTGCCCGCCAAAGCCCGGGTTTACCGACATCAGCAACACCATGTCGACCTTGTCCAGCACGTGCTCGAGCCAGTCCAGTGGCGTTGCGGGGTTGAAGACCAGCCCTGACTTGCAGCCCTGCTCCCTGATCAAGCCAAGCGAGCGATCAACGTGGCGACTCGCCTCGGGGTGAAACGTAATGTAGCTTGCGCCGGACTTTGCAAAGTCCGGGATAATGCGATCGACGGGCTCGACCATCAGGTGCACATCGATGGGCGCTTCGATGCCGAAGTTGCGCAGGGCATCGCAAATCATCGGACCGATCGTCAGGTTCGGCACGAAGTGATTGTCCATGACGTCGAAGTGAACAATGTCAGCACCGGCATCCAGAACGGCTTTGACGTCTTCGCCCAAACGGGCGAAATCGGCAGAGAGTATCGAAGGGGCGATCAAGGGCGTCACGGCTGGTCCTTTCGCATTTGAGGACTGCGAGGTTACCTGAGTACTCCAGCAACGCCAATCACAAACCGTTGCCACACCAGGCAAAGTTACCGAATCGAGCGCCGCGCCTTCAGCATTTCGTAGGCCCTGCGTACCTCTCGCGTGCGACGCTCGGCCTCGGCAAGTACGGCCGCATCGGGATTGCTGCCAGTAATCTTGTCCGGGTGGTTGCGATTCATCAAGCGCCGGTACGCGATTTTTATCTCATCGTTGCTCGTATCCGGTGCAACACCGAGCGCTTCGTAAGCAGCGCGTACGCGCGCGGCGTCAGCACTGCCGGCCGGCGAGCGTTTGAAGCCTTTCTGCGCACGGATCATCGCTTCCAGCTGCGCCAGTTCGACACGACCAATATCCAGCTCATTACAAACAGTCCAGATCAGCGTGCGCTCAGCTTTGCTCAGTGCGTCTTTTGCCAGCACTACCTCCAGCAACAGGCGCACGAACAGCACGCGCTTGCCGGCACCTCGCGCACCATTGCGACGCACTGTGCGCACCGTCTTCAGCAATGGAAACCCGGGTGTCTTGCCGCTATCAAACCAGGCAATCGCACGGCGCACCGCGGCCGGCCCCAATCCAAGGCGATGCATGATCATGCGTGCCGCCCGAATCTCATCCTCGGAGACACGACCGTCGATCTTGGCAAGATGCCCCATCGTCTGGAACAGGGCGCGCACAAAGTCCTCGGAGACACGACCAATGTCCTCGCCCTGTTTCTGGAAGTCCTTAAAGCGATCGGCGAAGCCACGGTCGAACTGATGACCGAGAAACAGCCCGAGAACGACAAACCACGGCTTCAAAGTTGCCAGCCCGGCCAGCGTGCCTATGATCTTGCCCCAGTACAATCGAGATTCCCGCCATCGGGCAACGTGAAGAATCGGTATCCTAACGGTTGCCAGCGGGCTTTCCCAATGCCCGGCCTTGCCTGAACGTTGTGGACAGGTGATCATTCACTACCTGTGTCCGGCCAAACGAGCGCTTTTGTCAATGAACGCTGCAGACGTGTTGTTCGAATCCTCTATTCCCGAATTGCCGCTCCTGGGTCGCGGCAAGGTTCGCGACATCTACGGTGTCGATGACGACCATCTGCTGATCGTGACGACAGATCGCCTGTCTGCGTACGACGTGGTGATGCCCGATCCCGTTCCGGGCAAGGGCGAGATCCTGACCCGTATCTCCCTGTTCTGGTTTCGCATGATGGCTGACATCATTGACACTCAGCTAACCGAACTGCGCGTGGACGACGTCATCACGGATCCGGAACTCCGCGA
The DNA here is from genome assembly GCA_963842765.1 of uncultured Gammaproteobacteria bacterium. Lineage (GTDB taxonomy): Bacteria > Pseudomonadota > Gammaproteobacteria > Steroidobacterales > Woeseiaceae > UBA1847. The sequence continues at coordinate 58,024 of CAWJHR010000013.1, read as the reverse complement.
GCAGCTCAGAAACCGCTCGCTGGTGGTCAAGCGCTTGCAGCCGTTGCCCATCGAAGCTGTCGTGCGCGGCTACCTGATTGGCTCCGGCTGGCGCGACTACCAGGCCACCGGCCAGGTCTGCGGCATCGACCTGCCGGCGGGTCTGCAGCAGGCCGAGAAGCTGGGGCAGACGCTGTTCACGCCATCGAGCAAGGCAGCCGCCGGTAGTCACGATGAGAACATCAGTTTTGCGCAGGTGGCCGATCTTGTTGGCGAGAAGCTGGCCGCGCGGGTGCGCGACGCGGCCATTGCAGTTTATGAGCGCGCGGCAGCTTACGCGCTTGCGCGCGGCATCATCATTGCCGATACCAAGTTCGAATTCGGGCTCGATGCGGAAGGCCGCCTGTACCTCATTGACGAGGTACTAACGCCGGATTCGTCACGATTCTGGCCGGTCGACGGCTATGCCGTCGGCATCAGCCCGCCGAGCTTCGACAAGCAGTTTGTTCGCGACTACCTCGATACGCTTGACTGGGACAAGACCGCGCCCGGCCCCGATCTCCCGGCCGAAATCTTAAAGCGCACCGGCGACAAATACCGGGAAGCCCTCGAGCGCATGACGAAAACCTGACCCCGATACACCAACCAGGCCTCGCTCCGAGGGAGGCAAGCGCACGAGATATTTATTGGCGAGACATAAAGCGAGCGCCAGCGAGACAGTCCGCCAATAAATATGTCGGGCGATTGCCGTTTCGCGGTACAAGATCGCAGCCCGTTGTGCATGCAGGATGTACAATGGCTGGATGATCGGTAATTTAGTCAATTACGTCGAGCGCATCGTATGGGGCGATGTGTTGGCAAAATACGGCCCGCCCGGTCGCATTGCCCGCGGCATACTGCGCTACCTGTACGCCCTGCTGCGCGATATTTTCTCGGGCCAGCTCACGCTCCGTTCGATGAGCCTGGTTTATACGACGTTATTGTCGGTCGTGCCCCTCATCGCGTTCAGCTTTTCGGTACTCAAGGGCCTTGGCGTCCACAAAGGCCTCGAGGTGCGGCTCTACACGATACTCGAGCCACTCGGTGACAAAGGCGTGGAAATCGGCGACAAGCTGATGATGCTGGTAAACAACGTCAACGGCAGCGTGCTCGGCGGCATCGGTCTGGCGTTTTTTATCTATACCGCCATTTCGATGGTGCAGAAGGTCGAAGAGAGCTTCAATTACGTCTGGTACGTGACCAAGGCCCGCAGTTTTGCTCGTCGCTTCACCGAGTACATGCTCGTGCTACTGGTCGGTCCGGTTCTGATCGTTGTTGCGCTTGGCATGATCACGACGCTCCAGAACGAGTCGATTGTGCAGGCGCTGATCGAGAACGACATCCTGGGTCCGCTGTTTGTGGTCAGCAGCAAGCTGACGCCCTTTCTGCTCGTCAGTGCTGCGTTCACGTTTCTCTACGTTTACATGCCGAACACACAGGTGCGTTTGCGCGCAGCGCTGGTTGGTGGCCTGGCCGGTGGTTTTCTGTGGGCAACGGCAAGCGTCATTTTCGCCGTGGTGCTGGCCAACTCGGCGCGTATTCAGGCGATCTATGCGAGCTTCGCGATTGCCATCACGACACTTATCTGGCTGTACCTGAATTGGCTCATCCTGCTGATCGGCGCGCAGCTCGCCTTTTATGTCCAGAACCCGGCTTACCTGCGGATCGGGCGGCGCGAACCTCGTCTCTCCAACTCGATGCGCGAACGGCTGGCGCTGAACACGATGCTGAAGGTCGGCAGCGCCTTCAGGAGCCACGACAGGACCGTCACCCTGGCAGAGTTGAGCAGCAATCTGCGCATCCCGTCGATCACGATTGGGCCGATCGTCGAGGCGCTCGAAAACAACGGCCTCCTGGCAACCAACGAACACGAACAGTTAACGCCAGGCCGTGAAATGTCGCGCATCTTGTTAACGGATATTTTGAAAGTCGTGCGTATCGATGGCGAAACCGGCTCCTACCAGGACCCAAGATGGAGCGCCATCATTCAGAAACTGGGCGATGACGTCGACGCAGCCGTCGAATCGACGCTGGCCGGACGATCGCTCTCCGACCTGCTCGACGAACTGGACCCCGCGCCAAAGCCTCCGGCCACCGAGGCCTAAGCCCCGGCGATAGTCATCTCCTCGAGCAGCAACGAGCCGCAGCGAATCCCGCCGCGCAAATCCTGGTCATCGCCAATCGCAACAATGCGCGGATAAAGCTCGAGGAGGTTTCCCGCAATGGTGACTTCGTGCACCGGGTATCGAATCTCGCCATTTTCGACCCAGTGTCCAACCGCGCCGCGCGAATAATCGCCGGTGACGCCATTGACACCCTGACCGATCAATTCCTCGACCAGCAACCCGGTGCCCATCTGCGCCACGAGTTCGGCGAGGTCTTTGCCGCCGCCTGGCACCACCAGGTTTTGCGTCCCACCGGCATTAGCCGTCGTCGTGAGTCCCAGGCGACGCGCCGAATAGCTGCTCAGGACGTAGTCCTGCAGCACTCCGCCGACAAACAGATCGCGATCGTAAGTGGCCACACCGTCAGCATCGTAGGGCTTGCTCGCCATGCCCTTATGCAGGTGCGGGCGTTCCTCGACGTTCACAAAATCCGGGAATATTTTTTTGCCTTTGGCATCGAGCAGGAATGACGAGCGTCGGTACTGCGCACCGCCAGATACTGCCCCCACGGCGTGACCGATAAAACCGCGCGCAAGTTCCGGCGTGAACAATACCGGTGCGCGCCGTGTCGTAAGCTTCCTGGCACCGAGTCGGTCCAGCACGCGTTTTGCCGCCGTGCGACCGACCGACGCCGCGTCATCGAGATCCTCGGGCGAGCGCGCGGCCGTGTAGTGGTAATCGCGCTGCATGACGCCATCCGACTCGGCCAGCACGACACAGGTAATGCTGTGACTGGTGCGTGAGACGCTGCCAATAAAGCCGTGCGAGTTGCCGTAGGTACGCGTGCCGCGATTTGTTGCCACGGTCGCACCCTCGGAGTTGCTGATGCGTTTGTCGAACTGCAAAGCCGCTGCTTCGGTCTCGATCGCGAGTTCGATGGCATCTTGCGCCTCGATGCTCCACGAATGATCGAGCCCAAGGTCTTTGATCTCGGTGCACATGAGCTCGGCATCCGCGAGCCCCGCGTACTTGTCCGCCGCTGTCACTTTCGCAAAGGTGCAGGCTTTGGCCACCGCTTCGCGTATCGCATCCGCCGAAATATCCGATGTGCTGGCACTGCCTTTGCAGAAATCCTTGTACACGGTAATGCCGATGCCACGATCGCTGGTGTATTCGAGATTTTCCACATCGCCAAGGCGCGCCGTCGCGGACAATCCCTTGTCGTGGCTGGCGCCAACTTCGGCCTGATCGGCCCCCAGTTTTTTAGCCTCTTCGAGTGCCAGCTTTACCAGGCCTTCGAGTTCTTTTGGTGTCATTGAAATTCCGTTCCCTTGTGCGCGGTCAGTGCGCCGCAATTTTGCGTGATAAACTCCGGTCGCGGCGGTCGGGACTAACTGCGGGAGTACTTTAGCCGGTGACTGAATTAAAGCCCAGCAAAAGTGCAAGAAAGAGAGAATACATCGCCCTGCAGCGGCTGGGCGAAGAGCTGCTCACGGTCAAGGAACCCGACCTGCTGGGCATGCAGCTGGACGAGGAACTGCTCGATGCCGTGCTCGAGGCGCGCCGCATCAAAGCGCACGGTGCGCTGCGGCGGCAAAAACAGTACATCGGCAAGTTGATGCGTAATATCGACCCGGAACCCATCCGTGCTGCGCTGGCGCAGCTGCGCCGTTAATCAACAATAGCGACAATAGTGATAGACTTTCGCGATGAATATCGACGTCGGCATCATCATGGGGTCCCGCTCGGACTGGGAAACAATGCGTCGCGCCAGGGACACGCTCAATGAGCTTGGAGTCTCCCACGAGGTGCGCGTCGTATCGGCACATCGCACGCCTGACCTGTTGTTTGAATACGCGGAGTCGGCGGTCGAGCGCGGTCTTAAGGTCATCATAGCCGGCGCCGGTGGCGCCGCACATTTGCCCGGTATGACCGCTGCGAAAACCCGCCTGCCCGTGCTGGGCGTGCCCGTGGAATCGAAAGCACTGAGCGGCATGGACTCCTTGCTGTCGATAGTGCAGATGCCTGCCGGCATTCCGGTCGGCAGCATGGCAATCGGTAACGCCGGTGCTGTTAACGCCGCGCTGTTGGCGGCTGCCATTGTCGCGCTTGGCGACCCGAAGGTAGCAACAGCACTGGATGCGTTCCGTCGCAAGCAGACCGATACTGTCCTGGCTAACAACGACCCGACACAATAAGCTCATGCGCATCGGCATAATCGGCGCCGGTCAGCTCGGCCAGATGCTGGGATTAGCTGCCCGGGACCTGGAGCTGGAGGTCTGTTTTCTGGATCCATCGCCCGCGCCCCCGGCCGCGTGTTGCGGGCCGGTCGTGCAGCGCCCATTTGGCGATCCTGACGCACTGGCTGACATGGCCGCAAGCTGCGACGTCATCACTTACGAATTCGAAAACGTGCCGGTCGCCGCATTACAGCAAATCGAGGGTAGCGTGCCCGTCTACCCGCCAGCGACAGCTCTGCGGCACGCCCAGGATCGCCTGGACGAGAAACAACTCTTCGAGGAGCTCGGCGTGCCATTACCAGGCTATCGTGCCGTTGACACGCGCGCAGACCTGGTCGCGGCGGCCACAGAGCTCGGGCTACCCCTGGTCGTCAAGACCCGACGATTGGGTTATGACGGCAAAGGCCAGTTCGTCGTTCGAACCAGTGACGATGTCGATGCTGCGTGGCGTGCGCTGCGTGGCCAGGCGCTCATCGCCGAACAGTGGGTGCCGTTCGATTTTGAGGTCTCATCGATCGGGGTGCGCGACGCGCGCGGCAACGTGCGCATTTATCCGTTAACCCGCAACGTACACCGCAACGGCATCCTGCATACGTCGCGATCACCGGTCGATGCGCCGGAACTCGCCGAACTTGCAGCGGCGGCCACGCACAAGCTGCTCGAGCACCTGGATTACGTCGGCGTGCTGGCGCTGGAGCTGTTTGCGCTCGGGGAATCGGCTGCTGGCCAACGAGTTCGCGCCGCGCGTCCACAATTCGGGCCACTGGACGATCGAAGGCGCCGCTACGTCGCAGTTTGAGAACCACCTCCGGGCCGTCGCCGGGCTGCCACTGGGTTCGACCGCAAGCCGCGGGCACGCAGGCATGCTTAACCTGATCGGCGAGATTCCCGCCGCTGCCCGTGAGCTTGACCAGGGCACGCTGCACGACTACGGAAAAGAACCGCGGCCGGGCCGCAAGCTCGGACATATCACGGTGGTCGCCGAGTGCGCCGAGCAGCGCGATGCGTTTCTGAACGTAATCGAGCAAACTGTGACGCAGTCGGCACCGGTATCCGGCAAAGGACCGTAGCCGCCGGGTGGGAAAAACGGGTAAACTCGTCAGATATGTCGTACTTGCAGCATTTCAATCTCAGCGCGCAGCCTTTTCGGCTCACGCCTGACCCGGACTTCATCTACTGGAGCAAGCAGCACGCCCGCGCCAAGGCGTACATGGAATCCACAATCTGGCTGGCCGACGGTTTCGTCGTCATCACCGGCGAAATCGGCTCCGGTAAAACCACCTTGCTGCAGTCTTTTTTATCGGAACTCGAAGATGACGTTGTCTACGCCGTCGTCTCGCAGACCCAGTTGACACCAACGCAGTTCCTGCAGGCCGTACTCACCGAGTTTGGCTTCAAGCCCTTCAAGAAGCGCAAGGTCGAGCTGCTCGACATGCTCAACATGTTCCTGATCGAGCAATACTCAAACGACAAGAAAGTCGTTCTCATTGTCGATGAGGCACAGAATCTAAGCCACAAGGTGCTGGAAGAGATTCGCCTGATTTCGGGGATAGAAACGCACAAGGAAAAGGTGCTGCGCATCATCCTTGCCGGACAGCCCGAACTGCGCGACACGCTGGACTCGCCAGGCCTCAAGCAGCTGGTACAGCGCGTCCGCCTGCGGTTTCACTTGGGCGCGCTGGATCTCCGCGAAATGGAGCAATACATCGCGCACCGTTTGTCGATAGCGGGCCACGATAGGCGAGGACCTGTTTGCCGACGAGGCGTTTCGCACCATCCACCGCTACACCGGTGGCGTTCCTCGACTTGATTAATACGCTGTGTGATACCGCGCTGCTTTGTGCGTACGCTGACGAGAAACACGTCGTTGAAGACGCCGACGTGCACTCGGCGATCGACGAACTCAACTGGCATGAGCACGAGAGCAGCACCGGTCGGCACCAGCAAATACTGGATATGCAGCAGCAGAAGAGCATCGAGTGGAACCGTAACGCGCGTCGAGATCTTCACGAACGGCGAACTGGTCGCAGAGCACAGCTTTCCCCAGGGACGGGTCATCGTCGGCCGCTCATCTGACAACGAAATCTATATCAAGAGCAAATTCGTCAGTCGCCACCACGCACAGCTCATCAGCGACGATCGTGGCTGTGTTATCGAAGACCTCAACAGCACGAACGGCGTGTTTCTCGGCGAAAAACAGGTCAAGAAGTATCGTCTTCGGCACGGCGACGTCGTTTCACTCGGTGTCCATGAGCTCGTGTACCACGATATTCGGATTGAGCAGACGGACACTCACGAAAAATTCGACGCAGAGGAACCGGACGAAGAAGAACTGGACGAGCAGCTCGAAGATCAGGACTCGGTCGTCAACGAACAGTAACTCGCAGGGCGCTATTTTCGCCTAGTCTTGCTTCGAGCCCGGGCGCTTGTCCGAAACCCGGTAATCGCGACGTTTCAGCAAGACAACAAGGCCGCCGACCAGGCAAAGCAGGCCCACTACGAAGCAGATCTCCGGCCAGTACCAGTGACTGATCACCATCGATGCGCCGAACGAGATCGCTCCGACGATCAGGTAGAAGTACGGCAAGCTCTCGTAGATTGGCTTCACGACCCACATAATCTTGTTACCGCGGCGATTGAGTCACCTCATTGTCCATAGACACGGCGCGGTGTCCAGTGGCGCGCCGTCCAATCGCCGGCTGTATCAGGCCGTACCGCCGACGGTGAGCTCGTCAATTTTCAGGGTCGGCTGGCCTACGCCCACCGGAACTGACTGCCCTTCCTTCCCGCAAACGCCAACACCCGTATCAAGCTCCAGGTTGTCGCCGACCATCGATATCTTGTGCAGAGCTTCGGGGCCATCGCCAATCAGCATGGCGCCTTTGACCGGAGTGGTGACTTTGCCGTTCTCTATCAGGTAGGCCTCATTCGCCGAGAATACGAATTTTCCTGACGTAATGTCGACCTGGCCGCCCGAGAAACTCGGCGCATAGATACCTTTATCAACGGAGGCGATTATGTCTTCGTGGGCGTGCTGGCCCGCCAGCATATAGGTGTTGGTCATGCGCGGCATCGGCACGTGTGCGTACGATTCCCGCCGCCCGTTGCCGGTCGGTGTCATGCCCATCAGTCGAGCGTTGAGTTTGTCCTGCATGTAAGCGATCAATATGCCGTTTTCGATCAGTACCGTGTTTTGTCCCGGCGTACCCTCATCGTCGACGGATAATGAGCCACGGCGCTGCTCGATCGTGCCGTCATCGACGATCGTGCAATTCTTTGCGGCAACTTTCTGTCCCAGTTTGCCGCTGAACGCCGATACCCCTTTCCGATTGAAATCGCCTTCCAGTCCGTGACCGACAGCCTCGTGCAACAGCACGCCGGGCCAACCGGGACCCAGCACGACTGGCATGGTGCCCGCTGGCGCAGGTGCCGCCTCGAGCTGCACTGCCGCGAGGCGCACGGCTTCGCGCGCAAACTGCATGGGGCGATCACTGTCCAGAAAGTAATGTAAATCCGTTCGGGCACCACCCCCGGAGAAGCCCTGCTCGCGCTGGCCGTTCTCCTCGAGAATCACCGAGACGTTCAGCCGCACCAGCGGCCGCACATCCGCGGCCATCGTGCCATCGGATGCAGCAACGAGCATTAGCTCCTGGCTGCTGGACAAACTCACAATGACCTGCTCGACACGCTCGTCGAGTGCACGGGTGGCCGCGTCAATTTCGCACAACATCGCCGTCTTGTCCGCGTCGTCAATGCTGGTCGTTGGATCGAGAAACGGATACAGCGGCACGGCCTCACTGCGATGCCACGCCTGCAGGCGCTTGTCCTGACCCTGGCGTGCGATCGCGCGCGCGGCACCGGCGGCCTGCTCGAGCGCCGGCATTATCAGCTCGTCAGAGTAGGCAAATCCGGTCTTCTCGCCGCTCGTGGCGCGCACCCCCACGCCCTGGTCCAGGTTGAAACTGCCTTCGCGAATGATGCCGTCTTCGAGCATCCAGCTTTCCTGTCGACTGACCTGAAAGTACAGGTCGGCATAATCGACGCCGCCGCGCATGACCGCTCCCAGCGCACTGCTGAGCTGCCGCTCGCCGAGCCCGGCCGGCTCCAGCAAACGCGCCATGACCGTATCGATTGGATTATTGTCGTTCCCATTGCTCATGGGTGCATAGCTCCTTAGGTCTTGTTGTAGCGACCCGCGTCAGAGACGCCGGTTGCTCAGTGCGGGAAACTCAGCCCGCAGTTTCGCCGGCAGCTGCGGGTCGATATCGGCGGCCACCACGCAATTACCAGCAGGTTGCTCGGCGATCACCCGTCCCCAGGGATCGCAGATCATTGAGTGCCCGAACGTCGAGCGGTTGTCAGGATGCTGGCCATATTGCCCGGCCGCGATGACATAGGCCAGATTCTCAATTGCGCGCGCGCGCAGCAACGTCTTCCAGTGCGCTTTGCCCGTGGTGACGGTGAAGGCCGCCGGCACCGTAAACACCGTCGCGCCCGCGTCCACCAGCTGTCGATACATCTCCGGAAAACGCAGGTCGTAGCAAATCGTGAGACCGACCCGTCCACAGGGCGTCGTGACTGATACAACCTCGTCGCCCGGATACATCGAGTGTGACTCGCGATAGGACTCCTGCTTCTCCGCGAGATCCACGTCGAACAGGTGAATTTTTCGGTACAGGGCTTTGCAGGCACCGGTCGGATCGTAGACCGGACAGGCGCCGTAAACGCGCCCGGCAGCCGTTTCAGGTGACACGAGCGGCAGGCTGCCGCCGATGATCCACACCGAATAGCGACGCGCGGCATCCGACAAGAAACTCTGGATCGGCCCGCTCCCCGGCGCTTCGGCATGCGCGGCCTTGTCGGTAGCGCGCTCCGGCATTAGCGCAAAGTTCTCGGGCAGCACAACCAGCTCGCAGCCGTCGCTCGCAGCCTCGCTGATCAGGCGCTCGGCGACTTCGAGATTCGTCGGTACCTCCGAGCCGCTGTTCATTTGCAGTGCTGCTACGCGCATGGCATTCCGTTTCAGTTGCTTTGCGTCTGAGGATCGTCGGCATTGGCAAGGCACCCGGCCATCGCGCCACGATTCGCAAAAATAGCGGCATCCGCGCCATCGATGGTCGGCTCATCCCAGGAACCACTAATCGAGTAATACACCTGGCCGACTTCCTGCAACGGCTTTTTGAAGATCTGCGAGAAAATCAACAGAGCGGCAGCAACCTGCGGCCCCGCCACGACGGCGCCGACGATAGGCAGCGTATTGCCAACATTGGCGCTGACGATCGCCGCCTGATCGTAGTCACGGTTTACAAGATCCGCGTGGCCGACAATGCCGATGTCGGCGGCCGGCCCTTCAAGTGACAGGTCACAGGTGTAAGTCTGGCCGTCCTCAATACGAAACGTGCCGTCGATCTTGTCGAAACCGAATCCCTTGTTGAACACGTCGCGAAAATCGAGTGACAACCGCCGCGGCAATGCGACGACACTCATCAGTCCGAACACGCGCCCGGCGCCCGGCTCGACCTCCTCCAGCTGGCCGTTGCCAAAACGCACCTGCACCTCGCCATCGAGCACATCGAGAAATTCCGCGCGCGGCCCGCCGGACCAGTTCACGTCAAACTGCGCAGTCATCGAGTCGCTGACAATGCCCGGTGCAAAGCCCAGTCGCGTCATCGTGCGCATGACATCACGGCTGGTCATCGAGCCTGAGATAGTCGTGCGACTGCCAAGCTCGTCGGCATCGTCTGCCAGCCAGCGCCCTGTAGCCGCGACCTCGAAGGTTTCGTCCTTGGTTATGATCGACGTCGCTTCCAGGCCACCCGCTACCCTCTCCACACGCGCATCCAGCGTGCCCAGATAACGATCGCCGAGCGCAAAGTCTTTGGCCGTCACCGTTATCGGCGGGAGTTTGCGCGGATCGAGCTTGGCCGGGTCACCGGTCGAGCTGTCGTCACCAGGCAGCCGCATGCGCTCCATTTCAATGACCATCGCACGCTCCGAATCGAATTCGTAAGGCACGAAAATCGAACCCACCATGTCGTCGCCATCGATTTGCACCAGCCAGTCGCGTGCGCTCCGATCGACGCTCAGCTGATGCCCCTTGAGATGCTGGCCAACGGCATAGAGATCAGCAATGCCAAGCTCGATCGAGCGAATGCGATCCGCGGCGCCGACATTATTGTTACCGCTACGCGAAACGTTCAGCCAGTCTTCGAGCCGCACGGTATCGGTAGTGCCGCGAATATGCAGTCCGCGCACATCGGCAGGCTGCGGCACATCGCGCCCTAATGTGACGACGCCACGATCAAAATCCCACGCGTCATCGCCCTTGTTAAACGCGAGTTGCCAGGCCAGTGGCGTCTCGGCAGACCCGGCACTCTCGATCACTTCACCACCGGGCATGAAACGGATATCGCCGCTGACCTGCAACGTCGACTCTGCCGATTTACTGACGGGCTCCGGCAGGTTCAAGGCCAGTCCCATAAGGTCACTCGCGATTTGAATCGTCAAGGGCTGCGGTTGCTCGTCATTGCCTCCGGGAAACAAAATGCGCGCTTCGTAGGCAGTTGCACCGCTGATCAATCCGTCGAGCGGCACGCCGAGATCATTGATGATGCCGTTCGCCGCTACCGAGCCCCGCGCGGTCGCGATCACGCTATAAGGAGCCTCATCTGCGCGCGTCAGATCAATTCTGATCGGCGCGCCGAGAAACTGCGCACCCAACGACTGGCTGGAAATTGCATTGCGCCCGATCGTCACTTCACCAATCAGATCCGAAATTGGCGGGTCGAATCCTTCGATCGCGAGCGTGCCGTTGTTACTCCTGATGACGCTGGTGAAATCAAACGCGGCAGAGTCTTTGAGTGGCACGATCAGATCCAGCGAAAATGAGGCCTCTCCGGCAACAGTGACCCGGTCCAGCTGACCGCCAAATACCTCGTTGATCGGACTATCAACACAAAACTGACGAATCGTCTGGAGCGTGCCCGTGGAGAAAGCGTCGATGGTCAGGACAGGATCACGCAAATCAGCGATCTCGACTTTGGCATCAACCGCGAGATTGCCGGCGTTCGAGAATCGATTGCTATCCGAGTAAAGTCGCATCCCGTCAAGCACAACCTCCATATCTGCCTCGGTCGCCGCCGGCCAGCGCGGCTGGTATTTGAAAGTCAGGTTGCGTACCGACGCTTCGACACGAAATTGGCCTTCATTGTTATCAAACGGAAACTTGTCCAGCGGCCCACTGAGCACGGTCGTACCGGTTGGTATCGAGCCTTTAACGAGCGCCGCCTGAAACCAGTTGTAAAGCTTCGGCTTGATGACTTTCTGCGGGAGGTAGCTTGTGACCGCTGAGATATCGTTAATGCGCCAGTTGCTGGCAAGATCGATCACCGGTTTCGAACCGTCGCTGGCCAGCGTCAATTGCACGTTGCTCTGGCTTTCGAAAACCTCGTTGCTGATCCGGATACTGTCGGATAAAACGGTAGTGCGCCCGTCGCTATGGCGCCAGATGACGGTGCCGTTCGCAGCATCAACGACGACCGGCTCTGGCAGGTACTCGGGAAGCTCAACGGTCATGTCACTCGAGCGTATTTCCAGACGCCCACCCAGGCGGTTCGCGCGCAACAGCCCGGTGAATCCGCGCACGCCGGGACGCTCTGCCTTTGCCGCCAGCCCAACACCCTCGAGCGTAGCGGCAATATCAAAACGCGGCTGCTCGGTATCGATATCGGATACCGTCGCTACGAGATCGCGCACAACACCGTCCGGCTTGAGGTCGAGTAACTCCTGCTGCTGCTCCGCGGCCAGCCATGGCGCAAACAACCGCATGTCCGCCAGGTTCGCATAAGACGCACGCACGTCCATCATCACAATTTTGTCATCGGCATCGGTACTCGCTTCCACGCGCACTGACGCTTCGGGCCAGGTATTCTCCGCGGTTGCCAGTTGCAGCTCTTCGGCAGCAGCAAGCCAGCCATCCGCTGTCGCGTTGAATTCGAATCGCCCACTAACGTCAAAGCTCGGCGCATCGCCCAAAGCGACATCTGCAAATTCGACACGGGCACTCGCATTACGGATATGACCCGCCGCGTAGTCGATAGCCAGCTCCAGATCGCCGCTACCCGATTGCAGACGCTTGTCCTGAATACTCTGCAAAGCCGTCCAGCCAGCGAGATCCACGGAGTCGGCCTCAACCGTCACATTCCAGTGGCCCTTTTCGGCTACCGGCACCTCCAGTCGCTGCGTGGCCGAGACCCGTAACTGCCGGCCCAGGTCGGCGGGCAAACGCACCGCAGCATCGAACGCGATGCGCTTGCTGTCGATGCTCAACACCGTGCGCGGCACTGTAAAAAGACGTGCCTGGGCATCGCCGAGTCGCTGCACACCAAGGCTTAAATTCTCACCGACGAGCCGCAGGTCTGCCGGCAGGCGGCTCTCTCCCGCGGGCGACTTGAACAGCTCGTCGATGACGCTGCCCTGCGCTTCCCAGCGCCCGTCTTCACGCTCGCGCACATCGATGCGGGTATCGCGGATGACGACCAGATCGATCACCGGCGTGCCATCGGCCAGCAAGCGCGTCAGCGCAACGCCAACACGCACTTCGTTAGCCGCAACCAGCGAAGTCTCACTGCCAGGCCGCGTGAGTTCTGTGTTGTAAAACCTGAGCTCCGGGCCGCTGAGTCCCCAGCGCGCATCCATGCCGGTGAACTCGACCTGCATGCCGATTGCCGCACTTGCCCAGTCCTTGATTTCCGCCTGGTACGCCGGCAACCGCGGCAGGAACAGTCGAAACAGCCCGACAGCAATGGCGAGCGCAATCAGGACGCCGGCCGCCGTGTAGGCGACAAACCTGATCAAGCGCTGCAGGAACTGTTTCATCGAATCTTACGGCTCCTCACATCAAGATGACGTCGAATTGATCCTGCAGGTACAGGGACTCGGTCTGCAATCGAATCGATTTTCCGGTCAATTCGCCAAGTTCTGCAAGGCTGCGCGCCTGTTCATCGAGCAGCAGCTCGATGACATCCTGGTGTGCAAGGACCATGACCTCGTCAAACTCGAACTGTCGTGACTGGCGAATGATCTCGCGAAAAATTTCAAAACCAACCGTCTCGGCAGTCATGACGAAACCACGACCACTGCAGCTCGGGCAATCCTCGCAAAGTACATGTTGCAGACTCTCGCGCGTGCGCTTGCGGGTCATTTCGACCAGCCCCAACGGCGACACAGGTGTGAGCTGGTGTCGCGCATGGTCCTTTGCAAGAGCGCGCTCAAGTGCCTGCAATACGTTTTCGCGGTGGTCGGCCTCCTCCATATCAATAAAGTCGATAATGATGATGCCGCCGAGGTTTCGCAGGCGCAGCTGCCGCGCGATGGCGACAGCGGCTTCGAGATTGGTACGGTAAATCGTCTCTTCAAGGTTGCGATGTCCGACGTAGCCGCCGGTATTGATATCGATCGTCGTCATCGCCTCGGTTTGATCGAAAATAAGGTAGCCGCCGGACTTGAGTGGAATACTGCGATCCAGCGAGCGTCGAATTTCGTCCTCGATACCGTGCAGGTCGAAAATCGGCCGGCGACGCTTGTACAGTTCAATGTTCACGTTGATATCAGGCAAGTAGGTCGACGCAAAATCGCGCATCAAGGCGAAATCCTCTTCCGAATCAACGAGGATACTTTCGATGTCGCTGGTGACCATGTCCCGCAACACGCGCAGCGGCAATGACAGGTCTTCGTGCACCAGCGACTTGACCGGAGCCGCGACGCATCGCTCCCTGACGACTTCCCACAGTTTGAGCATGTACTTCAAGTCGCCAACCAGGGCGTCGCTGTCCATGCCCTCGGCGACGGTTCTGACAATGGCGCCGCACGACAACTCACGCTCGGCCAGCATCTCCTCTACCATGCTGCGCAGGCGCTCTCGCTCGTCCTCATCTTCAATGCGGGCGGATACGCCGACGGTGTCGCTGTAAGGCAGGAGCACCAGGTGGCGTGACGGCAACGTGATAAAGGTCGTCAGCCGGGCACCCTTGTTACCAAGTGGGTCTTTGACAACCTGCACCATGATCTCGTCACCTTCACGCACGAGGTCCCGGATTGGCGGCACTTCATCGCTGCTGTTGTCCGACCCGCTCGCCGCAATATCCGACGCGTGCAGAAACGCCGTGCGTTGCAGGCCGATATCGATGAACGCCGCCTGCATACCGGGCAATACGCGCAGTACGCGGCCCTTGTAGATATTGCTGATCAACCCGCGCTGCGCCAGGCGTTCGACATAGATCTCTTGCAGCACGCCATTATCAAGCAATGCCGCACGCACCTCGTTCGGCGTGACGTTTATTAGTATCTCTTCTTTTAAGGACTCGTCAGTCATCTGAATGGTGCTTTATCAATAAGTCGAAACCGGCTTGCCGCAGCAACTCGGTCGTCTCGAAAACGGGCAGGCCAACGACGCCCGAATAGCTGCCGGCGACGTTTTCGACAAACATGCCGCCGAGCCCCTGGATGCCGTAAGCGCCTGCCTTGTCGCCGGGTTCCCCACTGTGCCAGTATGCCAGCGCCTCGTCCCGGCTGATTTCACGAAAACTGACGTCGGTGCGGCTCAACGTCGACCGCACACCCTGCGGGCCGCGCAGCGCAACGCCCGTCAGCACACTGTGGCTGCGACCGGACAGCCGCAGCAGCATGTCGAGGGCGTCTGCCCGATCGACCGGCTTGCCGAGCACAGATCCGCCGAGTACGACCGCCGTATCCGCGCCGATGACAAAATCGCCTGGCCCAATTTCCGGTGCATTGGCTTTCGCCTCGGCGAGTCGCAGTACCATCTGTTCCGGGGTTTCTCCCGGCAACACACGTTCGTCGACCGCAATCTTTTGGACCAGGAATTGCAGCCCAAGTGCGCTGAGAATTTCCCGCCGGCGCGGCGATGATGAGGCAAGCAACAGCGTCGGTTGAGCTGACATTACGAGTTCAGGCCCGGTGGTACGGATGGCCGGTCTGCAGCGACCAGGCACGATACAGTGACTCGACGACCAGCACCCGCGCCAGTCCGTGTGGCAACGTGAGGTCAGACAGTGACCAGGTAAAATTCGCGCGTTGCCGGCAGGCATCGGAGACTCCGTCCGGTCCGCCGATTATGAGACACAGGTCGCGACCGCCAGCCTGCCACTCCGCCAGTGTCGTGGCCAGCGCACGGCTCTTAAGCTGCTTGCCACGCTCATCGAGCAGGACAACGTGTTCATCGGCGCCCAGTTTGCCCAGTATTTTTTCGCCCTCCGATTCTTTTGCCTGTTGCGATTTGTTGTTCTTGCTACGTCGCACCGTGGCGATGGTGTCGAGACGAAACCGCCACTCACGCGGCAGGCGCTCGGCGTAACGGCGATAAGCCTCGTCCACCCACGACGGTTGGCGGTCACCAACGGCTAGCAGTCGAATATGCATCGGCTACCGGTCGGTTGCCGTCGCATCGCCCGCCGGGGCGATCGACCAGAGCTTCTCCAGGTTATAGAACTCACGCACTTTGGGCAGCATGACGTGCACCAGCGCATCCTGAAGATCGAGCAGCACCCATTCGCCGCCTTCCTCTCCTTCGACGCCGATAGGCCGATGTCCGGCTTCCCTGGCTTTCTCAGTGACGTTATCGACCATTGCTTTGACATGGCGATTCGATGTGCCGCTGGCAACGATCATGTAGTCAGTAACCGTCGTCATGTTACGTACGTCGAGTTTGACAATGTCCTGACCCTTGATGTCATCGAGGGCATCGATGATCAGGTCACTGAGTTTTTCACTGTTCACGCGTGGTTCTCGCAGGTTTTCAAATTCGGCTCCTAAGGTTTTCAGTTCAGGTATAGCAGGCAGACTCGCCGATCGCCTGGCACACGGCGTCCGGCATCAGGAATCGCGGATCGCGCCCGGCCGCTACCAGGTCGCGTATCTCTGTCGAAGAAATTTCCAGCTGCGTCACCGCGTGGATATGGATGCGGCCGCACAGCGTTTCATGCAAATCATCCACTCGGTGCGTGCCGAATTCATCGAGCAGCTCGCCGAGCGGTCCGATATCCGGTGCCTTCCAGCCCGGACGGTGAGCAACCACAATGTGGGCCACATCGAGTATTTCGTCCCATCGATGCCAGGTGTGTAGTCCAAGAAAAGCATCCATACCCAGTATCAGACCCAATGAACGCTGCGGAAATTCCTCACGCAATGTCCGCAGGGTGTCAATGCTGTAGGACGGCCCGCCGCGCGCCAGTTCCCGATCATCGGCGACAAAGCCTTCCTGGCCGTCAATGGCAAGTGCGACCATGCGCAGACGCTCGGCCGCACTGGCAAACGTTTTGCCGCGATGCGGTGGGTCGCTGCACGGAATGAACCGTACTTCAGCCAGGCGCAGCGCCTGCAGCAATTCGAAGGCGGTGCGCAAGTGGCCGTAATGAATCGGATCGAAGGTGCCGCCAAAAACGCCGACCGGCCTCATACGCGTGCCATGCCGATCACGATATCGGTTGCCATCTGCCACGGGTCGCCGGCACGCTGACCTTTGGCTGCGGCGTCTGCGCGGCCACTGACTTTGAGGATGCGATGAAAATCACCGGACTGGTGGCGTCCCATGCACTGGCGCACGAGCCCCTGCCGATTTCGCCATACGCCGTTCTTCTGCATTGCTCCGCCGAGATCGCCGCCCTGGCGGACCACGTCATCCAGTGTCGACAAGGTGCGCAGCTCACGCGTCAGCGCCCACATCACGATAACCGGTGACACGCCTTCCGCGCGCAGGCCGCCCAGTATTTTGACGGCGCGCCTGGCATCACCCGCGAGCGCGGCGTCCGCCAGCGTGTAAACGTCATAGCGACTGCTATCGACAACCGCGTTGCTCACATCCTCGGCCGTAACGGCACCCTCACCCAGCACCAGTCGCAGCTTTTCAATTTCCTGATTGGCGGCGAGCAAGTTGCCTTCGACGCGGTCGGCGATCAGCGCAACCGCATCACGATCCGGCTTCAGGCCCGCGCGCTGCATGCGGTTTGCGATCCAGCCGGGTAACTCGCGCAGACCGACAGGCCAAATCGTCAACGTGACGCCCGCTTTGTCGATGGCCTTGGCCCATTTGGAAGCGGCCGTGCCGCGATCCAGTTTTGGTGTAGTCACAATGAACAGCGTATCCGGCCCGGATTGCCCGACGAGATCCACGATCGCTGCACCACCGACACGACCGGGTTTGCCGGTCGGCAAACGCAGTTCGATGATGCGCTGCTCGGCGAACAATGACAGGTTACCGGTCGACGCCGTTAGCTGCGGCCAGTCGAAGCCCGCCGTCGCAACGTGCAGCTCCCGCAGACTGAAGCCGCGCTCACGCGCCGCCGCACGGATGGCATCCAGCGCCTCCGCCACGAGCAAATGCTCATCGCCGCTAACGAGGTAACAAGGTGCCAGAGATTTCTTGAGATGGGCTGAGAGCTGGTTTGCCTGGATCTTCAAGCAAGCTGCTCCATGCTGATCGACTCGCCCTCGAGCAGCACCGGGATGCCGTCATCGATCGGGTAGACGCGCTTGCCATCGTCGGTGATCAGGGCCTCCGCCAGCGGCTCGGCGAGCAGCTCGCCCTCGCGATTCTTAAGCTCGCCCTGCTGGATCGCGGCGTTGATTTGTTCGAGCGTGTCTTTTTTCAGTATCGACAAGCCCTTATGACTGACGGGGCAACGCAATATCGTTAACAATCGCTTATCCATAGGGCGTTATTGTACCGATTATGATCCCGATTGCCGCTCAATTTCGCTGCAATACGGCCACCAACTCATCAGCAGCAGCCATAGTCCGAACAACCGCGCGCCGAGCATCAGTGGCCTTCATGCTCATCCTGCTCGGTGCCCGGCACCGGGTCGTACCCGGAACCCCCTCCCCAGGGATGGCAGCGCCCGATGCGTTTGATGGCGAGCCAGCCGCCCTTCAGTACGCCGTGCCGGCGCAGCGCTTCGATGGCGTAGGCGGAACACGTCGGTTGATAGCGGCAATTTCCGCCCAGCCACGGGGAAATGAGGTAGCGGTAGACCTGCACGAGTCCGATCAACGGCCAGGCCAGAGCGCGGCTGATGAAAGACGCCATCAGGCTGCCTTAAGCGCCTCGGCCGCGAAACCTCGAATGGCTGCCAGCATTGAGGACAAGCCGTTGCTGCGGGTTGGGCTCAGGTGGCTTTCCAGCTGCAATGCCTGCACGAAGTCGGGCGGCGTATCCAGAATCTCCTGCGGACGTCGGCCCGAGTAAACACGCAACAGCAGCGCGATGAGCCCGGACACGATTGCAGCGTCACTGATGGCCTGAAACTCGAGGCGCCCGTCTTTTTTTTCAGCGACGAACCACACCTGCGACTGACAACCGCGTATGCGGTTTTCCTCCGTACGCAGTGCGTCCGGAAATTCCGGCAGGCGCCGACCCAGGTCAATGAGGTACTGGTAGCGATCCATCCAGTCATCGAAAAGACTGAAGTCGTCGATAACTTCCTGCTGCGCGGCTTGTACCTCGTTACTCATGAATTAACCGCTGCGTCGCCAGGTCGTGCCGTCACGCGCGTCCTGTATCGTGATGCCTGCCGCCGTGAGCTGCTCGCGAATCGCGTCGGCTCGCTCAAAATCGCGCTCGGACTTCGCCACATTGCGCTGCTTGATGAGCGCGTCAATGTCCTCCGCCGACAGGCTGCCGTCCGCGTCACCGGCAAACCAGGTCTCCGGATCGACGGTCAACAGGCCCATCAGGTCGCCGGCCGCATACAGCTCTGCCGCTAACGCTTCCATCTCCGCGGGATCGTTGGTCTTGTTAAGCGCACGCGCCAGCGCAAACAGCTCGGCCAGCGCTTTCGGCGTATTGAGATCATCCTCCAGCGCGGCGACCAGCGGCTCGGGCACGTCGGCGGCCGCCCTGACATCATCAGGTACTGTAATGCCGCGGACTGCGCCGTACAGACGGTCCAGCATGCGACGTGCCGACGCGATCGTTTCTGCCGACCACTCCAGCGGCTGGCGATAATGCGCGCTTAGCAAAGCGAGGCGTATGACCTCTCCCGGAATACTTTCGATCAGGTTATGTACGAGCAACACATTGCCCAGTGATTTCGACATCTTGGTCTGGTCGATACTCAGGAAGCCGTTGTGCAGCCAGTAGCGCGCGAATGGCGCGCCGTCGTGCGCGCACGCGCTCTGTGCACATTCGTTCTCGTGGTGAGGAAACACCAGGTCCTGGCCACCGGCGTGAATATCTATGGTGTTGCCAAGATGCTGCTCGGCCATTGCCGAGCACTCGATATGCCAGCCGGGCCGACCCCTGCCCCACGGCGAGTCCCAGCCCGGTAACTCCGGCGTGGACGGTTTCCACAGGACGAAGTCGTGCGCCGCTTTCTTGTAGGGCGCCACCTCGACGCGCGAGCCGGCGATCATCTCGCGCAGGTCGCGTTTCGACAGTTCGCCATAGCGATCATGAGATGCACACATCGAACAACACGTGCCCGTCCGCTTCGTACGCGAAACCGCCATCAATCAGCCTGGCAATCATTGCGATCATTGCATCGATATGCTGCGTCGCACGCGGTTCGATGTCGGGCGGCAAGACGCCCAACGCCGCCATGTCGTCGTTGTAGGCCGTGATGTAGCGGGCCGTAATCTCGTCGATCGGTTTGCCGGATTCGATGGCCGCCGCATTGATCTTGTCATCCACGTCCGTGATATTGCGGGCAAACCTCAGCGAGTAACGGCGCCGCAGGACGCGCGCCAGCAAATCAAATACCACGGCGGGCCGCGCGTTACCGATATGCGCATAGTTGTAGACCGTGGGCCCACACAGGTACATCGTCACCTCGCCGTCCTTCAGGGGCTCGAATGGGACTTTCTTTCCCCGGAGTGTGTCGTGTAGCTGTATCGTCATGATGTCTTAAGTCTGCTGGGCCGAAGCCGCAATGATAGCAATATTGCTGCCGGCGGCTACGATCGGTATTCTTTCGCACCGCATCAGAAATGCTTGAGGACGTCTTATGTCTGTCGCGACCGTCAAATTTCAAGCCCGTCGAACGATCGAGCAGGTCGAGGAAAGTAATGACCTCGCGCCGAAATTCGACGACCGTGGGCTGATCACCGTCGTCACAACTGACGCGGACAGCGGCGAGGTGCTGATGCAGGGCTACATGAACGCCGACGCGCTGCAACGCACCATTACGACGGGCGAAGCGCACTATTACAGCCGCAGCCGCCAGGTGCTGTGGCACAAAGGCGCGACCAGCGGTCTGGTGCAGGCCGTTCGTGAACTCCTGATCGACGACGACCAGGACTGCATCTGGCTACGGGTCGATGTGGCCGGTGGTGCCAGCTGCCATGTCGGCTACCGGAGCTGCTTCTATCGCAAGGTGCCGGTGGGCGCCGACTTCGAGTCGAAGCAGGCCGCAGGGCACGTCGAGCTCGAATGGACGGAAACCGAAAAGGTATTCGATCCTGCCGAGGTTTACGGCGACGCCCCCAATCCCACCCTTCTCTGAATCAGGCCCGCACGGCGAAAGTCACGTCGCCAGGCTCGCTAATAAGTCCATGATTTATAAGGAACTGACGGGCATCTTCGGCATCCTGCTCGAACCATGCCGAGGTGCTTCCCAGGCGAAAACTGTAGCCCCAATCGTCCATGTCCTGCATGAGTCGCTGACGCCCGACACCGTCAATGTGATCCGCCAGCAACAGCTGCAGATAGCACACCGCCGACTCCTCGAGATCGTCACCACCCGCATCCCGATTCAAGGCGGCGCGGCGCTGCCCCGTCATGCAGATGACATGACAGCATTCGTGCAGGATGGAATGCACCGGCGTATCACCGCGCGCGTAAATCGTGTTACCCCGGATGCCGGCTTCCGGTGCGCCCCAGTAACTGGCCGGCACGGGTGCACCAGCAGCGACGATCACCAGCCGCAGATGATAGCGCTGTAAAACTTCTTTAATTGTGTCGACCGCCACATCGTCAACGGTCAGTATTTTGCTGTGCTGCGATGCGGTCACTCGACGTCTAGAGCGTTGCGATCTGCTTCAACACGATGCGCACAAGATCCTCTACGATGGCGGTGCGCATCAGTTCTTCTTCACGCGCTTTGCCAAGTACCAGCCGCGAGTCGTAGGTATAGTCTCGCGTGACCGTCAGGGTCCGTGGTTCCAGCAGGTTCTGCACACCGTCGGCGATGCTGTACTGAATCGTGTAATAAACCTCGTATTCGGTCGGCACATTGCGAGCGGACACGGACAGAACCCGTTGATCCGTTTCGTCGAAAGTAATCGACAACGTTGCAGTCGATTCCGCCGCGCTATCAACCAGGTCAACGCCAGCCGCCTGCAACTGCTCACGCAACGCGCGATAAAACTGGCTGCTTTCATCATCGATGCTGATGTAGGTGCGCGCCATTTCAGGCGGGATTATCAATGCGCCCTGCATCTGGAAGCCACAACCGGCGACCAGCAGGGTGACCAGAATGACAGCCCTAAACAACGATATTGACCAGTCGACCAGGCACGACGATCACTTTGCGAATGTCATTGCCGTCGATAAACCGCTGCACGTTAACGTCCGCCAGGGCCAGGGCCTCGACGGTGGGCTTGTCGGCATCGGCCGGCACCGACAGGCGCGCGCGCAGCTTGCCGTTGACCTGCACGACCATCTCG
The DNA here is from genome assembly GCA_963842765.1 of uncultured Gammaproteobacteria bacterium. Taxonomy (GTDB): domain Bacteria; phylum Pseudomonadota; class Gammaproteobacteria; order Steroidobacterales; family Woeseiaceae; genus UBA1847. The sequence continues at coordinate 35,985 of CAWJHR010000013.1, read as the reverse complement.
ATTCGATCGGCTTCCAGCGCCGTCTCATCAACCTCCGGCCAGGCCTGATCGATCAGCGGCGTCTGGTGGCCAAGCTGCTGCCAAAGCGCGTGACAGATATGCGGCACGATCGGCGACAACATCAGAACCACTGCTTCCAGCGCCTCGCGCGCGACGGCGCGGCCCGCGTCAGAGGTATCGTCGAGCTTGTTGATGGCGTTCAGCAACTCCATCGCTGCGGCGATAGCCGTATTGAAACTGCTGCGGCGACCCAGGTCGTCGCTGATCTTCGCGATCGTCTGGTGCGTCTTGCGCCGCAGCTCCTTGTGCGCGTCATTCAGAACGCTGGCATCTACTGCCGTGGCAGACCCGGCCTGCGCATGCTCTACGACCGCATTCCAGAACCGCTTGAGGAAGCGAAAACTGCCCTGCACGCCGTCGTCCGACCACTCCAGCGACTGCTCCGGTGGCGCGGCGAACATCATGAAGAGTCGTACCGTATCGGCGCCGTATTCGGCAATCAGCTGCTGCGGATCGACCGTGTTGCCCTTGGCTTTGGACATTTTGGCGCCGTCTTTCAGCACCATGCCCTGCGTCAACAGGTTGGTGAACGGTTCGGAAACTTTTGTCAGACCCTCGTCGCGCATGACGCGTTGAAAAAAGCGCGAATACAGCAAATGCAGAATGGCATGCTCGATGCCGCCCGTGTATTGATCGACGGGCGTCCAGTATTCCGCGCGCTGATCGAGCATGGCCTGATCGTTGTCGGGACAGGCATAGCGCGCGAAGTACCACGATGATTCTATGAATGTGTCAAACGTGTCAGTCTCGCGCCGCGCGGGCTTGCCGCATTCAGGGCACGCCGCTTCGTAGAATTCCGGCATGTCGCGCAACGGCGAGCCGACGCCGGTAATTTCGACGTCTTCCGGCAGGACGACCGGCAGTTGCTCTTCCGGTACCGGCACCGCGTCGCAGTCGTCACAATAAATGATGGGTATCGGCGTACCCCAGTAGCGCTGTCTCGAGACACCCCAGTCGCGCAGTCGGTAGTTGACGGTGCGGCGACCGCGGCCGGTAGCTTCAAAATGATCGGCGATCGCATTAAGGGCGCCGTCGAAATCGAGCCCGTCGTACTCGCCCGAATTTACCAGCACGCCCTTGTCGACAAAAACCGCTTCCTGGATATCGATCTCGGTACCGTCCTCAGGCGCTATGACCTGCTTGATCGGGATACCGTGCTTTTTCGCAAACTCCCAATCGCGGGCGTCATGCCCTGGCACGGCCATCACCGCGCCCGTGCCATAACTCATCAGGACGAAATTCGCGACCCAGAGCGGCACCTCGTCACCCGTCAGAGGATGAATCGCGTTGATACCGAGCGGCATGCCCTTCTTTTCCATGGTCTCGAGCGTCGCTTCGGCCGCATCGGTCTTTTTGCACGCTTCGACGAATGCCGCGATGTCGGCGTTGTGCTCCGCGACCTTGGTCGCTAACGGATGCTCCGCCGCGACGGCCATGTAGGTAACGCCCATCAGCGTATCGGGCCGCGTCGTATAAACCGTTAGCGGCTGCTCCTCGTCGGCAACGTCGAACGACAGTTCCACGCCCTCGGAGCGGCCGATCCAGTTGCGCTGCATCGTCTTGACCGAGTCCGGCCATCCCGGCATGCGATCAAGTTCGTCGAGCAGCTCATCAGCGTACGCAGTAATTTTCATAAACCACTGCGGAATTTCGCGCCTCTCAACGAGCGCATCGGAACGCCAGCCACGTCCGTCGATCACCTGCTCGTTGGCAAGTACGGTTTGATCAACCGGGTCCCAGTTGACCACCGAGTTCTTGCGATAGACGAGCCCTTTCTTGAACATTCGCGTGAACAGCCACTGCTCCCAGCGGTAATACTCGGGCCGGCAGGTGGTGACTTCGCGCGCCCAGTCGTACGCGTAGCCCAATCGCTTGAGCTGCACGCGCATGTCGGCGATGTTCTGGTAAGTCCATTCGGCGGGGGGCACGCCGCGCTGAATGGCGGCATTCTCGGCCGGCATGCCGAAGGCATCCCAGCCCATCGGCTGCAGCACGTGCTTGCCCTGCATGCGTTGAAAGCGCGCGATGACGTCGCTGATCGTGAATACCCGAACATGCCCCATATGGAGCTTGCCACTCGGGTACGGAAACATCGTCAGACAGTAGAATTTCTCTTTCTCACGATCTTCTGTCACTTCAAAACAGCGCGCTTGCGCCCAGTGATCCTGTGCGTTTTGCTCGACGATTTCAGGTTTGTACGGACTGCTCATCGGTGTCGCTTTGTTGTTGGCTGCCGAAAAGCGCAAGCCTACAGCAACAGGCCGCAATTCGCAGCAGCCTGAAGGGCCTCGCGGTGGCTACAGGCCGGCGCGACTGCGCAGCCAGAATACGCCGATAATGAGCAGGCACAGCCCGATGACGAGGCGGTTACCGGTCGCCGCATACGGGGTCAGACCCTGCCGCGGCTGGACCTCCGATGTCATAACCTGCGGTTCAAACTGCGACCCTGTTTGCAGCAACTTGCCGTTGGCATCAATGAACGCGCTGATACCGGTGTTGGTCGAACGAATCACGAAGCGACCGACTTCAAGCGCGCGCATACGCGCGATCTCCAGGTGTTGATGGGGCGCAATGGAGTCGCCGAACCAGGCGTCGTTGCTGACATTGACGAGCAAACCTGCCTCCGGCAGCGCGTACAACTGCTCGGCGCCGAAGGCATCCTCGTAGCAGATCGCGACCGCCAGCTTCGCCCCGTTGCGTGCCACCAAGAGCGGCTGCACCGCCGCTCCCGCAGCCAGGTCCGAATGTGGCAGATTCTGCATCTTCATCCAGGCCCGCACGCTGGCCGGCACCGGGAAGTACTCGCCGAACGGCACGAGATGCCGCTTGCGGTAAGCCTGCCGCTCTTTACCGCCAACGATGAAAACGCTGTTGTAGATATTGCCGTCCGCGCTTTGCTCGAAACTGCGTTCGAGAATGCCGAACAGCACGCTTTGCCCGTTGCGGTCGGCTGCAGCCTCCATCGCACTGATGAAACTCTCGACGCGATCATTAACGGACGGGATCGCAACTTCAGGCCACACGACCAGTTCGCTGTCCGGCACGCTCGCGGTGGCGCGAGCATAGAACTGCATGATTGGCAGCAGCTGGTCCGGGCGCCATTTCTGATCCTGGGAGACGCCCGCCTGGACGATCGTACTCGTGATCGGCTTGCCAGCGGGTGCGGTCCACTCCGCCCTTTGCAGCAGTCCTCCGACGATCCACGGCAGTGCGACCGCCAGCAGCGCGACAATGCGCAGCTTGCCCGCTGCTGTCAGCATCACCAGCAGCGCCGTTATGCTGATCATCAGCATGAGTGACACGCCGTAGACCCCCAGTAGCGGGGCCCACCCTGCCAGTGGCAGGTCGATCTGACCGTAGCCGAGCGCCAGCCAGGGAAAGCCGGTCAATATCCAGCTGCGCACCCACTCGGCCAGTACCCAGGCGGCCGGTGCGACGAACAACAACAGTGCCGGTTCGCCGTGCGAGAGCCGGCTAATCAACCATCCGGCGCCCGAGACTATCGCTGCCATGAGCAGGGCCAGGCCAATCATGAGCAGCAACGCAATCCAGAGTGCCGCCTGCCCGTACACATGCACCGAGATGTAAATCCAGTAAGTGCCGGTCAGGAACATGCCGAAACCAAACCAGAAAGCGTGCGCTTGTGCATCGCGCGGCGATGTGATCAGGCAGACAAATAGCAGCGGCAATAACAGGAGCGGCGCGAGCAAGGACCAGCCGAACGGCGCAAATCCCAGCGGCATCGCGGCGCCGAGTATGAATACGACCAGGCGGCTGAGGGCCGGTCGGTCAGCAGGAAACTGGTAAATAAAATGCGGGTCTTTCGCCACCCCGTCAGTCGTCGTGTCGTTGTACTTGCAGCGCGTCGATACGACGTCGGTCAGCCCGGATTACAGCGAACTCGAAACCGCCATGCTCCACTTTCTCACCACGCCGCGGCAGGCGTCCGAGTACGTGCATGACCAGCCCGCCGATCGTGTCGTACTCCTCATCTACCAGTTCACTGTTCGAAATATTCATTGAAATCTTCGATGCGCGTCAGTGCGCGAACGGCAAAACTCGGTTTGCCATTGCGATCACCGTCCGGTCGGATGAACTCAGCCTCTTCGTGGTCGTGCTCATCGTCAATCTCCCCGACGATCTCCTCGAGCACATCTTCAATCGTCAGCAACCCGGCAACACCGCCGTATTCGTCAACGACAATGGCCATATGATTGTGACTGGCACGAAACTCCTTGAGCAGCGCGTTCAGCCGTTTTGATTCCGGGATGACTGCCGCAGGACGCAACAGCTTCCGGATGGTGACGTCCTTCGCTTCCTCGCTGCCGAAATAACGCAGCAGATCTTTCGCCAGCAGGATGCCGAGGACCTCGTCGCGATCCTCGCCGATGACGGGGAAGCGCGAGTGACCGGAATCGACGATCATGCCGAGCGTCTCGTCAAAGTCCTGCTCGATATCGATGACGACCATCTGTGAGCGCGGCACCATGACCTCACGCACCTGCGTTTCAGATACCTCGAGTACGCCGGAAAGCATGCTCCTTTCTTCGGCATCAAGCTCTACTTCGGATTGAATGAATGTCTGGATTTCGTCGCGGCTCAGCGGTTCACCCGTAATCGCACGCTTGATGCGTGCGACCAGTCCGGGAGAGCCTGAGCCGCCGGTACTTGGCGGTTTGTCGTTCATAATTTCGAATTCTATCAGTTATTTAGCTAGAGGCTCTATATGGATTGGGGACACCGTGCTGCGCCAGCACCCGCTGCTCGAGCGCTTCCATTTTCGCAGCCTCACTTTCGATCTGGTGATCGTAGCCAAGCAGGTGCAGGGTGCCGTGCACGAGCATATGTGCCCAGTGATCGTTGAGGTGCTTGTCCTGCTCGGCTGCCTCGCGACTAACCACGGGTGCGCAAACCACGATATCGCCAAGAAAATTTCCGGCAGCGGCCGGCAAACCCTGAATCTCGCCGATTGGAAAGGACAACACGTTGGTGGGCACGTCTTTTTGCCGATGCTCGCAATTCAGTGACTGCATTTCTTGAGCGTCGACGACGCGCACCGCCAGCTCTGCGTCTTGCGGCGGCTCGGGCACGGCGTCCAGTGCGCGCCGCACCCAGTCGGTGATCTCGTCAATCGAGGGAACGGTTGCATCGTCACTAACGATCTCAACATCAATGACTGGCGGGCTGGCAGACATGCTATCGCCTCAACCTTCGCGTTCGGCGTCTTCGTAAGCCTTCACAATGCGCCGCACGAGTTCATGCCGCACGACGTCTTTGCGCGTGAAGGCCGTAAACGCCACGCCCTTCACGCCCTCCAGCACTTTAATCGCATGCTTCAGGCCGGACTGCTTCTCACTCGGCAAATCGATCTGTGTGATATCGCCGGTGACCACCGCGCGCGAACCGAAACCGATACGAGTCAGGAACATTTTCATCTGTTCGACGCTCGTATTCTGGGCTTCATCGAGAATGACGAAAGACTCGTTCAACGAACGGCCGCGCATGAAAGCGAGTGGCGCTATTTCGATGACATTGCGATCTATCAGGCGAGTCACGCGCTCCGCACCGATCATGTCGTACAACGCGTCGTACATCGGCCGTAAATACGGATCAACTTTTTGCGACAAATCGCCGGGCAGAAAACCAAGCCGCTCACCCGCCTCGACCGCCGGTCGCACCAGCACGATGCGTCGAACCTGCTCGTTTTCAAGCGCGTCGATCGCGCAAGCGACGGCGAGATACGTCTTGCCGGTTCCCGCCGGCCCGATACCGAAGGCGAGATCATGTGTCTGGATATCGCGCAGGTAGCCGGCCTGGTTGGCACCGCGCGCGCGTATTAATTTGCGGCGCGTCTGAATGCTGATTAGCGAATCATCGACCTCCGTCCCGTCGCTCGGTTCCGTCGCCGCCGCGTCGTCATCGTTCATGAAAGACTCCTGCAACATCATGTGCACTCGCTCCGGATCAAGGCGTTCGCTATCCGTCATCTCGAACAACGACAACAAGACATCGCCACCCACTGTGGCGGCACCCGGCTCGCCGGTGATGCGAAAACGATTACCGCGACTGGCGATTTCAACATTCAGACGACGCTCGATCTGGCGAAGATGTTCATCGAACTGACCGCACAGGTTGGCAAGGCGGCTATTGTCGGCGGGCTCGAGTATGACGTCTCGAGAAATCTGGACAGCATTCAAGATGGGTTTTTGAGACCTCTGCGGAAAATATTGCCGGTCAGCGTCGCGGCGGGCACGCCTGCATGGGCGGTTCGCATCGCACAGTGTCTATCAGGACAATAGATCATTGCCCCACAGATTACCCTGATGCCCGGACCTTTGGAAGTACCTGCCGGGCGCGCAGTGAGTTTGGCAGCGCTTCGGTAATCACTACGTCAACGAAGTCGCCAATTATTGCAGGATCGGCGTCGAAGTTAACCCAGCGATTATTCTCGGTGCGCCCTGCAACCTGCGAGTCGCTTTTCCTGGACAGCTTTTCAACCAGTACGCGTTGCGTTGTGCCTACCATGGCCTGGCTGATCGCGAGCGCCTGTTGATTGATACGCGCCTGCAGTATTTGCAGGCGCTGCTTCTTGATCGCCATCGGCGTGTCGTCAGCAAGGCTCGCGGCCGGTGTTCCCGGGCGGGCGCTGTAAATGAAACTGAAAGACTGATCGAAGCCGACGTCGGCGATCATATTCATAAGCGCCTCGAAATCCTTGTCGCTCTCGCCGGGAAAACCAACGATGAAGTCAGAAGACAGCGAGAGGTCCGGACGAGCGGCCCGCAGCTTGCGAATCTTCTGCTTGTATTCGAGGATCGTATGGCCACGCTTCATCGCACCAAGCACCCGGTCGGAGCCGTGCTGCACCGGCAGATGCAGGTAACTGGCGAGCTCGGGCACTTCCGCATAGGCCTGGATCAGGCTGTCCGTGAACTCGACCGGATGCGAGGTCGTAAACCGAATCCGGTCGATGCCTTCGATGGCTGCAACGAAGTAGATCAACGTTGCCAGGTCGGCAATCTCACCATCGTGCATCGGCCCACGATAAGCGTTGACGTTTTGTCCCAGCAGGTTGACTTCGCGCACGCCCTGGCTCGCGAGGGTTGCCACCTCGGCAATGACATCATCGAAAGGACGGCTGATTTCCTCGCCGCGCGTGTACGGCACAACGCAAAAACTGCAGTACTTGCTGCAGCCTTCCATAACGGAAACGAACGCCGTTGGTCCCTCAGCGCGCGGCTCAGGCAGTCGATCGAACTTCTCGATTTCCGGAAACGATATATCGACGACCGACGCCCTGGACTTTTCGGCGTTGTCGAGCAGCTCCGGCAACCGGTGCAGCGTTTGCGGACCAAACACCACGTCGACAAACGGTGCGCGAGCTGTAATGCCGTCGCCTTCCTGGCTGGCGACGCAGCCGCCAACACCGATTCTTATCTGTGGGTTTTTTTCCTTGAGCTTGCGCCAGCGGCCCAGTTCGGAGAAAACTTTTTCCTGCGCTTTCTCGCGTATCGAGCAGGTATTGACCAGCAGCAGGTCGGCATCATCAGGATTATCGGTCAGCTCATAACCGTGCGACACGCGCAGGACGTCCGCCATCTTGTCCGAGTCATACTCGTTCATCTGGCAGCCCATCGTCTTGATGAATAACTTCTTGCTCATCGTCACATTCTAACCTGTCGTCTGAATTGACACCCTACCGTTCCGCCCTCAGCGGATGAACCCCATGCTCTCGAGCTTGACGAGGATGCGATGGGCGGCGAGGTCGGGCGAGATGTCGATCGTGTCGATGACCATCTCGGCATTCTCCGGCGTCTCGTACGGATCGCTGATGCCGGTGAACTCCTTGATCTTGCCGGCGCGCGCCAGTGCGTACAGGCCCTTGCGATCGCGCTTCTCACACTCCTCGAGCGAGGTCGATACGTGGATCTCGATAAAGCCACCGAGCGGTGCAATAGTCTCGCGCACGTGCCGGCGCGTCGCCGCGTACGGTGCAATCGGCGCACAGATCGCGATGCCACCGTTTTTGGTGATCTCGCTGGCCACATAACCGATGCGGCGGATGTTGAGATCGCGGTGCTCCTTGGAGAACCCGAGCTCTGAAGAGAGGTTCTTGCGGACGACGTCACCGTCGAGCAGGCTCACGTGACGACCACCGATCTCCATCAGCTTCGACATCAGCGCGTTGGCGATGGTGGACTTGCCCGAACCCGACAGGCCGGTGAAGAACACCGTTAAGCCCTGTCGGTCGCGCGGCGGGTGCGTCCGACGCAGCTCGGCCACCACGTCGGCGAACGAGAACCACTCGGGGATTTCGAGACCTTCCTGCAGGCGCCGTCTTAGCTCGGTACCGGAGATGTTGAGGGTCTGGTCAGCATCCGTGGCTTCGTCAATCGGGATGTACTGCGCACGGTTCTCCGCGTACACCATCATGCGAAACGGCACCATCGTGATATCGAGCTCGTCTGCATGCTCCTGCAACAGCTCCTGGGCGTCGTACGGCCCGTAGAAGTCCTTGCCCTTGCTGTCCTGTCCGGGCCCGGCGTGATCGCGACCGATGATGATGTGTGTGCAGCCATAGTTCTTGCGAATGATGGCGTGCCAGAGCGCCTCGCGCGGTCCGCCCATGCGCATCGCCAGCGGCAGCAGCGACAGCATGCTGGTCTGCTCGGGGTACTGCGTCAGCAGGTGCTCGTAGCAGCGCACCCGGGTGTAGTGATCGACGTCACCGGGCTTGGTCATGCCGACCACGGGGTGAATCAGCAGGTTGGCCTCGACGTCGCGCGCGGCGCGCAAGGTGATTTCCTGGTGCGCCCGGTGCATCGGGTTACGCGTCTGGAAAGCGACGACTTTCCGCCAGCCGAGTTTCTTGAAGCGACTCCGCAGCTCTGCCGGCGTATCGCGCAGGTGCTTGAAGTCATAGTGCATCGGCGCTTCGATGCCGGTCAGCTTGCCGCCGACGTACACCGGGTGCGCGACGTGCTTGAGGTAATGCACGGCCGGGTGCTTGTCATCGTTGCTGCCGTAGACCGCTTTCGCCTCAGCCTCTTTGTCGGGCGTCCAGATGTCGCCGACTTCGAGAGTGGCAATGATCACGCCCTCGAGATCGCGCAGCGCCACTTTGTCGCCGGATGACAAGTCAGCGGCAAATGCCTCGCTGACATCCAGCGTGATCGGCATCGGCCACAGCACGCCGTTCACCAGGCGCATGCCATCGAGCACGGCCGCGTAATCGTCGCGGTTCAAGAAACCCTCGAGCGGCGAGAACGCGCCGTTCAGGAGCAGCTCGATGTCGCAGAGCTGCCGCTCGGTTAAATCCCAGGAGGGATATTCGCCGGCCGCCTGCTTCTCCGCCGCGGCAGCCTTGCCCTGCAAATACAGGTTTTTCAGCTCACCGCCGTGTGGCTCTTTAAACGCACCCATTACGTCAATCCTTGTATGACTAAATTGAGAAAGCCGCGCCTACCGAGGGGTAGCGCGGCTTGCTAAAACAATCTCTGCAACAGTTGCCTAGAACGGAATATCGTCGTCGAACTCTTCCGGACCTGGCTGCGGCGGCGCGCTGCCACCACCACCTTGACCGCCACCCTGGCCGCCGCTCTGGCCGCCACCCTGGCCACCGCCTTGCGAGCGACCACCACCAAAGTCACCTCCGCCGCTGCCGCCGCGGCCACCGAGCATCTGCATCTCGTCGGCGATGATCTCGGTGGTGTAACGGTCGTTGCCGTCCTGGCCCTGCCACTTGCGCGTGCGCAGCTTGCCCTCGATGTAGACCTGAGAGCCCTTGCGCAGGTACTCGGCAGCGATTTCCGCCAGGCGATTGAACATCGCGACGCGATGCCATTCGGTGCGGTCTTTTTGCTCGCCGGTCTGCTTGTCCTTCCACGACTCGTTGGTTGCAACCGTGAAGTTGGTAACGGCTGAGCCACTCGGCATATAGCGCGTCTCGGGATCCTGTCCGAGGTTACCAACGATGATTACTTTGTTTACTCCGCGGGCCATATCGGTCCCCTGTCTTGAATGCGATTATCGGTAGGTGCCCGCCGCTCTGGCAGCGAGGGGGGCCTATTGTAGAGCCTGAGGGGCCAAAAGCTACCCCGATTTCTGCACGATTAGCGCCGAATTCTGCCGAAACCCTGCATGGCAAGCCAGATCCCCGCCAGCAGCGCGCAGACGAAGAACACATCCGCTGGCTGGCCCTGCCCCAGGAAGCGCCCGCCGATCAAGCCGCCGGAAAACGCGCCGAGAAACTGGGCGCTGGAAAACACGCCCAGGGATGCGCCACGAACGTCGTCCTCGGCCAGTATCGAAAGGCGCGCAGGAAGCCCCGCCTCGAGAAAATTGAAGCCACCAAAATACATGACAAGAGCAATAAAAACGGGGGTCGTGGAGAACCCGATAAACGCCAACGCCAGCTGCGCGCCGAGAATCAGCGTCACAGCGATACCGATCAGCCGACCCCGTCCGCGATGCTCATCACGGATGATTAATGGCACCGTGATCAGCAAGGACAGCAACAGCGCGCCGACATACATCTTCCAGTGATCGGACAGGGCCATGTTCAAGGCGGTTATATAACAGGAATGGCAACGCCACGAAGGTCGCCGTCATGATCGTGTGCAGCAGGAAAACGTAGAAATCAAGCTGCAGGAGATCGGCCCGAAAAGCGGGCACCAGGCTCCAGCTCTCGCGGCGCACAGGACGCGAAATCCTGGGCAAGAGGCCAAGCATCAGGCCCGCCGCCACGGCCAGTGCAGCCGCCATCCAGAACAGCGACTTGACGCCGAACTGTGCCGCAATCAGCGGGCCTGCGACCATCGCAACCATGAATGAAAAACCGATGCCGACACCGAAAATCGCCATCGAGCGGGTTCTGATTTCCTCGCGAGTCGCATCGGCAATGAGCGCCGTCAACGTCGCCGATATCGCGCCGGCGCCCTGCAGCAGGCGACCCGCGATGACGCCGTAGATCGAATCGCTGAGCGCGGCCAGCACGCTGCCTGCCGCGAAAATGCCGAGACCCAGAAGAATGACCGGAATTCGGCCGATCCTGATCGGACAACGCGCCGAGGGGAATCTGAAAGCCGGCCTGCGTCAGGCCATAGGCCCCAACCGCCAAACCAATCAATAGTGGCGTGGCATTGTCGAGGTCCGCGGCATACAGCGACAGGACCGGCAGCAGCGCGAACAGGCCAAACATCCGAATGATCGCAATCAGCGCAACCACACCGACAGAGCGGCGCTCCGATGCGTTCATGGCGATAGCGTTGTCGCGACTTTCTGAGCTCAAACCGAGGGTTCCTTTGCGCGCAAGATACGGGGCGGCGTATATTAGCAGGTTGTTCCGCGAACCTTGAACCCTCCTTATGAAGTCGACTGAACCGCTGCATCCGCATTTCCGGCGCACGCACGCATAACTTAAGCAATATCGATCTGACCCTGCCGAGGGACAAGTTGATTGTGCTGACGGGACTATCGGGGTCCGGCAAGTCTTCGCTCGCCTTCGACACGATTTACGCAGAAGGCCAGCGCCGCTACGTGGAATCATTGTCGGCCTATGCCCGTCAGTTTCTGTCGATGATGGAAAAGCCGGACGTCGATCATATCGACGGACTGTCGCCCGCGATCTCGATCGAACAGAAGTCCACGTCGCATAACCCGCGCTCTACGGTCGGCACGGTAACGGAGATATACGATTACCTGCGCTTGCTGTTCGCACGTGCCGGCACGCCGCGCTGTCCCGATCATGGCATCACGCTCGAGGCACAGACGGTCAGCCAGATGGTCGATCATGTGCTCGAGCTGCCGGAGGGCACGCGCCTGATGCTGCTGGCTCCCGTCGTTGCCGATCGCAAAGGTGAGCACGTGAACCTCATGGCCGACCTGCAGGCACAGGGCTTCGTTCGCGCACGCATCAATGGCGAGATCTACGAACTGGATCAGCCGCCGGCACTGGACTTGCGCAAGAAGCACAACATCGACGCGATCGTCGATCGCTTCAAAGTAAAAGATGAAATGCGGCTGCGACTCGCCGAATCGTTTGAAACCGCGCTGCGACTGGCTGACGGTGTTGCCCGCATCGCGTGGATCGATGACGACACCCAGGAGGAAATCGTCTTCTCCGATCGCTTCGCCTGCAACATCTGTGGCTACAGCCTGACCGAACTCGAACCACGGCTGTTCTCGTTCAACAATCCGAGCGGCGCCTGTGCGGCTTGCGATGGACTTGGCGTCAAGCAGTTTTTTGATCCGGACCGCGTTGTCGTGAACGCCAACCTGTCACTGGCCGGTGGCGCCATCCGCGGCTGGGATCGCAAGACCACGTATTACTACCAGATGATCCAAAGCCTGGCGTCACATTACGATTTCGATATTGAAACGCCGTTTAACGAGCTGTCGAAGAAGCTGCAGGACGTCGTGCTGTATGGCAGCGGCAAGGAAAAAATCGAATTCTTCTACGCCAATTCGCGCGGCATGCAGATCAAGAAGCACCATCGCTTCGAGGGCGTGTTGCCCAATCTCGACCGCCGTTACCATGAGACCGAGTCCGGCGCCGTACGTGAAGAGCTGACGAAGTTCCTCAACAGCCACGCGTGCCCGGATTGCGACGGCACGCGCCTGAACCGGACGGCAAGAAACGTGTTCATCGCGGAGCGTTCGCTACCGGAGATTACCGCCCTCTCCATCGGCCACGCGCGCGAGTTCTTCGAACGAATTGAAACTCGACGGCTGGCGCGCAACCGTCGCCGAAAAAATCGTCAAGGAGATCAGCGAGCGAGTTGGCTTCCTGTCGGACGTCGGCCTGAACTACCTGTCGCTTGATCGCAGAGCCGAAACGCTGTCCGGCGGTGAAGCCCAGCGCATTCGGCTCGCCAGCCAGATCGGCTCGGGCCTGGTCGGCGTCATGTACATTCTCGATGAGCCGTCAATCGGCCTGCATCAGCGCGACAACAAGCGCCTGCTCGGCACGCTGACGCACTTGCGGGATATCGGCAACACGGTGATTGTTGTCGAACACGATGAAGAGGCCATCCGGTCAGCCGACCACGTCGTTGATCTTGGCCCTGGCGCCGGCGTGCACGGCGGCCAGATCGTCGCGCAGGGTACGCCGGCACAAATCCAGAAGGAGCCGCGCTCGTTGACCGGCCAGTACCTGTCGGGGCAACGCGCGATCGCTGTGCCCGAAAAACGCACACCAGCCGATCCCAAGCGAAATATCGAGATCCTGGGCGCGTCCGGCAATAACCTGCGCAGCATCGATGCCACTATTCCGGTTGGTCTGATGACCTGCGTTACGGGCGTGTCCGGTTCCGGCAAGTCGACGCTGATCAACGATACGCTTTACAAAGCCGTGTCCGAGGAAATCAATCGCGCCAGTCGCAGCCCGGCACCGTTCAAGAAGATTCGTGGACTGCAGCATATTGACCGCGTCATCGACATCAGCCAGAGCCCGATCGGACGCACGCCGCGCTCCAACCCGGCGACTTACAGCGGCTTGTTTACGCCGATCCGTGAGCTCTTCGCCGGCACGCAGGAAGCGCGCTCGCGCGGCTACATGCCGGGACGTTTCAGCTTTAACGTCAAAGGCGGCCGCTGCGAAGCCTGCCAGGGCGACGGCGTCATCAAGGTGGAAATGCACTTCCTGCCCGATGTGTACGTACCCTGCGATAACTGCCGCGGCGAGCGCTACAACCGCGAGACTCTCGAGATTCGTTATAAAGGCAAGAACATCAGTGAAGTGCTGAAAATGACGGTCGAGGACGCGGCGGAGTTTTTCCGCAACGTGCCGGTCGTCGCCCGCAAACTGCAGACCCTGACAGACGTCGGTCTCACCTACTTAAGTCTCGGTCAGAACGCGACCACGTTATCCGGCGGTGAGGCGCAACGCGTGAAGCTCGCCAAGGAACTGTCCAAACGCGACACTGGCAATACGCTTTACATACTGGATGAGCCAACGACCGGCCTGCATTTTCACGACATCGAGCAGTTGCTTGTCGTATTGCACCGCCTGCGCGATCACGGCAATACCATCGTCGTTATTGAACACAACCTCGACGTCATCAAGACGGCCGACTGGATCATCGACCTCGGACCGGAAGGCGGTGACGGCGGTGGTCAGATTATCGCGACCGGCACACCCGAAACGGTGGCGGCAGCGCCGGGATCTTACACGGGGCAGTACCTGAAACCACTCATCAAGCGCACCCGCAAGCGGCGGCCCAAAGCAGCGGTTAACGCTTAGCGTCGCCAGCCTCGACCGGATCGGCAAAACTCCCGGTCTGCAGGAAACGAATCGTCAGTTCGATAGGTTCGCGCATGCGCATCATGAACGCGTGCGAGTGTTCGACAACGACAAAATCGTCCATGCCGTCGAGCCGCGTATCGTCCACCGAGACGCGACCGTCATCAGGGTTTTCGAGGACGCTCGACGTAATCGGATCGATTGTGCGGTTGCCGGCGATGATGCCCAGCTCGAAATCGGCCGGACCGAGCTGCAACGGCACGCTGTTGTCCCCTTTGCCGAGCTGCCGCCCGGCCGGACCGTTTAGCCAGTCGAAACCGGGCACGCCGCCCAGGCCTGCAACCGCCTCGCTACCCTGGTTGGGCGGCCCCAGCATGACCACGCGCCCGAGCTCGTCGATGCCGTTCTGCTCAAGGTACTGACGCAGCAGAATGCCGCCCAGAGAATGCGTCACAAAATGGATGTGCTCGATGTCGGGCTTCGCGCGGCACGCCTCGAGACCTGCGGGGATCGCGATGCTCGCCAGTTCCGCGATCACCTTTTCCCGTGAAGGATAGCTGATGTTGGCAGTCTCGAAACCGGCCCCGATCAGCGCCTGCTGCATTTTGTCCATCGAGCCGGAGGTACGGGCAAGTCCGTGCAGCAGAACAACGCAGTCGGCAGCCTGCACAGGAGCGACGAGTCCCCATAGAAAAAACAAGCTGAGTAAACGTTTCATGCAGACTCAGACCGCGGCGAGGAAACCGCGTTCGCTCATTTGCCGGTCGTGCAACCTGCTCAACAGGAGCAGCCCGGCAACCGCACCGAACAGCGCCCAGCCCATGTCGGACTGCGTGTCCCAGACGTAGCCCTGCGTGCCCAGAAAAGCGTCGGCGGCCTCGTCCGACAGTAGCGCGACCCACCATTCGATGAGCTCGTAGAAAGCGCTGAACGCCAGGCAGAAGCACACCAGATAGAAATTGCGCCAGCGGGCTGAATTGAATACGCGCAGACGAATCATCAACTCGCGGGCGATCATGACGGGAATAAAACCCTGCACGAAATGCCCAAGCTTGTCGTAGTTGTTGCGGGTGCCGTCGAAAACGTCACGAAACCACTCGCCCAGCGGCACTTCCGCGTAAGTGTAATGACCGCCCACCATCAGGATCACGCAGTGAATCAATATCAACGTGTAGACCAGAGTCGTGAGTGGAAAGCGCTCGCGCGTAAACCACAACACAACGGCGCCCAGCACCGCCGGGAACACCTCGAGACCCCAGGTCACCGTGTCTTTCGGGCCGATGCCCGACCAGACCAGCACGACGAGAAAAATTGCAATCCAGGCGATTCTCATGCGCTGGTCCTCGATCGCCAGTAGCCCTGGCTGCTAAAGCACTGCCAGACCCATGGCAGCCAGCGCAACAGCGCGAAACTGAGCCACAGTGCCCACGCCAGTATCAGTGCTTTGTAAACCCAGAGCGGCGCCGTGATGGCCGTAGCGACCGGCAGGTTGGACAGGCTGCGATCAGCAAACCAGCCGAGCACGTTGCCGTAAGAGTTATTGCCCGCGACCTGCATATCGGGCGTCCCGAGCAGCCCGGCCGGTAACGTCGTCACAATGAACAACAGCGCGATAATCGTAAGTCCACCGATGCCGACCTGAATCAGGTTGAAACGCCACCAATCGACGTCCGGCTGCCATTTTTCACGCGCGCCACACGCGAGTAGCCAAACCGCCACGAAACCGAGCGCTGCCCAGCTAAACGTGCTGAAACCGATGCCGAGCAGCAGCCAGTGGCGGCTGGTCAGCGGCGACAGACCGACACGCCCGAGTATCAGCGCAAACAGTATGAGTGCTGCCAGTTCCGACCAGTACAGTACGGCCGGACCCAGCTCCGGCCCCCTGGTGCCCAGCAGCCAGCGGTCTTTAGGCCGCGTTAATGACATCGTGATGTTACTGGCCGGGGCGCCGATATCGACGTTGGGTGTTGAGGTGAAAAGGCTCATCTCCCCGCTCTTGCGCCAGTCGATCTGAATGCTGTGTTCGCCCGGCAGAATCGGTACGGTCAGCGCGCCGCCCTCCGCCCGGAGGGTTTGTGCCTGGTTATCGATCGCTACTGCCGTGACCTCGGCATCGGTCGGCAGTTTGATCACGTGTTGCGCGCCGCGCGTACTGCGGTAGTTGAGGCGCAAGATCGCATCACTCGAGCGCCTGCCATGCGTGACGGCCAGGTTCACCGCGTCGAAAGCCAGTGTCGAACCGCTCACCGCTTCCGGTCGCGTGGCGTCGAGGGTCAATGACTCCCCGGCGCGCGGATGGAACTCGGCGATGCGCACGTCACCACCGGTGTTACTGGCATCGCTCTCCGGAACGCCTGACGAATTCGGCATTCCAGATATTGCCGACAGCAAAGCGCCAGACCTCCTTCCAGGAAGCGCCATCGTTCGCCGTCAAAGTCAGCGGTGACTTGCGCGGCAGGTTTGATGTCCATGAGACGACGTGTTGTTGCGGACTCATCGAAATCAGCACGCGACCTTCGCTGACCGTAAAATCGCCACTGACGATGGACTCACCCTCGAGCAGGGGTACATCCAGCGTCACCGCACCTTGCATCGGTGCAACGCGCGACACCGTGGTCGTAACTCGCCAGTCGAGGTCCAGCTCGACGGTCCTCGCGATGTTCGCAAATGCCGGGAAACGACTGCTTTCCCACCGCACCTGCGGGTCGCCGTCGGCGCCGGTTTGCAGGCGCGTGAGTTGCAGGGAACCCGACAGCAACCGCCGATCCTTGATGCCGGCGATTTCCCAACCGTTACCCTTAACCCGGATCACGCGCGGGGCTGTCGGGAATGGAATTTCGAGGCTGTCAACGGCGGGCACCACGCCGCGCAGGGTCAGCGTGTTGCTGCCCGCCGCGACTTTCACCCACAGCATGCCGTCGGCACTGCGAAAAACGCGTTGTGACGTTGCCGCTGCTGTTCGCACGGCATCAGGATGCCAGCCGTCTGCCGATCCCGGCAACGGCACTGCAACTTCTTCCAGCGCATCGATGCGCAGCGTCATTGCGATCGCGTTGGCCGCAATATCAACATCAGCCGCCACGATCTCGGCGCAGCGCGGCGTGCAATCAGGCGGCTCCAGCAGCCGGTCTTTCAGTTGCTGCAGCAAAGTGGCGTCCGGAATGTCAGCCTCGGCCGGTGCACTGATGCCGAACATCATCAGCATCATTGTGACTGCCAGTGCGCTTGCCGTGCCGCCGCGACCCAGCGCCAGACCGCCCGGCAGGGACCAGCGTTTGTTGAACACCTCGGCTGCAAGCACTGCTGCAAACAACAATAGTAGTAACACTGCGGCGAATCGCAGCGTGCTGACCAGCCAGCGTGGCAACACAATCAGCCGCATGGTTTGTGCGGCATCCAGCGGACCGGTCCAGTTCAGCGCATAGGAATTCCATTGCCACGACGGAATCCCCGGCCCTGCCTGTACAATTGCGTTCGGGGCGTAGCGTGCGAAGTCCCGGGCCTTGCTGGCATCTTCCATCGGCACTTGCAGCAGCGCGCCAGCTCCGAGTCGCGGCATCGCTCGACCGCCGCATCTTGGCAGCCTCCTCCATGAATTTACTTTCCTGATCGATAGCGACTGTCGTCGGCACAGCATAGTCATACAGCTGATATTCGTTGTATTGCGGCTCCAGCTGCGGGTACAGGGCGACACGTAGCTGACTCGCGATAAATGGCACGAGCATGACGGCCAGAGCCACAGCGCTCAAAACCTGGTAACTGCTGACCAGCTGCCGCAATCGCCCGGCGGGTGCCACGCGCATCAGCGCTATTGCGACCAGCAGATTCAGCCACAGCCAGCCGGGCGCGAACATCTCGTGGACACTCAAGACCATCGCCAGCCCCGCGATCACGGCCGCACCGGCTCCCATCAGCCGCATGACGGCGATCGTGATGATGAGAACGAGGAAGAAATCGAGCAACTGCCACTGGCTGACCCAGCTGCCGCGCGCCACATCGACGCCTGGCGCTGCCAGCAACTTGTGGCCCGGCGGCAGGTGCAGCGTCGCCCGCACTTGTCCAAAGCGGCTGTCCCAACCGCTGGCCGGCATCTCACCACGTGTCTCGCTGCGGCCAAGCGCCTGCAGATCAACCGCGGTTCGGCGTACCTCAACACCGGTCAGCCCCTCGTCCTTGCCGCCGGTAATCAACAGGTTCTCGCCGCCCTCAGTCGCGCTCAAAAGCGCATACGGCCGCTGCATGTCGAGGCGCCAGTCACTCTGCATCTGTCCATCGATGCGGTCCAGAACGACGTACCCGCTGCCATCAAAATCCAGCCACATGGTCCGCGACAGTTGCAGCTCGTTGCTGGCCGATACGATGCCACGACTACGCTCGACAATGGTGAGCGTCTCCCCTGCCTCGGCACGAAACGCGGGGTAGTTATTCCAGTTTTCCGGCACCTGCACCTGCCTGGGGTCAACCGGCGGCAGGCCTTCGGCAGCGGTAACACGCAGCCGGTCGTTCGACTGATAGCTCCAGATTTCCGACGCGGGCATGTTTGCGCCGGGCGGTTGCAGCGACAACGCGTTGACAACCTCCGGTCCCCGAGCGGTTACAAAGATTGTCCAGCGTCCGGGTCGAACCTGCAGGCGCAGGTTGCCGTCGGCCTCGAGCTTTGCCGGCAGCTGACTGCCAATATCGAGCGGCACAAATCCGCTCGGCAGAATACGCTCGAAGGCCTCCTCGCGGACGCCGCCGGATACGTCGATCTGGAGTCGCGTGATCAGCCGTGTCGGCACCTCGTCGGCGATCAGCCGATGCAGCGTTGTCGTAACGGCATCAACTGTCTGTGTCGTGCGCTTGCGTTCGCCGAGATAGACGCCGTTTCCTGCGATCTCCGGGCGCTCGATCTGGCGCCCGTCAACGGTCAATGACACGAGTCCGCTGGCCGCCGGAATGGGCAACACGCCGGGCCGCTGATCCCAGTCGAATTGACCGCCCAGTCTGTAGCTTCCCGGCGTTAGCCGAACACTCGGCACATCGCCGCGCGCGACGACTTCAACAGCGCGATCGTTCGCGACAACTTGCTCGGGCCAGTACTCAACGCCGCCGGGCAGTGCGACCCACTGCTCCTCGGCGTACACGGTCCATGACTGACTGAATCGCCCGCCGGACGCTGTGGCACTGAGTTCCAGCTGACCGGGCCACGCGCAGACGAAGTCGTCGCGCGCGGCGGCGCGCCGGTTAAAGTAAAAGGGACAAGCGCGATATTCCTGGTCTTGCAGAACCCATTGCTGCCAGTCCTTGAGATCGGGCGGCACATAAGTTTGAGCTGGCGGCGCCGTAGTTTGAGCTGTCAGCGCCGTCGCGGCGAACAGCTGGAGCAGCACGAACAACCTGAAAATCGATGACATGACACCCTCCTACGCAGCTTTGACCGTCACTATACGTTAACGCAGGTTACGACGAATCCGGGTTTGCCGTCAGTAGTGCGGTGGCGTCTCGTCCGTCGGCTCGCCATCCGGCATCGCGTCCCCGATTGACCGCACCCTTGAAATCAGTGAGTTGCAGAGTGTTTCGAGCTGCATGAGCTTCGCTTGCTGTTGCGTCATGACCTCATTGAGCTCGTTTAGCAGCTGGTCCTGGTGGGTCAGGCGGCTCTCCAGATCGATAAAGCGGTCTTCACTCATGCCTATCCTCGTCAGTAATTTGCATTTGCCGTCACAGGTCGTGAATCATGCGCCTAGAATACACCGCTCACTCCTGAAGGACCCTGTATGTCGTTGCTGCGCTTTGACCAGATCGGACTCGAATTCGGCGAGCAGTTAATTCTGCGCGACGCCGAATTCTCGATCGATGCGGGCGAGCGCATTTGCCTCATCGGGCGTAACGGCGCCGGCAAGTCGACGACGCTGAAGCTGCTCATGGGGACGCTTGAGCCGGATCGCGGTGAGATCATCAGCAAGTCCGGTTTGATTGTCAGCCAGCTCGAACAGAACCTGCCCGAAGCCCTCGACCTGCCGGTCACCGAGGTCATTCGCTCGGGCCTGACTGACGTTGAACAGCTGCTGCGCGAATACCAGGAAAAGTCTGCTCTCGAGCTCGATAAACACGGCCTGCGAGAGCTTGAAGCGCTGCATGCGAAGATCGATGCGCACGATGGCTGGCATCTCGAGCAGCGCGTCGAAACCACGATCACGGAACTCAACCTGCCGGCCGACAAGAGGATGAATGAACTGTCCGGCGGCTGGCGACGGCGGGTAGCACTCGCAAAAGCGCTGGTGCAAAAACCCGACCTGCTGCTGCTGGATGAGCCGACCAACCACCTCGACATCGCAACGATCAAATGGCTTGAAGACCGGATCTATACCTACCCTGGCGCGGTGCTCTTTATTACGCACGACCGCGCCTTTCTCCAGCGCCTGGCTACTCGTATCGTCGAGATCGACCGCGGCAAGCTGACGAGCTGGCCGGGCGATTACAAGAATTTCCTGCGACGCAAGGAAAAAGTCCTGGAAGACGAGGCGGTTGCCGATGCCCGCTTCGACAAAAAGCTCGAGCAGGAAGAGGAGTGGGTTCGCCAGGGCATCAAAGCGCGGCGCACACGCAACGAAGGTCGCGTGCGCACGCTGCAGAAGATGCGGGAAGAGCGCGAGGGCCGCATCGCCCAGGAGGGCGAAGCGCGTATCCATATCGAAGAAGCGGAGCAATCGGGGCGGAAAGTCCTGCGCGCTCGCAACATCAGCTACAGCTATGGTAGCGAACAGGTGATTCGCGACTTTTCGATCAAGATCGTGCGCGGCGACCGCATCGGCCTGATCGGCAACAACGGCGTCGGTAAAACCACGTTATTGCGTTTGCTGCTCGGTGAACTGGAACCACAGACCGGCACCATCAAGCGCGGCACCAACCTGGAGATCGGTTATTTCGATCAGTTGCGCCAGACCCTCGACCTGGAAAAGTCGGTCGCCTATAACGTTGGTGAGGGGCGCACCTACATCAAATTGCATGGAAAAGACCGACACATTGTCGGCTACCTCCGTGGTTTCCTGTTCAGCCCGAAGCGCGCGATGACCCCGGTAAAGTCCTTGTCAGGCGGTGAACGCAACCGCGTCATACTGGCCAAGCTGTTCACGCGCGCCGCCAATTTGCTCATCCTTGATGAGCCGACCAACGATCTCGACATAGAAACGCTGGAAGTGCTCGAACAGAAACTCTGCGAATACAGCGGCACGTTGATTATTGTCAGCCATGATCGCGAGTTTCTCGACAACGTCATCACCAGCACTGTTGTCTTCGAAGAGAACGGCGTCATTCAGGAGTACGTGGGCGGTTACAGCGACTGGTTGCGCCAGGGTCACAGACTTGCGGAAACCGACAACCCGATTGAGGCGGAGCAAAAACAGCGGGCGGCAGCCGCAGCGCGGCGCAAAAATAACACGCACAAGCTCAGCTACAAGGACCAGCGCGAGCTCGACGAGCTGCCGGGCGAAATCGAGTCTCTCGAGGCAGCTCTCAGCACACTGCAAGCCGAGGTTGCCGATCCTGCCTTCTATACCCGGGGCGGCGACGACGTTGCGGCTAAATTGCGTGACTTGAGCGACGCGGAAAACAAGCTCGAGGAGCGTGTCGAGCGCTGGAGCGAACTCGAATCGAAGCAGCAATCGCTGCAACGCCCGAAACAGCAATCGCTGCAACGTTAGGCGAGCGGCGCTGCTTGATTATGAATCGGCCGGATATTTCTTCCGCATCCATTTGACGGAGCCTGCGATCAGGCGTTGCAACACGCTCTCATCGACGTCAGACAGGCGTTTGATATACAAGCAGGACTTGCCGGTCTTGAACTTGCCAAGCTTCTTCATCAGTGGCTCGAATTCCTTGAAACCCGGCATGATATAGAGCGTCAGGGACTGTGCACGCGGCGAGAATCCGGTGATCATGAAGTCCCCTTCGCGACCACTCGCATACTTGTAGTGGTAGCGGCCAAAACCAACGATGCTCGCGCCCCACATTTTCGCGCGAGACCCGGTTGCAGCACGCATCATTGCCGCGACCTTTTTGCAGTCGCTGCGCTTTTGCTTGTCTTCGATCGCGTTGATAAAGGCTGTAACGCTTTGTCGCGTCGCTTGCGTTTTATTTTCTGCCATTTCGTTACTCCGGATCTGTAGTACCAAACAGCCGGTCGCCAGCATCGCCGAGCCCGGGAACGATGTACTTCTTCTCATTGAGTTTCGTGTCGATCGCTGCCGCGTAGATCTTCACGTCAGGATGTGCTGCCTCGACCAACTCGATGCCCTCCGGGCAGGTGACGATGCAAATCACGATAATATTGTCGGCACCTTTTTCTTTGAGCTGCTCGATAGCCGCAGCTGTCGAGCCGCCGGTTGCCAGCATCGGGTCGATGATGATACAGGTGCCACCCTTGATTTGCGGGGGCAATCGCTCGTAATAGGTGACGGGCAGCTTCGTCTCTTCGTCGCGATAAAGACCAATGAACCCTACTCTGGCAGTTGGTACAAGTTCGAGAATGCCGTCCAGCATACCCACACCGGCACGCAGAATCGGAACCACCACGATGTCGGTATCAATCTTCCGGCAGGTGGCGACGGCAACCGGTGTCTGCACCTTGACCTCTTTCGTCTTGATGTTCTTCAGCGCCTCGTAACAGATAAACTCGGTAATCTCCGTTGCCAGTTCACGAAAACGTTTGTGCCCGGTTTCGACATCGCGAATGAGCGCGAGCTTGTGCTGTACGCAAGGGTGTTCGATAAGTTCGGCCATGCTCAGGCTCCGTTGTTATTTGCGGTTTTTTCTGTCCACATCGCGTATTCGGTGCCGACGGGGTCAATGAAGTGGAAGCGACGCCCGCCCGGAAACGCAAAGGTCTCCTGGCTGATGCTCGCGCCCAGTTCCTGCACCCGGGCAACATCGCGTTCGAGGTCTTCGCTGTAGAAAACGAGCAGGACGCCGGTAGCCGGCGCCGGCTCTGTTGCACGTCGCAGTCCACCATCCAGACGGCCATCCTTGAAGCTCATGTAGTCGTCGCCCCACTCCTGAAACTCCCAACCGAACATCGCCGTAAAAAATTCGCGGGCCCGGTGCAAATCAGTAACGGGAATTTCAATGTAGTCGATCTGGTTCTCGGCACTCATCGATTTCTCCTATACAAATGTCGTGGCCACCCAAACGCCGATAAAGTGCGACAACACGATGACGAGAATGGCGATGCCCACGTGTTCTGCGACGATGGCAAGGGGCGACTCATTCTGTGAACGTGCCAGCAGGTAGCTCAATACAGTGATAACCAGCAGACCCCACGCAACTGACACTATGACGGCAGTGGGCAGAGGTAGCAGGAGCAGGGGCACGGCAAAACTGATCGCAAAGACAAACTTGGTAATGAAGGTCATTATTGTCGCCGCCCAGACGTGGCTGTGCGTCGTATCAGGATCCGATTCTTCCGCCAGGTGAATGCCAAGCGCATCCGACATCGCGTCGGCGACGGCGATTACCAGGATACCGCCGAGTACCGCCTGCATCGATCCCGTGCCGGAATTCAGTCCGACCAGCAAACCGATGGTCGTGATTACGCCGGAGGTCGCGCCGAAAAAGATACCGGTACGCGCACCATCGCTCTGAAAAAACCCCATGCCGTCCTTGCTCAATTCAACTCAAGTTCATGCTGTACAAGCTAATTTCTTCTGTTTCTCCCGGCATTGTAATGCCTCGCTGAAAGTTTAGGCCAAGTTTCTCGAGGAGACTGACGGACGCTTTGTTCAGCGGCGAAACAATCGCGGTAAGTGTCTTGATACCAAGGTCTTCTCGAGCATGCAGAACAACGGCGCGCGCCGCTTCCAACACAAATCCCGCACCGCGATACATCGGCAATACGGCAAAGCCGATATCCGGGTGCGGCAGGGTTTCGCGGCGAAACAGCCCACAGATGCCGATGCGCTGCGCGTCGTCCTTGCGGACCATGCAGTACGGCCCGTAGCCATAGGTTTCATACAGCGTGAGCACATTGTCGTCGATGGCCTGTCGCGCTTGTTCGATCGTGCGAATTCCGCGATCGCCAACATGCTCCACAAACGCGGGATCATTCCAGATGGCCAGCATGAGATCGGCGTCGTCAAGCGTCAGCCTGCGCAGGAGCAGTCGCTGAGTTTCAGCAATGCCGCACGTTGGGTTGGTGCTGCCTGGGCGGCTCTCTGAATGACTCATCGTGTCCTGACTTGCCACAAGGAATAAAGGAACTGCTGGCTCGCGCCAGCCGGCGTCACATGGTCGTGCAGCTCATGATGCTGCAACTCGAAGTGTGCAGCGAATATCTCCTGCAACTGCTCGATGCTGTAACGGCAGATTTCGAGTCCGCTGCAGCGCAGCGGGCCGTCCGGGCCAAAAGTCGACAGTAACAGGTGACCCCGCGGCTGCAATGCCGCCAGCACCGCGTCAAGGTAGCGCTCGCGATCATGCTGTTCGACAAGAAAATGAAACACGGCACGGTCATGCCAAAGAGCGTATCGACGCGTCGGCGAGAATGCCGTCACGTCGGCCGTCACCCAGTGCACTGTCTTGGCCGAGTCACCCATCCGGGCTTTGGCCCGCTCGAGCGCCGTCGCAGAAATATCGAGCACGGTGATGTCTCGAAAGCCTTGCTCCTGCAGGTTATCGACCAGTGTCGAGGCGCCGCCACCAGCGTCCAGAATCGGGTCGTCGCTCTGCACGCCGGTCTGGGCTATCAGACGCAGCGAAACCTCGGACCTGGGCTGATACCAGGAGAGTTCGGTCGTCTCCTTATTCGAATAAACCCGTTCCCAGTGGTCGCTGCGCGTCCTGTTCATTCCAGTTGAGGTCCTTATAGTTGCGTTCATGATGACCTCAAGTCGGCCTGACGTTACGATTCATTGCGTTGACCGCGACTGCCGAAAGGACGCGGACGAACGCCGTACCAGGTGAGTAGCACCAGCGCCCCGAAAGTGCTGTAGACAACCACGAATACCCACTCAGGTAACTGATAATACAGCAGTTTATCGAGCCAGTGCGAAATGAAGGCGCCACCGTATGTGGCGCCATTTGCGCGCGCCCGAACCGCCATTTCCCACGTCGTTAAGGGACAGATTATGCCAGCCCACGACTGCACGACGACCACGGCAATGCTGAGCAGATGCGCCAGACGGAACCATGGATTGCGCACCCAGGGCCACGACAACAGTCCCCCGGCGATAATGGCCAGCAATCCACCGACAACGAATGCGACGAACAGCACATGCGTGATGAGCAGCACGTCGGCAATCAGCAAGTAACCCTGGGTTGTCATCAATGCACATCCAGACGGTTACTGCTTTCGATAGCCTCTACGATGCGCCAGTTCGTCGCATGTCGGCTTGTCCGGATCGTCGCAAGCGGTATTCATCGATCATTTGTACATACGCATCTGGAAAACACTGCGCGCGAGCGCCGAGCACCGTGAGTTACTTGTACCACTCGTACGCCGCAGCAACTCTCTACGTCAGCTTCGGCAACGTCGTTGCGCAATTCCAATTTGAGGAACGGACAAGTCAGATCTGATAGCCACGTACTAACGCCTTCGATGTCATCCAGAATCATATTGTCGTCAGCGCTAATCTCGAAAATCGCCACGTCGCACCGTTACCGCCGGTAACAATATTGAATTTCGCCGATCCGTCTTTGCTGCGCTTATGGCAGTTAGGGACCAGCCCGTCACAAAACTGGTGCCGATTGCCGGGCAGAACGAATTCTCTCAGCTAACCGGGTTGTGTGCAGGTTGGAACCATAGGCGGCGTATAGCACCGGTCATCAACCCGCTAAACCGCGCCCGCAGCTCGATGCAGGCGAAAAGCCCAGTAGGCCAGCACTGCGGGCACTGCAAAACCGACCCACGAGACAGCCATCGGTACTGCAACGCCATCAACCTGGACAGGCAAACCAAGGACGAGTCGCAGCAGATGCGCAATGGCAACCAGAGTAAAAAGCAGCCCGGTAATCAGAAAGTACTGTTGGTTCGACATTTCACTCCTCCTGCGCCGCGACGGCGCTGCTGAAGTCCTGCCTAGATGCCCATCCTGACAAGTACGTCAATTACCTCGCGCATGAAGCGCTCTATGGACGGGTGTTCAGCCGCAAAACTGGTTTCCAGTTCCCTGGCTTTCTCGAGCACCGAATCTGTTTCAGCGCGATCGCCCTCGGGATCCAGCAGATCGTCTATGTCGGCATCAAGATCGCGGACCAGCGACAGCGTTTCGTCATCGAGTTCAGTTTTGCCGATCTCGCCGCGCAGTTTGCGCAGCAGCTCTTTTATTTCCTTGTTACTCATGCCCGACTACCCCAGTTTTCGAATGCCTACCGCCGCGCGAATCTGTGCCATGTACGGTGCGGATATTGCGCGCGCTTTTTCCGCACCTTTCACTAACTCAGCTTCGACAATAGCCGGATCTGCGATGAGTCGCTCGTACTCCTCACGAGCCGGCTTGATATGGTCGTTGATGTACTCGAACAGCTTCTGTTTCATTTGCCCCCATGCGATGCCTTCGGCATACAGCTTTTCGACTTCTGCCGTTTCCTCGGGCGTGGCGAATGCTTTGTAAATGTCAAAAATCGTGCTGCCCTCGGTGTCCTTCGGCTCACCGGGTTCGAGGCTGTTGGTCTTGATCTTCATGATCAGCTTTCGTAACGACTTCTCGGGCGCGAACAGCGGTATCGTGTTGTTGTAGCTCTTGCTCATCTTGCGGCCGTCGAGTCCGGACAGCACGCCCGTATGCTCGTCGATCACCGGCTCCGGTAACACCAGAACGTCGCCGTAGTGATGATTAAAACGCTGCGCGATGTCACGCGCCATCTCGACATGCTGCTTCTGGTCACGGCCAACCGGCACCTTGGTCGCCTTGAACATCAGAATGTCCGCGGCCATCAGGATCGGGTAGCTGTACAGCGCCATCGTGATGCCCTTGTCGGGATCGTTGTCCCCGCCCTCGACGTTGGCCTGCACGACCGCTTTGTAGGAATGCGCCCGGTTCATCAGGCCCTTCGCCGTCATGCTGGTCAATACCCAGGTCAGCTCGGGGATCTCCGGTAAATCCGACTGCCGGTAAAAGGTCGCGTGGTCGGTGTCGAGACCGAGCGCCATCCAGGCCGCCGCGATCTCGAGCGTTGACTGGCTGATCTTGTCCGGGTCCTCGTTCTTCGCCAGCGCGTGATAGTCGGCCAGGAAGTAGAAATTCTTCTTGTGCGGGTCCTTGCTCGCCGCGATACCGGGGCGAATAGCGCCCACGTAGTTGCCGATGTGCGGCGTCCCGGTCGTCGTAATCCCTGTGAGGTAGATCTCCTGCGTCATGCTCAGTATCCCGCCGCCTGGCCGTCTTTGCGTACTTCCGACGCGCCATAATACACGCCCTGCTCCTCGTCCCACATGATCGCCTGGTAGCCACCGAAACTGCCGTTGCTGGGCCCCAATACGTGTCCGCGCGCTTCCAGACCTTTGCGAGTTGCATCGCTGAACTGGCTTTCCAGATGCACGGTGCCACCATCCGTCATGATCGCACCGGTCGGCGCTGACGAACCGGTGTGGTTGATACGCGCCGCGTCGCCCGCCTCCTGGAGGTTCATGCCGAAGTCGACCATGTTGACGATGACCTGGGCGTGCCCCTGCGGCTGCATCGCGCCGCCCATCAGCCCGAAACTGATTAACGGCTTGCCGTCTCGCATGACAAATGCGGGGATGATCGTGTGAAACGGTCGTTTGCCGCCTTCGACGACGTTGGCATGGCCCGGATCCAGCGCGAACAGCTCTGCACGATCCTGCAGGACGAAGCCGAGTTCGCCCGGCGTCATCCCCGAGCCCATGCCGCGGTAGTTACTCTGGATGAGTGACACCATGTTGCCGTCGCTGTCGGCCACCGTCAGGTAAATCGTATCGCCGTCTTCGAGTATCGCGTCGCCGGCCGGCAGCTCCTTCGCAGCCCTGGCCGGGTTGATCAGGCGCCGCCGCTCATCCGCATATTCTTTCGAAATCAGGCGTGCGACCGGAACATCGACAAAATCCATGTCCGCGTAATATTTGGCCCGATCTTCAAACGCCAGTTTTTTCGCTTCGACCAGTATGTGCAGGTAATCCACACTGGCGAACCCCATTGACGCGACATCAAACCCCTCAAGAATATTCAGGATCTGCAGTGCGGCAATTCCCTGGCCGTTCGGCGGCAGTTCATACACGTCCCAGCCACGGTAGTTGGTTGACGACGGGCGTTACCCATTCGGAGGTATGCGCAGCCATGTCTTCGTACGCCAGCAGACCACCCTGCTCCGCCATGTACGCATCGATCTTCCTGGCAATATCACCTTTGTAGAATTCGTCACGACCGTTCGTGGCAATCGCTTCGTAGGTCTTCGCGAATCGCGGGTTACTGAACATCTCGCCTCTTTTCGGCACCCGTCCATTCGGCATGAAGGTCTCCGCGAATCCCGGGTATTGCTCGCCGACGCGAACGCTGACTCGACTCAGGTAATAAGCAATGACCTCTGACACGGGAAAACCTTCTCGCGCATAGCGGATAGCCGGCGCCAGAATCTCGGTCATCGGCAGGCGTCCGTAGCGTCCATGCAGTTCGAACCAGCCGTCCACCGCGCCCGGCACGCTGACGGGCAGCGGGCCGAACGGCGGGATCTTCTCAATGCCGTTCTTCTGGAAATACTCGAGCGTCATCGCCCTGGGCGCACGCCCGGAGGCATTCAAACCCGTGAGTTCGCCTTTCTCGGCATCCCAGACAATGGCGAAGAGATCTCCGCCAATGCCGCAGCCGGTCGGTTCCATGAGACCCAGCGCCGCGTTCGCCGCGATCGCCGCGTCAACGGCACTGCCCCCGGCTTTGAGGATATCGAGCGCAATTTGCGTTGCGAGCGGCTGGCTCGTCGCGGCCATGCCGTGCGGCGCTATAACTTCGGAACGCGACGCCTGCGCGCGACCCGCAACCCGATCGTAGCCTGGGTCAGACGCCACGCTGGATCCCGTAAAAATTGTCAAAACAGCACAAATCACCCATCCGAATCGTTTCATCCTTGCGTCACCCTGGTATCACTGGTCATTAATGATCGCACTCGCCGCGATCGCCAGCAACAAGGTATGATTCCTCGCATGAACAACGACTACAGCAGTAGCAGTCCGACGCTTGGCCCTTTGTATGCGGAACATCTGGCGGCCGTTACCGCGCGGCATGATCGCGCACTCGAGAAAGCCGGCGCCAGCCATGCCGTCGTTTTTTCGGGAAGTCCCAAAGTCGCTTTTCTCGATGACAATAACTACCCGTTCAAAGCAAACCCGCACTTTGTCGGGTGGGCGCCGCTGACGAAACTGCCGTTTTCCTACATCGTGTACACACCGGGAGAGACACCAACTCTCGTCTATTATCAGCCACGTGACTACTGGCACGTTGTTCCGGGCGCGCCGTCAGGTTACTGGACGAGTCACTTTGACGTCCGCATCGTCCACGCCATCGAAGACGTTGCCGCTGAGTTACCCGAGCGACGGGACCAGTGCATTCTCATCGGTGAGATCGAGGACGATGCGCACGCATTCGGCATTGACCGCATCAATCCGAACTCGGCCATGAACATCCTGCATTACGCGCGCGGGTCAAAGACCGAGTACGAGCTTGCCGTGATGCGGCTGGCGTCGACGCGCGGTGTGGCCGGGCATCGTGCCGCAGAGGCGGCCTTTCGCGAGGGCCTCTCCGAATTTGAGATCCACCGCGCGTACTGCCAGGCAGTCGGGCACACTGATCCCGAATTGCCCTACAGCAACATCGTCGCGCTCAACAACCACGGGGCCGTTCTGCATTACACCGACCTCGATCACGAGCCTCCTGCGAGTCTCCATTCGTTTCTGCTCGATGCCGGTGCAGAGGTGCATGGCTACGCTGTCAGATATCACGCGAACTTATTCGTACAGCGATCAGCGCTTCCAGGATTTGATCGATCGGATGGACAGCATGCAGCAGGCGATTGTCGGCCGGGTCGAGGCAGGGCTCGACTATCGTGAGTTGCACATCGACACGCACAGGATGCTTGCTGAGGTCCTGGTCGATGCGGAGCTTGCGAACGGCAGCCCGGATACGTTGCTTGAAAACGGCGTGACGTCTGCGTTTTTCCCACACGGACTCGGGCACCTGCTGGGTATCCAGGTGCACGACGTGGGCGGTTTCATGGCAAACGAGTCCGATGGCACGATCGAGACTCCGGAGGGACACCCGTTTCTGCGCCTCACACGTATTCTCGAGAAGGATATGGTGCTGACTATTGAACCGGGGCTTTACGTCATCGATATGCTGCTGGAGCAGCTGCGCGATACGCCGGCGGAGAAACATGTCAACTGGAACACGGTCGACTGGCTACGACCTTTTGGCGGCATCCGCATCGAGGATGATGTGCGAGTGCTGGTCAAAGATCGCGAGAACCTGACTCGCGACGCGTTTGACGCTGCCTCATAGGTGCTCATAAAAACAACGCGCTGCACCGAAATCGCTCACGCGGACTTGATCATCCGGCGCTAATAAATCACAACAAACTGAATTATAAATACTTTTTTGTTGGTTACTGCACCAGCGAACATGGCATGAATAGTGCAACTGCATCGCAGTATGCCGACCCGCTTTCGAAACATATCATTGCGCGCCATTCGAGTGTTTTGCGCCGCCGCCGAGCGCAACAGCTTCCGTGAGGCGGCCGAAAGTCTGTACCTGACGTCATCAGCCGTGAGCCACCAGATCAAGCACCTCGAAACCGAACTCGGCATCCAGTTATTCAAGCGCACTGCGCGCTCGCTGCAACTGACCGGGGAAGGGGCGGCACTCTACGAGGATGTCGCACCGTTAGTGTCCGACTTTGACACGATCATTACGCATCACATGCAAGCTCGGCAAACGAGATCGCTCAGAATATCCGTGCAGCCTTTTTTTGCCAGTGAGTTGTTTGTGCCACGACTTTCGGAGTTCGTTGAGCAGCATCCTGACATCGACATCAGTATCGATACGAGCGACGAAACGCCTGAACGACACCCGGGCACGGCCGACGTTTCCATTCGAATTTTCAGACGTGCGCCGGATACGCTCGAATCCGACTCGTTGTTTCCGTTGCGCCTCGTACCGGCGGGCTCGGCCGCGCTGTACGACCAGATTAAGGTCAAGTCCGGCAGAATCATTACCGAGCTACCGCTCATCGTGCACGAATCCCGGCCCAAGGCCTGGCAAGAATGGGAGCGCTCGTCCCGAATCAAACTCCCGGAACATAACAACGTCATCCGCCTGGACTCGATGATCGCAGTGGCCCGAGCGGCGGAGCGCGGCCTGGGTGCCGCCCTCGTTCCGAAACAGTTGAGCGAATCCTGGTTCAGTTCACAAAGCCTCGTACAGCTCTTCGAGCACGAGTTGCTGACCAGGGATACGTATTACATCGCCTACAGAGAGGAAGATCGCGACAACGAGGACATACAGGTCTTCAGGCGGTGGGTGCTAGGGAAATTCGCGGATCACAGCTGAAAAACTCTCAGCCTTCGCGTAAATTTTTCTCGTTTGCGGGTTACTCAGCCTGTCACGTTACTGTCGTTCTCGACGATGCCGGTAGACGCGGCATAGTCTTTCACAGACTACAGTCAATGCGCTTTGAGGTAAAAGATATGGAACCGATTATTAAATTGAAGACGAAACAGAATTTCGCGGCCCTGGCTGCCTTAGTATTGTTCGCGACCTTATCCTCACAAGCAGCAGCCCACGACGCCCCAGCCAACCCGTACCACGATGGCTGTCATTATTGACGAAGCTTACGGCCGCGCTGTTGTCCTCCGGCAAGTACGACGCAGCTATTGAGAAGATCACCAGCGGCAGCAATAGATCCAGCGATTTTTTTTCAAGCCAGGTCAATCTTTGTGTTGCATACGCCAAGACCATGGAGATCGAGAAGGCGAGTACCGCCTGTGATGCCGCAATTGCCCATTTGAGAAAACAGGAAAGCCGCGTGTCCAGAATCCGGAACACGTCGACAACCTTGCAGCTCCGTACCTACCGATCCAACCTGTCGGCCGCCTTGTCCAACCGTGGCGTACTGCTGGCCGCAACCGGCAAGACGGCGCTTGCCAGGGACGACTTCGTTGCTGCTATCAACCTTGACACCCGCCATTCCGGCATCGCCGCAGCCAATCTCGACAGACTTGAGGAGTCAGGCAAACCTGACGCGTAAGGACGCCATCACCAATCAGTGTAAGGGTCGCTGCCACTCCCCAAGTTGGATCAGCGACCAGCCAGGAGACCCGGAACCCCCCTTTCGGGTCTCCTTTTTTACTGTTCTTTTTCGGTCGCGGCCCGCGCCTTGCGCCTTGAGTTCCTTCTTGACCCGCTGACCCTTGCGTTCCAGCGACGGCCGTAACGCGCGACCGAGCCATGGCATCAGGCCGACTACCGTCGTCAATACACCACTGAGTTTCGGCAGCGCTTCATCCTGAACCGTGTTGCTGCAGAGATCCAACACCGCTTGTGCCACGTCGGTGGCGCTGGTCATGGGCTGAGAAAACGTGATATCGGATACCTTGTCCATGTCATCCATGATGAAACCGGTGCTGACCGGTCCCGGCGAGACCAGGGCAACCTTGATGCCCGAACCGCGCAACTCCTCGGCCATCCCGAGAGTAAACAGGCGCAAGCCAGCCTTGGTCGCGGAATAGCCTGACAGCACCCGGGTAAACCACGCGCCCTGCCAGCGAGCCGACATTGATGATTGCGCCCTCACCTGCCTCGCGCAGGTACGGCAAGGCGATGTGGCTCAGCATCATGGGGGCGCGCAGATTGACGTCAACCATGCGCGCAAGTTCGTCAACAGCAACCGCCTCGACCAGCCCGCGGGCATGATAGCCGGCATTGTTGACCAATATATCCACGCTGCCGAATTCGAACTGGGCCTTCTTGAAGACGTCAACGCAGGCATCAGCATCGGCCACGTCCATCGCGAAAATTTCAACGCGGGTCTTGTCGCGCAGATCTTCAGCAATAGCCTCGAGCTTCTTTTTGCCCCGCGCCACGAGCATCAGGTTGGCCCCGGCTTCAGCAAACAGGCGTGCCGTGGCGGCACCCACGCCCTCCGATCCGCCCGTGATGATCACGGTCTTGTTATTAAAAATCATCCCGCTATTTTAGGCGATGTGCTTAGAAACCGATATAGCCGGGGGCTGAAACAAAAAAACCGGGCAATGCCCGGTTTTTTCTGCACGCTTGACAGAGGTCTAGTCTTCGACAACGACCTCGGCAGCTTTCTCGGTCATCATGACGATTGCCATGGGTGCCGCATCACCGGCACGCGGCGCTGCTTTTAAAATACGCAGGTAACCACCGGGGCGCTCTTTGAAACGCGGACCGATTTCGGAAAACAGCTTGCCGACTATTTCCTTGTCGCGCAGACGATCGAACGCAAGACGTCGATTGGCAACGCTGTCCTCTTTGGCAAGCGTAATCAGCGGCTCGACGACGCGACGCAGCTCTTTGGCTTTCGGCAATGTGGTCTTGATCGTCTCGTGCTTCAGCATCGAAGCCGCCATGTTACGAAACATGGCTTTGCGATGAGAGCTGTTACGACCCAGTCGCCGACCGGATTTTCTATGACGCATTTGTCTTTCCCAAAATCAGTTGAATTACATTAAGAGCTCATGCTCGGGGCGCAGACTTGGCGGTGGCCAGTTTTCCAGGCGCATGCCCAGACCGAGGCCGTGACCCTCCAGCACTTCCTTGATTTCCGTCAACGACTTCTTGCCAAGGTTGGGCGTCCTGAGAAGCTCAACTTCGGTTCGCTGTACCAGGTCACCAATGTACATAATGTTCTCTGCTTTCAAGCAGTTAGCAGAACGCACGGTAAGCTCGAGTTCGTCGACCGGCCGCAGCAGAATCGGATCAACCTGGCTCTCTGCCTGAGCGCCAACGCCCTCTTCCTGGCCCTGCAGATCGACGAATACCGACAGCTGATCCTTGAGGATGCTGCCAGCACGACGAATCGCTTCTTCCGGGTCAATCGTGCCGTTAGTCTCGACTTCGATGAGCAATTTGTCGAGGTCGGTACGCTGCTCCACGCGAGCCGCTTCGACGGTATAGGTCACACGCACGATTGGGCTGAACGACGCGTCCAGCTGCAAGCGCCCGATCGGCCCACCCTGCTCCTCGAATGAAGGACGCTGCGTTGCCGGGCGGTAACCGCGGCCACGCTCAACCTTAAGCACCATATTGAGCTCGCCAGCTTTCGTGAGGTTGGCGATAACCAGCTCGGGATTCATGACCTCAACGTCATGATCGAGCTGTATGTCGCCAGCCGTAACCGGCCCTGGTCCTTTCTTCGAGACGCGCAACTCCGCCGTATCACGGGTATTCATCGTGACGGCAACCTGCTTTAGGTTCAGCAAGATGTCGACGACATCTTCCTGCACGCCCTCGATGCTCGTGTACTCATGGAGTACGCCTTCGATTTCCGCTTCCGTAATCGCTGCACCCGGCATCGACGACAACAAGATGCGACGCAGCGCGTTGCCGAGCGTGTGACCAAAACCGCGTTCGAACGGCTCGATGGTGACCTTTGCTAGCAGATCGTTGACCGGCGTGACTTTTACTACGCGCGGCTTCAGAAACTCGTGTACTGATTCCTGCATGGGTGATAACCCTCCTGACTACTTCGAGTACAGCTCGACGACAAGGTTTTCGTTGATGTCGGGCAGGATGTCTTCCCGATCCGGCAACGACTTCAGAACGCCTGCCATCTTCTTGGCGTCGACTTCAACCCACTCGGGAAGGCCGACTTGGCTCGCAATTTCAATCGCGCTTTGAATGCGAAGTTGCTTCTTCGCCTTCTCACGGATGTTTATGGCATCACCAGCTTTGAGCTGCGCGGACGGGATGTTAACGACTTTGCCGTTCACCTCGACACTTTTGTGGCTCACAAGCTGACGAGCCTCGGCACGCGTTGACGCGAAGCCCATTCGATAAACAACGTTATCGAGACGGCCTTCAAGCAGGCGCAGCAGGTTTTCACCTGTTGATCCTTTCAACTGTGCAGCACGTTTGTAGTAGTTACGAAACTGCCGCTCCAAAACGCCATACATGCGGCGGAGCTTCTGCTTTTCACGCAGCTGCAAACCGTAGTCCGACATGCGCGGGCGACGTTGTGTCGGCCCACCTGGCGGTACCTCGAGCTTGCACTTCGATTCGAGAGGCCTGATGCCACTCTTCAAAAACAGGTCCGTGCCTTCGCGGCGGGACAGTTTACACTTTGGTCCTAGATATCTTGCCATTACTCAGCCTCTACACGCGGCGCTTTTTCGGCGGACGACAGCCGTTATGAGGAATCGGTGTGACATCCTCAATATTTTGAATACGGAATCCCAGAGCATTCAGGGCACGAACAGCAGACTCGCGGCCGGGGCCTGGCCCACGAACGCGAACGTCAACATTTTTGACACCGAACTCGAGCGCGGCTTTGCCGGCCTTGTCCGACGCAACCTGGGCTGCAAACGGTGTCGATTTACGCGATCCACGGAAACCACAACCGCCGGCCGTTGCCCACGAGAGGGCATTACCCTGGCGATCGGTAATCGTAATGATCGTGTTATTGAAGGAAGCATGGATGTGCGCTATCGCGTCAACCACGTGCTTTTTAACCTTCTTCTT
>CAWJHR010000012.1:50000-69184 GCA_963842765.1 uncultured Gammaproteobacteria bacterium | reverse complement strand
GAAATAAACAACAACTGCAACCAAATATACGCTGGATTGCTTGCTATCGTGTTGTTGATGGGAGACGCGCGGCTTTTAAAGGTCGCCGTGGCCGTTTAGTGGCAGGTCAATTTCTGCAGCATGCGGCGCACGCCACCCGCGGCAGTCTCGATGCCGTCGATTGGCGCGTAACAATCGTTGCCTGTGCTTCGAGCACGCGTCGCTGCTCATCGTCCAGCGACTCAAGGGCCCGCCGCGACGTCAATTATGAGTTTTCGCCATGCTTGTTTTCTAAGCTCCAGCATGTTGCCAGCGAACGCGTGCAGCTGGTCGTAGGTAAGGCTCAGTATGGAGTGTCCGGTTTCGCGCAAGCGCGCCA
Organism: uncultured Gammaproteobacteria bacterium; assembly: GCA_963842765.1. GTDB lineage: Bacteria > Pseudomonadota > Gammaproteobacteria > Steroidobacterales > Woeseiaceae > UBA1847. The sequence goes on along the minus strand of CAWJHR010000012.1, from coordinate 68,826 downwards.
GCACCACCTCTCGCTGCTGCCGGGCGAGCAATGGCCACATCGCCAATGACGGCCAGCTCTTCGCCAATATTCATAAGCACATTGTCGGTGATAGATCGGCACCCCGTCGCTGTCGACGGCATCGAACGTAATGACGTCGTAATCCATGCGCTGCGCGAAGTCGCCCAATGCATCGAGATGCGTGCGCGACGACAGGCAGGCGTAAGCGACTCGATTTACGCGATCCAGCACCATGCTGCCGGTGCCCTCGAGATAATGACCGGCATCCTCATGTGCTGTCAGGTCGACAACCTCCGAGACCAGCAGGCCCAGCTCGGTATTCAGATAATCGATAATATCCGCACGGCGCTCGGTGCGACGGTTTTCTGCTTCCATCGGAGTACAGCACGACGCGACCGTCGTTATGTGTGCTGATCCAGTTGTTGGGAAAAATCGAGTCGGGAGTGTGCGGCTCCGGTGTGTCGTCAACAACAATGACCTCTATGCCGGCCGCCTTGAGCGCGTTCGCAAGGCCCTCAAACTCGCGCAGCGCTGCCGCCTGCTGTTGTTGCGGCGACGCGTCGGGCCGTGTTTGAAATTTATTGGACCCGGCAGTGAGCGGGTTGCTCTCGAAGCACACCGGTCGAATCATCAATACCCTGGATGCCAGTTGTGATTCAGTCATGGTTGCTGTCTTCGCCGCGTCGGTAATGCATTATACGGCCGCGCTCGCCCGTCCGGCGACCGACTCATACCAGCGAGCGATGTTGTCCGCATTTTCGGGCGGCGTGACCTTGAGCCACGCCGCAAAATCCATGACCGCCAGCGCCGTGATGTCGGCGACTGAAAAGAAGTCTCCGGCGATGAATGGATTATCGGCCAGCTGCGCGTCGATTCTCTTGAAGAACGCCTGCATCCGGGCACGCCCGCGCTCGGCCAGTTCAGGAATCTGCGGGTAAGGATCCGGGCCCGGTAACGCCTTGTCGGCGAGCCCCTTGGCAGAATTGCGGAACGCATCTGCCATGGCCCACAAGCCCTGCTGCTCGACCTTGGCGTTCCACATCAGCACGGCGGCACGCTCCTCGGGCGTTCGCCCGAACATCGGCGGTTCCGGGTGCAGTTCCTCCAGGTAATGGCAAATCGCGATGGCTTCACTGATGCAACGACCATCATCGAGTTCGAGCACGGGCACGACGCAGTCGGGATTGATCCGGCGAAACTGCTGGGACTGAACTGTTCGCCGCTGCCGAGATCAACCTGCACGGTTTCAATCTGGATACCTTTTTCGGCCAGGTAAATACGGACCCGTCGCGGGCTCGGTGCTGTTTTGCAATCGTAGAATTTCATTTCAATTCTCCAGGGCCTTGGCAGCTTTAAACACGGTCTCGGAATTTTGCCCAAACAACATGGCTTTGGCTTCTTCACGGCGAGCCAGGTCCGACTCCCAGTCGCTGCCGAGATCCATGCCAGCTCGCAACCTCGGGCGCTCCTTCATCGTGTCAAACCAACGCCGGACATGAGTAAACCTGTCGAGGTCGATGCCAAGCCGCTCGTATGGCACCACCCATGGAAATGACGCGAAGTCCGCAATCGACAAATCGCCCGCCAGGAACTCGCGATTGCGCAGGCGTACGTCCATTACGGCCAGTAGCCGATCGTACTCGTTGGTATAACGCTCGAGGGAGTAATCGTGCTCGTCGTCGGTGTAGCTCTTGAAATGGCTGAGCTGGCCCGCCATCGGGCCCACCCACCGGCCTGCCAGAACAGCCATTGCAGCACGTCGAAACGCGGCGCCTGCTCCTGGGGCAGAAACATCTCTGCTTTCTCGGCCAGGTAGATCAATATGGCACCGCCCTCGAAAACCGAGATGCCGGTGTCAGTATCGACGATCGCCGGCATGCGGTTATTCGGGCTGATGCGCAGGAACTCGGGACTGAACTGGTCGCCGGCGCCAATATCAACGGGCTTGGCCTCGTACTCGAGGCCGCACTCTTCCAGCATGATCGAGATCTTTTTGCCATTGGGTGTCGGCCAGAAATACAGCTTTATCATCGGTGAAAACCTGTGTCGTTGATTCTTTCTGCAGAATTACAGACGACCAGTATATGATGTTTCGACTCTGTCCAGAACATCTTGCCGACATGCAACAGCCTGACTTTTCAACACATCAGCTAAGCGCCTTTGGCGATCACACTATTCCCGTTTACCTGTGGATGCCGGCCGGTGAGCCCACCGCGGTAATACAGGTGTTTCACGGGCTCGGCGAGCATTCTGCGCGCTATCAACGCTTTGCCGCGGCGGCGACAGCAAAGGGTTACGCGGTGTGCGCTCATGATCATCGCGGGCACGGTCCCAACGCCGGACAGCCGGGCTTCTTTGCTGCCAATAGTGGCTGGGGCCTGCTGGTCGATGACGGCCACAAGGTTGCCGATTTCTTGCGCGAGCGCTTTCCAGGCAAACCTGTCGTGCTGCTCGGCCATAGCATGGGTTCGTACATCGCACAAAGCTACGCCATGCGCCACGGTCAGGAACTGACAGCGCTGGTACTTTCCGGGTCCACCTGGCCGGCGCGTGGCCTGCTGCTGGTCGGCGGCCTGCTCGCCCGCATCCTGGCATGGCTAAATGGCATCGAGGCTCATAGCCCGCTGCTCGACAAGATCGGTTTCGGCGCTTTTAACAAGCCGTTCGAACCGGCGCGCACTGAGCTGGACTGGCTGTCCCGCGATGCAGCCGAGGTCGACAAGTACGTCGCCGACCCATTCTGTGGAGGGCCGTACACTACAGGCCTGTGGATCGATCTGCTCGGCGGCCTGCAGGAAATTTCGAAAAGCGACGCCTTGCAGAATATTCCGGTCGAGCTGCCGATTTTGATTACGGGTGGCGCCGACGACCCGGTGGGCGGTGAACGCGGTATGCAACAGCTGGCTGCTCACTATGAACAGACCGGTCACAGTAATCTCGACACCCGGATCTACGCCGGTGGCCGCCACGAGATGTTCAACGAAACCAACCGCGACGAATTCACGGCCGACTTGTTACGCTGGATCGACAACGCGCTGGCCAATCACCACGTATAGCTGGCGCTCAGACTCACCTGGCGACCCGGCGCCGGCGTTCCCGGAAATGGCTGATACTCACTGTCGGTCAGGTTGTCAGCGATCAAAGAGACATCGAGCCCGTCCATCTTCGCCGGCTTCCAGACCAGGGACAATGCCGCCAGGTAGGTTCCGTCGTCGCCGTTGCGCAGCGGGTTTTTCTGCTGACGTCGGTACTCGTTATCCAGTCGAAACTCGAACCCGGGCGCGAACTGGTAACTAACCGCAAACGTCGCGCGCTGGCGGGCGAAATTCAGCGCGTAGAAACTCGCGTCAACCAGTGCAGTGCCGTAGTCGGCATCCTTCTCGAGCCAGGTGTACCCCAGCGCCACTTCGACCAGCGGCCACTGCCGCGTCAGGAACGCTTCGATGCCCGTCACATTGATATCGACCGCGTTTGCCTGGCGTGCAAACGGTGCGTCCGTGGCATACGTCCAGTCCACGAGGTTATCGTCGCGCCGGCTAAACAACGCGAGACGGCCCTGCCAGTCACCCGTCTCACGCGACACGCTCAGCGACAGCTGTTTGGCGCGTTCGCGGCCGAGGTCGGGATTGCCGCCGAATAGCCCACTGGGACCAGACTTTAGCGCCGTGTAGCCGGGCAGCTGGGAAGTCGCTGCATACTCAAGGCCGAATGCCGTCTCGCCGCCTGCGCTTGGCCGCACGAGCGTCATGCCAACCAGCGGTAACACCGCATTACTGTCGCGGTTCGAATAATCCACGGTTGCACCTGTGCGCACGGTCAGCGTTCCCGCGGACAATGCAAAATCGACTGACGGCACCACGGTCAATGTCACGTATCGGCGCGTGTCGAATTCCCCGTTGGTCAAGTCCGTCGAGCGCACCAGCTCATCACTGCTGACCTGTGCGCCGTAGCGCCAGTCGACGCGACCAACACGACCAAGGCCTTGCAGCCCGACGGCGAAATTGCGCGTTTCGTGTTCGAACGAACCCGGCACGCCGGCCTCGATCGTGCTGCGCTCAAAATCATAGTCATCGATCAGGCGTCGATAGGCGGCGCCTACTTCCCACCAGCCGCGGCTTGTGGTGACGCGGTGATTGGCGACCAGCAGCGTGGTCTGTGTGTCGTCAATTTCATTCAGCGTAGCGAAGCCCGTGTACGCACCCGGCCACCCGTAGAACTTGTCCTGGTAACTTAGCAGTACGTCCGACTGCGAATCGTTGCTGATCCGCTGCAGTTGCACATTGTATCGGGAGAACTGGTGATCGCCGTTCGGCACGCTGCCGTCACCCTGTGACCGCGCAAACGATGCCGCAGCACCGACGGTATCGCCTTGCGCCGTCGTGCTGGTTCGCGCAAAACGCAGCGACTGGAAATCAAGATTGTCAGTGCCGGCGCCGAGCGCAACGAACCCGCCATCCGTCACCGGCCGGAAGCCGTACGACACGGTTGCAATAGCCGAATTGAAACCGCCTACAGCATTGTCAATTCCAATAAGGACGGACGGATCGGAAAGGAACGCCGGATCGACCGGCAACTCGGCTACGTAGTGCCCCGTCTGCGGATCAACAATAGAGACTGCCCCAAGTCGCACGCCGGTATTCTCGAACACGCTGCCGCGAACGGTAATGTCAGACTGCCCTTCCGCGATCCCTCGCGACTGGACCTCTATCAGCGGATCGAACCGCAGCAGAGTCACTGGCGCCGCATAGGTGCCGGCCGGCCGCTGGTTCGCAACACGCCGGGCACTGACCGTAATCTCGGCCAGCTCGTCTGCACTCGCAGATTCGCTATCGGCATGGGCGCTGGCGGCGATGACCAACAGGCCAGCCGTAAGAGCAGCACAAAGCCCGTTTCTCTGCATAGTATTTGTCTTGTGGTTGGCGGTGGAGATGAGTGGCCTGCCGGCAGGACCCAGCGCCTGACGTGCGCAATTGTAGCTGACAGGTCCCGACAAACCAACGCGCTGGCCAGTCGGTCGTACGGTGTTAGAATTCAACAACTTAACCGCGTGGAAACCGAGTAATGAGTCAAGTTGTCAGCATGGCGACATCCTCCGGGATCCGGTTTCTTGATCGTGACCCGCCTGCTCACAGCGTTGCCGCGGCGCGCGACGTCGCGAAACGATGCTACGGGATAGAAGGTGAGTGCCGGGCATTACGGAGCGAGCGTGACCAGAACTTTCGCATCGATACTGGTAACGGCGCCCGCTATGTTTTCAAAATTGCCAATCGCAGCGAGAGTGCCGACACCATCGACTTCCAGCTGGGCGCGCTGCGGCACATTGCGGCGGTTGATGCGTCGTTGCCGGTGCCGCGGGTGATTGAGACGCTCGACCAGCAGCTGTTCGCACACGCCGCTTTCGGCAATGGCAGTGGCGATGACAATAAGCACATCGTTTACATGCTCGGCTATCTGCACGGCGTGCCCTTGTCCGCCACCGAGGAGGCTACCGGTGCGGCGACCCGGCGACGCCTGGGCGCGTTGCTGGCGCGCGTCGATATCGCACTGCAAGGCTACTTTCATCCCGCCGCTCAGCAACAGCATCCCTGGAACATCGAAACCTGTGCGAGGCTTCAGCCTCTCACCCGACACATCGCGGAAAATGCTGACCGTGCGCTGATCGACAACGTGTTCGAGCGCATGACCAGGACCGTGCTCCCACGCCTGCAAACGCTGCGACACCAGGTCATTCATCAGGACGCCCATACCGACAACGTGCTCGTTGATGCACAGGATACAGCGCAGATTACCGGGCTCATCGATTTTGGCGATCTGTTGCACGGCACACTCGCTGCGGAAATCGCCGTTGCCTGCGATAGCGTCGCGTTGAACACCAGTGACATCGTGACGCCGGTTTGCGAAATCGTTGCCAGTTTCGATGCCGTCCTGCCGCTGCACGAAGACGAGCTGGATGTCATTCATGACCTGCTATGCGCGCGCGCCGCCCTGACCGCAACCATTGTTGAGGCGCGCGCCGCATTGACGCCAGAGCAGCCCGCACATATAGCGTCTGCCCGGCCGTCCATCGAGCGTCTCCGCCAGTTGCAGACAGTGGGACGCACCGAGATGCGGCGCCGGCTCCGGCAAGCATGCCGTTTTCCGAGCTTCTGCCCGACATCGCCCCAAGAGTCTGTCGCGCCAGCCGAGGAACAGAATCTGGTTGCAGCACGACGCGCGCTACTGGGCAGGAAGACCACGCACTTCTACCAGCAACCGATGCACTTCGAACGTGGTTCCGGGCCGTGGCTCTTCGCGACCGATGGCCATCGCTATCTGGATTTCTACAACAACGTGCCCCAGGTGGGTCATTGCCACCCGCACGTAGTCAGAGCTATCGCCCGGCAGGCGGGTGCGCTGAACACGAACTCGCGTTACCTCTACAGCGGCGTGCTCGAATATGCGGAGCGTCTCACCAGCAAGCTCGCGCCACATCTGACAGGGTGCATTTTCGTCAACTCGGGTAGCGAGGCGAATGATGTCGCCTGGCAGATGGCTAAACTCGTGACCGGCAACAGTGGTGCGCTCATCATGGAAGACGCTTACCACGGCATCACTGACGTCATCCGTCAGTTCTCACCCGGTCGCCCTGGCAGATCGTTGCCTGACTTTCTGCAGGGTCTCGTCGTTCCTGACCCTTACCGCGGTCCGTATCGCGGACATGGCGCGGACGTGGTCGAGAACTATGCGGCGGACGCGAGCCGCGCCATTGCAGAGCTGGCGGCATCCGGGTACGGCATCGCCGCGTTCATGATCGACTCGGCGATGTGCTCCAGTGGCGTGCCCGCAACGCCGGACGGTTATCTGCGCGCCGTCGAGTCCAGGGTCCGCAGCGCAGGTGGTTTGATGATCTGCGATGAAGTGCAGTCGGGGTTCGGCCGCATGGGCCAGTGGTGGGGTCATGAGCTTCACGGCTTGCACGCCGATATCGTCACGTTGGGCAAGCCGGTCGGCAACGGTTTTCCATTGGGCGTCGTCGTCACGACCGATGACATACTGAATCGCTTCATGGATCAGACCCGGTTGTTCAGCACCTTTGGCGGTAACGCCGTCGCCTGTGCAGCCGGCAATGCCGTGCTCGATGTGATCGAAAACGAAAACCTTATTTCGCAGGGCCGCGAGGTTGGTGATTACCTGCGAGCGTGCGTCAATGAACTCGCCAGCAAACATGCGCTGATCGGTGATGTGCGCGGTTTCGGTATGGTCTCAGGAATCGAGTTTGTCAGTGATCGCCAACAGCGAACGCCGGCAACCGCGGAAACCGCTCGCCTGCTCGAGCTGATGCGCCAACATCGCGTACTGGTCGGCAGCGATGGGCGCGATGCGAATATACTCAAACTTCGGCCGTCGCTGGTTTGCCAGAAGTCTCATGTCGACCGATTCGTTGCCGCCCTTGATCAGAGTCTTGAAGCCTTATGAAGAACGAAGCTGATATTGATGTCGCACGCAAATTCCTTGCCGACAACCCGGACATCGAGGTCATCGAAGCGCTGCTGGTTGATCTTAACGGCGTGCATCGTGGCAAGTGGATCCCGCGCCATAAGCTCGAATCGGTCTTTGCCGGCGAAATGCGAATGGCGTTGACCGGGGTAGCGGCAGATATCTGGGGCCGCGACGTGCCGGCACTTTGTGCTGAGACCGGCGATGGCGACGGTATCTGTGTTCCGACCGCCCGCACTTTGAAGCGCTTGCCGTGGCTGGCACGCCCGACCGCCCAGGTTTACCTGCAACTGACTCACGAGGGCAGACCGTGGGGTTACGACCCGCGTGTCGTGCTGGAAAACGTACAGCAGCGGTTTACAGCGCGAGGACTGACCGCCGTCGTTGCACCTGAGCTCGAGTTCATGCTGTTGTCCTCCGAGCGTGACGCACACGGAATACCGCTGTTACCACGCACCCGCATTGGCGGACGCAGCGGTGTCGGTGGCCAGCTCTATGGCACGGATGTCATGCATGAGTTCGCAGACGTCCTGCATGAAATGCGCGAAGCGTGCGACGCGTTGGAGCTCAGGCTCGATACGCTGGTCAAGGAACTGGCGCCCGGACAATACGAACTCAACCAGCAGCATCTCGGCGATGCCTTGCAGGCCGCCGATAACGCTCAGATGCTGAAACGGGTCATCAAGGGAGTTGCTCAGAAACACGGCTACGTTGCTACGTTTATGCCAAAACCATTCGCCGATATGGACGGAAACGGCTTTCACACGCATATCAGCGTGCTCGATGACTCCGGGCGAAACATCTTTGACGATGGGACTGAGAAAGGGACTGACGCGCTGCGCCATGCCATCGCCGGTCTCGCAGCGAGCATGCCTGACCTGATGCTGGTGTTCGCGCCAAATCGGAATTCTTACCGACGCTTCGCGGCAGGCACGCACACGCCAGCCGAGGCGACCTGGGGCTACGAAAATCGGGACGTCGCACTGCGAATTCCGGTGGGTGATCCGGCCTCGCGGCGCATCGAACACCGGGTTGCGGGCGCCGATGCCAACCCGTACCTGGTGCTGGCGGCCATCCTCGCCGGGGTACTGCATGGTCTGGAAGACAAGCTGCCAGCGCCGGAGCCGGCCGGCGGCACGAATGAAGCTGCTACCGAACTGGCGGCAGACTGGTTAACAGCGACGCGGGATTTCGAGCGGTCGACATTTGTGCCCGAATACCTCGGGGCGCCTTTTCAGAAGGCCATGTCATCGATCAAACGTTTCGAACAAGACGAATTCAATCGCACGATCACACCGTTTGAGTACGACGCTTACCTAATCTCGTCGTGAGCCTCAAAGCGGGCGACTCCAATGTAACGCAATGTATCAGCTCGGTTTTTGATGCCGTTCGTGTCGTATGATCGCGACTCTATGACAAGCAAATCATCAAGCAACTCATCGACAGACACGGTTCCGTCACGGCCCGGGTTCGCGGTCGAGCCTGGCCCGGGTCAGGAATCGGTGTGGGACTATCCGCGACCGCCGGCTATCAGGCGGGATGGGCGCCTGGTCGAGGTGCGCGACGGCAATGCCGTCGTAGCAAGAAGCCATGGCGCTTACAAGGTAATGGAGACTGCAAGCCCGCCCACCTTTTACCTTCCCCGCGCCGACATCGATTTCGACCTCCTCGTGCCGGTGCGCGATACGACCTATTGCGAATGGAAGGGCACGGCGACTTACTGGGCCCTCGCGCGCAATCCCGCCGCGCCGGTTGGCTGGTGCTACGAACGGCCCCGACCGCGCTTCGAGGTTATCAGGGAATACCTTGCGTTCTACCCGGGGCTTGTCGACTGCTGCCTCGACGGTGAGCAGGTGAAAACCCAGCCGGGACGATTCTATGGCGGCTGGATCACGTCGGAAGTGGTCGGGCCGTTCAAGGGTGAGCCCGGCACCGGCCACTGGTGATCCGGACACGTGCATGCCAAAACAAATCTCCCGAGCAAGGTCTGTCCAGTCTGTGATCGGCCTTTTCAGTGGCGTCGTAAATGGAAGAGGGACTGGGAATCCGTGAAGTACTGCTCGAAACGCTGCCAAAGCAACCGGTCTCGCAATGCCTGAGGGTCCTGAAATACGGCTGGTATACAGTCCGCCGGCCACGCGTGCCGAGGACCAACCGCCAGTTGCGCATCGAGCTCTGCACCCAAACCCGTAAGCAAAGACTGGCGTATCATCAATATGGTCATGGTCGAAACTTCGTCACCTGCGCCGACTGAATCGTCGGATCCTCCGGTAGCAATAGAGCTGCGGGGTCTCAGTCGCCGTTTTCTCGAAGGCGCGCGCGAACACCGCGTGCTGGATGCTGTCGACGCAGATTTTCGTCGCGGCGAGATCGTCGCACTGCGCGGCCGCAGCGGCTCGGGCAAGTCGACGCTGCTCAATCTCATTGGCGGCATCGATGCGCCGGATGCCGGCGAGGTGACGGTCGCCGGGATCAACCTGACCGGCCTCACCGAGCGCGAACGCACTTTGTTCCGACGCAGGCACATCGGTTTCGTTTATCAGGCATTCAATCTCGTGCCGACGCTGAACGTGGCTGACAACATTCGGCTTGTGCTGGAGCTCAACGACGTCGACCCCGACGAGTCGAGTCGCCGAATTGCAGAATTACTGGAAGCGGTAGGCCTGGCCGACCGTGCTGCAAGCTTTCCGGATGTGCTGTCGGGCGGTGAACAGCAGCGGGTCGCGATCGCGCGCGCGCTGAGTCATCGTCCATCGGTACTGCTCGCCGATGAGCCGACCGGGAACCTCGATGAAAGCGCGGCCGAGACCGTGATCGAGCTGCTCGAGACGCTGATCCGCGACACCGGCAGCACGATGATCATGGCGACTCACAGCACGACGCTGGCCTCGACCTGCGATCGCACCTCTCGAGCTGCACAACGGCAAGCTCGTCGGATCATGATTCGGGTCAGCCACCGAGCGAGCTTCAGCTACATGCTGAGGCACCCGTGGCAGCTCGCGCTGGCACTGCTCGGAATTGGCATCGGCGTTGCGGTAATCGTCGCCGTTGACCTTGCAAACGCGAGTGCGCGTAAGGCATTCCTGCTGTCCATGGACAAGGTCACCGGGGAGGCCACGCACCAGGTCGTTGGCGGCGCGCTTGGAGTCGACGAGGGCGTGTATGCAAAGCTGCGGGTCGAACACGGCTTTCGGGCTATTGCGCCCGTCGTAACGGGTTCGGTCGAAATTAACGACACGCTGCTTGATGTGCTAGGGATCGATCTGTTCGCCGAGCAGGACATTCGCCCGTTTACAAGCGAGGCGTCGGTTCCGACCGGCCCCGACGGAGACGCGCAGCAAAATCTCTTCCGAGCTTTCCTGACCGAGCCCGGCGCCGTGACGATGTCGGCGCAAACAGCAGCCGGGCTCGGTATTCGCGCCGGCGATTCGTTTTCGCTCATCGCGGGAGGTATTGAACGAAACGGTCGCTTGCTCGGTATCTATGGCGACGAGCAGGCCGGACTCGATAACGTCATTATTGCGGACCTGGCAACGGCGCAGGCATGGCTCGGCGAAGCGGGCTGGTTGTCGCGCATCGATGTGCGTATCGCTGATGGCGATACTGCCGCGCTGGCGCGTCTCGAGGCGGCCTTGCCGGACGGTGTGCGCGTGCTTACGGCGGCAAGTCGCACGCAGGCAACCGTGGCAATGAGCCAGGCGTTCATGACCAACCTCACGGCCATGAGCCTGCTGGCGCTGCTCGTCGGTCTGTTCCTGATATTCAACAGCGTCAGCTTCTCCGTGCTGCAGCGTCGCGGGCTAATAGCCGTCATGCGCGCATTGGGCTTCACGCGCCGCGAGCTGTTCGCGATGATCCTGACCGAGGCGGCGCTGCTCGGCATCGCCGCGTCGGTTCTCGGCGTCGTTCTCGGCGTGTTCCTCGGTGAGCAGCTGCTGCAGCTCGTCGCGAGATCGATCAACGATCTTTACTTTCGCTTAAGCGTTACCGATGTCAGTGTCGACACGTGGTCAGTCGTCAAAGGCATCGTCGCTGGTGTCGGTGCCGCGACGGTGGCCGCGGCGGCGCCGGCGATCGAGGCGACGACGTATGAACCGAGGCTCGCGATGTCCCGCTCGTCGCTTGAGCAGCGTGCTGGTCGTTCATTGCCTTACCTGACGCTGGCCGGCGTTGCGACGATGGTGGCAGCCATAGCTCTGCTGGTTTTCTCCGGCCGAAATCTGGTGGCCGGTCTCGCTGCCGTTTTCCTGCTGATTCTTGGCTTCGCCCTGTGTGTGCCTATCGCTGTGCGCTGGGCATCTTCTGCGCTGACCCCGGCAGCGCAGGCAGCCGGCGGCACGCCCGCACGCATTGCCGTTGCAGGCATTGCGGACGGGCTCAGCCGGACCGCCGTGGCGATTGTCGCGCTTGCGATCGCCGTCTCAGCAACGATCGGCGTCAGCGTCATGGTCGACAGTTTTCGTGGGTCCGTGAAGACGTGGCTCGAGCAAACGCTGCAGGCCGACATCTATACGGGCGTTACGCGTGGAGCGATCGAGCCCGGCCTTGTCGAAGACCTGCGAAACATCGAGGGCGTGGTTGAAGTCAGCACCAGTCGGAGAACCTGGATCGAGGACGGAACGCGGCGCACACAGCTACTGGCAATCGACATGGCGCCGGGCGGGTATGCCGGTACCGAGCTGCTGGACGGGAGTCCTGAGGTTGTATGGAAGACCTGGGAAAACGACGAGGCCGTGCTCGTCTCCGAACCGTACGCCTACCAGAATCGCGTTGCCGTCGATGACAAGGTGGTGTTGCCGACGAGCATCGGCGATCGAGAATTTCGCGTCGCGGCGAGATACCAGAGCTACGACATCAACGCGAGCGCTGTCATGATCAGCCGCAACAACTACGATCGTTACTTCAATGACGACGGAATCGATACGCTCGGTCTTTACGTCGCGGACGGGATCGATGTCGACGACGTGATCGCGGCAGTTCAGTCCGTCAGCGAAGGGCGACAGCAGCTGCGCGTCGATTCCAATGCACGCATTCGCGATCTGTCGCTCGAGATCTTCGATCAGACGTTCATCATCACCGACGTATTGTACTGGCTTGCCATCGGCGTTGCGCTCATCGGCATTCTTAGCGCGATGCTGGCGCTGCAGCTCGAACGTGCGCGCGAGTTCGCTTTGCTGCGGGCCCTCGGAATGACGCCGGGACAGGTCGGCGGGATGATCACCGCGCAGACCGGTGTCATCGGTTTGCTGAGCGGGTTGGCGGCCATCCCGCTCGGACTCATCATGGCCTGGGTGCTCATCAAGGTCATCAACCGTCGTGCATTCGGCTGGCAGATCGACATGGCCGTGGCGCCCGACATTCTTGTTTCGTCCCTGGTGTTCGCGGTAGGCGCGGCGCTGCTGGCCGGCCTGTATCCGGCGTGGCGCGCTGCGCAAAGCCAGCCTGCCATAGCGATGCGGGAGGAATAAGCATGCGTGCCTTGTGGCTGGTCCTACTGATCCTGTTCCCGGTATTTGTGTTTGCCGACGAATCAACGTCCGCGTCGCGGCTGTCCGAGCTGCTCAACGAGGACAACGACGAGGGCTTTGCAAAGGCGCTCACCGTGCGTGACTTTTCGTTTCCAGAAGATCACGGGCCGCACCCCGATTTCCGCAACGAATGGTGGTACATCACGGGCAATCTCGACGGGCCCGACGGGCGTCGCTTCGGGTTTGAGATCACGATCTTCCGGTTTTCTCTGACGCCAGCGCCGCCCGAGCCCGATTCCGACTGGCGGACCAACCAGGTCTATATCGCACATCTTGCAGTCACCGATGCTGACGAGAATCGGTTTTATGTCGCCGAGCGATTCTCGCGCGGTGCGCTGGGGCTCGCTGGTGCCCGCGCCGAGCCGTTGCGCGTCTGGATCGATGATTGGGAGATCGCCAGCGAAACAGGCGACTCGTCGTGGCGCGTACGTGCGGCCGATGACGAGATCGCGCTGGACCTGGCGTTAACGCCACTGCGCCAGCCGGCGCTGAACGGCGATCGCGGCTTGTCGAGAAAGTCGTCCAGCATCGAGAGCGCGTCCTATTATTACTCGATCACGCGGCTGCAAACGGAAGGTGCGTTAACGATTAACGGCGACGAGTACCGCGTGTCGGGCTTGTCATGGCTCGATCGCGAATGGAGTACGAGCGCGCTGGCCAGCGACCAGGTCGGCTGGGACTGGTTCGCACTGCAGCTCTCCGATGGCTCGGACCTGATGCTCTATAACATCCGCAAGCGCGACGGCACTGCCGACAACAACAGCTCGGGCACGCTAAGTACAAGCAGCGGTGAGGTCGTCGGATTGAAGCTGGACGACTTCGACATCGTCGTCAACAGCACCTGGGACAGTCCGCAAGGCGGCACCTATCCGTCGGGCTGGACCCTGCGACTCCCTGAACGGGACCTCGAACTCTACGTCGTCCCGGTCATCTCCGACCAGGAGTTATTCACGACCGTGCGTTACTGGGAAGGTGCGGTCGACGTGACCGGCACTCTCGACGGTGAGCGCGTCAGCGGGCGGGGATACGTCGAGCTCACCGGCTATGCCGACTAGGTCGGTCGGCCCGGCAGAGCGGTCATCGGCGCGGGGCATCGTCTACAATCCGGGCGCGGCGCTTGCCGCTACAACCGCAAGGAGTGTGAGACCTAGCAACAGAATCGCGACAGTCAGGAAGACGCTTGTCCTGTGCAGGCGTGTGAACATCGCCTGGCTGTTCTGGCCTGCGTCGCGCGCTGCGTTGATGTGCGGCACCATCGCGAGCGAGATCGCCTCAAGAATAATCATGACACCAGTCACCGAAGTGAGCATGACCAATGTCTCGGTCCAGCCGCTCACCATTGCGAAGCTGAACAGGGCCGCAAGCATCAGTGCGCCGCATATCAAACCAAGACGAAAGAACCGCGGAAATAGAGTGCGCAAGAACGACCGGGCCGCTGCCTCGTCCAGTTCGACAAACACGGCCGGAGCGACGATTGCCGACTGAAAGACGATCGCGCCAACCCATATTCCGGCACAGATGGTCAGGACTGCTGCTGTAAAAGCTTCCATATTTGTTTATTGTCTATATAATGTCGAAGATATTTCGCGCACAATATATGAACAATACGGCGTTGTCTATCGGCACGTTCGACCGGGATCGTCGTGAGACCGGGCGTTTTCTTAAAAAACGATTTGAACAAGGACCAAAGCATGGCCTCAGGAGCAAAAAAAGAAGAACTCTATGGCATCGGCGCCGTCGCCAAGCTGACGGGACTGACCGATCACACGATCCGTGTCTGGGAACGTCGCTACGCCGCCGTCGTGGCACAGCGCGCATCCAACGGTCGCCGCGTCTACAAGCCCGCTGATGTCGAAAAGCTCGGACTACTCAAGCGACTAACCGATCAGGGCCTGTCGATCGGACAGATTGCGGATTATTCAGTCGACGAGCTTCGGGCGCGGGCCCAGAGCCTCAATGAAATGGTCAGCGCACCAGTACCGGATCACATCGGGGTTGCCATCCTCGGCGAGTTCTTGCCGAATCAATTCGCCGCGCACCTGCATGACGTCGCGCCGGTCGAGGTCCTCGTTGCGGACAACACTCGCGACCGGTTCATTGCCGACTTCGCTGGACAATATATCTTCTTGATATGCTCTCGTCTTCTTCCTCACATCTTCGTCACCGTTTCTAAATTCCGCATATCTTCTTTTTTTACCCCTATTTCCTCTCATCTCGCTCTATTCTCCATCTATACTTCTATCAGTTCTGCTACCCCACCGCTTTTCGTTCAATACAACTGCTTCAGGCATGCATCACCCGATTCGACTAAACAGCTGCTAACCTCTTCTTCGCTAATTTATTACCTATGCCGACTAGGTCGGTCGGCCCGGCAGAGCGTTCGAGATAGCCGGTGGCGATGACGAGATGGGGAGCGCAGCAATCCAGCGCACAAGACGCTCGTTATAATTTGTCAACGAGTGACGCCGCAAGGTCGCTTGCACTCTTGAACGCGGCTTCAATCCGGCCGCGTAAACACCAGTCGCCGCAGGCCGCGAGCCCGTTATCCTCGTCCAGGAAATACGTAGGACCGTCTTGCCTGGCGATATTGGCGTAGCGCCACCGGTGCACCCGGCTGTGCGCCCCGCTTCGCAGGTCTTTGCCGGTGACCAAAGACGCTTCGTCGAGCATGTGGCCGCGCACATAGTCGATGTCGTCCTCCATGTGTGCATCCGCCCAGGCGTTTGTAGAATGGACGACCAGGGTGAATGGGTTTGTGCGGCCAGGCTTGCTGCTGTTTACCGAAATCCAGCTAATGTCCGCGTTACGGACAAAGGCCGCTTGCCACTGCAGGTTGATGGGTTCCGCGAAACCCAGCATTAGGGCGAAGCAGCCAAGCATGCTCCGCGCGCCGCAATACGCGGCGAGATCGGGAAATGCATCGGCAAGTACCGCGGTTTGTGGTGCAGGTAGCGTCACCACGATCCAGTCGAACGGGCCTGAACGGGTGCCGGTGCGATCTGACAGGGTCCAACCATCGCTGCTTCGTTCGATTGCGGTGATTGCTGTCTCGAATGCGATGTTCAAATCCGCTGACAACGCCTTGCCGATGCTATTCATCCGCGGCGCGCCGACATAGTGAGGATAGCCGTCCTCCCATGAGCGCAGAGTCGTCATGCTATCGCGATCGAATTCTGCGAACTGCGCCTGCCAGTCAGCGACGATGCCGTCGGCGATCAAGGGCTGCAGGAATGCTTGAAAGTCTTCCGTTCGCGCGGTAAAGAACTGTGCGCCATGGTCGAACTCGAAGTCTCCCGCGTAGCGGGTTGCCATGCGGCCGCCCACACTCCGCGACTTCTCAAAGACGGTTACGTCGGCGAGCGTTTGCAGTTGCCGTGCGACGACGAGCCCCGAGAGACCGGCGCCAATAACAGCGACTTTTGTCATTACTTTAGCCTCATGGCGCGATCAATATTCAGGGCAGCGATAGGCATGAATGCGACTTGTTGCAGCATACTGGCAGCGGTGATCTCAGGACTTAGGCAGCATAGCAGAAGGCGAGCCGCACTCTATACAGACGCGTACCTGGCATTATCCCGGACAGCGGATCGAATTCGACTTCTCTACTGGCGCGGACGCTGGGCATAAAAAAAGCCGCACCCCAAAAAGGTGCGGCTTTTCATAAATAAATCCTGGCGGTGTCCTACTCTCACATGGGGAGACCCCACACTACCATCGGCGCTGAGCGTTTTCACTTCCGAGTTCGAAATGGGATCGGGTGGTACCCACTCGCTATTGCCGCCAGAAAACTGGTTCAGAAATTGGGGACATTCCTCATTTTCACGGGCAACTCATGCCCTGTCCCTGATTTCTATAAAAAATGAGGAATGTCCCCATTTTCTTGAATAAATAACAATCTGGAAAATTTCTGACAATCTGAGATTTATCATAGCGTCGCATTACATGTCGCATACAACTACCAAAATTCTTTGGTGTTATATGATCAAGCCTCACGTGCAATTAGTACTGGTTAGCTTCACACATTACTGCGCTTCCACACCCAGCCTATCAACCTCGTAGTCTTCGAGGGCACTTCAGGGAGCTTAAAGCTCCAGGGAAATCTGATCTTGAAGGGGGCTTCCCGCTTAGATGCTTTCAGCGGTTATCCTGTCCGTATATAGCTACCCGGCAATGCCACTGGCGTGACAACCGGAACACCAGAGATACGTCCACTCCGGTCCTCTCGTACTAGGAGCAGCTCTTCTCAAATTTCCAACGCCCACGGCAGATAGGGACCGAACTGTCTCACGACGTTCTAAACCCAGCTCGCGTACCACTTTAAATGGCGAACAGCCATACCCTTGGGACCTGCTACAGCCCCAGGATGTGATGAGCCGACATCGAGGTGCCAAACTCCTCCGTCGATGTGGACTCTTGGGAGGAATCAGCCTGTTATCCCCGGCGTACCTTTTATCCGTTGAGCGATGGCCCTTCCATACAGAACCACCGGATCACTAAGACCGGCTTTCGCCCCTGCTCGATGTGTCTATCTCGCAGTCAAGCACTCTTATGCCTTTGCACGCAACGTACGATGTCCGACCGTACTGAGAGTACCTTTGCGCTCCTCCGTTACTCTTTAGGAGGAGACCGCCCCAGTCAAACTACCCACCATACACGGTCCCCGATCCAGATAATGGACCCAGGTTAGAACTCCAAACATATCAGGCTGGTATTTCAAGGTTGGCTCCACGCAATCTAGCGATCACGCTTCAAAGCCTCCCAGCTATCCTACACAAATATGTTCAAAATTCAGTGTAAAGCTGTAGTAAAGGTGCACGGGGTCTTTCCGTCTAGCCGCGGGTACGCTGCATCTTCACAGCGATTTCAATTTCACTGAGTCTCTGGTGGAGACAGTGTGGCCATCGTTACGCCATTCGTGCAGGTCGGAACTTACCCGACAAGGAATTTCGCTACCTTAGGACCGTTATAGTTACGGCCGCCGTTTACCGGGGCTTCGATCAAGAGCTTCGCACGAATGCTAACCCCATCAATTAACCTTCCGGCACCGGGCAGGCGTCACACCCTATACGTCCACTTTCGTGTTTGCAGAGTGCTGTGTTTTTAGTAAACAGTCGCAGCCACCTGGTCATTGCAACCCCCATCAGCTTAGAGAGCAAGTCTCCTCACCAAAAGGGGCGTACCTTCTCCCGAAGTTACGGTACCAATTTGCCTAGTTCCTTCACCAGAGTTTTCTCAAGCGCCTTAGGATTCTCTCCCCACCCACCTGTGTCGGTTTTCGGTACGGTTCGGTGTTACCTGAAGCTTAGAAGATTTTCCTGGAAGCATGGCATCAACCACTTTCCGGTACAAAGACCGGTCGTCATCGTATCTCGACATTAAGAACCCGGATTTTCCTAAGCTCTCTGCCTACATACTTTCCCCGGGACAACCAACGCCCGGTAGATTTAGCCTTCTCCGTCCCTCCATCGCAGTAACACCAAGTACTGGAATATTAACCAGTTTCCCATCGACTACACCTTTCGGTCTCGCCTTAGGGGCCGACTCACCCTGCGCCGATTAACGTTGCGCAGGAATCCTTGGGTTTTCGGCGTGCGGGTTTTTCACCCGCATTATCGTTACTCATGTCAGCATTCGCACTTCTGATACCTCCAGCATGTCTCACAACACACCTTCACAGGCTTACAGAACGCTCCTCTACCATGCATAGATAAATCTATGCATCCGCAGCTTCGGTACAAAGCTTGAGCCCCGTTAAATCTTCCGCGCGGGCCGATTAGACCAGTGAGCTATTACGCTTTCTTTAAAGGGTGGCTGCTTCTAAG
>CAWJHR010000012.1:0-45000 GCA_963842765.1 uncultured Gammaproteobacteria bacterium | reverse complement strand
ATTTCGAGCGCGCGATCTGTGACACGCTCCGCATCGATCCGCACGGCACCCTGTTTAATCATACGAAACGCATCGGACGTGCTGCTGACGAGACCCGCTGCCTTCAACAGGTGGGCAATGCCGAGCGAACCACCCTCGCTCTCGAGCGACACCTCGGCAATCTCGTCCGGCATCGCGCCTTGCTGGAATCGGGCAATGAACTCTTGCTTGGCACTCTCCGCCGCCGCGCTGTCATGGAATCTGGCAACGATTTCCTGCCCAAGTTCAAATTTTGCGTCACGCGGATTCAATCCATCATCGACGGCACGCTTCACAGCAGCAATATCGTCGATCGGCCGAAAGCTCAACAGCTCGAAGTAGCGCCACATGAGATCGTCGGAAATAGACATGATCTTGCCGAACATCTCGCCAGGCGCGTCCGTGATGCCAACGTAGTTGCCCAGTGACTTGGACATTTTCTGCACGCCATCGAGCCCTTCGAGCAAGGGCATCGTCATTACAACCTGTTGCGGTTGGCCATAGTCTTGCTGCAGCTGGCGGCCGACCAGCAGGTTGAACTTCTGGTCGGTGCCACCGAGCTCGACGTCGGCTTTAAGAGCAACAGAGTCGTATCCCTGTACCAGCGGATAGAGGAATTCGTGGATCGAGATCGGCTGACCACCCGTATACCGCTTGTTGAAATCGTCGCGTTCGAGCATGCGCGCCACGGTATGCCGGGCGGCAAGCTTGATCAGACCAGCGGCGTCCATGCTGCCCATCCAGTTTGAATTGAACTCGATGCGCGTGGCGTCGGGGTCGAGAATCTTGAAAATCTGCTCTTCGTAGGTCGCCGCGTTGGCCTGTATTTCCTCGGGCGTGAGCGGCGGGCGCGTTGCGTTCTTCCCCGAGGGGTCGCCGATCATGCCGGTAAAGTCACCAATCAGAAAGACGATCTCGTGGCCCAACTGCTGAAACTGGCGCATCTTGTTGATCAACACCGTGTGGCCGATGTGCAAATCGGGAGCCGTCGGGTCGAAGCCGGCTTTGATAATCAGTGGCCGACCGAGCTTCAGCTTGGCCTTTAACCCGTCTTCCGGCAGCACCTCATCGGTGCCGCGCGATAACTCTGCGATTTGTTCCCTGATACCTGCCATTAGCTGACCCTGTTCGCCCCTTCTGCACACGCTTAAGTTTTGGCCGCGAAACTGTAGCATTCCCCGGTACGTTAACACCATGACTTATAACCGTTTTCTTTGACCTCAAAAATACTGCACGGTAGAGTAGCAGCTCTCAGATACGCGGAGTCGCAGACTTGAGTCGTCCGGTCAGCCCACTGCTACACGATTACAAGCCAAGTGCCAAAAACAGGCCCGCAGGATCCAAGGCTCTGCAGTGGTTTGCGGTCGGTCTGGGGATCCCGTTGCTGGGCCTCGCGCTCGTCACCGCGTTGAACACGGACCCGCAGGTAGAGACGCCGGCCGAGCAGCCCATCATGACGGCTACCGAGAATGACCCGGCAGCTGCAGACGCGCTTGCGGCGCGCGACGAGGCTGATCAGGCCTTACTTGCAACCCTCCAACCCGTTGCACCGGTGGAACCTGAACTGCAGTTCGACAAGCTGATTCTCACGGTTGGCCGCGGCGACACGATGGAAAAACTGTTCCGCAGAAACAACCTCGACCTTGGACACCTGATGGCCATTGCCCAGCTCGACGAAGCGGATCGACAGTTTCGCAAGATCAAGCCGGGTGATGTGTTTGAGATTACTCACGACAACGGCCAGCTCATCAAGATGTACTCCGAACTGAATCTGACCAGCGCGCTGGAGATTGAGAAGCAGGACACGGGCTTTGCCGCCAACGTCGTAGAACGACCCATTGAGATTCGCAAACGCCACGCTTACGGCGTTATTTCGAGCTCGCTGTTTGAAAGCGCGGCGGAAGCAAACCTGTCAGACAAGATCATCATGAATATTGCCGGTATTTTCGCCTGGGACGTCGACTTTGTGCTCGACATTCGCAGTGGCGATAACTACTACGTGCAGTTCGAGGAAATCTGGCAGGACGGCGAGTATGTGACCGATGGCGAGATCATCGCGGCCGAATTCAATAATAACGGTCGCACGATTCAGGCAATCCGCTTCAAGGACGACAATAGTAACAGCGACTACTTCACGCCCGAAGGTAATAGTGTCCGTAAAGCTTTTATACGCGCGCCGGTCGACTTTACGCGCATCAGCTCGAAGTTTAATCCGAACCGGCGTCATCCCATACTGAATAAGATTCGCGCGCATCGTGGCGTCGATTACGCGGCGCCGCGCGGCACGCCGATCAAAGCGTCCGGTGATGGCAAGGTGATTTTTCGCGGAAACAAATCGGGCTATGGCAAGACTGTGATTCTGCAGCACGGCGGCAACATCACGACACTGTATGCACACATGTCCGGTTACGCTGCCCGTGCACGGGTTGGCGCCCGCGTGCGACAGGGACAGACCATCGGCTTTGTCGGCGCGACCGGGCTCGCGACCGCGAACCATCTGCACTACGAGTACCGCTTGAACGGCGTACATCGCAATCCGCGTACCGTCGCGCTGCCCGATGCCAACCCCATCGCCGAGAAATATCGGGAGCGGTTTCTGGCGACGGCACAGCCCATTCTCCGGGAACTTGAACAGTTCAAGAGCACGAAGATCGCCTCCGTCACATTCGACGATCGATAAGCGACAATGCCTGACTCTTTTATTGGCTTGATGTCCGGCACCAGCATGGACGGTATCGACGCCATCGTTGTGCGCTTCGGCAAGCAGGACGCGCAGCTGCTGGCAACACTCGAGCACCCCTACCCGGCGCCATTACGCCAGCAATTGCTGCAGGCGATGCGCGCGCCTGAGTCCTGCAATGTTGACGATGTCGGCACGCTGGATCGCCAGGTGGGTATGAGTTTTCGCGATGCGGCGCTCGCCGTGCTGGCCGAAACCGGTCTCGTGGCCGCAGATATTGTCGCAATCGGCAGTCATGGCCAGACATTGCGACACCGTCCCGATGCGCCGACACCATACTCACTGCAAATCGGCGACCCGGCCACGATCGCGGTGGGCACCGGCATCACCACAGTTGCGGATTTCCGGCGTGCAGACTTAGCGGCCGGTGGTCAGGGCGCACCGCTGGTGCCACCCTTTCACCAGTGGTTATTCGGCCGAAGTGGCAACCCTCGCGTCATCCTGAATATCGGCGGTATCGCCAACATCACGGTGCTCAGGCAAGGCAACAAGGAGCCGCTCGGCTTCGATACCGGGCCGGGAAATACGCTGCTGGATGGCTGGACCCAGGCCAACCTGAACAAACCGTATGACCGCGACGGCGCCTGGGCGGCGAACGGTCAGGTCGAGCTTAAGTTGCTGCAAGCCTTGCTCGCGGACGACTATTTTCGCCTGTCGCCACCGAAAAGTACGGGCTTTGAGCACTTCAACCTCGAATGGCTGAGACACCACGGAGCGGACGACTATGCGCCCGCTGACGTTCAGGCAACGCTGGCCGAGTTGAGCGCCCGTACGATTGCGGCGGCTATCGATGAGCACGCCGCAACGGCAGAAGCGGTGCTCGTGTGTGGTGGCGGCTTCCACAATGATGATCTGCTGCGGCGCCTCCGAGAGCACCTGCCCGGGCGAGGCGTTCTGAGCACCGCCGAGGAGGGACTGCATCCCGACTGGGTCGAGGCGACGGCCTTTGCCTGGCTCGCCATGCGCACGCTGAACAATCAGAGCGGCAATCTGCCAAGTGTGACCGGTGCAAGCCGCAAGCTGGTGCTTGGCGCGATACACTCGCCCTGAGGTCCAACACGGTCAAATTGAATGGACAGCAATTACATCAATCGCGAGCTGAGCTTGCTCGAATTCAACCGGCGCGTACTTGCCCAGGCGCAGGATCCAGAGGTCCCGCTACTCGAACGACTGCGTTTTTTGTGCATCAGCTGCACCAACCTCGACGAGTTCTTCGAGATTCGTGTCGCCGCGCTCAAACAACGTATGGAAATTGGGGCACCCGCCCAGGGGCCCGAGAAGATTCCCGCCCGGCAGCTGTTTGACGAGGTCAGCAAAGACGTTGCTGATCTCATTGCCCAGCAATACGAGCTGCTCAACAATGTGATGTTCCCGCAGCTGGCGGCAGCGGGCGTGCAATTTGTGCAAAGCGAGGAATGGGATGAGCAGCAACAAGCCTGGTTAAGCGACTACTTCGACGAGCAGGTTGTCCCGGTCCTGACGCCACTGACCTTCGATCCGTCGCGCCCGTTCCCGCGCGTTCTCAACAAGAGCCTGAATTTTATTGTCCGCCTGCAGGGCAAAGACGCGTTCGGCCGGCGACGTCATCGTGGCATGGTGCAGGCACCGCGTTCGTTGCCGCGCATCATTCAGCTGCCGGAGCACTTGAGCAAGTCCGGAGCGCATAGCTTTGTGTTCTTGTCTTCTATCATTCGCGTGCACGTCGACCGACTGTTTCCGGGCCTGAACGTCGATGGCTGCCACCAGTTTCGCGTCACCCGCAACAGCAACCTCTATGTCGATGACGAAGAGGTTAACGATCTCGTGCGCGCGCTGGAAGGTCAGCTTGAAGCCAGTCGCTACGGTGCCGCAGTGCGAATCGAAATCGGCAGTGAATGTCCGGAGGACTTGCAACGATTTCTACTCGACCACTTCAACCTGGAAGAAAGCGACCTGTACCTTGTCCGCGGACCGGTCAATCTGAACCGGCTTGCTACTGTCTGCAGTATCAACGACAAGCCCGAACTGCTTTATAAGCCGTTCACTCAGGGCCTGCCCGATGAGTTGCGTAGCGACGAAGACCTCTTCTCCATCGTGGCCAAGAAAAACGTACTGCTACACCATCCCTACCAGTCATTCGCACCGGTCATCGACTTCATTTCCTCGGCGGCTTTAGATCCGAACGTGCTGGCAATCAAGCAGACCCTCTATCGGACCGGTGCCGAGTCGCCCATCGTCGACCACCTTGTTACCGCCGCACGATCCGGCAAGGAAGTGACGGTTGTTATCGAGCTCATGGCCCGCTTCGACGAGGCCGCGAACATCGCGCTGGCAAACCGCCTGCAGGAAGCTGGCGCGCACGTCGTTTATGGCCTTGTTGGGTTCAAGACGCACGCCAAGATGACCCTGGTCGTGCGGCGCGAGGACGGTGTGTTGGTGCGCTACGTGCATCTCGGCACCGGCAATTACCACCACGCGACCAGCTCGGTCTACACCGATTACGGTTATTTGAGCAGCAGCCAGAAGCTCGGGGAGGACGTGCACAAGCTGTTCCTGCAGCTCACGAGCCTCACGGAAGCCAACGACATGACACGTATGCTGGCGTCTCCGTTCACTCTGTTCGACGCGCTGATCGACAAGATCCGCCGTGAAGCGAGTAACGCCAGGGAAGGAAAACCGGCGCGGATCGTCGCGAAGGTTAACTCGGTCAACGAGCCGCAACTTATCGACGCACTGTACGAGGCCTCCGGGGCTGGCGTTACTATCGACCTGATCGTGCGCGGCATCTGTTCGTTGCGACCGGGCGTCAAGGGACTGTCGGAAAATATCCACGTGCGCTCTATTGTCGGGCGTTTCCTCGAGCACTCGCGGGTTTATTACTTCCTGAACGACGGCAACGAAGAGTTTTACTGCTCGAGCGCAGACTGGATGGATCGCAATATGTTCCGCCGCAACGAGTCCTGCTTTGAAATCCGACAAAAAGCAATGAAGGAACAGATTCGGCACGATCTGGACCTGTTCCTCGCGGACAACTGCCAGGCCTGGGTCCTGCGCGCGGATGGCAGCTACGAGCGCCTGTCACCGATGGGTGAAGAACGTATCTCCGCGCAAGAAACTTTCCTGGAACTGCTCGCCGCCGAGAGCTAGACCACTCAGCCGAACTGCAGCGAATACCCGACGACAGCGAGCAAGGCCTGCTCGCGCTCCAAATCGGCAATGGTCAGCGGGTTGGCCTCCAGCCAGTCGGAATCGAAGCGCAACGTTAGCGTATTCTCCGCGACCTGCAGTTCAAGTTGCGGCGAAATATCGTTGTTGCGGCTGCGGTTCAGCAATACGGCAAGTCGCAGCAGCACAGCGAGCCTTAGCGCCGAATGCCGCCAGCTTTTCGGCAGTTGCCCGAGCTGTGTCATCCAGATGTTATGCCTCTGGCTACCGATCATGAATGCGAGGTAGCGCTGTTCGGCACGCGGAAATCCCGGCATGTCCGCATTTTCCGCGATGTAGGCGCCATGCCGCTCATAGCCATCATGCGAAATACCGAGGCCTATCTCGTGCAACCTTGCTGACCAGTCCAGCACGAGCGACTCCAGTTTCGACTGTAGCCGCCAATCCGCAGCACATTGCTCCAGCAGTCGCATCGCCGTTTCTGCAACGCGGCCGGCTTGCTCCATATCGACGTGGTAACGCGCCGTCATCGCCTGCACGGTGCGCTCCCGAGCATCCTCGTGCTGCAGCCTGCCGAGCAGGTCGTAAAGGAGACCTTCTCGCAGCGCGCCATCCGAGATTTTGATCTTCTCGATACCGCAGCACGCCGAGGAGCTCAGCGAGAATCGCCAGACCGCCGGGCCAAACCTGAGCACGACGCTCCGAGAGACCGGCCAGCACCAGTTCGTCGATCGTGTCGAACGTCAGGACACGCTCAATCAGCTGCTCAATGACCGCCGGCGTGACGCCCGATTCGGTGACGCCGAGCGCCACGGCAACCGCCTCGGTCGCACGGATGGTGCCGGAGGTACCAATTGCTTCGCCGTCAGTGGCGCCGCGAAAAAACGCCGCGACCGGCCGCAATTCAAGACGCGCAGCCAGGCGTGCCTTCTCAAACGCGCGCGACGTCAGACGGCCGTCCGGGAAGAACCGTTCCGTCATCGAAACACAGCCCATGGACAGGCTCTCCAGTGCGTTCGGCTGAGCCGCCTGGCCGAGAATGAGTTCGGTGCTGCCGCCGCCAATATCCATGACAAGCCGCAGTCCATCCGTCGGCGGCAGACTATGCGTGACGCCGTTGTAGATGAGACGTGCCTCTTCGAGGCCCGAGATGATTTCGATGGGATGGCCGAGCGCCGCTTCAGCTTCAGACATAAAGGTGGAATCTTCGCGTGCGCGTCGAATCGTACTCGTACCCGCTGCACGAACATTGCTCGCACGCATATCGCGCAGGCGTTCACCGAAGCGTGACAAACAGTCGATCGCGCGAACACGGGCGTCATCCGAGAGATCGCCGCTTTCGGACAGCCCTTCAGCCAACCGCACCGTTTCACGAATACGATCGAGGATGGACAGCTGGCCGTGGCGCAGCTCGCCGACAATCATATGAAAGCTGTTCGAGCCGAGATCGACGGCCGCGATTACCGGGTGTTCGGACGGATCAGACGGTGAAGGACGATCCGCAGCCGCAGGTGGTTTGTGCATTCGGATTCCGGATAATGAACTGGGCTCCCTGAAGGTCGTCTTTGTAGTCGATTTCAGCGCCCATTAGATACTGCACGCTCATCGGATCAATCAGCAGGGTCACACCCTGATTTTCAACCTGACTGTCGCCGTCCTCAATATCTTCGTCGAACGTAAATCCGTACTGGAATCCCGAGCAGCCTCCCCCCGAAATAAAAACCCTGAGCTTGAGGTTGGCATTGTCTTCTTCGGCGATCAGTTCGCCCACCTTATGCGCCGCAGCATCGGTAAAGATGACGCTGGGCGGCGGCTGTGGTGCTGTGGATGCTTGTGTGGCCATATTCAATAGTTTTCCTGTTTGCTTACGCAAAGATTCCTGTCCGCTTAGGCTTCGCTGGCGCTGGCCGCCTTGTCGATGCGCACCGTCTGTTCCAGCAACGGTACCTGACCTTCCGGTTGATGGACAAGCTTGCCGTTGATCTCGGCGCCGATCGCCATTTCTATTAGATTGTAATACACATTACCAATGACCCGTGCCGTTGGCCCAAGTTCCACGCGCTGGCTCGCATAGAGGTCACCGCGGACGATGCCGTTCAAGACCACATAAGGCACTGTCACGCCGCCATCGACGCAACCGATATCGCTGATGCTCAGCGCGGATTCAGTGTCCGAATCTGCCGTCACGTTGCCATTGACCGTGCCATCAATATGGCAGCCGCCAAGGAAGTTAACGTCTCCGTGAACCTTGCTGTTTGAGCCGACAAGGGTCTCGACAACTGTATGTCTGCGCTGTTTCTTTCCGAACATTTGAATCTCCAGGCCGGCCATCGCCGCCTTACATTTACTAACCCTGGGCAGTCACCCAGTCAAAACTTGCTTCGATATCCGCGATTGACCGCGTCTTGGAACGAACTTCGACGCGAATCAGACGCGGCGTAAAACCATTGGGCAACAACAACTGCCGGTTAAAATTCTGGAAGTACCGAAACGAGTATGGCCAGTCGCTGTCCGCATCGTCCGGCAACAGCTCCGCCAATTCGTAACTTATATCTGCGCCG
Source organism: uncultured Gammaproteobacteria bacterium (assembly GCA_963842765.1). GTDB lineage: Bacteria > Pseudomonadota > Gammaproteobacteria > Steroidobacterales > Woeseiaceae > UBA1847. Next base: position 36,537 of record CAWJHR010000012.1, on the reverse strand, counting down.
TCCTGGCTGCCTTGCACGCTCATGTGAACGTCACCTGACACTTTACGATCATGCTGCATCGACTGTACCAGCACCAGACGAACATTGAACTGTCGCTCCTCGTCACCTCGCGTCAACGTCAAATCCTGGACACGCAGACCCGGTTTGCCATCGGCCGGCGAGACGATGCCACGATAAAAAGCGATTGCGTCTCGCTGCTCCACGATCTTCGCTTGCAGTGACGACAGACTGCTTTCGACCTCCTTGTAGGCCTCGCGATCGATATCCCGATGCGTTTCGAGCAGCGCCACCTCCTGTTTGAGCTCGGCAACCTCTTCCTCGAGCTCCGCGATGATATCGTTGAGAGCCTGTCGGTGATTCGCGGCCTCGACAATATCGTAACCGGCTTTGATCCGGCCCAGTTCGAAAACCAGGTAAGCACTGACAACAACCAGCCCCAGCAACAAGCCGCGGACCATCCAGGTTCTCCCCGGGCTATGCCTTTGTATGTGCGGATGCATTGCCATCCAGTCAGTCGTCCTGCCAGTCAATTAGGTGGCTTATGTTACGCGGTGACTCGTGGGAACAGAAGTGCGCGGCGTCACGGAATCTTAAGCTCGTCGCTCGTCTCGCCAATACGCGCAATGTCCTTGTCAAAGGCTGCGCGCCAGCGTTTTGGCCACCAGCGCGGCTGTCGCGGCGGGCCGTCCGGAAAAACGGACGGTCCGAGCTCATGGAGCGCGCATGCGTAGACGCGTCGTTTGAAATAAATGACCTCGTTGACGGGCCGCCAGTACTGCACCCAGCGCACGCGGTCAAATTCCGGCTTGTCGCAGCGATCCGTGCGGATTCGGTCTTCGTTACCAACGAGTCGTAACATGAACCAGCGCTGCTTCTGACCGATACAAAGTGGCTTGCTGTTACGCCGCACAAACTTGTCCGGCAAGCGATAGCGTAACCAGCTGCTGGTGACGCCCAGCAGCTCGACGTCGTCCTCCTCGAGGCCGACCTCTTCATGTAGCTCGCGATACATTGCCTCGCGGGGTTCCTCGCCTTCGTGCATCCCTCCCTGCGGAAACTGCCAGCCTTTGGAGCCTATGCGGCCGCCCAGCAACAGGCGGTTATCCGCGTTCGCAAGGATGATACCGACGTTTGCACGAAACCCTTCGGCGTCAATCCAATCGTTGCTCATAGCAACCGTACTGAAACTCTAACTGTGGTTTACTTTACACTATCTGTTGCTGCTTACCTCAGGAGAATTCATTGTTCAAAGGCCGCAACAGCGCCTTTTTTGGCGGTCTGCTTGTGCTCGTGGCGGCAGCCTTCATGGTAGCTCTTGCATCCGGCAGCGCTGACATCAGCGTCGCGGAGACGCTGCGGATATTGACCGGCGGGGGCAATGAACAGGCGCGATCCCTGATTCTCGAACTGCGACTGCCGCGCGCCCTGACCGCCTTCGCAGTCGGCGGCTTGCTGGCGGTCGCCGGCGTGCTGATGCAGGTCCTGCTGAGGAATCCGCTGGCCGAGCCCTACATCCTGGGCAGCTCTGGTGGCGCAGCGGTTGCCGCACTCCTGGCAATGATCATGGGTTTCGGCAGCACCATTGTTGATGTGTCGGCGTTTGCCGGGGCGATGGCCGCCACCTTGCTCGTTTTTTCGATCGCGCACGGCACTGGCAGCTGGACTCCGGCACGGTTGCTGCTGACCGGCGTCGTACTGGCTGCCGGATTCAGCGCCGCCACGACTCTGCTGCTCGCCATGAGCCCGGACCAGAACCTGCGCGGCATGCTGTTCTGGCTGATGGGCGACTTGAGCTTCGCTTACGACCCGGCACGTTGCCTCGTATTGCTCACGCTACTCGTTGTCGCAGGCACACTTGGCGCGCGCCACCTGAACGTGCTGGCCCGTGGCGAACTACAAGCAGCGATCGTCGGGTTACCGGTACAACGCTTGCGTTACCTGATTTTTGTTGCCTCGGCGCTCGCCACCGCACTCTCGGTCACCACGGTCGGGGTTATCGGTTTCATCGGGCTGGTCGTGCCGCATCTCGTGCGGCTCGTGAGCGGCAGCGATCACCGTATCGTTTTGCCGGCGTCAGCGCTGGCCGGTGGCGCGTTACTGATCGTAGCCGATACGCTGGCGCGTACGTTGCTGGCGCCGCGTCAGTTACCGGTCGGCGCATTGACTGCGGCGATCGGCGTGCCGCTGTTCCTGGTACTCATGAGCCGGGTACGACACAGTCGTTAGTCGTCGCTCAGATTCTCAGCCACCTTCGATTACGACTTGATCCCTGCCGGCCGACTTTGCGGCATACAGCGCAACTCCCGCTCGTGCCATGAGCGAGTCGCCGACGGTTTTCAGATCGTCCGCCTCGGGCGCCAGCTGCACTGCGGCTATCCCAATGGATCCCGTAAGAGAAACTGCGTCGCCGTTCGCCAGGTCAATGGGCGTCTCTGCGAGCGCGTGACGAATACGCTCGGCAAGGAGCTTTGCCGCGCCGACGTCGGTATCAGGCATCAACACCACAAACCGCTCCCCCGCGTAACGCGCGGCAATGTCGCTGGCCCGCACCTGGGAATCAACGCGCTGCGCAACCTCGCGTAATGCCACGTCGCTGGCCGCGTGACCCCAGCTATCGCCGACACGTTTGAAATGGTCGACATTCAACATCAGGCAAACCAGGCGGGTTCCGTCACGACGCGCGCGCGCCAGCTCTTCACTGAGCCGCACCTTGAGATACTGACGGTTATGCCAGCCGGTCAGCGAGTCAGTAAAACCACTGCGCAATAATCGTGCGCGATTGATTGCGTTTTCCAGACACAGTGAGGCGATTTTTGCCAGGTGTTCGAGATCATCGGCCGCCGCATCCGGCTTGAAGCGCTCCGCATTAGAGCTGCAAAAATTAATGCTGCCGATGAGGTCACCGCGAAACGTTATCGGCAGCATCGCCATGCTCTTCGCCGTCCGGCGCCGCGGGACAAATCAGCTGATGATCGCAGGCCGCAAATGGGCCCTGCCAGGGGCGGCGCAGCGCTATGTACTGCGGCGCCAGGCCACTGAGCGATTCCACCATGAGCAAATTATCGAAACTCTCCGCCGGCGTGCCGTTGCGAGCAACAGGTGGCGAATGTCGTTATCGGGATCGCAGAGCACCAGGCTGCAATACGCAAGATCATAGCTGGCTCTCAGGCCCTCGGTCAGGGCTTCAAGCAACGCCTCAAACGTGGCCGCCCGCAGCAGCTGCAACTCACGCTGCCGTGCGCCTCGCATGTTGTCACCTGTCATCGACTGCATTGCCTGATGTTGATACTCCGCCTGTTGCCCTTGCCGCTAGCTTCGCAACGCCAGGTAGGCGCGGCCCTTCTCCATCAGATCAACGAACGCCTGCTCGTCGCCGGCAGCGACAGTTTCGCGAATTCTGCTGGCAGCCTCACACAGTGCGTCGAGTGGACCCAGACCGAATTTGTTGAGGTTTTGAATTTCGAAATAGAGATGCGGATTATCCTGGGCCACCGCGCCCGATACCAGTAACTGTGAATCGAACGTTGTCGACGACAGCTGCGCGAGTTTCGGCGCGGCCTCGCCGCTTTCGGCCAGCGCTGTGAAAAACGCGATATTCAGCGCGTGCGACAATCCAAGAACGTATGCGATCAGGCGGTCATGATCTTCGAGGCCCATGTCCAGCTGTTCAACCATGGTGGCCGAGAACAGCTCCTTGGCGGCGGCCGTTGCCGCAGCATCGCCGACGTCGCAAAAAATCAGGTGCCTTCCCGACAGCAGGCGCGTATCCGGGCCGAACATCGGGTGCAGGGAGGTTACATTGCAGCCGGCTGCCTGCAGCTCGTGCAGGCCATCTAGCAGTGGCGATTTCAATGAGCCGATGTCGAAGATCAGCCCCCGGGGCTTCAGCACGGCAAGTTGCGCAAGAATTCGTCCCGACACGGCCAGCGGTGTCGCGACGACGATAACGTCGTAATCGACGCCGGCATCAGTCCAGTTCGCAAAGTGCCCGGTGCTATCGGCAACGCTGCTGTCGGCAATGGTCGTCGCGAATCCCTGCGACGCGAAGAAATCGACAAACCAACGACCCATCTTGCCCGCACCGCCGATAACAAGAACCTTGCGACCATCACCCTTGCCTTCGGCGATGACCCGGTCGCGTTCCTGACTTTCGAGCGACGTGCGAATCAGCTGCCGCAGTATGCCCTCGACGAGATCCGGATCGACGTCGCGCTCTGCAGCCTGCCGGCGACCCATGTCGAGGACGTCTTTTTCGCGCGCGTAGTCGCGCGTGCCGGTTCCTGAGTCGAGCTTGCTGCGACCGATAGTAGCGACGATTTTCTGCCGCTCGGCAATCATATCGACGAGCTGCTCGTCGAGCGCCGAGAGTGTCTTGCGCAGTTCATCGAGAGTCATGGGGCATCGCGCTGTTTAAAAAACCGGTGTCCCGTTTTACAGCAGACACGGGCACAGTGAAAGCCGGCCCGAGAATTTTCGGGCCGGCGGGTCTCGATGGACCAGGAACTCTGCGGACTAGTGTTTGCGCCGCCGGGACTTAAGGCTGTCGCGCTCACGCCCGTCGCGGTAGTCGCGATGTGGCCGGTAGTTGTAATCAACGCGGTAGCGCCGCTTGTAGCTGCGCTCCCAGCTATAGATGTTGAACAGCTGGTGCCACCCAAGTCGACGATCCCGTCTCACGCTCGAATGCGTATACCAGTGACGGAATGACTTGTTGCGTTTCAGCCAACGCGGCATCTGTTGCGTGCGTCGATGCTCCACCCCGTAGTGGCCCCAGGTCTGAGCGTGGTTGCGTACCTGTTTGTGCGCTGCGGCCTCGGGAGCATCCAAAAGCAGCAGGGCACCAGCGAGCAGCGTTGTAACAATCATTTTGTTCATATCGATCTCCGGTTTGTCCTAGTGCAGCATCAGGATAGATCCGGTCGCATGAACCCGATATGAATACAACTATCTGTTTTTATTGGTTTTATGAACACAACGTGAACGCCGCTGCGAGCCTCCCCTGTCGCCTGCTCGGCAATCATGCGAAACTTCCCGAATAACCGACGCCTATAAGAATCACGACAGCTAAGGGAACAACCTTTATGAAGACGCGCGCCGCCGTAGCCTGGAAAGCCGGCGAACCTCTCGCAATCGAAATGGTGGATCTCGACGGCCCCAAAGCCGGTGAAGTTCTGATCAGAAACATAGCGTCCGGTGTCTGCCACACCGATGCCTTTACGCTGTCGGGCGAAGATCCCGAAGGCATTTTCCCCGTGATTCTCGGCCACGAGGGCGGTGCGGTGGTTGAGGAGGTCGGCGCCGGTGTCACGACGCTAAAAGTCGGCGACCACGTCATTCCGCTGTACACACCCGAATGCGGCGAGTGCAGTTTCTGCACGTCGGGCAAAACCAATCTTTGCCAGGCCATTCGCGCGACTCAGGGCCAGGGGTTGATGCCGGACGGCACGTCGCGTTTTTCATTGCGTGGCAAGACCCTTTATCACTACATGGGCACCTCGACGTTCAGTGAATACACGGTATTACCCGAGATCGCCATCGCGAAGGTCAACAAAGAAGCACCGCTCGAAAAAGTCTGCCTGCTGGGCTGTGGCATTACGACCGGTATCGGTGCTGTCCTCAACACGGCCAAGGTCGAGCCGGGCGCATCGGTCGCCGTTTTCGGGCTGGGCGGCGTTGGACTGAGCGCGATCCAGGGCGCGACGATGGCCAAAGCCGGCCGCATCGTGGCTGTCGACATCAATGAGGACAAGTTCGAACTTGCGCGGCAGCTGGGCGCTACCGATACGGTCAACCCGAAGGACTACGACGCACCGATACAAGAGGTGATTATCGAACTCACCGGCGGCGGCGTGGACTACTCGTTCGAGTGCGTTGGCAACACGGACCTCATGCGTGCCGCGTTGGAATGTTGTCACAAGGGCTGGGGTGAGTCGGTCATCGTGGGCGTTGCCGGCGCCGGCCAGGAAATCTCGACACGACCGTTTCAGTTGGTCACCGGGTCGCGTCTGGCGCGGTACGGCGTTCGGGGGTTGCAAAGGCCGCTCACAACTGCCCGGCATGGTCGACCAGTACCTGCACGGCGACATCAAGATCGACGAGTTCATTACCTACACGATGCCACTGGACGATATCAACCGGGCATTTGACCTCATGCACGAAGGCAAAAGCATTCGCTCAGTAATTCATTTCTGACGGACGCGTTCGAACCCATCAAGAACACGGAACTGACTTGAGCCAGATTGCTGTCGCGACAACCTCGCAACGCGCCGCGGACGCGGCACGGGAAGTTGCGGACGTCGGCGGCAACGCCGTCGACTGTGCGCTCGCCGCAGCACTCGTCACCATCAATACCGAACCCGGGGTCTGCGCCCTCGCCGGCAGCGCGTTCATAACAATCTGGCCCGCCGCTGGCGACCCGGTCACTGTTGACGGCAACGTCGCGGTGCCGGGCACCGGGCTCGACGAACGGACAACGCAAAGGCGGCGCCCTGCAGGTCGACATCAATTATGGCGGCGGTATAAAGACGCTGGCGGGGACGGGCGCGGTCGCCATCCCGGGCACACTGGCCGCGATCGAACATGCCTGGAAAAAATACGGCAGCGTATCCTGGCGGACAATATTCGAACCGTCGATTCGCGCTTGTCGGGAAGGCTTTCCACTCTCGGCAGCCTGCCGCTACTACCTGGGCTACGCGGCCGATTGCATCTTTAATCGCAGTGAGGACGGCTTTGCCGCCCTGCACCATGACGATGGCACACTGCTGGACGCCGGTGAGCGCGTCATCGTGCCGCACCTTGCAGACAGCCTTGAGGCGATTGCCGAAGACGGCGCGCGGGTTTTTTACGAGGGCGATATCGCAACTGCTATCGCGCGCCACTGCCGCGAAGGCGGCGGCATGCTGACGGCCGCAGATCTTGCCAACTACCGCGCCATCGAGCGCCAGCCAATGCTCATCGACATGGGCGAGTGGTGCATCGCGAGTAACCCGCCACCGGCAGTTGGGGGCAGCGTACTCGCGGCCATGCTGCTGGCGTGCGCAGATCTTCCCGACAAGCGTTGGAGCCGCGCGGCGCTCGCGCAGCTTATCGCTACGCAGCGCGCCTGCCTTGATTTTCGTCGCCACAATATGGACCTGGCAGACGATGTATCGCTTGCCGCTGCCCGTTTGCTCGAGTCAGTCCGTAGCGGCCAGCTGCTCGCGCGTTGGACGTCGGCGTCAACGGTGCACACATCGGTCGTGGACGATGCCGGCAGCGGCTGTTCGATCACGGCATCTTCCGGCTACGGCTCTGGCGAGATGCCCGCTGGTACGGGCTTGTGGCTGAATAATTGCCTGGGCGAAATCGAGCTGAACCGGCGCGGTCTTGATGCAGGTCCGAGCGGCGCGAGATTGCCGTCCAACATGGCACCCTGCGTCGCGCGAGGCGCCGGCGCCGTACTTGCTGTTGGCTCACCAGGCGCTGACCGCATCACTACGGCGTTGCAGCAGTTTCTGATCAATTACCTGTATTTCGACATGCCACTACGCGATGCAATCGCCCATCCACGCGTGCACGTTGATATGAGCGGAGAGGACATTCGAATAATGGCTGAAGCCGGTCTCGACTTGCCGGAGCTCGATTTGCCGCTGAAAGAATTTCCGGAAATCGTGATGTATTTTGGCGGTGTCGGTGCAGCCGTCTTTGACCAGGCAAAAGGCTTCGACGCCGCAGCCGATCCGCGGCGCGAAGGCGGAGTATTCGTGTCGGGCAGATGACGATGTCGCGCAGAGTAGTAGCGGCCATCGCAAGGTTGCTAATCCCAAGGTTGCTAATCCCAAGGTTGCTAATCACAGCGTTGCTGATCATCGCCGCGTCCGGCGTTGCAGTTGGCGAGACCATCACGAGCAGTGCCGGCCTCACGGCGGACATTTCCAGCGACGGCCGCATCGCTCTTGGCCTCGAAGGGGACATCTGGATTGTCCCCGCGAATGGCCGCGATGCAAAACGGATAACACGCGGGCTCCAGGCGGCACATCAGCCGCGCTGGTCAGCAGACGCGTCGCGCATTGTCTTCGGTGCCACTGCAGACGGCGTTGCCGGACTGTGGCTTTACGACACGGCCGGGCGCACGACGACCAGGATCGGCGGCGACGGTCCGGCCGACTTGTATCCGGCGTGGCATCCGGATGGCCAGCGCCTCGTGTTTTCCTCGGACCGATCCGGGTCCGGGCTGGACCTTTGGGAAGTCGACCTGCCGACCGGCATCCGGTGGCGGCTCAGCAGCCGCGCGGGCGACGAAATGGAAGCCGCCTGGTCGGCCGACGGGCAGGATCTCGTTTACGTGCATCATCTTGATGGAACATGGTCATTGATTTTGCGACGACACGCCGAGCCCGAGGAAACCTTGCTGACGACGAAGGAGCCGCTCGCGGTACCATCGTGGCGACCGGATGGCAGCCTGATCACGTTTCTTACCGAAGGCCCGTCTGGCAGTAGCCTGGAGATGGTGATTCTCTCCGAGCCAAGACTGGTGCGCGGCTACGCGAACCATGAGAATTTTGAACGAGCGCCGGTCAGCTGGCGCAACCGCAATCAAATGATCTACACCGCTGACGGCAGGATTCGCCAGCGTCAGTTCGATGCCTGGAAGTCCTCGTTACTGCCCTTTCGGGCAAAACGGCAGGCGGCGCAGCGGCAAACCGCTCCCGCTCGTCGGCCGCTGCCGCGCATTGATGAGCCGCAGGGACGACTGATCATCAGGGCAGCGCGGCTGTTCGACGGCGTGGCCAGCGGCTATCACTACGACAGTGACATCGTGATCGAGGGCGGACGTATCGTCGCCGTCGAGCCGCACCAGGCACGTGCCGACGATATTGTCATTGACCTTGGCGACCTGACCGTCATCCCGGGCCTCATTGATTCGAACACGAATCTTCCGGCCGCGCCGGACGAGCGCTACGGCGCACTCCTCCTGACAACAGGAGTGACCACCATGGTCGCCGACACGCAGGCTGCGGCGCGTTGGAACGAACGCTGGTCCGGTAAGGAGATGCCCGGGCCGCGCCTGTTGAGCGCACAGGTTTGGCAAAGCAGCCCGGCACCGGCCATCGCCGACTCACAGACGCCAGGCTTGCCTGATCTGCTGGCGTCACGACAAGCGCGACTGCTGGGTGCTGCAGAACCCCTGGCACGTCGTTTCGCTCGATCGCCGGTCAACACCACGAATATCACGTCGCTGCAGTTGGGCAGTCGCGATAACGGCCTGCCGCCCGGCCTCGCGCTGCACGCCGAGCTTCGTGCACGGGTCGCCGCCGGGCTGAAACCCGAACAGGTGTTGCGAGCCGCCGGCGTCAACGCCGCAGCAGCACTCGGCGCCGATCCGTTCCTCGGCCGGGTCGCGGTGGGAGCGGTCGCCGACCTCGTTCTGGTTGATGGCGACCCGCTCAACAACATCGACGATAGCCTCGATGTCGTGGCGGTTGTCAGAAACGGCCGCTTCTTCAGTGTTGCAGGCCTCATCCAGCGGGCCGGCAATGCGCCAGGTGTCGAGTAATTTAACAAAATATCGAGAAACCAGGTCGTAATCGCCCATATCCGTCTTTCTGACCACGATCTTTGCTGCGCGCGCCACCGTGTCGGATTGACCGAAATACGCTATTTCTTTTTTACTTTCATCGACTTATCAGATTGTTACGCGGTATTGCTCGTTAAATACCTGATGTTTCGCAGCCCATTTCGTCGACATTATTTACAACAACCGGTGGACTTCACCCCACGACGCTTGACCGGATTACGGATAAGCCACTGTTTATAAAGTCATTAACAGGTAGCTGGCACGAGAATTGCTTTATAACTATTGCCCAAGCGAAGTGTAACTGTGGGCAGTAAGCACATCGGTTCGATACAGGATTTAGACGCCAGAAGAAAAATAATAATAAAAATTAAAGAAGATCGAGATCCAAATATAATAAAAACCAGTCGCAACCGATTACCGTCTACACAGTTACCTCTTTTGATAAAAAAGAGAATTTGGCCCCGCCGCTAACGCCGTGGGGCTTTTTCTTTGGCAGAATGACTCTGAGCTCCAGCTACCCGGGTCACGTGGAGCATTCACTACCTTCTATCTTCAGATTGGGCTTTCGGGAGATTGGGCTATCAGTAAATTGGCAACAAAAAATATTTGGCTGGTCCTCCTGGTCGGCCTGGCACTCGTTGCCTGCGCCGCTGACGAACGTGACTTTAGCGAGTCGAGCATCGCCGACCTGCACGACGCGATGCAGCGTGGCGAGCTGACTTCCGAGGAGCTGGTGAACTGGTATCTGCATCGCATCGACACTATCGACCATGCGGGACCGCAGCTAAATTCGATCATCGAAATAAATCCGGACGCGCTGCAAATTGCCCGAGCACTGGATGGCGAATGGAAAATGTCCGGGCCACGCGGCCCGCTACACGGCATCCCGGTTGTTTTGAAAGCTAACATCGATACGGCGGACCAGATGCACACGAGCGCCGGTTCGCTGGCGCTCGCCGAGCATGTGCCGCCGGCAGACGCTTTCCTGGTCAAGCGCCTGCGCGACGCCGGGGCCGTGTTGTTAGGCAAAGCGAACCTGAGTGAGTGGGCTAATTTTCGCTCCTCACATTCATCCAGTGGCTGGAGCAGCGTTGGCGGCCAGACACGCAACCCCTACGATACCGCGCGCTCGCCCTGCGGCTCGTCGAGCGGCCCGGCGGTGGCCGTTGCCGCGAATCTGACCGTGGTCGCCGTGGGCACCGAGACGGATGGTTCCATCGTATGCCCGTCAGGCATCAACGGCATTGTCGGTATCAAACCGACCGTCGGGCTTGTTAGTCGCAACGGCATTATTCCGATCGCACACAGCCAGGATACCGCCGGGCCAATGGCGCGCTCGGTACGCGATGCCGCGATTCTGTTGGCGGCGATAACCGGCGTCGATGCAGACGACGCCGCGACGGGCGACGCGCCGGTAGTTGATAATTACACCTCGAACCTGACCGCCGACGGACTGCGCGACACGCGTATCGGCGTGGTGCGCTCGTATTATGGTGCCGGCTCAAATCCGCACGTCGAGAAAATACTGGAGGCCAGTATCCTGGCCCTTAAGGCCCAGGGAGCAGAGATCATCGACAGCATCGAAATCGATGCGGCCGACATGTACGCAGCCGAGTACGAGGTACTGCTGTATGAATTCCGTGCGGATCTGAATGCCTACTTCCAGAAATCCGGCGCTCCCATTGGCAGTCTTGCCGAATTGATCAGCTTCAACGACGCCAACGCAGAAACCGTCATGCCAATATTCGGACAGGACATCGTTATCGAAGCCCAGGCGAAGGGCCCGCTGACTGAGCCCGCCTACCTGGAGGCGCTGGCAACGAGCAAACGTATTGCCCGAGCGAGCATCGACGACGCTCTGGCAACGAACAAACTTGACGCATTGATTGCGCCGACCAACGGTCCCGCGTGGATGATCGACCACGTTAACGGCGACAGCTACGGCGTCGGCAGCTCGTCGCTGGCAGCCATTGCCGGCTACCCCGCTGTTACGGTGCCGGCGGGCTTCGCGGCGGGCCTGCCGGTCGGACTCTCGTTTATCGGCAAGCCCTGGAATGAGAAACAGCTCATAGAGATCGCCTACGCATTTGAGCAAGCTACAGAGGTAAGAAAAGCCCCATCGCTCGAGTGACTACCGGTCAATTGAATGTTTAAAGCTGTGCGCATTTCGATATTGCTGTTCATCCTGTTCTTCGTCGCCGTGAGCACGTGGCTCACGCAGGCCAGAAGCACGGACTGGAATAACAGCCTGTGGGTAAAGGTCTACCCCATCAACGCTGACAACAGCCCGGCGTCCACGAAGTACATCGCAAACCTCAAGCTCCGCGACTTCGACGGTATCGAATCGTTTTTGACGCGCGAAGCGGCGAAGTACGCAGTCGATGTTGCGCGTCCCGTGCGTCTCGAGCTCGGCGAACCTGTTCCTGAACAGCCACCACAACTTGGCAGTTCGCCAAACGTTCTGAATGTCATGCTCTGGTCTTTGAAGATGCGCTGGTGGGCAAACAGTGTGACCTCCGATCAGGATCAGATTGACCCGGACGTCCGCATATTTGTTCGTTATCACGCGCCCGACATCGCCGTAACGCTGGAGAATTCTGTGGGCTTGCGAAAAGGCATGGTCGGGATCGTCAACGGCTATGCCAGCCGCCACCGCCGCGGCACTAACAATGTCGTCATTGCACATGAATTCCTGCACACCCTCGGCGCCACTGACAAGTACAACCTGGCCAACGGACAGCCGATCGGCCCCGATGGCCTGGCTGAGCCCCAGCGCGAGCCGCTGTACCCGCAGCGCTTTGCCGAGATCATGGGCGGACGCATCGCGGTCGCCGAGGATGACGCGATGATGCCGAAAAGTCTCGACTACGCCGTGATCGGCCCGTTGACGGCCCGCGAGATCAACCTGATCGACTGACGCCGCTTTTGCTGCACTGCCCGCTGCGCTACGCTGAGGGTATGGCCAACTCGTCCGCGCTAAGCTTCTCCTGTTCCAACGTCTATATAAGCGTCGCCGGACGCGCCCTGGTCAACGACCTGTCGTTCGACGTCGAGCGCGGCGAATTTCTCGCCGTCATCGGACAGAACGGCGTCGGCAAAACGCTGACCATGCACACACTGGCGGGCCTGCGCGCTGCCGATGCCGGGGAGATTCGGGTGAACGGCCAGGATGTTGCAGCATCGAGGCGGCAGGAAACCGCCCGGCACCTGGCATTGCTGCCGCAACATGTCGATGACATTTTTCCGGCAACCGCATTGGATACCGCGATGATCGGACGGCACCCTCACATTGGCCGTTTCGACTGGGAATCCGCAGATGACTTCCGCATCGCGCGCGCAGCACTCGAGGCCGTCGGTCTGGCCGGGTTTGCTGCCCGCGACGTCCTGACGCTTTCCGGCGGCGAACGTCGGCGACTCGCAATCGCGCAGATACTCACACAGCAGCCAACCGTCTATCTACTGGATGAGCCAACCAATCATCTCGATCCGCAACACCAGCTTGAAGCACTGCAGCTGTTTCGTGACAAGGCAGACGACGGCGCTGTAGTCATCGCCAACCTCCACGATGTGAACCTGGGAGTACGTTATGCCGATCGCTGCCTGCTGCTGTATGGCGACGGCCAGTGGGACCTGGGAAAAACGGCCGACATTCTGGATGCCGAGCGCCTCAGCAAACTTTACGGCACGACAATAGAAGCGCTCGACTGGCGCTCGAGCAAGCTGTTCTTTGCCTCAGGCGACGTGCCCGCGTAGCGTCGACAAATACGTCGCATGCAGTGCCGGATTAGCTGCCAGAACTGATCGCGTCTGCAAGGCGACGGCCGCACCGTTCAGGTCCGTAAACACGCCGCCCGCTTCGCTGACAATGATCGACAGCGCTGCGATGTCGAGGATGTTCACGTCCGACTCGATCACCGCTTCGATCTTGCCCGCCGCCAGCAGATGATAGTGATAGAAATCACCGTAGCCGCGAATGCGATCGGCACGCTCGACAATGTTGCCCAGCGACGCCCAGCCGGGGCTCGCTGCCAGCGATTTGAGATTCCCGACCGATACGGCCGCGCGCTCCGGATCCTCGATATTACTTACGCTAAGTCGCTTGCCGTTGAGAAAAGCGCCCTGGCCTTTTTCTGCCCAGGCCAGCTCATCCATCATCGTGCCGCAAGAGACGCCGACGATGATTTCCTCGTTGTGTAACAGCGCTATTTGCGTGGAGAAAAACGGGTACTGACGCACGAAACCTTTGGTGCCATCGATCGGATCAACAAGCCACAGATACTCCGCATCTTCCCGGGTGCGTCCGGTTTCCTCACCGTAAAAACCGTGCTCTGGAAATTGCTCAAGAATAATACGGCGAATCGCCTGCTCGCACTCGACGTCGGCCTGTGTCACGGGGGTAAGGTCGGCTTTTGTCGTCACCGTAAAGTTGCCGGCGTAATAGTGGCGACTGATTTTTGCCGCTTCTTCAGCGGCTCGCAGCGCAACCTTAAGGTACTCTGACGCGCTACTGGTGATTTGACTATCCACGGCTGCCCTGGGGTCCTGATCGATCGGCGCCACTATGGCGGCAACTTGAAGAAGAAACAAGCGGCCGGCTTGACACCCCGCCGACAGCTGCCTATCGTCTGCTCCTCATCAGGTGAACCCGAAATGGCTTGTTTCGGGTGAACGGGAAGCCGGTGTCACGCAGACAACTGCGTACAATCCGGCGCTGCCCCCGCAACGGTGATCGAGTTAAGCCGTAGCCCCTGTTTTCCTTCGGGAAACAGAGCCACTGCAGCCCTAAACGGCCGTGGGAAGGCGCTACGTCAGGAGAAATCCGCTCGTCAGTCCGGAGACCGGCCCGATGACATAGCGAATGGCGCGGCGGGCGCATGTTCGGGCGTTTTCGAACGGCGCCCCTCTCCCTGCCGCCACATTCATCAACGATACGATTTAGTGTGCGGGCGGCACGCAGAGGATGCTTACAATGAAACTTCTCCGGACGGTCATGCTGGCAGCGTTACTCTCGCTGCCGGTTGCAGGACACGCGGCCGATATTTTACCGGGCGACACACTGATCGTAACCGCTACCCGGACCGAGATTCCGTTGAGCGATGCAACGGTGCCGGTCACTGTTATCTCCCGCGACGAAATCGAGCTGTCGCTGGCCACTGATCTCGCGGAGTTGCTGCGCTTCGAAGCGGGTATCGATATCGGCCGTAATGGCGGCCCCGGGCAGGCAACGTCGATGTTCCTGCGCGGCACGGAAAGCAACCACACGCTGGTTCTCGTCGATGGTGTGCGCATCAATCCGAGCACTATCGGCGGTGCGGCAATTCAGAACATCTCACCCGACATTATCGAGCGCGTGGAGATCGTCAAAGGCGCGCGTTCGGCACTGTTTGGCACCGATGCCATCGGCGGCGTCATAAATATCATCACGCGTCGCGCTGAAGCAGGCTATGTCGAAGGTGCCTTCGGCGCCGGCAGTTTTGCATCGCAGTCGGGGCACATCGCTGCCGGCGATCGCGGCGCAATCGGCGAGTTCGGCATCAACCTCAACTGGCAGTCGACGGATGGCTACGCGCCACGCGTCGAATCCGACATTGCGCGTGGCTACGAGAATCGGTCTGCCAACCTGTACGCTGCCCGCGAATTTGCCTCGAGCGAGGTCAGCATTCGGCACTGGCAAAGCGAGGGCAATGTCGAATACCTGGATTTCTTTCTAAGCCCGGTCGATCAGGACTACAAGAACGCGGTGACTGCCATCGGACTGGATACCGCGCTGCCCGGCAATAACTCCAGCAAGCTACTCGTCTCTTTCATGGAGGACGAGGTGCGCCAGGCGCAGGTTCCCGACTATGTCGTCTCGAAACGCCTGAGCATCGACTGGCAATATAGCCACGCGTTCAGGCAGCACAAACTGACCGGCGGCCTGTACGCCGTCGCCGAGGACGCCAGCTCATTGTCATTCGGTTCGCTTTTCGATGAAGACACCGAGCTGCGTGCCGTGTTTTTGCAGGACCAATTGACGGTCGGCCGGCACAAAGGCTTTGCGGCCGTGCGACTTTCCGATCACGAAAACTTCGGTCGGCATACGACGTGGAACGTCGAGTATGCGTTCGAGATCGATGCGGCGTGGACCGTCAATGCGGGTCTCGGACACGCGTTTCGCGCGCCCGACGCGACCGACCGTTTCGGCTTTGGCGGTAACCCTAAGTTGCAGCCGGAACTGGCTGACGAGGTGCAGCTGGGGTTGCGCTACGCGCCGGGCAACGCGCATAGCTTTAACTTCGAAGTCTACGCCAACGACATCGATGACCTGATCGAATTTGATTCGCAGAGCTTCACATTGCGCAACATCAGCAAGGCAAAGATTCGCGGTGCGGAGCTCGGCTATGAATATCGGGGCGAGCACTTCGTGCTGCGCGCCGACGTGCTCCGGCAGACCGCAGACAATGCGTTAACCAATACACGTTTGCTGCGGCGCGCCGAAAAATCAGCCACGCTGAGCTACACGCAGATGATCGGGCCGCATCGGCTCGGACTGTCGGTACTGGCAAGCGGCGATCGCGAGGACTTCGGCGCGGTGCGTCTGCCGGGCTACGTGCTTGCCAACCTGATCGGGCAATTGCAGCTGAATGACCGGTGGCAGGTCAATGCCAGACTGGAAAACCTGTTTGACACCGAGTACCAGACCGCTGCGAACTACCGCATGCAGAAACGCAGCGGCTTCCTTGAACTTCAGTATCGCTGGCAATAACGTGGAGTAACGTGTGGGTAATCGATTAAGCAGCATCTACACCCGAACCGGCGACGACGGCTCGACCGGCCTTGGCGACGGCAGCCGTGTTTCCAAAGACAGTGCGCGCGTGGAAGCTTATGGCACCGTGGATGAGGCGAACAGTGCCATTGGCGTCGTGCTCGCCGGCGATGCAGTGCCCGAGACGATTCGCAGTTTGTTGACCGAGGTGCAGCATGACCTGTTCGAACTCGGCGGTGAGCTGTGCATCCCTGGTCACAGCGCGGTCACGCAGGCGTTCATCGATCGTCTCGAAGGCGATCTGGACGCACTCAACGCCAATCTGCCACGCCTGAAGGAGTTCATCTTGCCGGGCGGCGGCAACCAGGCGGCGGCCTGTCACCTGGCGCGCACGATCGTGCGGCGTGCCGAGCGTCGCACCCAAACGCTCGCTGCGACGGAACCCGTGCGCCCCGAGGTGCTCCGCTACCTCAATCGTTTGTCGGATCTGCTGTTTGTGGTTGCTCGCGTCCTGGCCCGTCTGGATGGGGGCGCGGAAGTGCTTTGGGATCGGGAGCGGCTGTAGCAGCCTGCCCCGCATCGGCGCCGAGGAACGCGCCCCGGTTGAAGCGCGCTCGTTGCAGTGCCAGGCACATCGCACCGCCGGCTCTGATCAACCGTGGCGTCGGGCGCGCCAGCTCATCAGCAGCCAGCAGGAACTGGTTGCCGTACAGGTTCGCCGCGATTGACGGCCAGCGCTGCCATTCCACAAAGCCGTCATCGCCGGCATCGGTACTTGCCAGCATTACTTCAGGATTGCGCTCAACCACGGCCTCCACCGACACCGTCGGCGCCAGATCGTCAAGATCGTCGAAGATGTTTCGTCCACCACAAATTGCGATCAGCTCACTCACGTAGTGTTCGCGATTTATCGTGTACAGCGGCCGCGCTGAGACCTGGAAGAAAACGCTGATCGGTTCGGCATCCAGATGCGCTTCCCGTAACGTGTTCAGCTGCTGCTGAAAGCGCTCTGCGGCGACCCTTGCTTCGGTCGACCGGCCGACGAGTGCGCCAATTTGCCGCAGCGCGGCACCAATATCTGCCAGGCCGCGCGTGCGGATCACCGCGACCTCGTAACCGAGGCGGCGCAGCTCATCGACCGTGTGCGCCGGCGTGCCGCTCTCCCACACGAGCAATAGATCAGGCCGCAGCATCGCCAGCTGCTCGTGGTCAACCGAGAATGCGTCACCGACGACCGGCAGCTCGAGAACCTCCCGAGGATAGTCCGACCAGGCGCTGACGCCGACCAGAATGTCGCCGGCACCGATTTCATAAACGAGCTCGGTCAGACTGGGTGCGAGCGTAACGACGCGCTGGTAGTTGCGTGGCGGACGGGAATCACCCGGCGGATCAGAACAGGCACACAGAACCGCGCACAGGCATGCGAGCGCAAGCGCTCGCGTCACTGCGTCAGGCCGTACAACGTCATGGCGGAAATGATAACTGCCCAGATCAGTAACAGCCGGAAGACCAGGCGATTGGCGGCGGTGGCACCGCGAGCACCGCGTTCGGTCATCGACTCATCGGGATTATCCTGCAATGCGAGCGCCGCAACACCTACCCGTGCGAGCAGTTGTTCATTGTGCTCTGACAGGGTCGCGTCGGTCTGCTCCGCCGGCGCGCGCAACGCCGCGATCGCCTCGTCAAAATGGCCCGCCGTGGCATAGCCGACGGCCGTCAGGCGCGCGGGCACCCATGCCAGCACGCCATGTAGCGTGACCGCGGCGTCACGGATGCGCGCCGCCGTCACATCGTCTTCCTCACTGCGCGACGCATTGAATACAGCACGCCGGCGTATCAGGTCCGTCACACGGTAGGTCCACGCCGCCAGAGGTCCGAGCAGCATGAACCAGAAAATAACGGCGAACAGACGATTGTTTGCCTGCACACAGACCGATTCTTCGACGCAGTGAATGCGCTGCAGCGCATCCTCCGGAACGTCACCTTCGACGATCGCGTTGGCAGCGCTCAGAATGTCGGCTTCCTCCTCGGACAGCAGGGCCGCGCAATACTCATCGACATCCTCGCCGATATCGTGCGGCCCCAGCGAGAAAAACAGTACGACGACAGCCAGCAACAGGTAAGTAAAACCGGCCAGCGTTCCGCCAAGCATGACAATGACGGCGAACACCGGCAGCACCAGGACGATGGCCAGCAATACGATCAGGAGCAGCGGCGGCCAGCTGGCAAACCGTCGCGCCAGGTCAAAGCCCGAGTCGATAATACGATCCAGCCAGCGCATGCGGCGCCAGTGAAACAGCTGTGTCGCCAGTCTTTCGACAACCAGTCCTATGAGCAGGGCAATCAGATTCATCGTGTGTGCGCTCTGTCTGAGTTAAGCGGTTTCGTCATCGAGGCGCTCTTGCTCATGCGCCAAGGTCATCATACAAGCGCAGCCAGTCGAAAGCAGGACCCGGATCGACTTTACGTCCCGGCGCGATATCGCAGTGGCCAGCCACTTCTCTGGCTGAAATCGACGGATAAGCTGCAAATATCGCCCGCAGAACGGCCGCGAGCGCCGTGTATTGCCGATCCTCGTACGCCGTTTCGTCTTCGCCCTCAAGTTCGATCCCGATCGAAAAATCGTTGCAGCGCGTCGTTCCGCGAAAGCAGGACTCTCCGGCATGCCAGGCACGCTCGGTGAAGGGCACGAACTGCGTTACCGCACCGTCCCGGCGAATCAGCAGATGTGCGGAGACTTGAAGGCCCCGAATCTCCTCAAAGTAAGGGTGCGCATCAAAATCAAGCGTATTGGTAAACAAGGCGTCGATTTGCGGGCCACCGAACTCACCAGGCGGCAGGCTGATACCGTGCAGCACGACCATCGTCGGCGCAGCGCCCTCCGGCCGTGCGTCGCGATTCGGGCTTGATCGCTGCAGGGCCGGCTCGATCGATCCGCTGGCAGTCGAAACTTTGAAGGTCGTTTGTGGTGCTGTTGCCATTGAGATACCAACGGTCGCGGTTGCGTGACTGGCGAAGAACTACGATAGTAAACCATGCGTCAGACTCGACTCTACCTGGACGGCGATTACGACAGCGGCTCGGAACTCGAAATCGATGCCGAAAAAACCCATTATTTGAGCCGCGTCCTGCGCCTGCGCGTCGGCGATACCATCGTGATCTTCAACGGCACGGGCGCACAATTCTCGGCCAGTATTACAGCGCTACAGCGGTCCCGTGGGATGCTGGCAGTGCATGACGCGCTTGCGGCTGCGACGGAATCCGGTTTCAAATTGCATCTTGCGCAGGGCATCTCACGCGGAGAACGCATGGATTTCGTCGTGCAAAAAGCGACCGAACTCGGCGTCAAGCGCATCACGCCGTTGCTGACCGAACACGGCGTTGTCAAACTGGCCGCCGAACGCGCGGAGAAGCGGCAGCGGCATTGGCGACAAGTTGCGACAAGTGCCTGCGAACAGAGCGGACGGGTGCGCCTGCCGCTTGTCGATGCGCCGGTGCGTCTCGACACCTGGCTCGCCGACAAGACGCATCAGGCCGACACCGATATTTTGCTGAAACCGGGCGCGTCCGAGGGGCTTGCCAGCATCGACGTGCCGGCAACCAAGGTGTGTCTTCTTATCGGCCCGGAGGGAGGCTTCAGCGAAGCTGAATACGCGATGACGGAATTGGCAGGTTTTCGAGCGGTTTCTTTCGGCCCGCGCGTGCTGCGGACCGAAACCGCCGCTATCGCAGCGCTGGCCGTCTTGCAGGCACGCTGCGGTGATTTGAACTAGTCAGGCGTCGGCAAGCGCCTCGGCCAGCATGTCTTCGAGTCGCTCCAGATCGGGAATCAACGGGTACTCATTAATCATGCGCACGCGACACAGTACCGGTGCAGCGTCTGGCCAGCCCTGGGTCGACTCCAGCTTCAGCACTTCCTCGTTTACGCGCACGAGCTGCGGGAACCCCTGCGTCAGCAAACCGAAATAACCCGCCTTTAACTTCCCGGTATCGGCGTAAAACACAACGATGCGGGTGCGGCTGTTTTGTTCCGGCACATCGTTACCCATCGTTCCCTCAAACGACACAACCGGCAACGCGCGGCCATTCCAGTTGACAGTGCCGAGCATCCACTCCTGCGCACCGACTGTTTTTTCGGGCGTGGAGAAACGTACGACTTCGGCGACGCAGGCGCGTGGCACGATCATGCGTTCCTCCGACAAAGGCACCAGGAGGCTATAAAGCTCTTCGGTTGCTGCGCTCATGACAGTTCGATCCCGCGCTCTTCAAGCTGCCGTTGAATAGCCTCGAGCAGCTGCGAGTCCTGGTAGGGCTTGCCAAGGTAATCGTTTACGCCGAGTTCAATCGCACGAGCTCGATGTTTGTCGCCGACGCGCGACGTAATCATGATGATTGGCACCTCCGCGAATTCAGGATCATTGCGAACGTGCGATGCGAACTCATAGCCGTCCATGCGCGGCATTTCGATGTCGAGCAATATGACATCCGGCTTGTCTGCCTGCATGACGCTGATGGCGTCAAGCCCGTCCCTGGCGGTCACAACGCGCAGGCCGTTGCGCTGCAAGAAACGTTCAGTCACGCGACGCACAGTGATCGAATCGTCAACAACCAGCGCCAGTGGCCGGTTGTCGCTTGGCGCCGGGCGCGCCTGTTTGATCTCGACGATCGGCGCACCGGTGCGCACGAGCGCGTTGATATCCAGGATCAGTACGATGCTGCCGTCGCCCAGGATCGTGGCTCCTGAAACGCCACGAATCGCGGCCAACTGCGGACCGACTGCTTTGACTACGATTTCGCGGCTGGCCAGCATCTCGTCAACGAGCAACGCCGCCGAATAATCACCGGCCCTGACGAGGATCACGGGCACTGAGGCATCATCCTTCGGCAGCTCCGCAGCCGAACCGCCAAGGTACATGCCGAGATGGCGGAATTTGTAGATCTGCTCGCCATACGTGTATGCCGGCTCGTCCTGACCCAGCAGGTTCTCAAGTTCGGTACGCGGTACCCGCGCCACGCCCTCAACCGTCGGCAGCGGCAGTGCGTAGACTTCGTCACCGGTGCGCACAATAAGCGCCTGCGTAATAGCGAGCGTGAACGGCAGCCGCACCGTGAAATTTGTGCCCTGCCCGGTGACTGATGAAATGCGCAGAGAGCCACCCAGCTTCTTCACCTCGTTGGCAACGACATCCATACCAACACCGCGACCCGCCGACTGCGTGATGGTCTTCGCGGTTGTGAAACCGGGCGCGAGGATCAGCTGCATGATTTCCTCATCCGTGACCTTGCTGTCCGGCTTGAGCATGTCGAGCTCGTACGCCTTGCGCCGGATCGCATCCACCTCGAGGCCGCGACCGTCATCAGCAACGTCAATCACCATTTCGGCACCTTCCCGGTGCAGTCGAATGGTAATTCGCCCGGTCGCCGGTTTGCCGATAGCCTGTCGCTCTGCAGCGTCCTCGATGCCGTGAATCACCGCATTGCGCAACATGTGCTCGAACGGCGGCAGCATCTTGTCGAGAACCTGCCGGTCGAGCTCACCGGAGGCGCCTTCGACCGCGAGTTCGGCGCGCTTGCCGGCCTCCTGGGACGCCTGTCGGACGAGGCGCGTTAATCGCGACACGTGCCTTTCGAACGGCACCATGCGCGTACGCATCAGCCCATCCTGCAACTCGGCAGTCACTCTCGACTGCTGCACCAGCAGACCCTCGGCTTCGGTGGTTACCGTTTGCAGCAGGTCCTTGAGACTGCCGAGATCGCTGGCCGATTCGGCCAACGCCCGTGTTAACTGCTGGATATTGGAGTAACGATCCAGCTCCAGTGGATCGAAGTCGCGCACCAGAACCGTTTCCTGATGGCCGTGAATGATCTGCGCTTCTGTCTCGATTTCGAGCTTGCGCAGCTGCTCGCGCAAACGCGCGATGGTTTGCTCAAGCTCGTCGACGTGAAACTCGAATGAGCTGACCTGCTGGTTCAGCCGCGAATGGTAAATACTGATCTCGCCCGCAGCGTTCAGGAGGTCCTCAAGCAGCTCGGCATCGACCCGCGCAAACTCCTGGCGCTGCTCGGGCGTCTGTATTGGCCGCACGTCGGCCACCGGCGGGGGTGCGCGCTGCGGTTCGGGCTCAGGCTCAGGCTCGGGCTCAGGCTCTGGTTCGGGTTCCGGCTCAGGCTCAGGCTCAGGCTCGGGCTCGGGCTCGGGCTCGGGCTCGGGCTCGGGCTCGGGCTCTGGCTCAGGCTCAGGCTCAGGGTCAGGCTTGTGCTCGGGTTCGTGCTCGGGCTCGGGCTCAGGCTGTTGCTCGTGCCCGTATGCAAACTCGGGCACATCGTCCGACTCTGTTTCTGGTTCAGGGGCTGACAGCAGCTCGGTGACCACCGGCTCCTCTTCCGCCGCTTGTTCGGCCTGTCGCTCCTGGTCTGCCTGTCGCTCCTGGTCTGCCTGCAGCTGCTCGAGGATGGGCGAATTGACGATTACCATGCTGATGGCATCGTCCGGTTCCGGTGTGAATTCGCCGTACGGCGTATCTTCGTAATGGCGTTCGGCCAGCTCGAGCTCGACTTCGTGTTCATCGATAATCTCGAAGCCGGCGTTGGCCTGCTGAATGCGTTGCGCAAGGTCCGGAACGGCTCTGACCGGCCTGCCGGCAATCACCGCGTCACGCATATGATTCAGCTCATCGATACTGCGCTGCAGCAAGTCTTCCACCGCCGGTGTCGCTTTGACACGCCGATCGTCGATCGAAATCAGCAAGGTTTCGATCTCATGGCTGAGATCGCCCATAGCCGCAATACCGGCCATGCGAGCGCCGCCCTTGAGCGTATGCAGGTGCCGGCGCAGCTCGCCCATTGGCTGCGCCGAGCGTTCCTTCACCCACTGCAGCAGCGCTTTTTCGGCCGCCTCCAGCAGCTCGGCGGATTCCTCGGTAAATATCGCTGCTATTTCTGCGTCGTAGCCAGGTTCGTCAAAGGCATCCTCGTCAAATTCATCCTCGACGATTTCCCTCTCGACAATTGTCGCTGGCGCCGTCTCAACCACGGGCTCTATCCGGGTCTGCGTTGGCGTGTCGTCAACCTCCTGCGGTTGTAGCTCGTCGCAGAGTATCGACAGTCGCTCGATCAATTCGCCGAAATCGGCGTCTTCGCGATCCGGATTATTGATGTCGCCGACGATACGCTCGATAGCGTTAGCAGCGGCGCCCAGTGCATCGATACCGGACTGCTGAAACCCCACCTTATGATCATGCACATGTCGGACGAAGCGATTCAGAGCGGCCGTCACTGCGACACCGCGCTCGACGTTTGCCATATTGGCGCTGCCGTGCAACGTATGGCAGGCGCGATAGAGTTTGTCGGTGACCTCGAACGGCGGCTGATGCTCTGTGCATGCCTCAATGTAATCCGCAATAACCCTGACGTGACCGGCCGTTTCTTTCGCAAAAATATCGTAAAGAACCGGATCCATATCCAGCGGCACTTCGTCCACGGTCTGTGCGTCGCCGGCGGGCTTCGCTGCTGTCAGCTGCGCCGCGTTCGGGTCGCCATCAGCAAACGCGTTGGCCTGGGCAATCAGCAGGTTGATATCCGCTGCCGGCTCAGTGCCAACCTCAAGCTGCTCGATCAATTCGGGCACCGTCGTCGCGGCGCGCAGCACGAAGTCGACCATCGGCGGCGTGCGCGTCAGCGTGCGATTGATCAGGCGATTGAGAAGGTTTTCGACCGCCCAGCAATACTCACCGATACGCTCGGCGCCCACCATGCGGCCACTGCCCTTCAGCGTATGGAACGAGCGACGGACTGTGATTAGCAATTCCATGTCGTCGGGCGTCTCGACCCAATCCGGCAGGCGCCGCTTGATGGATGCAACCTCTTCTTTGGCCTCTTCGATGAACAGCTCGAGCAATTCCGGGTCGAGCTGTTCTGTAGACGGCGAGAAGACGGGCAACGGGATGATTTCCGTTGGCGCCGCCGCTGGCGGTTTTATCGGCGTGTGCCGGCCAGTTTTGATCTGTTCTGCAATTTCTGCCGCCGACATGATCAGCGTTTTGACCGGCTCTGTGGGGACGGCGGGTTTCGCCTGCAGCAGCCGCTGCTCAACCTTGCGCAGCACGTCGAGACACGCCTCGGCGTTATCCAGCATGTACCAGGGCTCGCTGCGACCCGCCTTGACGGTCTCCATGTAGTACTCAAGGCTCACGATCGCGTCAGCCAGTCGATCGGTTTCGCTTTGCATCATTTGCGACGGATCGCCGCTATTGAGCATGGCCGTGACCAGCCGGCCAATACGCTCGACGACTTCCATCGCACGCGGCTTCTCCAGCATCAGCAAACCGGCTTTGATGCCCTGGATCAGCGACGGGACGCTATCAAGTCCTTGCGACGGCGCAGCGGCCGACATGCTCTGCGTAATGGTCTCTTTGATACGCGCAAGATTGATAATGCACTCGCGCATAACCGACTCGGCGATCTGTTGAAAGTGTTCGTCGTCATTCGCAGCCTCGTCGCCGGCGTCCACGTCCGATTGCCGCGGCACCGTCAGTTTCAGCAGCTGCTGGTCAAGCCTGTCTTCAACGCGCAGCAGGGTTGACGCAATATCCAGGATCACCTGGTCGTTGGAAACGCCGCCCTGCGCGACAATATCCTTCAGGCGCCCGATTTCACCGTCAATGTCACCGCGCAACTGGCCAAGCCCCAGTACGCCGAGCGTGTCGCTGATTTTTTTGAGAAGGTCCAGTTGCGGCACAAGTTCCGCGGGCTTGTTCATACCCGTGCGTACGAAAATGTCCAGAACGTCCTTGACCCGACCGAGGTCTTCCCGGATGGCCGTGCCGACCGTCTCCATGAGCCGTGCGCTCGGTGCCGACAACGCCTCGCGCGCTTGCTCGACCTGCTCATCGCCGGGCAACAATTCCTCGAGATTAAACGCCGCGCGAATGTCGCTGATGCGTTCACCGGCATTGCTGGAACGTGCCACGTAGTACAGCAGGTTATTCAGCAGGTCGTCGACCGGGTGGTTGTCATACGCGGCCAGTCCTTCGTCGATCACGCGTTTCACTTGTCGATCGGCTTGCCCGAGCAAACGCTTGATCGCGACCGAGGTCTCGAGGCCACCATTCTGGAGGGACTCCAGGACGCCGCCGACCACCCACCAGAGCTGGTGCATGTCATCACGCGTTGCCGCCGCCTCAAACGAGTCGGCGACGCTGCTCAAGGTTTCAAGGTGCCGCCGGTTGTCGCCACCCTTGATCCAGCCCAGTAGTGCGAGTTGAAACTTCGGCCGCATCCGCCGTGCCAGCAGCACCGGGTCCTGGCCGTCACCCACTCGATCCCGCGCCCGGTCTTCCTCCCGGTTCGGGGATAAATTGAGGAGCAGCAGTGTGCCCTCCGACAGCAACGGTTCGCCGCGCACGGCGCGCAGGTCATTGAGCATGGGCAACAATACGAGCGCGATATCGCGACCGCCGGCCAGCAGGCTCTCGATGTAAATTGGCAGCTGTACCATCGAGCGCGTCAGTGCGTCGAATCCGTCCTCGCGACCGGCACCGGCACGCAGCGCCGACAAATACTTGCAGGCCAGCTCCATTTCTTCGACGAGCAGCGCGGCGCCATAGGTTTCGCTGATTTGCAGTGCGCCCCGCGCCTGGTGCAACAGTTCGCCGGCTTTGACAAGTGCGGCGGTCCCGCCACGCCCGTCGACACAATCTTCGAGCGCCAGGTGCGCCAGGCGAATGGTCTCCGCCAATTCGGCACTGATAATTGCTAACGAGCGCGCGGAACCCTCGCCATTATCGTCGCTGCTCAAGTGCTGCTGGTTGCCGGTGTCGCCCGTCATCTCATCATCCGCGAATCTCGCGAGGGTTCGTCCCCGCCGTCGCTATCCGGTCCTCGCCTGGGAGCTTGCCACTGCATCGGACGGCCGCTCGGCAGCATCACTGCCGTTCGCGCGCCAGGGAAGCCGCCTGCATCATTTCCGGCGGCAGCGTGAACCGCTCGACCGTCTTTCTGAGCTCGGTCGCCAA
The DNA here is from genome assembly GCA_963842765.1 of uncultured Gammaproteobacteria bacterium. Taxonomy (GTDB): domain Bacteria; phylum Pseudomonadota; class Gammaproteobacteria; order Steroidobacterales; family Woeseiaceae; genus UBA1847. Next base: position 10,223 of record CAWJHR010000012.1, on the reverse strand, counting down.
CTCCGAAAGGTTCGCAATAGAGGCGGCCGTTGCGGATGTTGCCGCGCCCGTCTCATCGCCGATTTCACGCAATCGCGTCGTACGTTTGGTGACATCCGCCGCCGAGCTCGCTTGCTGCCTTGAGGAACTCGAAATGTTCTGCACAAGGCTGGCGATCTGGTTGGATACCTGCTCGATTTCGTCCAGCGCCGCGCCCGCATTCTCAGCAAGCAACGCACCGCCGACAACATCAGTCGTGCTGCGCTCCATCGAAACGACCGCTTCGTTAGTGTCCGACTGAATGGTTCTGACCAGCACCTCGATCTGCTTGGTTGCATTGGTTGAGCGCTCTGCAAGACGCTGTACTTCGTCGGCAACGACGGCAAAACCGCGCCCGGCTTCACCCGCCATCGACGCCTGGATCGATGCGTTGAGCGCGAGGATGTTGGTTTGTTCGGCAATATCGTTGATCAGCTCCACGATGTTGCCAATCTCCTGCGAGCTCTCGCCAAGTCGCTTGATGCGCTTTGACGTCTCCTGGATCGTTTCGCGAATCGCGTTCATGCCATCGATCGTTCGGCGCACGGCCTCGCCGCCCTTGTGCGCCACCTCGACCGAATGTCGAGCAACATCCGACGAGCGTTCGGCATTGCCGGACACCTCTTCGATGGACGCAACCATAGAGTTCATGGAGCTGGTTGCTGCGTTGATTTCCTGCGCCTGTCGATCGGCCGCTTCAGCCAGGTGGGACGCCGTGTTTTCCGTCTGCTTCGTCGACGTATCGACCATGAGCGCGGTCTCATTGACGGTGGCAACCAGCGTGCGCAGCTCCTCGATTGCATAGTTGAACGAGTCGGCGATCGTGCCGGTAATATCCTCGGTCACCGTCGCCTCGACCGTCAGGTCGCCGTCAGCCAGGCTACCCATCTCGTCAAGCAGTCGCAGAATCGCCTGCTGGTTACGCTCGTTTTGCTCCGCATGTTTGCGGGCCGTTTGTTCGAATGCGGCCGTGCGTCGATGCATGCCGAACAGGGCGGCGAGTAACAGCAGGGCGAGTGCGAGCGCGCCAAGCGGCAGCCACCAGCTAGCCAAAGCGCCGCTCCCAACGTTCGCGGACGACCCGGCAAAGGCGGTATCCAGCAGGCTACTGGCACTGGCATTCAACTCCGCCTGTGCCGTTGCGACCGTGCCATAGGCCGGCATATGGGTTCCAAGCTCGGCCGAGCGTTGCTCGAGAGCCTCGAGGCTGCTTGCCATCGGTGCCAGCGCCGCCGCGCTGTCCGCACTGCTGAGAGCTACTACGTCAAGTTCCGTTGCTTCACCGGCAAGCGCGTCGTAAACCTCACGCAGGAATGACCACGTCTGCAGCGATGCTGATCGCCGCTGCACTACCCTCTTGCGGCAATGCGGCTGCCGTCGTCCGAATTCGATCCGCGCGCTGCTGGAACTCCTGGATAATGGCGGCTGAACCGGAGCGCTCGAGCAGCTCGTCCGACAATTGCAGAATTGTCGTTGCATTGCCTGCCAGCTGCTGCCGCGCCACCTGCACCGCCTCCACGGCGGATCGATTCGCAACGATCGCTGCCGCGCGCGACTCGAGTTGCTGCCAGTCCGAAGCCCGACCCGGCGAGCCGCCGCGCCGCAGGGCAGCGACTTTGCGAACGGACTCATCGAGCCTGTCGAACGCGCCGTCGGCGCCGTTCAGGGCGTTCGCCGCCTGCGACGGAATCGCCTGCGACAAAGCGGCGAGCTCCGGTGTTGCCGGGGCCTTGTTGCCCGACTGCCAGTAGGTCAACGCGGCTGCGACAACGAGGCAAAGCGCTATCAGTCCGGCAACGACGTTGAATGAGGACGATTTTTCAGATTGTTTGGCCATGAATTCCCGGACCTTTATTCCGCAGCCGCCTGCAAAAACATTTTGCTTTCGACCAATTCGAATAGATTGAAGACGGGCCAGATTTCCGTGCCGCGTCGATATGTACCACCCAGAAAACTATCGCAGCGCACGATAGTCTTCGCCGCTTCCTGCGAATACTCATGCTCCATGAAGCGCCGGAACCCGAGCACCTCATCGACAACAATGCCGGCGGGAACTTCGCGATGATTGACCGAAATCACGCGCGCGCTGCGCCGTAGCGAGGTTCTGCCGCTGCCGAGTAACAATTTCATGTCGATGAGCGGCAGCAGATGACCACGCAGATTGGCGATTCCCAGCAACCAGCGCTGCGCGCCCGGCACACGGGTTATCGAGTCCGGCAGCATCAGCACTTCGCGCACCTGTTCGCGGCCGGCCACAAACTGCTCCTGGCCGATACGAAAGGCGACGCCGACCCACTCGGTCGAAACATCGCCGCTGCCCTGCCCTGCATGCGCAGCGCGACTGCGCTGCTCCATCGCCCGCAACAGCGCAAACGGTTGCTCAACCAACGTATGAAGATCGGCGTGACCGCTCATTCAGTCTGCCGTGACCGAGCGAATTTTCTGCACCAGATCCTGGTCTGCCACCGGTTTGACGAGGTACTCAACCGCACCCTGGCGCATGCCCCAGATCTTGTCGGTCTCCTGGTCCTTGCCGGTGATCATGATGACCGGTATGTCAGAGGTCGCCGGATCTTTGGTGAGTTTACGCGTCGCCTGAAACCCGTTCATGCCCGGCATCACGACGTCCATCAGGATGCAATCCGGACGTGCGGATCGGGCCGTCTTCAGCCCCTCCTCGCCGCTATCGGCGACCAGCGTGTCAAAACCCGCCTTCTCGAGCATGTTCTGAAACAGATGCAGCTCGGTTGGCGAATCATCAATAATTAGAACAACTGCCATTCTTGAATTCCTCAGTTGACCTGGTTGGAAATGGCGCCAAGCAACTCGTCCTTGGTAAACGGCTTGGTCAAATACTGCTCGCTGCCGACGATACGGCCGCGGGCACGATCAAACAGGCCGTCCTTGCTCGACAGCATGACGACCGGCGTTTCCCTGAACATCTTGTTGTGCTTGATCAGCGAGCACGTTTCGTATCCGTCGAGACGCGGCATCATGATGTCAACAAAGATCAGGTCCGGTTGGTGATCAGCAATCTTGGACAAAGCATCGAACCCGTCAATCGCGGTGAAAACCTGGCAGCCTTCTTTGGTCAACAGGGTCTCGGCCGTGCGGCGAATGGTCTTGCTATCGTCGACTACCAGTATTTTGAGTCCACTTAAGGAGCGGGATGCGTTAGCTGACACCTAATTTCCCCGTGCTGAAAAATGACTTTTACCATATTGACATAAAGCCTGCTACGACGCTCGCCACGATACGCAAAATCACTGGAATTCGGGTGCTTACGACGTATTTCGCTGTATAGTTGGCCGCTTCTCGCTGAATGCACTGAAGTTTTGAAAAAGATGGCTGAGGACAGACTCAAAATCGGCATCGTAATGGACCCGATCGGTTCTATTACGACCAAGAAGGACAGCTCCTTCGCAATGCTGCTGGAGGCACAACGCCGCAACGCGGAAATCCATTATTTCGAACAGCGCGACCTGCGCCTGATATCGGGCAAGGCGATGGGGCTATCCAGACGCATCAGCCTGCGCGACGATCCGACCGATTGGTTCACTTTCGGGGACCAGGAGGATGTCGCGCTCGGTGGGCTTGACGCGATTCTGATGCGCAAAGACCCGCCGTTCGACATGGAGTACGTCTACACGACCTACATCCTGGAGCGCGCCAAACTGGACGGCGCGTTGGTCGTCAACGATCCGCAGGCGCTACGCGACATGAATGAGAAAGTTTACACGGCGTGGTTTCCGGACTGTACGCCGCTGACGCTGATCACGCGCTCGATGCGCGAGATGAAAGCCTTTCTCGCCGAGCACTCACGTATCGTCGTAAAACCCCTGGACGGGATGGGCGGTCGCTCCATATTCGTCATACAAAAAGGTGACAACAACGCCAATGTCATTTTCGAGACGCTCACCGACTATGGCCGCCAATTTGCCATGGCGCAGGTGTATATCCCGGAAATCACGGCTGGCGACAAACGCATTCTGTTAATCGATGGTGAAATCGTGCCGCATGCTCTCGCGCGCATTCCTTCGGGTGACGACAATCGCGGCAACATGGTGGCAGGCGCCATCGCCAAGGGCCAGGCGCTGTCGGACAGCGACCGCCGAATTTGTGAGCGGGTCGGTCCGGCACTGCGTGATGCCGGCGTCCTGTTTGCCGGCATTGATGTCATCGGCGACTTCCTGACCGAGGTCAACGTTACCAGTCCCACCGGGATACGCGAACTGGACAAGGCGTTCGGTATCAATATCGCCGGACTGATGTTCGACGCGATAGAAACCAGGATTTCTTGAGGTTTTCGCCGCGCAGTGACGCGAGTCTCACCCGCGGACCGGTCAGCACATTACACTGACCGGATCGGACCACACCCTTGTTTGGGGCATTAAAAAGGCGGAACATCCTGGCGCATATGGCAAACATAGCCCTCCAGTCTGAGCCATTCGACGATCAGCAGTTGGTTCTGCCGGCCGTACCTGACCGACTCCCGGCCATGCTGTTTCTCGCGGCCCTGGTCCACGGCATCCTGATCATCGGCGTCACGTTCAATGCAGCACTGACCCAACCCTCAGCCGACGCTATATCCCTCGAAGTCACCATCGTCGCCAACCCGGACCAGCGCATTGAACGCCCGGAAAAAGCCGCTTACCTGGCGCAGGCGAGCCAGGAAGGCGGCGGCAACACGCTCGACCAGGTCCGCCCCTCCGCACCGCTGCAAAGCACCATGCCCGCCGATAACCGGGGCAGCAGCGACGGTACCGGGCTTGTCGATGCCAAGACGCATGAGCGCGCAGCCGATGAGGTTCTGACGACCTTCAATCAAAGCAACCAGAGGGTGGCGATCGACCCACGCGTTGAACCACAACCCGAAGACAGCCGCGCCATTGAAATGCAGGCCGGTGAAGAGATCACCCTGCCGTTGCCGCAGGAAGAACAGGCTACCCTGCTGATCCGCGACGACCAGCCGCGACAAATGATCATCAGTGCCGATACGCGAGAATCCGTCATTGCCGTTTACCTCGACAACTGGAAGCGCCGCATCGAAGCCGTCGGCGCCTCCTACCTGCCAGAGCTTGGTGACATCGGCAGCTTGTCAGGCAGCCCGACGCTCACCGTAACCATTGATGCCTCCGGCGACCTTAGCGATGCCGAAATTCGCAAAACCAGCGGCTCGACGGTGCTTGATCTTGCCGCGCTGGATATTCTGCACCGCGCGTCGCCCTTCAATCCCTTTCCGCCGGAAATCGCGGCCGAGTACGATTCAGTGCGATTTGAATACAAGTGGCTGTTCGCCGAGCGCCTCATTCCGACGGCAGCTCGATAAACCCGGAGCAAGCCAGGGCGCTGCGCCAGACCCTTGTACCCGACCGCCATAGCCCCGATACTGTTTGCATGCATCCCGACAGTTCATTAACAAATCAACTCCTTATCGCTATGCCGGGCATGGCAGACCCGAATTTCAGCACCACGGTCACACTGATCTGCGAACATAACGACGACGGCGCGCTCGGCATTATCATTAACCGGCCGCTGACGCTGACGCTGGCGGGCCTGTTCGAACAGCTGGATGTTGACGACCCTGTCTCGAGTGAGGAGGCCGGTAACGCCGTCGTTGCCGGGGGGCCCATTGGTACCGAGCGTGGATTCGTCCTGCACGGCGCCGAACAGAGCTACGAAAACACCTTGCCCGTTTCCGAGGCGATCAATCTGACCTTGTCGCGCGACGTAATTGATGCCATGGCCAGCGGTACCGGACCGGAGAAATCGCTGGTGGCCCTGGGATATGCGGGCTGGGGCGAGGGACAGCTCGAGCAGGAGATGCTTGCGAACTCCTGGCTGAGCGTGCCGGCAACACCTGAGCTTGTTTTCGACACGCCGTTTGCCGAGCGCTGGGACTCCGCCGCGCGCACGCTGGGCATTGATATCGCCAGCTTGCCAACGGATGCGGGCCACGCCTGATTTGTTGCGCCCACGGACGATTCTTTGTTTTGACTTCGGACTGCGCCGCATTGGCGTTGCGATTGGTCAGGACGTCACCGGCTCGGCGAGCCCGCTGGGTGTCGTCGCAAACCGCGACGATGGCATCGATCACGCGCACATCGCACGCCTGGTCGCCGAGTGGCATCCGACCAGCCTGGTCGTTGGCATGCCGGCTCACGCCGATGGTTCACCGAGCGCCCTGCAGGAAAGCGTCGACGCATTCATCAACGATCTCGCGCGCTACGGCCTGCCCGTTGCAACAGTTGATGAACGCTATACATCCATCGAGGCGGAGCGCGTCTTGAAAGAAGCGCGAGCTGGCGGCCGTGTCGGTCGCATATCCAAAGAGATGATTGACAGCGCGGCGGCCGTATTCATCGCCGAGCGATTTCTTGCTTTACCCGACTCTTCCGATCCGGTCTGACGATCATCCTGTCCAAGGCAAGCGGGCGAGATGTTTGCTGGCGAGACATAAAGCGAGCAACGCGAGACAGTCCGCCAGCAAACATGTCGGTCGCTTGCCGACAATAGCAGTGTGTGCTGGGTGCGGGTTTAGTAATCCCAGACGACGGTAGCCGCGTCGAAGACCGGCCCGTCAACGCAGACGCGTTTCATCGCAATTCCTGCGGGCGTCTTGATAGGCAGGGTGCAGCCGGCACAGCCGCCAACCGCACAGGCCATAAACTCCTCTAACGATACCTGGCAAGGCAGTTCAAAGCGTGCCGCCAGTTCGGCCACGGCCCTTAACATCGGCGTCGGGCCGCAGGCGAACAGCTCAACTTTGCCAAGCTCTGCTTCTGACAGTGTGCGTAGCCACTGCTCTGTGAGATCGGTAACGAAGCCGTCAAAACATCCATCGAATCCAGCGAGTGTCGCCAGCCGGCAAGGTATATCCCAGCTCTCGAGTAGCGGCATCGTGCTGTTGATCCGGTCGGCGAGCCACGGTGTTGGCAGGCCGGAGGGCACCAGGTCGAACGGAAACGGGATCTCGGACCCGAGTATCGCCAGCGGCTTGAAAGCGCTGTGTTCGGTGCGCAATCGATCGGCGAGGAACACCATCGGCGGGATACCAACGCCGCCGCCTATCAGCACCACATTCGGTCGCTCGCGCGACAGCACGAAAGGCTGGCCGATCGGACCCAGTACACTGATCGTGTCTCCGGGCTGTTTACGCGACAGCTGCCGCAGACCGCTGCCGACCGTTTTGTAGAGAATCTCAATCCAGTCCTCTTGCGCTCGCATGATCGATAACGGTCGCCGCATCGGCAGTGATTCGTCGCAGGTGATATGCGCGAAACTGCCCGGCTTCGCCGCCGCAGCACACTTTGGTGCACGGACCCGCATGATGAACTGCTCGCCGGGAAAAACCGTCGAGGAGATCACCTCGCCGTCTTCCACAAAGATCGTGTCCCGATTTTTCTGCGCGGCCTGCTGTGCTGCGGTCGTCATTGATCCGCCATGACGCGGCCCACCCGTTCGAGCACCGCCATGCGGACTGCAACGCCGTTGGTCACCTGTTGCTCAATGACCGACCGCGGTCCATCGGCCACGGCGCTCTCGATTTCGATGCCGCGATTCATGGGACCCGGATGCATGACGATTGCATCGGGCGCCGCCAATGCCAGGTGTTCCTGACTGACGCCGAAACTCGCAAAATACTCATCGATGTTGGGGATGCCGTCGAGGTTGCCGATACGCTCGCGCTGAATGCGCAGCGCCATCACGACGTCGGCGCCAGCCAGCCCCTGCTTCCAATTATCGGTGATCAACGCGCCCGGCACGTTCTCCGGGTCAGGTGCCAAAGTCGCCGGCGACACCAGGCGCAGCTCACCAACGCCGAGCGTGGCCAGACCATGCGATATCGACATGGCGACACGTGAATGCCGAATATCACCGACGATGGTGACAACCAGGTCTTCGAAGCCGCCTTTGTGCTGGCGAATAGTCAACAGGTCCAACAGGCCCTGGGTCGGGTGCGACACATCGGCCTCGCCTGCATTCAGAATGCTCACGTGATCCTGTACGTGTCGCGCAATGTAGGCGGGCACGCCGGCGCTGGCATCACGAATCACCATTACGTCGACCTGCATGGCCTGCAGCGTGTAAATCGTGTCGAGAATACTCTCGCCCTTTTTCCGTGACGAGGTGTTGACATCGAGGTTCAGCACATCGGCGCCGAGCCGCCTGGCGGCAAGATCGAATGAGGCGCGCGTCCGCGTGCTGGGCTCGAAAAACAGATTGGCCACTGTCCTGCCGGCCAGTAAATCGCCGCGTGCCGGTCGATGACCCGGGCTTCGTCAGGTAGCCTTCGGCGTCATCGAGAATGTCGATCAAAAGGGCGCGATCGAGGTTCTTGAGCGTCAACAGGTGGCGCAGATTGCCGTTACGATCGAGCTGTAAAGCAGCTTCTTCCTGCAGGTCGTGACTGGGTGCGGCGTAGTTCATCGGGGCGCAATTCTACGGGTATTCTCGCGAACCCACCACTCCCATTGCACAGTGTCAGGCGGTCAGACGAGATAATTGTTGGCGAGACATAAAGCGAGCGCCGCGCGCTGACGGAGCGAGACAGTCCGCCAACAATTATGTCGGCTGGTCGCCGAAGGGCGCATGAGTTGGGGGGTTAGCCGCCGAAGTTGACCCTGGCTTCGAGGTTGGCGCGCGAATCGGCGTGCGACATTGCCTCTTCCATGGTGATGGTGCCGTCTTTGTAAAGCTGTAACAGCGCATCATCGAAATTCCGCATGCCCTGCTCACCGCTGTCCCTGTGGGCTTCCTTGATGCCCGAAATATCGCCCTTGAGGATCAGGTCCTTGATGTGCGGCGTATTCAGCATCAACTCCACGGCGGCCACGCGTTTGCCGTCACGGCCGCGAACCAGGCGCTGTGACAGGATAGCTCGCAGGTAGTGAGCAAGATCCATGAATACCTGGGCATGCTGCTCCTGGGGGAACAGGTTAATGATGCGATCCAGCGTTTCCGGCGAGTTGTTCGCGTGCACCGTTGCCAGTACGAGGTGACCGGTGCCCGCCATATCCAGAGCGGCGCGCATGGATTCAATATCGCGAATCTCGCCAATTTGAATCACGTCAGGGGCCGCGCGCACGGCGCTCTTCAACGCCCGTGCATACGACTTGGTGTCGATGCCTACTTCACGCTGATTGATGATCGACTTTTTGTTCGGGTGCAGAAACTCGATCGGATCCTCGATCGTGAGAATGTGTGACGAAGTCTTTTCATTACGGTGATTGACCATCGCAGCCAGCGTTGTGGACTTGCCGGCGCCGGTGGCGCCGACCATCAGGATCAGTCCGCGCCGCAGCATCACCAGGTCTTTGAGTTCTGGCGGCATGCCGAGATCGTCGAGCCGCGGCAGATCCGACGTAATGAAGCGCAGCACCATTGCGACGCTGCCACGCTGATGAAATACGTTGACGCGGAAACGGCCAAGGCCCGGCTCAGAGAGCGCAAAGTCAATCTCGAGGTCCTTGTTGAACTGCTCCATCTGCTCTTCAGTCATGAGTTCCAGCGCCGCCTGCCTGACCATCTTCGGGCTCATCTCGAGACTGTTGACTGGCATGATCTTGCCTTCGATCTTGATCTTGGCCGGAGAGAAGGGAGCGAAAAAAAGATCAGAAGCCTTTTTTTCGACCATCAGTTTGAAGAGCGGTTTGACGTTCATCGTTTAATCGGTTCTCTGGGGTTTAAAAAGTATTGGCCGGATCTTCTTCCAGAATTCGCAAGGTCTGCGAATGCCGCTCTTCGCTCACCACTTCGCGCTTACTTTCGAGTTTGACGCGCAGTCTAAGCTCGTTCTTGGAGTCCGAATTGCGCATCGCTTCTTCGTACGAAATGGTGCCATCCTCATACAGCTTGAACAGCGCCTGATCGAAGGTCTGCATGCCGAGGCGCGTCGATTTCGACATGATCTCCTTGATCTGGCTGACCTCGCCTTTGAAAATCAGGTCCTGTACCAGCGGCGTATTGAGCATGATCTCCATCGCGGCAATACGACCGATACCGCCTTCCCGTGGTATCAGGCGCTGCGCAATGAATGCCTTGGTATTCAACGACAGGTCCATCAGCAGCTGCTGGCGACGCTCTTCGGGGAAGAAGTTGATAATGCGGTCCATGGCCTGGTTAGCGCTGTTGGCATGTAGCGTTGCCAGGCACAGGTGGCCGGTCTCGGCAAACTGGATGCCGTATTCCATGGTCTCTTTAGC
>CAWJHR010000011.1:0-40451 GCA_963842765.1 uncultured Gammaproteobacteria bacterium | reverse complement strand
GGCATGCGCCGTCCTGGCCGTTGTGCGATGATCTTGGCTTGGCATTGTGACCGGAGCGTCCGTGGACAGTACGCCACAAAACAAAACCAGCGCCCTGATGATTCTTGCCGCTATTGTGGTCGTGATCTACGGCATGCAGATGGCCAAAGTCGTGCTGGTACCGTTCCTGATCGCGGTGTTTCTTGCGCTGATCACGGTCCGGCCAATGCTCTGGATGCAGAAGCATCGGGTGCCGGCAATTCTGGCGGCGCTGCTCATCGTAACCATGATCATGCTGATTCTCGCGATGGTCGGCATGATTCTCGGCACGTCGATTGGCGACTTTACGGCCGCACTCCCGGGTTACCAGGCACGCCTCGATCGCATTGTGGACGGCGTTGTTACTTTCATCGCGAAGTACATGCGGAATGGTGAGTCGGCCGAAAGCCTCGGCGACATGGTGGACCCGGGCTGGGCCATGGGGCTTGCTGCCAGCATTCTTAACAGTCTCAAGGACGTGCTGACCAACACGTTCCTGATTATTTTCACCATGATATTCATCCTGCTCGAAGCATCGAGTGTTCAAACCAAGGTCGAGGCGGCCTTCGGTCGCACGAAAACCTCACTGGAGCGCCCGCGATTGTTCCTGAATAACCTCGGGCGCTATCTCGGCATCAAAACACTCGTCAGTTTTGCCACCGGTTTGTGCGCCGGCATCCTGACCTGGTCGGTCGGCGTGGATTTCCCGCTGCTGTGGGCCATGCTCGCGTTTCTGCTCAATTACATACCCACCATCGGTTCGATCATCGCAGCCGTGCCCGCCGTATTGTTGGCGCTGGTGCAGCTGGGTCCCGGCGAGGCGGGAGCAATAGCCATTGGCTTCGCTGCAATTAACGTTGTATTCGGCAACCTCCTCGAGCCGCGCCTCATGGGCTATGGCGTCGGCATCTCGCCGTTGATCGTCTTTGTCGGACTGGTGTTCTGGGGATGGGTTTTCGGCCCGGTGGGCATGCTGCTGTCGGTGCCGCTAACGATGACGTTAAAGCTCGCGCTTGAGAGTAAAGAAAGTACGCGTTGGGTGGCCATCCTGCTGGGCTCGGAACGTGATGCCGAGTACGAGCTGCGTAGCATGGACGAACCGGAAACGGAGAGCGTCTAGGCGACGTCTTCGTCGATGTCGTCAAAATCGTCGGATGGTTCCGTGTCTTCGAGCTGCTCAAGCACGTTGATCGCTACGGCGACAAAATCGGTATCCGTAATTATTCCTACCAGCTTGTCGTCATCCAGAACCGGCAGGCAGCCAATCTTGTGCCTTTCCAGAAACAGCGCCGCGTGACGCAAACTGGCGTTCACATCGACAGTCGCGACGTCGTGCACCATTGCATCATCGATACTGATTTCGTTCGCGTGAATTCGGTTCTGCGGGTCGCGCAGGAAACTGTCGGTGGCCGCGAGTACATTGGTCAGCGTTACGAGGCCGACCAGTTCTTCATCTTTCACAACGGGAATGTGGTGAATACGATGCTCATGCATCAGCGTGCGTGCTTCGGCCAGCGTCGCGGACGGCGCGACCGTGATGAGGTTGGTACTCATAATGGCTTCAATAGTGAACATGGTGCCGTCCTTTTTTCTTCCCCTCTCCTGATTTCAGTCTATCCATGACGCCCTGTAACGCCATTGCGAGAAACACGTATGGCGGCGCGGGCATTGGGCTTAGCCTTACGAATACAGGCGTTTTACGCTTATACTCCGCTCTCCCAAATGACTGCAGATGGCATGAATCACCCCGGTAACACGACACCCGTTGCGCCCTGGATGCAGGACAGCTTGCGGCAGGGCTTCAACGAACTGCAGGCCGGCCGGATCGACGCCGCCGCCGAGTGTTGCAAGCAGGTGCTGGGTGCGAAGCGCGATCTTCCCGAGGGACATTTCCTGGTGGGCCTCATCGCCCTCGAAACGCGCCAGACGCGCACCGCGATCAGCGCTTTCGGATCGGTCACAGAGCTCAACCCGCGTCACGGCGCTGCCTGGGCACAGCTCGCCCGCTTGTATTACTCGGCAGGCCAGCCGGTCACGGCGGATGAGGCGCTTGCAAAAGCGATTGAATTCGAAAGTGGTGACCCCGTTGTGCACGACCTGCTCGGTCTTATTTATTCGCTGCAAGGTGATCAGGAAGAGGCTGGCGTGTGGTTTGCAAAGGCGGTTGCCGCGAGCCCGGATAACCCGATGTTCCTCGTCAACAAAGCCAACAACCAGATGTACCTTGGCGAACTGGACGCGGCGGAACGCGGCCTGCGGCAGGCGCTGGAAATCGATACTACAAACCCGCACGCTCACTGGGTCCTGGCGGGCCTGCGCAAGGCCACGGACGAGGCGCACGTCGAGACGCTGCGCGCGCTGGTCGCTCGTCCCGGCCGTCCGCGCGCGATGGCCTTCCTCAACTACGCCATGGGCAAGGAACTCGAAGACCTCGAGCAGTGGGACGCCGCGTTCGAGGCTTTTGCCCGCGGCGCTGCCGCCCGCCGCCAGACGCTGGACTTTGATGAAGCCGGCGAGGCCAGCCTGTTCGCCGCATCGCAGCAGCTGTACACGAGTGACTGGCTTGCGAGTAAGGAGCCAGGCGACGATTCCCGAGCGCCGATATTTATTGTCGGTCAGCCGCGCACCGGTACCACACTGATCGAGCGGGTCGTTACGAGCCATTCGCAGGTGCACTCGGCCGGCGAGCTGCGTCAGTTTGGCAACAGCGTGCGCCGGCTGACGCGCTACCGTGGTGCCGGCCGTTTTTCCGAGGAGCTGGTACGGCGGGGCAGTGAGCTTAAGGGCAAAGCGCTTGGGGCTGCGTATATGCAGGCGGTAACGAAGCAGCGGGGCGACACGCCCCGGTTCGTTGACAAGCTGCCGCCCAATTATCTCTACATACCATTGATTCTCATGGCGCTGCCGAATGCAAAGATCATTCATGTTCGCCGCGGCCCGATGGATGCGTGTTTCGCAAGTTTCAAACAACTGTTCGCCGACGCTTACAAACACTCCTATGAGCAGCGCGAGATGGCGCGCCACCACGCGCGATATTTCCATTTGATGCAGCACTACCGCGAGCAGTTTGCCGGGCGATTTTTCGAAATACGCTATGAGGAGGCTGCCAGCGACCTCGAGCCGAATGCCAGGGCAGTCATCGACTATCTTGACTTGCCGTGGGAAGACGCATGCCTGGATTTTCACGCGCAGAAAACGGCGGTCACGACGGCGAGCGCGGTGCAGGTTCGAGAACCGGCGCATACTCGTTCCATCGGGCGCTGGCGTCGCTACGAGGAGCAGCTGCAGCCGATGGTCGAGGAGTTGCAAAAGCAGGGTGTTGATCTAGACTGAACAGCCTCACGCCGCGCTGGTCTTAATTAGTATGCTCATTCGAACGTTTCTGGCCGTCTTGTTGCTGACGGCCTCCATGACAGCCGCCGCCGAAGAGCGCGATGCCACGCAGATCGTGCGCGATGCCATTGATCACTGGCGCGGTCTGTCCTCCTACACTGAAATGATGATGGTCATTCACCGTCCCGATTGGGAGCGCTCCATGACGATGCGCGCCTGGACCAAGGGTCAGGAGCAGTCGCTGGTGCGGGTCATCGAGCCGAAAAAGGACCGTGGCAACGGCACGCTGACCGATGAGAACAGCATGTGGACGTTTTCGCCGAAGGTGAATCGCGTCATCAAGGTGCCCTCATCCATGATGGCGCAAAGCTGGATGGGCTCGGACTTTTCCAACAAGGATATCGCGCGCGCTGATGACATCATCGACCAGTACGATCACACGATCCTCAAGAGCGAGGAAATCGACGGCATCGTCGTTCACGAAATCGAATCGATACCGCATGAAGATGCCGCGGTGGTCTGGGGCAGGGAGGTCTTGCAGATTCGCGAGGATCATGTCGTCCTGGAACACGCGTTTTACGATCAGGACGGTGCGCTCGTCAAGAAACTGGTGTCGCTCGAAGTCGGCGAAATGGGCGGTCGGACGATCGCCATGAGACAGCGCATGGTCAAGACGGACAACGCGGAAGAATGGACCGAGATCAGCGTTATCGACGTCGAATATGAAGTCGATCTCAAGGACAGCCTGTTTACATTGTCGAACCTGCGAAATCCACGAGACTAGCCAGGGACTCACTCGATGAACATTGTCGTACGCCTCGCCTGGCGCAATCTCTGGCGGCATCAGCGTCAGAACCTGGCTGACCGTCGGCGCGATGGTGTTCTCGAATACGCTGCTGGTCTTCATGATCTCGATGCAGTTCGGCATGTACGACCTGATGATCGACAACACGCTCCAGGTGTTCACCGGGCACATGCAGATCCAGGCGCCCGGTTACAAGGACGAGCAGAAAATGCGGCAGACGGTGCCCGATATTGTGCCGCTGGCCGACCGTCTGAGAGCTGAATTCCCGAACGAGAGCATTGCCGCACGCGGCTGGGCGTTCGCGCTGGCATCCAGTGAGGAGCGCAGCTACGGCGTCGGGATATTTGGCGTGGAGCCTGAGTTCGAGCCGCAGGTGTCGAGCATTCCCGGGCTCATCGAAGAAGGCCGCTATGTCGAGCGGTCGGACGCTCCCGAAATCGTCATCGGCGCGGTGCTGGCGCGCAATCTGCGCGTCGGGATTGGTGATGAACTTACGCTGCTCGGCAGCGGTCTTGACGGCTCCTTCGCCGCAGCGGTGGTGTCGATCGTTGGCATCTTCGAAAGCGGTGTGCCGGAGGTTGATCGCAATATCGCCGAGATGCCGTTGAGCGCTTTTCAGGACATCTTCTTCATGCAGGGCGCGGGACACCAGGTCGTCGTCACTGCACCGTCGCTGGAGGCCGCCGAAATCGTGCTTCCCGACATCGTCGCGGCGCTGCCGGCTAACGCTGATATGGTCGTGCACGACTGGGATGCGCTGCAGCCCGGCCTGAAACAGGCCATCAAGGCGGACATGAGCAGCGCCTTTTTCATGTATGGCGTCCTCGTGATCCTGGTTGCGTTCAGCGTACTCAATACGCAGCTGATGTCCGTGCTGGAGCGTACGCACGAGTTTGGCATCGTCATGTCACTGGGCCTGAAGCCCGGCCAACTCGGTCGCCTGGTCATGCTGGAGACCGCCTTCCTCGGCCTGCTCGGTCTTGTCCTTGGCGCGATTGGCGGAGCGATACTGACGGCGTACTTCAGCGTCAACGGTCTGTCCATTCCGGGCATGGAAGAAATGGCGGCGAACTTCAACCTGCCCGGGCGCGTGTATTTCGAGCCGACACTGCTGACGATGGCGATCGGCCCGTCCGTGGTTTTTATTTTCACACTGCTGGCGGCTGCCTATCCCGCGCTGCGCCTGTACAAGCTGCACCCGGTTGAAGCGATGAGGGCGAACTGATGCGCATGCTGCCGGTGCTCACGCGACTCGCCTGGCGATACCTGTGGCGCAATCATCGGCGCACCATCATCATGGTGAGCGCGATAGCGGTCGGCGTGTGGGCGATGATCTTCATGACAGCCATGTCGCGCGGCATGGTGGATCAGATGATCGAAGACGGCGTCAGTGCCTTGCCGGGGCATGTACAGGTGCATAACCCGCTGTTTCTCGATGACCCGAGCGTCGCCAACCGTATTCTGATCAGCGACGCTGAGCTGGCACTGACCTTCGGCTCGATGGACTTCAAAGCCTGGGCGAGCCGCGTCAAGGTGCCCGCCGTGATTGCCAGCGAATACGAAACGCGCGGCGTAACGCTGCTCGGCATCGATCCTGTCGCAGAGGAAGCGTTTGGTTACCTCGTCTTACGATGAAGTCGAAGGGCGTTTTCTTGAAAACGTTGATGACAACGGCATCGTTATCGGCCGCAAGCTTGCGGACAAACTGGAGACCAGGGTCGGCAAGCGCGTCGTACTGATGAGCCAGGACCCGGACAACGAGATTGCCGATCGCGGCTTCCGCGTTGTGGGCATTTTTGAGTCCGAAGTGCCGGCGTACGAAGAAGGCAACGTCTTCATCGGCAAGCACGCGGCGCAGAAGATGCTGCGCATTGGCGATACCACGACCGAGATCGTCTTTCTGGGTGACAGCTATCGCGACGTTGAGCCAACCTATGACAAGGTCGTCGGCAGCGTTGACGGCTCGCTGGATGTCAGCCGCTGGAATGAGGTCGCGACCTACCTGGGTTCCATGCTCAAGGTCATGGATGGCTTCGTCATGATCTGGATGATCGTGATCTTCCTGGCACTTTCGTTTGGGTTGGTCAATACGCTGGTCATGGCGGTCTTCGAGCGCGTGCGCGAGATCGGCCTGATGCTGGCGCTCGGCATGAAGCCGTCGAATATTCTCGGGCAGATCCTCATCGAGTCGATGCTGCTGCTGTCTGTGGGGCTCGTCATCGGCAATGTGCTGGCCTGGTCGACGATTCAACCCCTGCGCGGCGGCATCGATATCTCGGCTGTCGCTGAGGGCATGGAGATGATGGGGGCAGCCAGCGTTCTGTATCCCAGGTTGTATATCAACGACATGATCCTCGCGAACGTGATCGTGTTGACTCTTGGATTTCTCGCGAGCCTGTCCCCGGCCTGGCGCGCGTCTCGGTATGAGCCGGTCGAAGCAATAACAAAGGTGGGATGATGACGGCGGTACGTTGTGTGGATCTCTGTAAAACCTATCGACAGGGTGACGAGGACATCAAGGCGCTCGATCACGTGAGCATCGATATCGAGCAGGGTGGTTTCGTTTGCCTGTCTGCGCCGTCCGGCGGCGGCAAGACAACCTTGTTAAACGCCATCGGCGGGCTCGACATGCCGGACAGCGGGGAGGTCTGGGTGGCCGACCAGCGCATCGACCAGCTGAGCAAGGGCGAACTGGCGGAGCTCAGGCTTTCCAGCATCGGTTTCGTGTTCCAGGCCTACAACCTGATCCCGGTTTTGACGGCCCGGGAAAACATTGAGTTTGTCATGCAGGTGCAGGGCGTGCCCGCGGCCCAGCGCCGTGAAAAATCGATGGCGATACTGGAGGAAGTCGGTCTGCAGGGTCTTGAGGGCCGGCGACCGGCAGAAATGTCGGGCGGGCAGCAGCAGCGCGTCGCTGTCGCGCGGGCGATTGTCTCCCGGCCGGCGCTGGTGTTGGCCGATGAGCCGACGGCAAATCTCGATTCGAAAACCTCGGACGAACTCATGGAGCTCTTCACCGAGCTCAACGAACATCACAATACGACCTTCGTCATCGCGACTCACGACCAGCGCGTCATGGGCTATGCGAAACGCCTGGTGCGCATGCTGGATGGTCGCATCGTCGACGACCTCAAGCAGGATGCGGCTTAACTTCTTCATACTGTGCCTGTCGTTATCGGCGGCGGCCGGCGCTGATAGCGGCGCCATCGAGGTTGGCGGTCATACGAAGTTTGCGTTGACCAGCCAGGCCTATCCCGACCAGAGTCTGTTCCGGGACCTGGTCGGCAGCAATACGCTGGATCTGAGCGGCGGCCTGCGGCTGAATTTCAAGGCGAATTCACAGCGCTGGTCCTTTGACGCGGCGTACCAGTTGCTGGGCTTGAGTGGCGACAGCATCGAACTCGGTCGCGCGCTGCCTGGCGCCGCGAACATCTTCTTTCCCGGGCTGCCCAATGATGACCGGCGCTTATTTGATCTTACCGATGTCATCGAAGACAACGCCGATACCGTGTTGTTACATCGTATCGACCGGCTGGCTGTGGGTTATGCGAGTGAGAAAGCGGTCATCCGCTTTGGACGGCAGGTGCTGTCGTGGGGCAACGGTCTCTTTTACGCGCCCATGGACCTGGTTAACCCGTTCGATCCGGCGGCTGTCGATACCGAATACAAAAGCGGCGACGACATGCTGTACACGCAGTACCTGCGCGATAGCGGTGACGATGTCCAGGGAGCCCATGTCATACGTCGCAACCTGATTACCGGCGATGTTGATAGTGACGAATCAACGACTGCGATCAAGTACCACGGGTTTGCCGGTGAGTTCGAATACGACGTGTTGCTGGCACAGAGCTACGGCGATTCCGTTCTTGGATTTGGTGGCAGCAAGAACGTGGGTGGTTCCGTCTGGACCGCGGATGCTGTGGTTACCCGAACCGACAATGACACCTATGCACAGTTCGTAACGAACCTGACCTACTCGTGGAACTGGTTCGACCGGAACATGAGCGGTGCCATCGAGTACTTTTTCAACGGGTTTGGGCAGCGGACCGGCGCTTACGATCCACTCAACCTGGCGAACAATCCGGACCTGGTTGAGCGCATAACGCGCGGCGAGCTCTTTTCGATCGGACGTCACTACCTCGCTGGCAGCGTCACTATTGAAATGACGCCGCTGTGGGGCGTGACGCCAACACTGCTGGCGAATCTATCGGATCCGAGTGGCTTGTTGCAGCTCGTGACGAACTACAGCCTCTCCGACAACATGAACCTGTTGGGCAGCATCAACGTGCCACTGGGACCCAGGGGCAGCGAGTTTGGGGGTGTGAGTGCCGGCCAGCCGGACCGTTATCTGTCGGGCGGTGCGGGGTTATTTGCCCAGATCGCCTGGTATTTTTGAGCGGATGTAGTTAACGCTGCAGGCTGGTCATCAGCCGCCGAAAACCGGCTTCGATCTCAAGCTCAAACACCGGGTCCTTACTGTGGTCGTACTGAGAAACATCGGCCTCCGGCGTGTTTTCGGCGAGCATCTGGTCGATACGTTTAAACAGGTCGCTTTCTTCCCAGTTCATGTGCTGTCGCAAGCGTTCGACATAGCCTGACATGTCGCCGATCAACTTCTCGCGGCGCACGGCGCCACCCATGTTGATGGCTTCCACGTCATCTCTCAGGGCGGTACCCAGCTCGGCGATCGCAAGATGATCGGCCGGCACGTCTTCGAGTCCTTCGGCCAGGTCCGGCCGTTCAACGCGCAACTGGTGATAAACGATGTCTTCCTTCGGGTGGTGCACGGCGTCCGGATAGACGGTCATATAGCGCATGATTTCATCGATCAGCTCAAAATCCGGATCCTCGCCCGAGGTTGTGGCTCGCACGACATCGTCGAGCAAATCAAGAACGATGGACATATTGCGATGGTCGTCGCGCAGTTCCTGCATCAGCGTTTTGGCATTGGGTGACATCGGTACTCCCGGGTGTGTTAGCTCACCAGTATCGAACAGGCAGGTGGCAGCAAGCTATGCGGATTATCCCCTACGATGGACTATCTTGCAGCAGGAATGCTGGCAAAATCGCGTGCGGCGTCCATGCTCAGGAGCGCGTCGACCAAAGCGGCAACGAGGCTCTGGCTTGCTACCAGGAGCTCACGGTTTACGTTCAGCAAAGTGGATATTTCGACCTCGCTGAGCTCATCGCGCGCAACCTCGCTGTAAATTCGAAGGCGCATGCGATTGTGCAGTGCCTCGGCTTTTTCCTTTATCTGTACCAGCACCTCGAAGCGAACGTCGGGCAGGTCCGAGTTTCGTAACTGATCGAGCGCCTCGTAGAATTCCCGTGCGGCCTCGCGAAACTGGCCGAAATAGGCGTTGAAGCGATCGTTGACCGAACCGCGGAACAACTCGAGGTCGGCCTGCACGTCCTTCATGCTTTTGGCCGCCTGCACCGCGTTCCGGATCGACGGAATAATCTGGCTGAGCCGCTCTGATTCATCGGCCTCAAGGGGCCGTCCCTGGAGTGCGAGCGCGTGCCTGAGAATTTCGCCTTCCAGTTGTTTGATTTCGGCATAACTGCGACCGAAGTCGACGGTCGCTGCAAAGACTTCCACGTTCTTGCGATCTTCCCGACTGTCATAGAACGTGTGATCGGCAGGCAGGCCCAACGTCAGCTGGTTCAACGCGGCTGCCTGGTCGATCAACCGCAGAGTTTCGCGCGTGAGGTTTTCAAGAGCGGCTTCGGCTACCGCCGTGTCGCTGGCTTTGATGTGGCGAAGCAGCGGAATTGCATCGTCGCGGAAACGCCGGTCAAGCCAGCGGCTCAAAAACGGAATCAGCGGCAGAAAGACGACGATGCCGATCAGGTTGAACAGGCTGTGAAACGCCACCAGCGCGAACAACGGGTCGCTGATTCCCAGGAAATTCCGGTAATGAACAGCAGCAGTGGCTTGAGAGTGATAAATGCCATGGTGTCTGCCACAACGTTAAACAGAATGACGGCGGCGGCGACGCGCTTTTTGGCGGCAGAACCCGCAAGAGCGCCCAGCATCGCCGTGACAGTGGTTCCCAGGTCAGCACCAATGGCGATCGCTGCCGCCGATTCCAACGGGATCGCGCCCGCATAGAGTGCGCTCAGCGTAATCATGATGGTCGCTGAGCTTGACTGAATGATCGCCGTCAGCGTGAGGCCTGCGAGTAGAAAGACGATCAACGGGTAACCTGCGAGGGCAGCCGGATCAAACATCGAGGTAGCGACCAGGGCTCCCGACTTCATGAATTCCAGCCCCATCAGCATGAGGCCGAGCCCGACAATAAAATGACCGAAGCCCGCACGACGGGTGCCGGCAGCCGACCAGACCACGCCAAGGCCACCGATCGTAATGAGTGGCAAAGCGAGCGCTTCTATGTCGAGCTTGAAACCTACCGCAGCGATGATCCAGCCGGTCATCGTCGTACCAAGGTTGGAGCCGAACACAATGCCCAGCGCACTCGCGAGCGAGATGATGCCGGTACCGACGAAGGCGAGCACGATCAGGCTGACGACCGAACTGCTCTGCAGTGCCGCCGTGGAAAGTGCTCCGGCAATCACGCCGCGTAACGGCTTCGCCGTGTACTCACTCAGGAATTTTTTGAAACGGCGGCCGGCAAGCTGCGTTAGCGCCTGTTCCAACTCGTGCATGCCGAACAGGAACAGGCCGAGGCCGGCAGCGAGTCTCCAGAGATCAAGGTCCTCAACCATCAGCAGAGTATATCCGGGTGCTCATTGACATGAAAAAAAGGGCCGACACAAGGCCGGCCTTTTTCAAAAGTGATTGAGCGGTCACATCAGCGCTTCAGTCAGAAAACTTCCGCGCCATCCCGAGTATATCGTCGAGACCGACGCCGTCGTCTTTTTGAGCACCACCAACCATGCCGCCCAGCAAGTCGCCCAGCGATCCGAGGCCACCGGCGGAGGCCGATGAGCCGAGATCGCGGCCAGCCTTCGTCTTCTTGCTCATCGCACCCATTGCGAGCGTTGCGAGCAGTGGTAGCGCTTTCTTGATCAGGCTGGCATCGATACCGGTGTCTTTCGACGCTACGGCCGCCACATTGCGACTGACGTCCTTGCTGCCAAAAATGTGGCCCAGGATGTTATTGCCGTCCTTACGCGTTTCTTCCGTTGCCAGCAGTTCCGGTTTGTCGATATAGCGATCGTGCCCACCGGTTTCCAGCGCGCGACGCAGCCCGGCCAGACCGTTATCGTCGGCCGCGTTCCTCTGCACGCCGCGCATCAGTGCGGGGGCCAATGCTGCGACCAGCTTTGACGTATCCGCGGATCCTAGCCCGACCGTCTTGGCCAGCTGGCCAAGACTGTTATCACCGCCAGCCGCCTTTAACAGGTCCATAAAGTCCATACGTCTCTCCGTGAGAGCTAGTCGAGCGGAATCTTGATCTTCTGGCCCGGGTAAATCTTGTTCGGGTCAGAGATAATTTCGCGGTTCGCTTCAAAGATCTTCATGTACTTGCCGGCGCTGCCGTAGAACTTCTTGGCGATACCGCCAAGCGTGTCACCGCTGACAATTTCATAGAACTCGGCTTTTTCAACCGGCTCTTTGGGTTTCGGCGGCGGCGCTTTGAGATCATCAGCGACGACTTTCTCTACGCCCTTGATGTTGCCGGCAATCAATACGGCCTGATCACGGACAGCCTGGTTTGAACAGTTACCGCATATCGTTGCCACGCCATCATCAAACTCCACCGTAAGATCCTTGATACCGCTGGTCTTGATTTCAAGGTGTTGTTTGATGTTGTCAGCGGCCTCGGCATCTGTATCAAAAATCTGTCTTCCCACGTCTTTTACAAAGTCGAACAATCCCATCGTTGTATCCTCTCGTTTTTTCAACTCGGCGTATTGTAACAGGCGCTATAATGCCGGATACGGAAAAAAGAGGCAGTGCAATGAGAAAAAGCACCATTATTGTGGCCGTAGCGGCCGCATTTCTGACGGGCTGCGCCGTCAATCCAGTCACCGGCAAGCGCGATTTGATGATCGTCAGTTCGGCGTCAGAGATCGAAATGGGGCGCCAGAACTATGCGCCGATGCAGCAGTCCCAGGGCGGCTCCTACGACGTCGACGCGCAGCTCACGCAGTACGTGCAGGGCATCGGCAACCGGCTGGCGGTGCAAAGCGGCGTCAATCTGCCGTATGAGTTTGTCGTTCTAAACAACTCGGTACCCAACGCCTGGGCGCTGCCGGGTGGCAAAATTGCCATCAACCGCGGCCTTTTGACGGAACTCGAGTCCGAGGCGGAGCTGGCTGCTGTGCTCGGCCATGAAGTGGTGCATGCAGCTGCCCGGCACACGGCCCAGCAAATGTCCCGCGGCACGCTGCTGCAGATCGGTGTGATGGGCACCGCGATCGCGACCAGTGACAGCGACTACGGCAACCTGGCCGTAGGCGGCGCCAATTTGCTCGCCCAGGTCGGGTTGGCGAAGTACGGGCGTGATGCCGAGCTTGAATCGGACTACTACGGCATGCAGTACATGTCGAAGGCCGGCTACGACCCGCAGGGCGCGGTGATGTTGCAGCAGACGTTTGTGCGCCTCAGCGAGGGCCGTCGCACAGACTGGCTCAGTGGACTGTTTGCGAGCCACCCGCCATCACAGGCGCGCGTGGAGGCCAACAGATCGACCGCCGCCGCCCTGCCACCGGGTGGCAACCTCGGTACCACGGAGTTTCAACGGGCCATGCAGAAGACCCGCGCTGCCAAGCCCGCTTATGACGCGTACGACGAGGGTCGCAAGGCCCTGGCCGAGAAGAACGTCGACGAAGCGCTGACACTGGCTAACAAAGCGCTCAACCTGTTCCCGGAGGAGGCACACTTTCACGCGCTGCGTGGCGATGCGCGCCTGGTTGCTGACAAGTACGACATGGCTGTGACCAATTACAACCGGGCAATCGAGCGTCGCGGCAACTTTTTCTACTATCACTTGCAACGCGGTATCGCCAGGAAGGAAATGGGCCAGGTCGACGGTGCGGTGAGTGATCTCGAAAACAGCATCGCGCTGCTGCCGACCGCGCCCGCGCACTTTGCACTGGGTGATATCGCCAGAGCGCGGGGCAACATGCCGGAGGCAATAAACCACTACAAGGTTGTCGCCCAGGCCGGCGGCGATTACGGCAAAGCGGCCACTGATCAGCTGGTGCGACTGGACCTGCCATCAAACCCCGATGCGTATGTGCTGCGGCGTTGCGACCCGGACGCTAATGGCAAGCTCGTGGTATCGGTGAAAAACGACACGTCGGTACAGATTGACGGTGTCAGGTGATGGTTCAATACACCGGCTCGTCGGGTCGGGCAGAACAAGTGGTACACGTGATCCGCGGACAGATTCCGCCGGGGCAAATCGCCAGCGTCAATACCGGTCTCGGACCGTACACAGCTGGCTCGAACTGCCCGGCTACTGTCGTCGGGGCGCAAGTCGCTGAGTAGGCGCCAATAGTGTGAATAACACGCGCCGAATGACTGTAGCTGTTGCGGTCAGTGTGATTGCCGGGTTCGCCGTCGGTGCCTGGGTTACCTCCGCCGCGCCGACCGCGGGGGAAGAATCCGCGGCCATGCCAGCCAGTCGGGATGCGGGTTCAGCGGATACGCTGGCCGAGCGTCTTCTCAGTGTTGAGCAGCTAATCGCCGAAGAGCGCGAAGCGCGGCTCGAGCTTGCAGGACAGGTACAGGACCTGATCGACGACCTCGAGCGCGACGCCGTGGCCGAATCGCCCAGGGCAGCCGAAAGTTCTGCAGAGAACGGCAGGCGCGACGAGCCCCGGGGTGGCAGCTTGCGCCGAGCGCAGGATTTCACGGCGATGATCAGGCGCTTTGAGGATCGAAGGCTACAGAGTCTGATGGATAACGGTTTTTCTGAAGACGAGGCTCGCCGCGTTCTGCAGCGCGAGTCCGAGGCCGAGTTCAAGTCGATGCAGCTGGCGTGGGAGGCGCAGCGCGAGGGCACGCCGCTCGACCAGCTGGCGGCGCTCAACGATCCGCAGGCGCTGCTGCGCGCCGAACTCGGCGACGCGGACTATGAACGTTTCCTCGTCGCGCAGGGACAGCCAACCTCGGTACAGATCACACGCGTGTTAAATGGCTCCCCGGGAAGTGAGGCCGGATTGCAGCCGGGTGACCAGATTGTCAGCTATGACGGCGAACGCGTGTTTAACGTCACCGACATGCGCGAGCTGACGCTGCAGGGTGCCGCGGGCGAAGACGTTGTCATAGAAATCGACCGCGAGGGGGTCAGAATGCAGCTTAGTGTGCCGCGCGGCCCGGTAGGGATTACGGGCTCGGGCGCCAATATTCGCCGGATGAATCGTTGGGGTGGCGGCTAGCTCGAGCGTCGAAGCCGCCACGTGACGGTGGATAATGCCGGCCGTCAGATGCAGAATGAGTTTCAAATAATAAAGACAGGTTGGCCTGACCCTTGATTCTGCTGCGCTACACGATCCCCAATAGCTTCACTGCCCTGAGCCTGTTGCTCGGCGTTGCGTCAATTGTGACGACACAGCTCGGCGATCTGGAGCTTGCCGCCTGGATCATTGTCTGGTGCGGGCTACTCGACGTGATGGATGGCGTGGCGGCCCGGTTACTCAAAGCAACGTCGAGCTTTGGTGCCGAGTTTGATTCGATGGCGGACCTCGTTTCGTTTGGCGTGGCACCCGCGGTGCTCGTCTTGAATGCCGGGCTGCAACTGGGTGGCATCGAGTACGAGTCCGGCCAGTTCTGGGTCCTGAGTCTTGCCGTGGGCGTCTTCGCGTTGGCCGGCGCAATGCGCCTGGCGCGCTTCAACCTTGTTTCCGAAGAGTCGAATACGGGCTGGTTTGCCGGCGTACCCATCACGGCGGCCGGCGGCGGACTGATTTCCTCGCTGGTATTGGTGCTGCTGCACTACCCGGACATTACCGTGTCGTTGCCGCTGCACCTTTACCTGCCGATACTGATGTTCGTGCTCGCGCTGCTGATGATCTCTCGCTTGCGCTTTCCAAAAGCGAAAATACGCAAGAGCAAACTGTTGAACACGTTCCAGGCAGTCAATATTCTCGCGATCTACTACTGTGGCATCACGCGCTCGTGGCCCGAGTACCTGCTGGTCATGGCTATTTTCCTCCTGATTTCAGGGATCATCGCGGGCCGCATCACACGCGACGCCTGACGCTGGAGTGCTGCAGACGTTGAAATACCTGCCTCTATTGTTGTCGTTGTGGCTGTGTCTGCCATGCGCCGCTGTCGCCGCTGATACGGAATTGCCGCTGTCGGAATACGAGGCCCTGGAAGGCTTCGTCGATCTCTTCTGGGATGAGGGAAGCGGCCGATTGCTGATGCGCATCGAGCAGTTCGACGAAGCGTTTATCTACCAGACTTCATTGCCGCGCGGCGTCGGTTCCAACGACATCGGGCTTGATCGGGGTCAACTCGGGGCAACGAAGCTGGTGCGTTTCATACGCAGTGGGCCCAAGGTGCTGCTGGTAGAGGACAATCTGCAGTTTCGTGCAATGACGGATAATCCCGACGAGCGGCGAGCGGTTGCCGAGTCGTTTGCACGCTCGGTCATCTGGGGGTTCACGGACATCGATGCCAGCGCCGCAACCATTGTCGACGCAACGCCGTTCTTCCTCAGCGATACACACGGTGTCGCAGGGCGCTTACAGGCGGGCGGCGAGGGTAGCTACACGCCGGATGAGTCGCGCTCGGCTGTTTACCTGCCGCGTACCCGTGCGTTTCCCGATAACACCGAAGTGGAAGCGATCGTTACCTTCGTCGGCAAACCGGAAGGCAGGTATCTGGCCACCGTTGTTCCGGATGCCAATGCGGTGACCGTGCATATGCATCATTCGATGATCCGACTGCCCGATGATGATTACGAGCCGCTGCCCTACGACCCCCGCAGTGGCGTTATGGGGCTGCGCTACGACGCTGGTGGTTACGCCGACTACGCAGCACCTGTTGGTGAGTCGATGATCGTTGATTATGGTCGCCGCCATCGGCTGCAAAAAATCGACCCGGCAGCGGCCATCAGCGATGCTGTCGAGCCCATCATCTACTACCTCGATCGCGGCGCCCCGGAACCGGTGCGCGGCGCGTTGCTGGAGGGCGCTCGCTGGTGGAACCAGGCATTCGAAGCCGCGGGTTACCGCAACGCGTTCCAGGTCAAGCTGTTGCCGGAGGGCGCCGATCCGCTGGATGTTCGCTACAACGTAATCCAGTGGGTACATCGATCAACGCGCGGCTGGTCGTACGGTGCTTCGGTGCTGGATCCGCGTACAGGAGAGATCATCAAAGGCCACGTCTCGCTCGGCTCTTTGCGTGTCAGGCAGGACTACTTGATCGCGGAAGGTCTCCTGGCGCCTTACGAGGATGACGACGTGCCTGCAACAATGATCGACATGTCGCTCGCCAGGATTCGGCAGCTGTCGGCGCATGAGGTGGGACACACGCTGGGCTTCGAGCATAACTTTGCCGCCAGCACGCAGGATCGCGCTTCAGTCATGGATTACCCGTTCCCGATGATCGGGATCGATGCCAACGGCGAGCTCGATTTCACCGCCGCTTATGACGACAAGATCGGCGACTGGGACAAGCGCGTGGTGTTGTATGCGTACCAGGATTTCCCGGGTGCGTTCGACCGCGATGCAGAACGCCGCAAAATCATGGATGAGACAATCGCACAGGGTTTCAAGTACGTAGCTGACAGTGACTCGCGATCCTTGTCGACGTCCCATCCGGACGGCAACCTGTGGGACAACGGTGCCGATGCCATTGCGGAGCTCGCGCACTTGCTCGACGTGCGCCGCATCGCGCTGCGACGCTTTTCCGCGAACAACATACAGATCGGCCGACCGCTCGCGACGCTCGAAGAGGCGTTGGTGCCGGTTTACCTGCTGCACCGGTTTCAAATTCAGGCGGTTGGCAAGCTGATCGGTGGCCAGTATTTCACCTACAAGCTGCGTGGTGACGTGCAGGATGGAACGCGACCTGTTGCGGTTGCTCGACAGCAGCGCGCGATAGAGGCACTGGTTGCGACACTGGATCCTGATGTGTTGCGGCTACCTGCAGAAGTTGTCGAGTTGATCTCGCCGCGTGTGCCAAACAACCCAAAAACGCGTGAGTCGTTTGCGACGGCGACCGGCATCAACTTCGATGCACTGGCGCCGGCTCGCAGTGCTGTCGCATTGACTCTGCAGGTGTTGCTCGATCGAACGCGGGCGACTCGCATGGTGCGTGCCGGAGCGCCGGGGTTTGATGCAGTCACGCGCGCGTTGCTGGACGCCAGCTGGTACGCAAAGCCACGCGGCGGTGTCGATGCCGCGATTCAGCGGCAGACGAATATCCAGGTTCTCTACGGACTGCTGCGACTCGCTGTTGACCCGTCGGCCGACAGCGATGTCCGAGCGCTGGCGCTGGACGCCGTAAACGGGCTGGAGCAATGGCTTGAGAAGCAGTCGCCGCGCGATACGCTGCTGCGCGCGCATTATGGGCTGGCCCGCGCAGAGATCGAGCGGCTGAAGGCGGATCCGACCGCGATCGATAGCGTCACGCTGGAAACTGTGCCGCCCGGATCGCCTATCGGTTCGCGCTCGCAACGGAGTAATTGATCGTGTCCACGACCGTCACCGTACTGGTTGTCTATCTCGGCATTCTGTTGGCGCTGGCGATCTGGAGCCGGCGTGAAACGCACACGCTCTCTGGATTCTACCTGGCGGGCAAGAAGCTGCCTTTCTGGGTGGTTGCATTCAGCACCAATGCCACGGGCGAAAGTGGCTGGCTGCTGCTCGGGCTGTCGGGCATGGGCTATGCCGTCGGTGTGCAGGCTTACTGGGTGGTTGTCGGCGAGATTGCCGGCATCGCGCTGTCCTGGTGGCTGATTGCGCGACGCCTTAAACGCTTCGGTGATGCGACCGACTCGATCACGATACCGGATGTGCTGGTCGCGAAGTTTGCCGACAAATGGCACCTGGTTCGCGGTGTGGCCGTCCTGATCATCGTCGTGATGGTCACCACTTACGTTACGGCGCAAATGGTGTCGTCGGGCAAAGCGTTCAGTAGCTTCCTGGGGATGAAGTACGAGACGGGCGTAATTGTCGGTT
Organism: uncultured Gammaproteobacteria bacterium; assembly: GCA_963842765.1. Classification (GTDB taxonomy): domain Bacteria; phylum Pseudomonadota; class Gammaproteobacteria; order Steroidobacterales; family Woeseiaceae; genus UBA1847. The sequence goes on along the minus strand of CAWJHR010000011.1, from coordinate 22,189 downwards.
CGATCTTCATCATCGGGTACACATTCATCGGTGGCTACAAGGCCGTTTCGTACACGGACGTCGTGCAGGGCGTGTTGATGTTGCTGGGGCTCATCGCCGTGCCAATGGCCGCCATCATTGCCGCCGGTGGCCTCGGCGACGTGCGCAGCTCACTGGCACTTCAGGATCCCGCGCTGCTCGACCCGTTTGCTTTCTCGAGCGGCCACGCGTGGATTGGCATTGCCAGCTTTATCGCCATCGGGCTGCCATTCCTGGGTGTGCCGCAACTGCTGATTCGTTACATGTCGGCGCGCGACGATGGGGAGATCAGGAAAGCTCGCATCATGTCGGTCATCGTGCTGCTGATATTCACGGTGGGCGCGGTCACGGCAGGGGTTGCCGGGCGTGCCTTGTATCCGGGGCTTGCGGACAGCGAGACCATTTTCCCGGTCATTTCCAGCAACCTGTTCCCGCCGGTGATATCGGGCATGCTGCTGGTGGTCGTACTGTCGGCCATCATGTCGACAGTCGATTCTTTACTGTTGCTGTCCTCGTCCGCGGTCGTACGGGATGCCTACCAGAAAATCATGGGCAGCAGCGACAGCGAGAGCGTGCTGTCGAACTACGGCAAGATTGTCACCGTGATTATCGGCGTCATCGCGGTTTTGCTGGGTATCCAGGAGCCACGGCTCATCTTCGACTTCGTGCTGGCCTCGTGGTCCGGGCTCGGCTCGGCGTTCGGCCCGGTCATCATCGGCATCCTGTATTACAAACGGATCACCTGGGCCGGCGTGCTGGCCGGCATGCTGGGTGGTTTCGCGGCCAGCATTCTATGGCTGACCTCGTTTAAGGCCGATTACCACGGACTTTACGAAGCGATTCCCGGTTTTATCGTTGGTATGGTGCTTACTTACGGTGTGAGCTGGCTGACCAGTAGCAAAAAAAATAGCGCCAATCTGTAACCAAATGCGTGTCGGCGCCCTATAAGCCGGTATGAATTCACTGTTTAAGGATTTTTCGATGCGCTATTTCAAGTTTCTGATCGTGCTGTTCGCTCTCGCCGTGCCGGCATTGGCTCACGCGGATGCCGCCAATATTCCAGCTTCGGCAACCTGGTATTTCCATGCTGACTTCGACGCAATGCGCGAGGGCAAGGCCAGCCGGGCTGTCTATGACTGGCTGAATGCCGAAGTGTTCGAGGAGATCCGCGGTGAGACCGGCATCGACCTGCACAAAGAGGCTGATCGCATGACGGCATTTGCTGCCGCCGGCGAAGGTCCGGTAATTGTTTTCGACGGCAATATCAGTACCGAGACTCAGGACAAAATTATTGCCCTCGCTGCCGCGGCGTCTGCAGGGGAACTACAGACATTGAAGTCGTCGGGCAAGGCCTACTATTTCTTTGATAACAGCAACGGCTCGGGCGACCGCGCAAGCGAGAAAAACAACGATAATAACTTCGATATTGATATGGGTTCGCTCGATGAAGAGGCCTATGTCAGCGTTGCCGTGAAGAACAAGGTGCTGGTGACGAACACAGAAAAACAGATGCAGGCACTGCTTGCGAGCAACGGCAAGATCGACACGGCCAAAATGGAAAAAGGCGCGTTGTTTGTTTTACGCGCTGAACGCAGCCTGATTCAGGCAGGTGTCAACGCGGCTGAAATGGAAGCCGGTAACAAGTGGGATTCAAACATCCTGCGCAACACGAAACAGGTTGCCGTGCTGCTTGCCGACCTTGGCGAAAAGCTCGGTTTTGAAGCGCAGCTTACGACCAGTGAAGCCGCAATGGCTAATTCGATCGCGAGCATCGTCCGGGGGCTGATTAGCTTGCAGATGTTCAACGACGATCTGGATCCGGAGATTGCCGCTGTTCTGCAGACAGCGAAGGTCGATGTCGTGGCTAACGTGCTGAAGCTCAGTCTCGCGCTCGATCCCGCAACTGTTGTGGCGGCGCTTGAGGACTGAGACGCAACTGATTGCCGCCGCACAGGCCGGTTCCGCGGATGCGTTTGCGGAGCTGGTGCAGCTGTACCGGGACAGGTTGCTGCGTTTCCTGCTGACACGCTGTGCCAGTTACGCGGACGCGGAGGATGCACTGCAGGACACGATGATCAACGCCTACCGTTACATCAGAAGTTACGATCCGCGCTGGCGCTTTAGCACCTGGCTGTACCGCATCGCGATTCGCAACGCGGGCAAGCTTCGCACGCCGGGCGTGGTCGAGCTCGGTGACCTTCGTGACGAGGAGAATGATCCACTGCTGCAGTGCATCAAAGCGTCAGAAACGGAGAATCTCTGGGTCAGTGCGCGAGCCCTGCTTAACGATGAAGTGTATGCCGCCATGTGGCTGCGCTATGCCGAGGACCTGTCAGTTAACGATATTTCCGCGGCATTGGACCGCAGCGTGTCGTGGACCAAGATCAACCTGATGCGTGGTCGCCAAACGCTGGACGCGGCGATGAACGAAACCAGGAAGACGAGTGAAGCCTATGGATAAGCTAGCCAAGCGATTGCGCCACGATGCTGAAAACATCGACGCCAAAGTGTCCGACGAACTGGATCGTCGCATTCGAGCCTCTTTGAATGGCGTGACGCCAGCGACCGATCGGCAGGCAAGCACGCCGCCGGCGCGCCCCGCTGGTTTCTGGTGGGCGAGCAGTTTGACCGGCATCGCGGCTGCGGTTGCAGTGATTGCCATTATCAACTCGCAGCAGGATGTGCCGGTGCCCCAGGCCACACCAGCCAACATCTTTGCCGCGGTCCCGACGATCGACTTGAAGGCCGAAACAGCAGTGATGACGTCACCGTTGCAGCAGGAACTCGACGCACTGCAGTCCGATATAAAGAAGGCGGAGAAACTCCTCCGGGAAGAAGTTGGCTTCTGATTATTGAACAGGATTGCATGACATGCAGGGATTAATGAGTCTCGTTGGCGTCGTCACGATATTTGCATTAGCGTACCTGCTGTCGAACAACCGCAGCGCCATCAACCGGCGCACCATCGGTTTCGCTTTTCTACTGCAAACTGTCATTGCAGCAGTCGTGCTGTTTGTGCCCGCCGGCGGCGTCGTGCTCGACAAGGTCGTCAAGGGCGTGCAGTACGTGATCAGCTACGGCAACGACGGCATCGAGTTTGTCTTCGGCAAGCAGATTAACGAGTCGCTGGGTTTTACGATCGCTTTTAATGTCCTGCCGGTCATTGTCTTCTTTGCGGCCCTGATGTCGGTGCTGTACTACCTCGGGATCATGCAACGCGTTGTCGGTGTGTTCGGCGGCTGGCTGCACAAACTGCTGCAGACGAGTCATGCCGAATCGGTATCGGCTGTCTCGAACATTTTCGTTGGGCATACCGATGCGCCACTGGTCGTGAACTATTCGGCGGCTGGCTGCACAAACTGCTGCAGACGAGCCATGCCGAATCGGTGTCCGCCGTCTCGAACATTTTCGTCGGGCACACCGATGCGCCACTGGTCGTGAAACCCTACCTGGCCCGGATGACCCAATCGGAACTGTTCGCCGTTATGACCGGCGGTTGTGCGACGATCGCTGGCGCCGTCATGATGGGCTACGCGCAAATGGGCGTGGAACTGAAGTACCTGATTACGGCCAGCTTCATGGCGGCCCCAGGCGCGCTGATGATGGCGAAGATCATCATGCCGGAGACCGAACCACAGGATGACCGGCCGCACGCCGAAATCGTTGACGAAGCGGACAGGCCGGTGAATATCTTCGAAGCGATCGGCAACGGTGCGATGACCGGCATGCAGGTAGCGATGGCAGTGGGTGCCATGCTGATCGCATTTGTTGGCCTCATTTACATGATCAACGGCATGCTGTCCGGCGTCGGTGCGTGGTTCGGTTTTGAAGGCCTGACGCTGCAATGGCTGCTGGGTAATTTGTTCGCGCCGATCGCCTTCCTGCTCGGCGTGCCGTGGGACGAGGCGACCCAGGCCGGCAGCCTGATCGGCCAGAAGCTGGTCATCAACGAGTTCTACGCGTACGCGAGCTTTGTCCAGATCAAGGAGACGCTGACGCCCTATACGCAGCTGGTGGTGACGTTTGCGCTGTGCGGATTCTCCAACCTGGCATCGATCGCGATATTGCTCGGTGGCCTCGGCGCGGTTGTACCGTCGCGGCGCCACGATATCGCCCGGCTTGGTCTCAAGGCCGTGATTGCAGGTACACTAGTCAACCTGATGAATGCCTCACTGGCGGGTTTCTTCTTCACCCTGCAGTGAACTGGAACGAGTGTGAAAAGAGCAATAATCCTGGTGCTGGATTCCTTCGGAATCGGCGCGACGGCAGACGCCGACACTTTTGGTGACGCAGGCGCGGACACGCTGGGCCACATCGCACGAGAGCGCGCGCAGTCCGAAGAGGGTCCGCTGCGGCTGCCGAATCTTGCGAAGCTGGGTCTGTATCACGCGAGCAAGGAGAGCACCGGCGAATTCCCGGCCGGTGTCGACACTAACGTCGAAATAATTGGCGCGTACGGGCATGCGGCAGAGCTCTCGAGCGGCAAGGACACGCCGAGCGGGCACTGGGAGATTGCCGGTGTGCCGGTGTTATTCGATTGGGGATACTTCACCGAGAAGACCAACACTTTCCCTGAAGAATTGCTCGACAAGCTGATCGAACGCGCGAACCTGCCCGGCGTACTCGGCAACTGTCACTCGTCGGGAACGACGATCATTGCCGAACTCGGCGATGAACACGTCCGTACCGGCAAGCCCATCGTTTACACATCAGCGGACAGTGTTTTTCAAATTGCGTGTCACGAAGAGGCCTTTGGTCTCGAGAGACTCTACGAGCTTTGCGATATCGCTCGCGAACTCGTCGATGAGTACAACATCGGTCGTGTCATTGCGCGGCCGTTCGTCGGCGACGGGCCGGACACCTACGTTCGCACCGGCAATCGTCGTGACCTGACCACGCCGCCACACGCACCCACCGTGCTGGACAAGCTGGTTGCGAGCGGCGGCGAGGTCTACAGCATCGGCAAGATTTCCGACATTTATGCGCACCAGGGCATCACGAAGAAGATCAAGGCGACGGGTAACGCGGCATTGTTCGATGCGACGCTGGCGGCACTCGACGAGGCGCCCGATCGTGCCATCGTGTTCACCAACTTTGTGGATTTCGACATGCTGTTCGGTCACCGGCGAGATGTTGCAGGGTTACGCAGAGGCGCTTGAATACCTGGACTCCCGTCTGCCGGAAATTCTGGACAAAATGCACAAGGACGACCTCGTGATTCTCTGTGCCGATCATGGCTGCGACCCGACCTGGCCCGGCAGCGATCATACGCGCGAGCACATTCCGGTACTGGCTTACGGTGCCGGTTTGAAGCCTGGCTCGCTGGGGCGGCGCGATACCTTTGCCGACATCGGGCAGACTATCGCGACGCATCTCGGGCTACCGGCAACAGATTACGGCACGAGCTTTCTGTAAATCGACAAATGGGTAGAGACCTATGATCGGCAACAAACCAGCCTTTATGGTTCTGATGGCGGTGCTTGCCGCCGCGTGTGGAAAAGTTGACCAGGCGCCGGACGCTGAGGCGAGCAATGATGCGGCCATGCCAGCCGTCAGTTCGGTAACGCGCGAGCGACTAATCGGTGCGGATCAGGACTCGGCGAACTGGCTGTCGCACGGTCGCACCTACGACGAGCAGCGTTTCAGCCCGCTTGCCGACATCAACAAAGACAACATCAAAGACCTCGGGCTGGCCTGGTATTTCGACGTGCCCACTAAACGCGGCATGGAAGCAACACCGATCGTCGTTGATGGCCGCATGTACGTGACCGGCTCCTGGAGCATTGTCTATGCGCTCGATGCTGCGACCGGCGAAGAACTCTGGCGCTACGACCCGAAGGTCCCGAAACCCTGGGCGCAGTACGCCTGCTGTGATGTGGTCAATCGCGGCGTAGCGGCCTGGGGTGACAGCGTGTTTGTCGGCACGCTCGACGGTTACCTGGTGGCGATCGATGCCGCGAGCGGCGAGGAACGCTGGCGCACCGATACGATTAACCGAACAGCGCCGTACACGATCACGGGCGCACCGCGGGTCATCAACGGGCTGGTTATCATCGGCAACGGTGGCGCCGACTTCGGCGTGCGCGGTTACGTCAGTGCGTACGATGCCGAGAGCGGGGAGATGGTTTGGCGCTTCTACACGGTGCCCGGAAATCCGAAGGATGGTTTCGAAAGCGAGGCGCTCGAGAAAGCCGCGGAGACCTGGACCGGCGAGTGGTGGCAGTACGGTGGCGGCGGCACGGTGTGGGATTCGATGGCGTATGACGCCGAGCTCGACCTGCTGTACGTCGGCGTCGGCAACGGCTCGCCGTGGAACCGGAACGTGCGCAGCCCGGAGGGCGGCGACAACCTGTTTCTCTCCTCCATTGTCGCGCTGCGCCCGGCAACCGGTGACTACGTCTGGCACTACCAGACAACGCCGGGTGACAGCTGGGATTTCACGGCCACGCAGCACATGATCCTCGCCGACCTCGAGGTCGGCGGCAAGCCGCGCAAGGTCCTGATGCAGGCGCCGAAGAACGGCTTCTTCTACGTGCTCGATCGCACCAATGGCGAGCTGATTTCGGCGGAGCCTTATGTGAATGTGCTGTGGGCGACCGGGGTCGACAAAACGACGGGTCGTCCGATCGAGGTGCCCGGGTCTCGCTACGACAATGCGCCGTTTCTGATGGCGCCGGTTGGCTTGGGCGGACACAACTGGCATCCGATGGCGTTCAGCCCGACCGCCGGTTTGGTGTTCCTGCCGTCGCAGGACATCGCGATTCCCTACGCCGAGGAGCCGGACTTCAAATTTACCAAGGACTTCTGGAACGGCGGCACCGAATTCGAAACGCTGCAGCTGCCCGATGATCCCGCTGTGACCGCCGAGATTCTGAAGACGATGAGCGGCCAACTGGTGGCGTGGGATCCGATCAGTCAGAAAGAGGTCTGGCGTTACCAGCACGCGGGCCCCTGGAATGGCGGAGTACTGGCAACTGCAGGCGGCCTCGTCTTTCAGGGCAGCTCGATCGGTGAGTTCGCGGCCTACGACGCCAATAGCGGCGAACGCGTGTGGCAGTTTGCTGCACAGACCGGCATCGTCGCAGCACCCATCAGCTACGCGGTTGATGGTGAACAGCACGTCGCCGTTGCTGCCGGGTGGGGCTCCATTTTCGCGCTGCTGGGCGGCCAGGGTGCGGCCGCACTCGGCCAGACGAACGTCAGCCGTATTCTTGCGTTCAACGTAGCCGGTGAGCAGTCACTGCCCGCAATCGAAGCTACAGCGCCCGCAGCGTTCCCGGAGCCGCCCGACAGCGAGGCGACGCCTGCCCAGCTGGCCATGGGCAAGGACCTCTATCATGAGCGCTGTGGCGTTTGTCACGGCACCGGCGTCATCAGTGGCGGTGTGCTGCCCGATTTGCGCCGCTCCGGTGCCGAGATCCATACGATATGGGACACGATCGTTCTTGACGGCGCCTTTCGCGAAAAGGGCATGCCGGCGTTCGGCCAGATCTTCAGCAAGGAAGACAGCGATGCGATACACGCCTTCGTGCTGGAACGTTCGCGCTTTGCTTACGAGCGGCAGCAGTCGGTCAGGTAGCGTTCTTCCATGCATCCGACACGCGGACAGCGATGACTTCGCCTGCCGCGGTCTGCTTGTCGCCTGAAAAGACGCGGCTTGTTACGCGCGTCTTGCGCTCGCCGACCTCTTCGATCGTGGCCCGCACTTCGATGTCCGTATCGATGGGCGTCGGCGCGAGATAATTGACGGTCAGTCTTCCGGTGACGCACCAGATCTCCGGTGCGGCGCCAATGTCGCGTCCCTCCAGCCTGTAATAGTTCGACAACGCGGTGTTGATACTGTGGCAGTCGATCACGCTCGCGATCGTGCCGCCATAGACATACTGCTCGGGGCCTGCGCACTGCTCGGGTCGCGGCGTGTAGACGCACACACACTCGTCGCCCTGCCAGTGGCTTTTTATCTGCAGACCTTTTGCATTGTCCGCCCCACAGCCATAGCAATGATTGTGGGGCAGCTGATCCTGAACGGCCGTCATTCAGCCTCGCTGGCTGTGCTGGCGCCAAACTTCATGCCGAGCCAGGCGCGCAACGATGACGCCAACGACACCGAGTATCGAGAACCAGAGCGGGTGAGGGATCATTACGAGATTGGCTACGGTAGCGATCAGCATGAGTCCGCCAACGACGCCGGCAAAAATCGATCGGTTTTGCAGTCCCGATCTTGCAGGCGGCGAACGTGCCGCCCAAAGTTGCGACAAACCAGGCACCACCGACGAACAGCAATGCACCAATCGGCAACTTCGAAATATAGTCACGCATGGCATCGGCATCTGCGAAGTTCAGGTTCGGTGGCGGTGGGTAGACCGAGTGTCCGACCATTTCAATTAGCCAAACGAGCGCTAAAGCGATTACAACACCGGCAATACCGGCACCAATATTCTTCCCCATGATGTTCTCCTTAAGCTTTCTTCAAGAAAAGGGGCCGGATACCATTTTTCTCCCAAGTACCAGGAAAAGGGGCCGTAGGAAAATGGTATCCGGCCCCTTTTCCTCGGCCCCTTTTCCTACATCTCGTTGCGTTCGTTCAGCGCCGCCTGGATGCGAGCGGCGAGGGCCGTTGCTTCAGCAGCAACCCGGTCAGTATCGATCGTGAGCATCGTGCCTTCGCGCATCAGTACCTTGCCGTCGACAACGACGGACGCCACGTCCTGTTCGTCGGTGACCCACACGAGGTGTGATACGACGTCATACGTCGGCACGTGATGGACGTCATCGAACGCCACCTGGATCAGGTCGGCTTTCTTGCCGACTTCCAGAGAGCCGATGCTGTCGCCGAGGCCAATAGCCGTTGCACCGCCGCGGGTCGCCATCGTCAGCACCGTCGTCGCCGACAGCGCTTGCGGATCCATGCGATCGACCTTCTGCAATAACGACGCCAGGCGCATCTCTTCCCACAGGTCGAGGTCATTGTTGCTGGCGGCACCGTCCGTGCCGATGCCAACGCGTACGCCGGCCTCGAGCATTTCGGTGATCGGTGCGATGCCGGAGGCGATTTTCATATTGGATGTCGGGTTGTGAATGACGCCAACCTTACGCCTGGCAAGAATCGGAATTTCTTCGGGCATCGGCCAGACGACATGCGCTGCGATCGTCGGGCCGTCGAAGAACCCGATCGACTCCAGCATGTTGATACTCGTCGTGCCGTAAGTGTCCTTCGAGTACTGCACTTCGAACGGCGACTCCGACAGGTGGATGCTGATGGGCACGCCGAACTTCATGGCGGCAGCACGGGTTGCCGCGAGTTGTTCTTTGTCGAGCGTATAGTTCGCGTGCGGGCCGAAAATCGGCGTAATCCGATCGTTCTTGCCCTGCCAGCGCTCGATGAAACCGTTGGCTTTGTCGATGGAGTCGCCCGCGTTCTCGGCGTCGGGGCTGCGTTGATCGATAACGGTGGCGGATATCAGCGCGCGCATGCCACAGCTGTCAACGACCTCGGCAATGGTGTCCGGGTAGTAATACATGTCGACAAACGTCGTGGTGCCGCCACGAATCATTTCCCAGCAGGCAAGTTCGGTACCGATCCGAACAAACTCAGGATCAACAAACTCGACTTCAGCGGGAAAGATGTAATTGTTGAGCCAATCCATCAATGCGAGATCGTCAGCGACACCGCGCAGCAGCGTCATGGCCGCATGTGAATGGCCGTTGACCAGCCCCGGCAGGACGATGCGCTTGTCGCCTGGCATGACCTCTTTGGCAGAATACGTGGCCTCGATATCAGAAGCAGGCCCGATCGCCAGTATCACCCCGTCGTCGATCGCAACCGCGCCGTCTTCGAAGACGGTGCCCGCTTCGTCCATGCTGACGACGTAATCGCCGCGTACGACGAGATCGATCTGATCGTTATTTTCGCCAGCCTGATCAGGCGCTTTCGAGGCGTTGCAGCCCGCCAGCGAAAAAATGAGAAAAACAAAATAAAAACAATGCTTTACGAATATCATGGGGTCCCCTTGTGGACCTGACAGATGCCATCGAAGTATAGCTGATCGTGTGACTTGTGCGTCCCGGTATCGTGCTCTAAGGTAACGATCGTGAGCGTTGAGTTAAAAAAATTCGAGGCAATTCCGTCATTTGCAGCACCACGCGGCGGGCGCCTTTCGGACAGCATGGTTGCCGAGTTCGAAGAGGCCGGCGTACTGGTGCTGCGTGACTTTGTCAGCACCGAGGCTTGTGACGCACTACGTGCACGCGCGGCCGAGCTCGTCGCCGAGTTTGACCCGTCCGATGTACGCAGTGTCTTTTCGACCACCGAACAAACACAACTCGATGATGACTATTTCATCGAGTCCGGCGACAAGATTCGTTTTTTTTTGGAGCAAGATGCGTTCGCGGACGATGGCACCCTGCGCCAGGCGAAAGAGCACTGCCTGAACAAGATGGGGCATGCGATGCATGACCTGGACCCGGTGTTCGACGAATTCTCGCGCAATCCGGATCTTGCTGAAGTCGCAAAACGCATTGGTTTTGCAGATCCGGTCATTCTCCAGTCCATGTATATCTTCAAGCCACCAAACATCGGTGGCGAAGTCGTCTGCCACCAGGACTCAACGTACATCTACACGGAGCCCGAATCCTGTGTTGGCTTCTGGTTCGCCCTCGAAGATGCGACGCTCGAGAATGGCTGCATGCAGTTCATCCCAGGTGCCCACAAACTGCCCCTGAAACAACGCAATTACCGGGGTGCAGATGGCAAACTGGTCACTGAAACGCTCGACGAGTCACCGTGGCCGGAAGAGAACAAACTGCCCGCCGAGGCGCCGGCCGGCACGCTGGTTATTTTTGACGGTCGCGCACCGCATCTCAGCGCCGCCAACCGCTCATCCAAGTCACGGCACGCCTATACGCTGCACGTTATCGATCGCCGCTGTCACTACCCGGCGAGCAACTGGCTGCAACGCAGTGAAGACCTGCCGCTGCGCGGTTTCGCAAGAGGTTAGCCATGCTTTTCACTAATCTGATAATAAAGAAACGCGACGGCGGCGCGCTGTCGGATGCGGAGATCCAGTTCTTCGTTGACGGTCTCGCTGACAGCAGCCTGCCCGCAGAGCAAGTCTCCTCTTTGGCCATGGCGATATTTCTTAACTCGATGAGTTTCGAAGAAGCGGCCAAGCTGACGCTGGCCATGGCGCACTCGGGTACCGTGCTTGACTGGTCGCAGGCGGACCTCGACGGGCCTGTCATCGACAAACACTCGACCGGCGGCGTGGGCGACAAAGTCAGTTTCCTGCTGGCACCGATTGCCGCTGCCTGCGGCTGCTACGTGCCGATGATTTCCGGGCGGGGCCTGGGCCACACGGGTGGTACGACCGACAAAGCCGAATGCATACCCGGGTACAACGCGACGCCGGATTTCGACACGTTCCGTAACAGTAGTGAAAGAGGTTGGCTGCGCCATCATCGGCCAGACCGCCGATCTCGCGCCGGCCGACAGGCGCCTCTATGCCATCCGTGACGTGACGGGCACGGTTGAATCCGTGCCGCTCATAACAGCGTCGATCTTGTCCAAGAAAATCGCCGCGGGTCTGCAGGGGCTGGTCATGGACGTGAAGGTCGGCAATGGTGCGTTCATGGAGACTCCGGAGCGAGCGCGGGAACTCGCGAAGAGCGTCATCAAGACCGCCGCCAAAGCCGGTCTTAAAACACATGCGTTGATTACCGACATGAACGAGGTGCTGGGCACGACAGCCGGCAACGCACTCGAAATCGAGGAGTCGGTTTTGTATTTGCGCAACGATCGACGCGATGCCCGGCTTGACGACGTGACCTTGTCCCTGTGCGCGGAGATGCTGGTTATCGGCGGCATCGAAACGGATCGCGACAAAGCGCGTGATCTGTGTGCCGAGTCGGTAACGAGTGGCCGCGCAGCCGAGAAATTCGGCCGGATGGTGGCAGCACTCGGCGGGCCATCCGACTTTGTCGAACACTACGATAAATACCTTGCGAAGGCGCCGGTCATACGGCCCGTGCATGCCTCCGGTATTGTGACGGCGGTCGATACGCGTGCGATTGGCAACGCGATTATCGAGCTCGGCGGTGGCCGGCGCATTGTCGGTGAGAAACTGGATCTCTCAGTTGGTTTCGCGCACATTGCCGCTATTGACACCAAAGTGGATGACAGCAACTCCGCTGGCTGTCATTCACGCCGCCAGCGAGGCCGATGCGGTGGTAGCAGAGCGCAATCTGCGAGCGGCCGTAACGCTCGACGACACGATGCACGCCGAGCGGCCCGTGGTGCTGGAGATTCTGACCGGCTGAAGCGCCGCTTTGCGGTATGCTTGCGTTGGCTTAACAACAACAAACTGCATTGGGGGATATCTATGCCGGCCAACCTGATCGGACTCGTCGGAATTGTCGTGATTCTGGCTATCGCAGTCGCGTTCTCGAGTAACCGAAAAGCCATCAATCTACGTGTCGTAGGCGCCGCATTCGGTCTGCAGGTCGTGATCGCTGCGTTCGTCCTCTATTTCGATGCAGGGCGTGCCACCATCGATACGCTGAGCGGTGCTGTCCTCAAGGTTATCGGCTATTCCAAAGCCGGCATCGACATGGTGTTTGGTCCACTGGCCGATACTAATGTCATCGGTTTCAGTTTTGCGATCAACGTGCTGCCGATCATTATTTTCTTCTCGGCGCTGATGTCGGTCATGTACTACCTGCGCATCATGGAGTGGATCGTCCGGCTCGTCGGCGGTTTTCTTCACAAGGTCATCGGCACCGGTGCGGTGGAGTCGATGAACGCGGCGGCTAATGTCTTTGTCGGCCAGACGGAAGCGCCACTGGTCGTCCGGCCTTATTTGAAAAACCTGACGGAACCGCAGATGTTCGCGGTCATGGTCTCAGGGCTTAGCTTCGATCGCAGGGACCGTGCTTGCCGGGTACGTGTTGATGGGGGCGGAGCTCAAGTACCTGTTGGCCGCCGCCTTTATGGCTGCACCGGGCGGGCTGCTGATGGCGAAAATCATCATGCCTGACGAGCACAAGCTGAAGGCCAGCGAACAAGAAAAGCTCGTGATGGAGCCCAGCGGGCACAAGAATGTCATTCTGGCGGCCGCATCCGGCACCACGGACGGTCTGCGGCTGGCGGCCAATATTGGCGCCATGCTCATCGCATTCGTTGCGCTGATCGCCTTGTTCAATGGCGTCGTCGGCGGCCTGTTCAGTCTCGTTGGTATCGACGGCATCACGTTGCAATTAATCCTCGGCAAGATCTTCCAGCCGTTGATGTACCTGCTGAGCGTGCCGTGGGCCGAGGCGGAAGCGGCCGGCGCATTGTTCGGTGAGAAACTGATCCTGAACGAGTTTGTCGCGTTCTCGCACCTCAATGATTACCTCGCGGGCATGAGTCCGCGCACGGTTGCCGTTGTGACGTTTTCACTGTGTGGCTTCGCCAACCTGTCATCGATCGCAATCCTGCTCGGCGGACTCGGCGTACTGGTACCGGAGAAGCGCGACCTGATCGGCACGCTCGGTATCAAAGCGGTCCTGGCCGCATCGCTGTCCAACCTGATGAGTGCCGCACTGGCCGGACTGCTGCTGACGTTCTGACTCGTGACGGCACGGCAAATAATTATCGACTGCGATCCCGGTCAGGATGACGCGGTCGCGTTGTTCCTCGCGATGGCATCGCCGGATGAACTCGAGATCCTGGGAATTACCACGGTCGCCGGCAACGTGCCGTTGGCGCTGACGCAGCGCAATGCCCGCATGATGTGTGACCTCGCCGGGCAGCAGCAAACCCTGTGTATTTGGCGGCTGCGACAAGCCCATGACCAGGGAGCCGGTAACGGCCGAGTACATCCACGGCAACACCGGCATCGACGGTGTCGATGTCTTCGAGCCCGAGACACCGCTACAGGACCAGCATGCGGTCGACTTCATCATCGACACACTGCTGGCTGCTGACGATGCATCGATCACCCTGGTGCCGACGGGCCCGCTAACCAACATCGGCACGGCGATACGACAAGAGCCGCGCATCACTCGAGCGGTGAAGGAGTTCGTCATCATGGGTGGCGCGATGCGCGAAGGTGGTAATCGTTCACCGTCGGCGGAGTTCAATATCCTGGTAGACCCGCACGCAGCGGAACTCGTGTTTAACTGTGGACGCCCGATCACGGCGATGGGTCTCGATGTCACGCACCAGGTGTTGTCCACGCGTGAGCGCGTTGCGCGCATTCGTGCGCTCGACAATCCGGTTGCCGATGCGACGGCCGGCATGCTGAGTTTCTTTCACCGTTACGACACCAAGAAATATGGCTCCGAAGGCGCGCCGCTGCACGATCCGTGTACCATCGCCTGGCTGCTGCAGCCGGAGCTTTTCGAAACACGTTTGTGCAACCTGTCGGTCGAAACGCAATCCGAACTGACGATCGGCCATACAGCCGTGGACTTCTGGCACGTCACGGATCGGCCGCACAACGTCAGCTGGGCCCATGAGGTCGATGCTGACGGCTTCTATGAATTGCTGATCAACCGGCTGGCCCGGTTCAAAAGGTAGTCCTGCATGCCCTCAATCGCGGTCCTTGGCTCAGTTAATCTCGACATTGTGGCGAAAGTCGCGCGTCTGCCCGAACCCGGCGAAACGGTAACCGGTGCCGAGCTAAGTCGCTTTCCCGGCGGCAAGGGCGGCAACCAGGCGCTGGCGGCCAGGCGCCTCGGCGCTGACGTCAGCCTGGTGGCTTGCGTCGGTAACGATGCGGCGGCGGATGAAGCGCTCGCGCTGCTGCGCGAGGCTGGTGTCGATCTTTCGCGCTGCCGTGCCGTCGATGATGTCGCCACTGGCACCGCGCTGATTGCCGTGGCGCAATGCGGCGAGAATCACATCGTGGTCGCGCCGGGCGCCAACAGGATGCTCGCGTCGGATGACGTGTCGGGCATCGCGGCAGACGCGCTGATTTGCCAGCTGGAGGTGCCGGCCGCGCTCGTCGCCGAGGCCGCCGACTCGTTCAAAGGATTCTTGTGCGTGAACCTGGCGCCGGCGTGTGAGATCGATGTCCAGGTCCTGCAGCGCGCCGACCTGGTCGTAGTGAACGAGACAGAGTCCAACTGGTACGGCGCATCGCTAAGGGCCTGCCACGGCATCGTCGCGACAACACGCGGTTCCGGAATTGCGACGTTGGAACGCGACGGCGAGGTCATTGCCAGGGCGACACCGCCCGCAGTCAGACGTTGTCGATACGACTGGTGCCGGCGATACGTTCACGGCCGCATTGGTCGTCGCGATGGTGGAAGGACAGGATCTCGATGCCGCGCTCGAATTTGCCTGCGCGGCCGGCGCGATGGCCACCACCCGCATGGGTGCGCAGCCGTCACTGCCGTTTCGTGATTCCTTGCAGGGCTAGTCGAGGTGAAAAGAAGACGGTAAAAGATCGGCGATCGTGTATTCCTGCCATTCGCCGCTGTCGTCCAACACGATGATCACGGTTTTTTCGTCCGCAAATTCGTGGATGCGCTGGCGGCAGCCGCCGCACGGCGTGCAGGCCGTAATCTCGGAACGCCCGCCGGCGACGGCGATCTGCGCAATGCGTTTGCCGCCGCGCTGCACCATGGCGGCGATCGCAGCGGCTTCTGCACAATTACCCAGCGGGTAGGCGGCGTTTTCGACGTTACAGCCCTCATGTAGCTGACCCAGGTCATCCACAACCACGGCGCCGACGCTATAACCGGAGTATCGGCAATAGGCCTGTTCGCGCGCCGCAATGGCCTTGATGATCAGCTCTTCATTCGTCAGGGTCATGGCTTAATCCGTTTTGCGCATCGGGTTGTTCGGGTGCATCGTCCAGTTCACCTTTTCCTGTGATATCGGTTGTCCGGTGCGCGGATCGACGCCTTCGGTCAATTGCTGCATCGTGATGCAGCTGTCGACCGGACAGACGCTGACGCAGAGGTTGCAGCCGACGCACTCTTCATCAATGACTTCGAAGCGACGTTTGCCGTTCACCGTATCAGTGATCGCCTGGTGCGACGTGTCTTCACACGCGCTGAAGCAACGGCCGCACTCGATACAAAGATCCTGGTTGATTACCGCTTTCTCAACGTAGTTGAGATTCAGGTATTGCCAGTCCGTAACGCTCGGGACCGCTTTGCCGACCAGTTCATCCAGCTTCAGCTGCTTGTCGTCGAGAAAGTTGCTGAGGCCATCGACCAGGTCGTCGATGATCTTGAATCCATACACCATCGCCGCTGTGCACACCTGCACATTGCTGGCACCGAGCGCCAGGAAGTCGACCGCATCGCGCCAGTTGGTGATGCCGCCGATGCCCGAGATCGGCAGCGCGCGGGTCTCCGCCGTGCGTGCGATTTCGGCCACCATATTGAGTGCGATCGGTTTTACCGCCTCGCCGCAATAGCCGCCATGCGTACCCATGCCATCCGTGGTCGGATACATCGTGAGCGAATCGTAATCGACGCGCATGATCGAGTTGATGGTGTTGATCAGCGACACGGCGTCAGCGCCGCCATCGAGCGCCGCTTTGGCGGGCGGCAAAATGCTGGCGACGTTCGGCGTGAGTTTGACGATCACCGGTACCGACGCTGCCTTCTTTGCCCATTCCGTCGCCATCTGGATGTACTCGGGTACCTGGCCGACGGCCGCGCCCATGCCGCGTTCCGACATGCCGTGCGGACATCCGAAATTCAGCTCGAACGCGTCGATACCCGTGGCTTCGATCATCGGCAGGTACGTAGCCCAGGTCTCTGCGTTCATTGGCAGCATGACGGAGGCGACCAGCGCGCGATCCGGCCAGTCCTTCTTGATCTGCCGCATTTCATCGAGGTTGGTCTGCAACGGCCGGTCGGTGATCAGCTCGATGTTATTGAAACCAATGACGCGACGATCGTTGCTGTGCAGCGCGCTGTAACGCGGCCCGCTCACGTTAACGATGTGCGGGTCCTCGCCGAGCGTTTTCCAGACCGCTCCGCCCCAGCCGGCTGCAAACGCACGGTTGACGTTATAGGCTTTGTCCGTCGGCGGTGCCGACGCCAGCCAGAATGGATTCGGTGATGAAATACCAAGGAAACTGGTCTTGAGGTTGGCCATATCTACTCTTTCCTCAGTGCGCGATCGATGTCTATGGCTGCCACCTTGCCATCCTGGACTGCCGTTACCGTGAGATCCTCACCGCCTGCCACGCAGTCGCCGCCCGCCCAGACATGGCGCAGTGAGGTCCTGCCTGCCTCGTTGACGACAATGCGGTCGTTACGAATCTCGAGAACCGAGAGCTCGTTTCGCAGTGCGTTTACATCAAGCAGTTGACCGATGGCCTTGAACACGGTGTCAGCCGTCAGCTCAAAGTCCTCGCCGGTGGACGCCAAACGGCCGTCCTTGTCGAGCTCGGTTCGCTCGAAGCGGATGGTGGCAACGTGCGCGTCACCGCTGAGTTCGACGGGACCCGCCCAGTGATGGATGGTGACGCCATTGGTCTTTGCGAGATTTTGCTCGAACTCGCTTGCACCCATCTGCTCCGGGCCGCGCCGATACACGATGTCGACCATTTCGGCGCCGAGGCGCTTGCTCTGCACGGCAATATCGATCGCCGTCATGCCACCACCGATAACCACAACGCGCCGGCCAACCGGCAATTTGCCGAGATCGTCGGATTGCCGAATATCCGCAATGTAATCGATAGCGCTGTCGACCCCGGGCAACGATTCCCGCTCGAGGCCGAGCGCATTGGTCGAGCCTAAGCCAACGCCGATGAACACGGCATCGTACCGGTCTCGGATTTCCTGCAGCGTGAAGTCTTCACCGAGCGCCTGACCGTTGCGCAGTTCGATGCCGCCAATCGAGAGGATGTACTCCACCTCCTGCTGTGCGAAATCGTCGATCGCTTTATAGGCAGCGATGCCGTACTCGTTCAGGCCACCGGCTTTGGGGTCACGGTTGAATACAACAACATCGTGGCCAAGCAGCGCCAGTCGATGCGCGCAGGACAGTCCGGCAGGACCGCCGCCGACCACGGCAACGGTTTTTCCGGACGGCGGCTCGCGATTGAAGAGCTGCGTTTGAGCATCCAGGATCGGGTCCGTGGCGTAGCGTTGCAACAGGCCGATTTCGACGGGCTTGTCCTCGTGCGTGTTTCTGACACACGCCTCCTCGCACAGCACTTCGGTGGGACAGACGCGCGCACACATGCCGCCCATGATGTTCTCGCTCAAGATCGTCCGTGCCGAGCCGCGTACGTTGTCACTGCGGATCTTTTGAATAAACGCCGGAATGTCGATGCCGGTAGGGCAGGCCGTCGTGCAGGGTGCGTCGTAACAAAAATAGCAGCGGTCGGCCTCGATCAGCGCCGCGGAGCGGGTCAGCGGCGGATGCAGGTCGCCGAAGTTGTACGCGATCTCACTGCCATCGAGGCGGTGGCTCCGAATATCCGGCTGATCGTCGTCGCTCATCGGCTAACCGCTACCGGATCTGCTTTCTCGGCCTGGATTTTCAGCGCGTCGTAGTAGCTGGCGAACGGCGGTCGATCCACATACCGACCGGCGCCGCTTTTTACATCGAGTTTGCCATCGGCGTAGACAAGTTTGCCGCGGCTGATCGTGTGCGATGCACCGCCGGTGACCGTCATGCCCTCGAAGATGTTGTAGTCGACCTTCTGGTGATGGGTCTTCGCCGAGATGGTCTTGGTTGCCGCCGGATCCCAGACGACGATGTCAGCGTCGGAGCCGACAGCGATGCAGCCTTTGCGCGGGTAGATGTTGAAAATCTGCGCAGCGTTGGTCGACGTGACTTTGACGAATTCGTTCATCGTCAGCCGGCCGGTCCCGACACCGTGATGCCACAGGACTTCCATGCGATTCTCGATGCCGGCCGTGCCGTTGGGAATCAGCCGGAAATCGTCTTTGCCAGCGGCTTTCTGGTCGGCGCAGAAGCAGCAGTGGTCGGTTGCCGTCGTCTGCAGGTTGCCCGACTGCAGGCCGTGCCAGAGCGCTTCCTGGTGGTCTTTGGAACGAAACGGCGGGCTCATGACGTGCGCGGCGGCCACCTCGAAGTCAGGATCGCGGTACACCGAGTCGTCCACCAGCAAATGCCCGGCGAGCACCTCGCCAAACACGCGCTGTCCTTCGTTGCGCGCCCGGGTAATGGCCTCGAGCGACTGCCGGCAGGAGTTGTGGACCACGTACAGCGGGGCGCGTAGCACCTCGGCGATCCGTATCGCCCGATTCGCCGCTTCGCCCTCGACTTCGGGCGGACGCGACAGCGGGTGACCCTCGGGTCCCGTAATACCCTTGTCGATCATTTCCTGCTGCAGCCGGAAGACGAGCTCACCGTTTTCTGCGTGCACCGTCGGAATGGCGCCTAGCTCGACGGCCCGCGAAAAACTGTTCACGAGGATTTCATCGTCGGCCATGATGGCGCCTTTGTACGCCATGAAATGCTTGAAGCTGTTGACGCCATGATCGCGCACCAGCGTGCCCATGTCTTCGTACACGGTGTCGTCCCACCACGTGATCGCGACATGGAACGAATAATCCGCAACCGATTTCTTGCCCCACTCGCGCCACTGCCGATAGGTCTCGAGAATATTCTGCTGGGGATTCGGAATGGCGAAATCGATAATCATCGTGGTGCCGCCGGCGAGACCCGCCGCCGTGCCGGTGTAAAAGTCCTCGGTGGTTACCGTGCCCATGAATGGCAGCTGCATGTGCGTGTGCGGGTCGATGCCGCCCGGCATGACGTACTGGCCACCGGCATCGATGACCGTCGCGCCGGCCGGAGCGTCGATATTCTGGCCAACTGCCGTAATGACGCCGTCCTGGCACAGTACGTCAGCGCGTACGGACTGTTCTGCGTTAACGACGGTGCCACCCTTGATAAGAACTGTCATGAAGAACTCCCGATTTCGCCGCGTGCGACGAGGTAATAAATGAGGCCGCCCAGTATCGATCCCGTGAACCAGCCGTAATCGTAAAACCAGCTTAACTTACCGGTCGTAATTGCGACAACGGTCAGGCCAACCGGAATCAGGAACGCGATGAAGCCCGACTTGTTCCAGGCCGGGTAACCGGCGTTGTCCTGGTACAAAGCCAGCAGGTTGTAGGACTGTTTCTTGATGAGAAAGTAGTCGACGATCATGATGCCGGCGATGGGCCCCAGCAGGCTGGAGTAGCCGATGAGCCAGTTCGAATACAGGCTCTCGACACTCACGTCCGTGTCCAGCCAGCCCATCTTCTTGAGTAACTCCCAGCTCATCAGGACAATGCCGATGAAACCGGTGATCAGAACGCCGCGGTCCTCGTTGATGAGTTTCGGTGCGATGTTCTGGAACACGTTGGTGGGCGACACGATGTTCGCGGCCGTGTTGGTCGAGATCGTCGCGAGGATGATCATCAGCATCGCGATCACGACCCAGAAGTCGTTGTCGATGCGGCCGATCAGGTTGATCGGGTCGGAGATTGTCTCACCGGTCAGTTCGACCGACGCGGCTGTCAGGATGACGCCGAGGCCCGCGAACAGGAACATCGTCAGTGGCAGGCCGATGATCTGCCCGAGAACCTGGCTGCGCTGCGTTCTCGCATAACGGCTGAAGTCGGGGATGTTCAGCGACAGCGTGGCCCAAAAGCCGACCATCGCCGTGAGACCCGCCATGAAGTAGCCGAAGAAAGGTGCGCCCTCCGGGCGCGTCGCCGGCGTGGCCAGCACTTCGCTGAGGGAGATTTTCGGCAGGGCCCAGAACATCAGGCCGATTGCGACGATGAGCAACAACGGGGCTGCCAGTGCCTCGAGGAGCTTGATCGATTCCGCGCCACGAATGACCACCGCCACGTTGGCTACCCAGAATATAAAGAAGCCGAGCACCTCGCCGACGCCGCCGAGTGCGGCCCAGCTATCGAACATGGCGGCGAGCATCAGGTGAATCGCTATGCCACCGAACAAGGTCTGTACGCCAAACCAGCCGCAGGCGACGAGCGCACGAATCAGCGACGGCACGTTGGAGCCGATGATGCCGAACGAGGCGCGCATGACGACGGGGCAGGGGATGCCGTAACGCGTGCCCGGATAAGCGTTCAGCGTCAGCGGAATCAGCACGACGATATTGGCGATCAGGATGGTCCACAACGCTTCGGCGACAGACAGGCCGAAATACGCAGTGAGCACGCCGCCAAGGGTGTAAGTGGGGACGCAGATGGCCATGCCTACCCACAATGACGCGACGTTCCAGCGTGTCCAGGTGCGCTGCGACGCACGCGTCGGGGCGATGTCCTCGTTATAGCGAGGACTGTTGGCAATGTCGTCGCCGACGTCGAGTTCGACGTGTTCGCCGACGATACGCAGCTTGCTGACCGATAAGGACTCGGACATCGGTTCCCTCCTGAGGGGAACGGTCGACGGCGCGCTAGTTATCCGTCAAGGGACCGTAGGTTTCGGGGCGGCGGTCACGGAAGAACTGCCACGTATCTCTGACCTCACGGATCATGTCGAGATCGATCTCGTGGACGAGCAATTCGTCGTCGCCGTAGCTTGCCTGTGCCTCGATCGCGCCGCGCGGGTTGACGATGTAACTCGAGCCGTAAAACTCGCCCATCTGCTTGGCCCAGGGCTCCTCGGTGCCGATGCGATTGATGGCGCCGATGAAAACGCCGTTGGCGGCAGCGGACGCGGGCTGCTCGAGCTCCCACAGGTACTTGCTCAAGCCTGCGACCGTGGCCGAGGGATTCACGATGTACTCAGCACCGTTCAGTGCCAGTGCGCGCCAGCCTTCGGGGAAGTGGCGGTCGTAACAAATGTAAACGCCAAGCTTCAGGAAAGCGGTCTGGAAAACCGGGTAACCGCTGTCGCCCGGTTTGAAGAAGAACTTCTCGAAAAAGCCGGGATCGACCTGCGGAATGTGGGTCTTGCGATACTTGCCGAGGTAGCTGCCATCCGCGTCGATGACGGCGGCCGTGTTGTAGTAAACGCCGGTCATGTGTTCTTCATAGATAGGAACGACGATGACCATGCCGTGTTTCTTCGCGTACTCCTGCATCAGTCGTGTCGTGTAGCCGTCGGGAATCGGTTCTGCCGCGGCGTACCATTTGCGATCCTGGCTCGGGCAAAAATACGGCTGCGTGAATACTTCCTGGAAGCACAGCACCTGCACGCCCTGTTTCGCTGCATCCTCGATATACG
>CAWJHR010000010.1:0-96243 GCA_963842765.1 uncultured Gammaproteobacteria bacterium | reverse complement strand
ATCTTCACAATCGGCAAGTCCTTCGACCTGAACTGATCACTTTGTGGCGGCCGCAAGGCCGCCTTCTCTATGGAGGGGAATCACAATGAAAATGATCACCGCGATCATCAAGCCATTCAAACTGGATGATGTCCGACAGGCAGTCGCCGACGTTGGCATCCAGGGCATCACCGTGACCGAGGTCAAAGGCTTCGGCCGGCAACGGGGACACACAGAGCTGTATCGAGGCGCCGAGTACGTCGTCGATTTTTTGCCCAAAGCAAAAATTGAGCTGGCAGTTGACGATGCTGTTCTCGAACAGGTCATCGAAGCTATCGCCAATTCGGCACGCACCGGCAAAATCGGCGACGGCAAGATCTTCGTCACCGAACTGACGCAGGCCATTCGCATTCGCACCGGTGAAACCGGTAGCGAAGCCGTATAGGGAGGGATAACTCGTGGAAGAAACAACTCAATTAGCGGCGCAGGTCACTGAACTGGCTTATGCGCTCGATACTTTTTACTTTCTCGTCATGGGCGCGCTCGTCATGTGGATGGCGGCGGGCTTCACGATGCTCGAAGCTGGCCTCGTTCGTGCCAAAAACACGGCCGAGATTTTGACCAAGAACGTCGGTCTCTATTCGATCGCATGCATCATGTACATGCTGTGTGGTTACACCATCATGTATCCGGCCGAGGCGTCTAACCTGTTTCTGCAGTTTGGTGACGGAATGCTTGGCCGCGGTGACAACGCGGCGGCTGATGTTATTGCCAGTGGCGGCGAAACGTACTACTCCGGCCTGTCGGATTTCTTCTTCCAGGTCGTGTTCGTGGCAACCGCCATGTCGATCGTTTCGGGCGCCGTGGCAGAACGCATGAAGCTCTGGTCGTTCTTTGCCTTTGCCGTCGTCCTGACAGCCTTCATCTATCCCATCCAGGGATTCTGGAACTGGGGCGGCGGTTTCCTCACCGAGAGCTTCGGTTACTTCGACTTTGCGGGCTCGGGTACGGTACACCTCTGTGGCGCCGCGGCGGCGCTAGCCGGTGTCATCGTGCTGGGTGCACGTAAAGGCAAGTACGGCGCGAATGGCGTGATCAATGCTATTCCTGGCTGTAATCTGCCTCTCGCCACGCTGGGAACGCTGATCCTCTGGTTGGGCTGGTTCGGCTTCAACGGCGGATCCGAACTGAAGGTTTCCGACGTTGCAGAGGCGAACGCTGTCTCGCTGGTATTCGTTAATACCAACATGGCGGCAGCTGGCGGACTGGTGTTTGCCCTGCTTCTGTCACGCCTCTGGTTTGGCAAGGCAGACCTGACGATGGCGCTCAACGGCGCTCTTGCAGGGCTGGTGTCCATCACGGCTGACCCGCTGTCACCGTCGCCGATAGTGGCTACCACGATCGGTGCCGTTGGCGGATTGATCGTGGTCGCGTCCATCGTCGCCTTTGACAAGATCAAGATCGACGATCCGGTTGGTGCGATATCCGTTCATGGCACGGTCGGCATCTGGGGCGTACTGGCGGTCCTGTTTACGAACGGCGAGGCGACCTTCAAGGGTCAGATCGTCGGCGTCATCAGTATCTTCGCCTGGGCGTTCCTTGTCAGCCTGGCCGTCTGGTTTGTTCTGAAGTTGATCATGGGCATCCGAGTCTCCGAGGAAGAGGAGTACGAAGGTGTCGATCTCAGCGAATGCGGCCTCGAGGCTTACCCCGAGTTCGTAAGCGCCGAATAGTCCCCCCCCGGCGGCGCTGTCAGATTTGTCATAACGACAGACTGGCAGCGTTGTCGGATTTTGTTAGCTGGCATTAGATCTTCCCCGGCCAGCAAACAGCCAGCGGGCCGCAAGGCCCGCTTTTTTATTGGCGCGAACTGATCAGTTTGTGGCGGCCGCAAGGCCGCCTTCTCTATGGAGGGGAATCACAATGAAAATGATCACCGCGATCATCAAGCCATTCAAACTGGATGATGTCCGACAGGCAGTCGCCGACGTTGGCATCCAGGGCATCACCGTGACCGAGGTCAAAGGCTTCGGCCGGCAACGGGGACACACAGAGCTGTATCGAGGCGCCGAGTACGTCGTCGATTTTTTGCCCAAAGCAAAAATTGAGCTGGCAGTTGACGATGCTGTTCTCGAACAGGTCATCGAGGCTATCGCCAATTCGGCACGCACCGGCAAAATCGGCGACGGCAAGATCTTCGTCACCGAACTGACGCAGGCCATTCGCATTCGCACCGGTGAAACCGGTAGCGAAGCCGTATAGGGAGGGATAACTCGTGGAAGAAACAACTCAATTAGCGGCGCAGGTCACTGAACTGGCTTATGCGCTCGATACTTTTTACTTTCTCGTCATGGGCGCGCTCGTCATGTGGATGGCGGCGGGCTTCACGATGCTCGAAGCTGGCCTCGTTCGTGCCAAAAACACGGCCGAGATTTTGACCAAGAACGTCGGTCTCTACTCGATCGCCTGCATCATGTACATGCTGTGTGGTTACACCATCATGTATCCGGCCGAGGCGTCTAACCTGTTTCTGCAGTTTGGTGACGGAATGCTTGGCCGCGGTGACAACGCGGCGGCTGATGTTATTGCCAGTGGCGGCGAAACGTACTACTCCGGCCTGTCGGATTTCTTCTTCCAGGTCGTGTTCGTGGCAACCGCCATGTCGATCGTTTCGGGCGCCGTGGCAGAACGCATGAAGCTCTGGTCGTTCTTTGCCTTTGCCGTCGTCCTGACAGCCTTCATCTATCCGATCCAGGGATTCTGGAACTGGGGCGGCGGTTTCCTCACCGAGAGCTTCGGTTACTTCGACTTTGCCGGCTCGGGTACGGTACACCTGTGTGGCGCCGCGGCGGCGCTAGCCGGTGTCATCGTGCTGGGTGCACGTAAAGGCAAGTACGGCGCGAATGGCGTGATCAATGCTATTCCTGGCTGTAATCTGCCTCTCGCCACGCTGGGAACGCTGATCCTCTGGTTGGGCTGGTTCGGCTTCAACGGCGGATCCGAACTGAAGGTTTCCGACGTTGCAGAGGCGAACGCTGTCTCGCTGGTATTCGTTAATACCAACATGGCGGCAGCTGGCGGACTGGTGTTTGCCCTGCTTCTGTCACGCCTCTGGTTTGGCAAGGCAGACCTGACGATGGCGCTCAACGGCGCTCTTGCAGGGCTGGTGTCCATCACGGCTGACCCGCTGTCACCGTCGCCGATAGTGGCTACCACGATCGGTGCCGTTGGCGGATTGATCGTGGTCGCGTCCATCGTCGCCTTTGACAAGATCAAGATCGACGATCCGGTTGGTGCGATATCCGTTCATGGCACGGTCGGCATCTGGGGCGTACTGGCGGTCCTGTTTACGAACGGCGAGGCGACCTTCAAGGGTCAGATCGTCGGCGTCATCAGTATCTTCGCCTGGGCGTTCCTTGTCAGCCTGGCCGTCTGGTTTGTTCTGAAGTTGATCATGGGCATCCGAGTCTCCGAGGAAGAGGAGTACGAAGGTGTCGATCTCAGCGAATGCGGCCTCGAGGCTTACCCCGAGTTCGTAAGCGCCGAATAGTCCCCCCCCCGGCAGCGCTGTCAGATTTGTCATAACGACAGACTGGCAGCGTTGTCGGATTTTGTTAGCTGGCATTAGATATCCCCCGGCCAGCAAACAGCCAGCGGGCCGCAAGGCCCGCTTTTTTATTGGCGCGCCTCCACATTTTGGCAGCTATTGCTGTGATTTCGATCACTCCATATCCGCTGCCAACGTGATCTAATAGTGAACTATCACAGTCAGGCGGCAATGCTCGCCGTCGGGAAGTCATCTGATGCAATGCAAGCAACTATTGTTGGGATTCGCCGTCATCGCGCTTACGCTCTCTGGCGGCGCCGTGGCGAATGAGATTTACAAATGGACGGACGAAGATGGCAATGTCCACTATCGTGATCGTCCCATGGGCGCGCCCAGTGAAGTACGCCTGGGCCTCTCTTACAGCCGTACCGACAAGGGTGTCATTCAGCAGCAGCAAGAAGCACGCGTGGAAAAGCAGGCCGCTCGCCAGGAGCAGCGCACCGCGGCGGACGAAGCTGACCGCGTTGCCGCCGCAGAAGCCGCGGCTGCAGCCGGCCGGCAGAAACAGTGCGACTCGTACCGTGCAAGCCTCGAGCGTTACGCGCAGTCCCGGCGGCTGTACCGGGAGGGGGCAAACGGCGAGCGCACCTATCTCGACGATGACGAAATGACGCAAGCGCGCAAACGCCTAGAGGATCACATCGCGAAAAACTGCAGCTCCTGAGCGGGGCAACGGCAAGGCGCGCTTCGGCCGCTGGCGTTACAATGCGGGCCTGATCCCGAAGGAGCGCCCTTTGCCTGCAGCATCCGAGTCTGAAAGCGACACCAGCCAGGCCTATCTGCCGGACTTTTGTTCGCCTGGCACGCTGTTCATTGTTGTGCTGGTGGCCGAGCTCGTCGCGATTGTTCTGACGCTGGCGGCGCATGGCGGTGATGGGCAGTTCCTCATCAGCCTGTCGAAAACCTCGATGTTCGTGCTGTGGCTCGCCTTGCTCAGCACGGCGGTCCTCTGCCAGTTACGCGCTTATCTCGAGCGTGCCGGCAAAACGCTGGCGTTTGTCCTCGGCTTTGGAGTCCTCGTTTTGCTGAGCCTCATCCTCGCGGAAGGCGCCTGGCAGACCATGTCGTGGCTGGGTCAGTCCGGCATCATCAACGGATCTCACGGCGGTTTTGTGCTGCGGACGTTTGCCATCAGCTCGATCGTCATTGCGTTGTTCATGCGCTATTTGTACGTGGCGAGCGAGTGGCGCCGCAGCATTGTGCTCGAAGCACAGGCGCGCATCAGCGCGTTGCAGGCGTTGATACGGCCGCACTTCCTGTTCAACAGCATGAACACCATCGCATCGCTGACGCGCAGCAACCCCCGGCAGGCCGAAGAGGCGGTTGAGGATTTATCCGACTTGCTGCGCGCCACGTTGAGCAGTCCACGCGACTTGTCGTCACTGCAACAGGAACTGGAAATCGCAGAGACTTACGAGCGCATCGAAAAGCTGCGCCTCGGCGATCGCCTCACCGTGCGCTGGGACTTTGGTGATGTTCCGATGACCGCGCTTGTGCCCACGCTGACGTTGCAGCCACTGCTCGAGAACGCGATCTATCATGGGATTGAACTGATGCCGGACGGCGGCGAAGTTTCCGTGTCCGGCAGGCGCGACGGCGACACGCTCGAAATCCGCATGTCGAACCCGTTGAGTGACGGGCAGGCCCGGCATGTCGACGGCAATCAAATGGCGCTGTCGAATATCGAGCAGCGCTTCGAACTCGCATTCGGCGGTAGCGGCGGTATCGATATCGACAACAGCAAGGATCGCTTCAGCGTAACGCTACGCTTCCCCGCTGCGGAAGAGCGCCCGTGAAACTGCTCATCGTCGACGACGAACAGCCGGCCCGCGATCGCTTGCGACAGATTCTCGAAGAAGAGGATGGGTACACGATTGTTGGCGAGGCCGTCAACGGTCTCGATGCGATTGGACTGGCCGCGCGCCTGGAGCCGGATGTCGTCCTGCTCGATATCCGCATGCCGGGACTATCGGGCATCGAAACCGCGCATCACCTTAATAATCTCGAACATCCCCCGGCCGTTGTCTTTACCACTGCGTATGACGAGTACGCCGTCGAGGCCTTCGATGCGCGCGCCATAGGTTATGTGCTCAAACCGGTCCGCCGCGCTCGCATCACGGCGGCGCTTGAGCAGGCGGCGCGGCTGACCAGCAGTGTGCTGCAAGAGGCGGCAATCGACGCAAAGCTAAATGCGCCGCGCCAGCAGATCTGCGCACGCAGCCATGGCGAACTAAAGATGATTCCGGTCACCGACATTCGCTGTTTCTGTGCCGACCAGAAATACGTTCGCGTCGAGCATGAGCATGGCCCCGATCTCATCGATGATTCGCTAAAATCCCTGGCTGAAGAATTCAAGCAACGATTCGTCCGCATTCATCGTGGCGCACTGGTCGCCGTCGATCAGATCGAGCGCGTCGAGAAGACAGCGGACAATAAAAGCCGGGTCGTATTGCGCGGCCGCTCGCAAGTTAACGACAATGAGATGATAATCAGCCGCCGACATGTCGCTGAAGTGCGTCGCCGACTCAAAGAATCGTAGGACTTATGAAAATCCGAATTGCAACGCGCAAAAGCGCACTCGCCCTCTGGCAAGCCAATCACGTCGCCGACTTGCTGCGCCAGGCACCTGGCGTCGAAGGCATCGACCTGGTGCCGATGTCGACGCGCGGTGACGAAATCCTCGATCGCAGTCTGCAGAAAATCGGCGGCAAGGGCCTGTTTATCAAGGAGCTTGAAGTTGCGATGCAGCGTGGCGAAGCGGACATTGCCGTGCATTCGATGAAAGACGTGCCTGCGGAAATGCCGGACGGCTTTTGCATCGCGGCTGTCCTCGAGCGAGCCAATCATGCAGACGCACTCGTCTCGCCGAACGGTCAGCAGCTCGACGATCTGCCGGACGGTGCGCTCGTGGGCAGTTCGAGCCTGCGCCGCCAGGCGCAGCTCAAGATGATGCGCCCGGACTTGCGGATCGAACCGCTGCGCGGCAACGTCAACACGCGACTTAAGAAACTCGAAAACGGTGACTACGACGCAATTATCCTGGCCGCCGCCGGTCTTGAGCGGTTGCAGCTCGAGCAACACATCAGCCAACAGTTCCTGCCGACACAAATGTTGCCGGCCGCGGCGCAGGGCGTCGTCGGCATTGAGTGCCTGGCGGACAATGCAGAGTTGATCGCTGTTCTTGAAACACTCAATCATGCAACGACCGTGCAAACCACGCTGGCAGAGCGTGCCATCGCCAGGCATCTGCAGGCCAGCTGTCAGTCACCGGTGGCAACTTATGCGATTGTCGATGGCGACACGCTCACGGTCACCGCATTGGTTGCGCTGCCTGACGGCAGCGAGTCGATTCGCGACTCGGTATCCGGCCATCGACAAGACGCCGAACAGCTGGGCGACAAGCTTGCAGGGCGCTTGTTAAAGAGCGGTGCTCGCGAACTCCTCGAGGCGGCCGCCGGTGCCACGCATGCCTGATAACGCGCTGCAGGGCGTCGGCGTACTGGTCACGCGGCCACGCACGCAGGCAGCCGACCTGGTTGCCGCAATCGAGAAGGAAGGTGGCACGACCTATTGCTTTCCCGTCATTGATATTGCGGCACTTGACCAGACGGTTGTCAGCGCCGCCGCCAGTCGCCTGCCCAAACCCGACATCGTTATTTTTATCAGCCGCAACGCGGTCGAATACGGTTTGCAGTACACCTCCGGCAGCAAGATTGCCGTTATCGGTCCTGCCACCGCCGAGGCGGTGGCCGCGGCCGGACACATCGTCGATATCCAGCCCGCCAGCGGCTATGACAGCGAACATCTGCTGGCCGAGATCCGAGCTGCAGACGGTCGTCGGCAAGGAGATCCGCATTATTCGCGGCGACACAGGACGGGAGTTACTCGCACAGGAGCTGACCGAGCGTGGCGCTAACGTCAGTTACCTCTCTGTTTACCAGCGACGCATCCCGACGGCTGACCCGGAGGCACTCGCCAGTCTCGAAGCTCACTGGCGACAAGGTGACATCTCGATAATCACGGTCATGAGCGTACAATCGCTGCATAACCTCGTGACGTTGTTGCCCGACTGGTGCCGGGAGCAACTGGAAACGACGCCGCTGGTGACCCCCTCGGGTCGTGTGTTAAAAGAGGTGCTGGACCTGTACCCCGCTTCCCGGCCAGTACTTGCTGCGGGGCCACAGGCGCACAGCATGGTTCAGGCAATGATGGCACTCCACAGGACCGACTCCGGACGAGAATGATGAGCGATACGAATAAGGATCAGGACGAGACGTTACCCGGGCAGGAGAGTACGCCGGAAGACGTAACCGTCGACGAAGTGGCGCCTGCCGCGGACGAGGTCGCGGAAGAGGCTGCGGAAGAAGCTGCACAAGACACCGCCGACGCCGAGATCATCAAGCCTGCCAAGCAGCCAAAACAACGCGGCAATGGCGTTGCCTGGCTCGCCCTGCTGCTGTCGGCGGCTGCCCTGGGCGTCGTTGGCTACACGTTCTATCTCGATTGGCAGAGCAGTGATGACGATAGCGTGAATACCGCGGTAACCGGGCTCGAATCGCAGGTCGCCACGACCCGCCGTTCGGTAACGGAGCTGGCGGATCGCATAGACGCAATTAATGTCGGTGAGACCGCCACTACAGCGGACGTCGAGGCGCTGCGCGGTGATCTCGACGAGCGCATTCGCGAGCTGAATTCGCTCCCGTCCAGAATGTCGACGCTCGAAAGTTCGATCGCATCGCTGGCTGGCGTGTCCACAAGCGCGCGCAATACATGGCTGCTGGCGGAAGCCGAGTACTACCTGCAAATTGCCAACGCGCAGTTACAGCTGGCCAATAACCCGGCGCTCGCGTCGATGGCGCTGAGCATGGCGGACGAACGCGTTGTACAGATTGCGGACCCGGCGCTGACCGACGTGCGCCGTGCGATTTCGGATGAACTGGCCGCGCTGAATCTCATGGAAAAACCCGACATCGCGGGCGCGACCTTGACGTTGGCCAGCCTGGCGCGGGTCGTCGAGTCGTTGCCGCTGGCGAGAACGGCCTTTGCTGACACACCGGAAGATACCAACGTCGACGCAGAACAAAGCGGCATGAACCGCGCATGGACGTCGATGAAGTCGGCTATCTCCGGCCTGGTCAAAGTGACGCCGCCGGATCAGGAAAAGCGGGTCATGCTGACGCCGGACGGCGAGTATTTCTTACGCAATAACATCGCCCTGCAGTTGCAGTCGGCGCGGCTGGCACTGCTGCGTGGCGAACAGGCGGTGTTTGAACAGTCACTCGATGACACCAGTGCCTTGCTCGCGGAGCACTTCGACGCCGACAGTGCACAGGTCGCCAGCACGCGCGAGACGCTGTCTGAGGTTCGCGGCAACGTGGTTACGACCGCGGCGCCCGACATCTCACAGTCGTTGCGGCTGTTGCGCCAGTATCAAACGCTGGCCGAGAGCTCGCAGTGATATTTGGCATCATTGTCGTCCTGGCGCTTTTCGTCAGCGCTTTTGCGGCGCATTTCCTGCTGGCCGACCCCGGCTACGTGATCATCAACTTCCGCGGCTACATGGTCGAGATGTCAGTACCGGTGCTGCTGGGCCTTGCACTGCTGCTGTTTTTCACGATCTGGATCATTCGCAAGATCGTATTGGCGCCGCGGCGCCTCGGCGAAGCCGCCGGACGCTACCGGTCCGCACGTTCCGGGCAGAAACTGACGCGCGGCATGATTGCGGTGGCTGAAGGTAATCTCGCGCGCGGCGAAAAGATGCTCGGTCGCGCGGCGAGCAGCAGCGACTCACCCTTGTTTAATTACCTGCAGGCTGCGCGAGCCGCTCATTTGCAGGGCAACGACGCGCGGCGCGACGAATGGTTGCGACTCGCATACCAGGAAACACCCGAAGCCACCAACGCCGTGCTGCTGACACAAGCGGAATTTCAGATCGATCGTGGTGAGAAAGAAAAGGCCCTGGCGACACTGCGGCACCTCGACGAAAACTCCCGCAACCATGCCCAGGCGCTGTCACTACTCGGGCGCCTGTACTTCGAGCTCGGTGACTGGGACGCCCTGGCGGCGCTGCTGCCACGCCTCGGCAAGAACAAGCAGATTAAAGCGGGCACGCTGGACAAGTGGACTATCCGCGTCCATTCCGAAGCACTGCGGGCGGCCCCGGACACTGCCGCTATCGATGCGGCATGGAAGGCTATCGCACGCAAGCACAAGCGGACGCTTCCCTGCTGGAGGCCTATTACACGGCGCTGATGCGGGCTGGCGAATCCGATCGCGTCTATAAGGAGCTGACAGCTGCGTTGAAATCGAACTGGCGCGGCCCGCTGGTTCGGCTATTCGGCCTGGTCGAAACCAGCGATACAACGAAGCAGCTCAAGAAAGCCGAGGCGTGGTTGAAGAAACACGACGATGACCCGGACCTGCTGCTTGCAGCCGCGCGATTGTGCCTGCGTAACGAGCTATGGGGTAAAGCGCGCAGCTACCTGGAAACGGTAATCAACCTGCGACCGACGCCCGAGGCTTACCAGGAATACGGCAATCTACTGAACCAGCTCGGCGAAGCCGATGCAGCCGCCGATGCGTATCGTGACGGTCTCGGCATGGTTGCAGCCAAGCCGTTAACTGCGATCCCGCACATCGACGCCGAGACGCAATAGTTCTAAGCACGGTAAACTGCTGAAAATGTTTACGCTCGTTACAGGAACTGGCTACACGGGCCGCCGCTTGCTGCACATGCTGCCTGCCGACGAAGCAGCAGGCTTGAGCCGCTCGAGGATCGACGCCGAGCGAACCTGCCTGGTTTTCGATCTGGATTCTGCAACCTCTCTGCCCATCAACCTGCCGGATGACTACGCGGTCGTCTACACGGTGCCGCCGGCGGGCAATCCCGATCACAGGCTCGACCGGCTGCTGCCATTGCTCGACCCCACGCCCAAACGATTCGTCTACATCAGCACCACCGGTGTTTACGGTGACTGCCACGGGAAAAGCGTCAACGAAGCCACACCCGTTAACCCGTCCAACGAGCGCTCGGCACGTCGAGTCGCTGCCGAGAAGCAGCTAGAGGATTGGGCGCGTGGCACCAATTGCAGGCTCGTCGTGTTGCGAACTCCGGGTATCTACGGGCCCGGCCGTCTTGGCATCGAGCGCATTGCAGCCGGTATGCCGGTGTTGAACGAACAAAGCGCCAACCCGGGCAATCGTATACACGTCGACGATCTCGTGCGGTGCTGCATCGCGGCGCTGTCGCCGGCCGTACCGGCCGGCGTCTATAACGTCGGCGACGGCGATCACCGCAGCTCTCACTGGTTCAGCAACGAAGTTGCGCGCCTGCTGGAGCTGCCGGCGCCGCCGGAGGTCACCCTTGATGAGGCCAGACAGCAGTTCTCACCGCAACGCCTGTCGTTCATGACAGAGTCGCGTGTCGTGGATACGACGAAGATGCGTGACGTGCTGGGCGTAACTCCGCGCTATGCCAACCCCGAGGACGGCATCAAAGCGAGTGTTGGAGCGCCCCTTGGGCGCGTCCTACAAGCTACGGCTGACTGCGAGCGCTGCGCAACCAGGCTGTCAGCGGCTTCCAGTCATCCCAGTCCGGCCATGCCAGGTACTCGGGCAACTCGAAAATGCCGAGGCCGCGCGTGTACGCACGCACGTAATTCTGCGCTTCACGCAATGCCGCAATGTAGGGCGTCCGCGTTTTGAGCAGATACTCGTCAAGCTCATCAAAAATCAGCGTGTTGTCACGCACCCGATTGGCCACGGTGCCGATCTTCGCCTGCTTGCGCTCGATCTTGCCGACGTTTCTCAGTTCTTCGAGAAACTTGGTGGTGGCCTGCATGTCGATGGTTGACGGCAGCACCGGCACCACGATGGTCTCGGCATGTTTGACCAGGTCGGTCAGCTCCGAGCCATGCGAGCGGGCGGGCGCGTCAATAATGACGAAATCGGCGGTCCGCGGAACGCGCCGCAGCCCCCCGTCGAATCCGGCCACACCGGTAATTGCAGCGCGGTTATCGGGGCGGCGGTCGAGCCAGTCGAGACTCGATCGCTGCGGATCGTAATCAGCAAGCGCGACGCTGGCGCCTTCTGTAGCGAAATAAGATGCGATGTTGGTGGCGAGGGTGCTCTTGCCACAGCCACCTTTCGCGTTCAAAACCATTATGTGCCGCATGACTCTCTCCAAGGGCGATGTTGTTAGTGTGGCTTGGTGTTTATGTAAAACTACAGAGGCCAACATCAAAAGTCCATTCGACCCAATCTGGCGACTGTTACACTCAAAAAATGCAGCTCGACTACCTTGAAATGCACGGCACCGGCAACCGTATTCTGGTTGTTGATCAGCGCACGCACAATCTGCCGCCGCCCGATTTGGCGACGATAAAACAACTGGGTCAGGGCATTATCGGACCGGCTTTTGACCAGATGATGTGGGTGACAGCGGCAGTCGACCCGGACCATGCTGCCAGCTACCGCGTCTTTAATACGGACGGCTCCGAAGTCGAGCAATGCGGCAACGGGGTGCGCTGCGTAGCGCGATTCCTGGCCGGAAAATCACAACATAATCAGTCATTTATGCTCGAGAGTCCGGCCGGCCTGGTGGAGGCGATCATACTC
Source organism: uncultured Gammaproteobacteria bacterium (assembly GCA_963842765.1). GTDB lineage: Bacteria > Pseudomonadota > Gammaproteobacteria > Steroidobacterales > Woeseiaceae > UBA1847. Next base: position 84,041 of record CAWJHR010000010.1, on the reverse strand, counting down.
GACGACGGACTGATATCGATCGACATGGGAACGCCCGAGTTCGAGCCGACGCGTATTCCGTTTCTCGCCGACCGCGAGGCCCTGACCTATGCCCTCGAGGCTGACGGCCAGATGTTCGATGTTGCCGCAATCTCGATGGGTAACCCGCACTGCGTGCTGCAGGTACCCGACGTAACGACCGCCCCGGTCGCCCGAATCGGCCCGCTTATCGAGCACCACGAACGCTACCCGGAACGCACCAATGTGGGCTTCATGCGGATCGTCGATAACACGACGATCGAGCTGCGCGTGCACGAGCGTGGCGTGGGCGAAACACAGGCCTGCGGCACCGGCGCCTGCGCCGCGGTCGTGGCGGGACAGCGGCTTGGATTGCTCGGCCCGGAGGTCACCGTGCGGCTGCCGGGTGGCGAAGTCATGGTAAGCTGGCGCGGCGGCCGGGATCCGGTCTGGCTGACTGGAAATGCCGAGCTGATCGCTGAAGGAACTGTGGAAATATGAGTACGCAACCAGAACAGGATTACGTCGACGAGGAGCTGTCAGACGCGGCCGTCTGCGATTTTCTGGCCGCGCACCCGGACTTTTTCGAGCGCAATCCAAAACTACTGAGCGTGCTTGAGCTGCCGCATGCCACGGGTAGCGCCGTCTCGCTGGTGGAACGGCAGGTATCGGTATTGCGCAAGAAGGACCTGAAGCGCAAACGACAGTTGCAGGACCTGATCGAGGTGGCACGCGCGAACGACGTGCTGTCCGCCAAGATTCATGAATTCAGCAAGCAGCTGCTCGCTACCAACAGCCTGGCCAGCACTGTCGCGGTTATTGAAACGGCCATGCGCAGTGGCTTCGACGCCGACCAGGCCGTGCTCGTGATATTCGGCGATCCCGATCATTTTTCTGACATCGATGCCGGGCGATTCTTTCATGTCATCGATCGTAAAGACCCGTCGCTCAAACCGTTTAACACGTTCCTGAATGGCAGCGGCGCGCGCTGCGGGCAAATACGCGACACGCAGCGCGAATTCCTGTTTCACCGTGACGCCGAAGAGATTGGCTCGGCCGCCCTGGTACCGCTCGGCAAGGGTGCGGAAATTGGCTTTCTTGCGATCGGCAGTGTCCAGCAGTGACCGATTCCACCCGGGCATGCGCATCGATTTTCTGACGCGGCTTGGAGAGCTCATCGCGGAAGCCCTCAAGCGTTACTAGGGACGATCGATTGGACAATGCCGCCTGGATCGAGCGCTTTATCCGCCACCTCGAGACCGAGCGCCGGCTGTCGCCGCTAACCTGCAAGAACTACCGTCGCGACCTCGAGACACTCCTCGCTTACCTGGAGAGCGCCGATGTCGCCGAGTGGCGGCAACTGGATGCCGAGCATGTGCGTTCTTATTCTGCGGCCTGTTTTAGAAAGGGCCTCGGCGCAAGAAGTATTCAGCGCCGCTTATCGGCGGCACGCACTTTTTTTGCTTACCTGATCCGCGAAAAACACGCCGAGAAAAATCCGGCGAAGTCGGTGTCCGCGCCGAAAGCCAGCAAACGTTTGCCGGGCAACCTGGATGCTGATCGCATGGCGCGCCTTGCTCGATATACCGGGTAAAGGCGCAATCGTGGACCGTGACCGCGCGATGCTGGAGCTGTTGTATTCGTCAGGACTACGGCTGGCCGAGCTCGTCAATCTCAACTGCGGCGACGTCGACCCGCACGACGCAACCGTGCGAGTCACCGGCAAAGGCAGCAAGGAGCGCATCGTTCCCGTCGGCCGGCACGCGTTGAAAGCACTGGCGCGCTGGCAGAAGTCGCGCAATGGGCTGGCCAGTGTCGAGGAAACGGCAATGTTCGTCAGCAACCGGGGGACGCGCATCAGCCCGCGCTCGGTGCAGGCAAGAGTCAGCCACTGGGCACGGCGCCAGGGCATCGATACCAACGTGTACCCGCATTTGTTCCGGCACTCATTCGCAACTCATATGCTTGAATCAAGCCACGACCTGCGTGGCGTGCAGGAGCTGCTCGGGCACGCCAACATCGCGACAACGCAGGTTTATACGCACCTTGATTTCCAGCATTTGGCCCAGATATACGACCAAACCCATCCACGAGCGCGCAAGAAAGACTAACCAGCAGCGCCGCAGCAGGAACCGGAACCATGGAACAATTTCGAGGGACGACCATTGTCTCGATCCGCCGCAATGGCAAAGTTGCCATCGCCGGCGACGGCCAGGTCAGCATGGGCGACACCATCATGAAAGGTAACGCCCGCAAGGTGCGGCGGCTTGCAGACGGTCGCGTGATCGCCGGCTTTGCCGGTGGCACCGCCGATGCTTTTACATTGTTCGAACTCTTTGAGACCAAGCTTGAGCAGTACGGGAACCTGACCCGCGCGGCGATCGAGCTGGCCAAGGACTGGCGCACCGACCGGCGCTTGCGGCGTCTTGAGGCGCTGCTGTGCGTCGCTGACAAGGACGCCTCATTTATCATCTCGGGAAACGGCGACGTTATCGAGCCGGAAGATGACCTGATGGCCATCGGCTCCGGCGGCCCGTTCGCCCAGGCGGCAGCCAGCGCCCTGTTCAAAAACACCGAGTTGTCGGCACGCGAAATTGTCGAGAAAGCCCTGCTCATCGCGGGCGAAATCTGCGTGTACACGAACCAGCACATCACTATCGAAGAACTGTAGAAGCTATGTCTCAGATGACACCCAGAGAAATTGTCCAGGAACTGGACAAGCACATCATCGGCCAGGATGAGGCCAAGCGTGCGGTCGCTATCGCGCTGCGGAATCGCTGGCGGCGCGTGCAGGTGGACGAGCCGCTGCGCAGCGAGATAACGCCAAAGAACATCCTGATGATCGGGCCGACCGGTGTCGGCAAAACAGAAATATCACGGCGTCTGGCGCGCCTTGCGAAAGCACCGTTCGTCAAAGTCGAGGCCACCAAGTTCACCGAAGTCGGTTACGTCGGCCGCGAGGTCGACAGCATCGTCCGTGACCTGATGGACGTGTCTATCAAGATGACGCGCGAAGATGAGATGTCAAAAGTTCGACATCGCGCCGAGGACGCTGCGGAGGAGCGCGTGCTTGACGCCTTGCTGCCGCCGCCGTCGCGCAGCGTTGGCTTTACGCAGGATACCGAGAGTGCTCCCGCCGACAGTGACACACGGCAGAAATTTCGGAAGATGCTCCGCGAAGGCAAACTCGATGACAAGGAAATCGAGATCGAGATCCAGGCGCTGCCGGTAGGCGTTGAGATCATGGCGCCGCCAGGCATGGAAGAAATGACCAGCCAGCTGCAGGGCATGTTCCAGAACCTGGGTGGTAACCGCAGCAAAACGCGCAAGCTGAAAGTACAGGAAGCATTTCGTCTTCTCACGGATGAGGAAGCGGCCAAGATGCTCGATGACGAAGAGCTGAAAACGCAGGCCCTCGAGGCGGTGGAGCAGCACGGCATCGTGTTCCTTGATGAAATCGACAAAGTGGCACGGCAGTCCGGGACGCAGGGCGCCGACGTGTCACGCGAGGGCGTGCAGCGCGACCTGTTGCCGCTGGTCGAGGGCTCCACGGTGAGCACGAAGTACGGCATGGTGAAGACGGACCACATCCTGTTTATCGCGTCCGGCGCATTCAACGTCTCGAAGCCGTCGGACCTGATTCCTGAGCTCCAGGGTCGTTTTCCGATTCGTGTCGAGCTCAAGTCGCTGACAACCGAGGACTTTGTGCGCATCCTGACGGAGCCCGATGCATCGTTGACCCTGCAGTACGCGGCGTTGCTGGGCACCGAGGAGGTGTCGCTGCGTTTCGAGAAGGATGGCGTCCGGCGTCTCGCTGAGGTCGCGTACCACGTCAACGAGAACACCGAGAACATCGGCGCACGTCGCCTGCACACGGTCATGGAACGCCTGCTGGAAACGGTTTCCTTCGAGGCCTCTGACAAAAGCGGCACGGAAGTCATCATCGATGCCACTTACGTCGACGACCACCTGGCTGAGCTATCGAAGGACGAGGACCTGAGCCGTTACATCTTGTAGGATTCAGGGGTATCCTCGGCTGCCCGACTAATAACAGTAAAGCGCGCCATGGCCAAGCCACAGCAACCTGACGACACGACGCACTTCGGCTACCAAACCGTAAGTCCGGACGCAAAAGCCGGCCTGGTGCGCGATGTCTTTGACTCGGTCGCCAGCCGCTACGACATCATGAATGACCTGATGTCCGCGGGCCTGCATCGACTGTGGAAACGTTTCACGGTTTCCCAGGCGGCGTTGCACCCGGGCGATGTCGTTCTGGACCTGGCTGGCGGCACAGGTGATCTCGCACGAGCGTTCTGCGGCAAGGTCGGTAAACAGGGCCACGTTGTGCTGGCCGACATCAACGCCGCCATGCTGCGTCAGGGCCGCCGCCGCCTCGTCGATGCCGGCGTTGCCGGCAACCTGTCGATCGCCCAGGTCGATGCCCAGCAACTGCCGTTTGCAGACGGCACGTTCGACTGCATCAGCATGGCTTTTGGCCTCAGGAACGTGACTGATAAAGAGGCCGCATTGCGCTCCATGCTGTGCAAGCTGAAACCGGGCGGCAAAGCGATGATCCTGGAGTTTTCCGCACCCAACAAAGCCATCAAACCGGCGTACGACCTGTACTCATTCAAGGTGCTGCCTACGCTCGGCAAACTTATTGCGAAGGACCCCGACAGCTACCAGTACCTGGCGGAATCGATCCGCATGCATCCGGACCAGGAAACGCTCAAGGCGATGATGGAAGAAGCCGGTTTCGAACGCTGCCGTTATCACAATCTTGCCGCCGGCATCGTGGCGCTGCACATTGGCTACCGGGTCTGATCGCGATGAACGCGCTCGAGCCCGTCCTGCAGCCGATTGCCAGGCTCCTGAACCGCAACATCCAGTCAACAACGCCGGCGCGCAAGCTGTGCGGCGAACTCGCCGGCACCGTGGTGGCCGTGCGTATCAGCAAGACAGCCATCACCGCCTGGTTTGTTGTGCACGCAGATCGTCTCGACGTAACAACCGAGACACAGGAGGACCCTGACTTCACCATCAGCGGCTCTTTGTTGACGCTCGCGCGCATGGCGGCCGACGGCGACACGCAGGCACTGCGTGCCGGATCGCTGGAGATGACGGGCGACGCCGTACGCGCCGAGAAGTTTCAACAACTGCTGGAATTCGCCAAGCCGGACTTCGAGGAAGAACTATCAGGCGTTGTTGGCGATGCCGCCGCGCACCGCATCGGCGAATTTGCACGAGGTGTCAGCAAGTGGGGCGCCGACGCTCGCACAACGATGGGCGACAACATTCGCGAGTACCTGCAGGAAGAAAGTCGCGACCTGCCGAGCCGCTACGAAATGGATCGCTTCACCGGGAATGTCGATGTGCTGCGTGACGATGTGGATCGGCTTGCGGCGCGCATCCGGCGTTTGCCAAAAAGCTGATGACACGTAAACACACACTGTTTCGTATGCTCGCGATCCAGCGCGTGCTGGTGAAGTACAGCCTCGACGACATCATCACGGAAACGCACTTGCTGCGCCCATTGCGCTTCCTGTTTTACCTGGCCCCTCGAAAACGCGATCGCACAGCACCTCTGGGTGAGCGCATTCGCCTCGCGCTCGAGGAACTGGGCCCCATCTTCGTCAAGTTCGGCCAGGCCATTTCCACCCGGCGCGACCTGTTACCGCCTGACATTGCCGACGAGCTCGCGAAGCTGCAGGACGCGGTACCGCCGTTCCCGGCCGAGCAGGCGTTAGCAATTGTTGAAGCCGCTTACGAGCAGTCGGTCAGCGAGGTATTCCAGCGCTTCGACCTGACTCCGCTGGCCGCCGCCTCGATTGCGCAAGTGCACACGGCACAGCTCAAAGACGGCAAGGAAGTGATCGTCAAGGTATTGCGGCCCGGCGTTGAGGAGCGCATCGAAAGCGACCTCGCGGTGCTGCGCATGCTCGCCGGGCTCGCCGATCGTTACTGGGAGCACGGCAAACGCCTGAAGCCGCTTGAGATCGTGGACGAGTACGAACACACGATACTCGACGAGCTCGACCTGATGCGTGAAGCCGCGAACGCGGCACAGCTCAAGCACAATTTCGCTGGCTCGGAAATGCTGTATGTGCCCGATATTTATTGGGATTACTGCCGCCCGGAGGTGCTCGTGCAGGAGCGCATCTTCGGCACGCCCATCAGCGACATGGAGACGCTGCGCGCCGCCGGCACCAACATAAAAGCGCTCGCCGAGAATGGCGTGGAGATCTTCTTCACACAGGTGTTCCGCCACAATTTTTTCCACGCCGACATGCACCCGGGCAATATTTTCGTCCTCACGACGGACCCGGAGCATCCGAAATATGCAGCCGTCGATTTCGGCATCGTCGGCACCCTGAGTCCGGATGACCAGCGCTACCTTGCCGAGAACTTCCTGGCGTTTTTCGATCGCAACTACCACCGCATCGCCAAACTGCACCTCGATTCCGGCTGGGTACCGGCAGGCACACGCGTGGACCAGCTCGAATCGGCTGTCAGAACAGTCTGTGAACCAATTTTCAACAAGCCGCTGTCAGAAATCTCGTTTGCACAGGTGTTAATGCGCCTGTTTCGCGTGGCACAACGGTTTGACGTCGAGATCCAGCCGCAGATGATCCTGCTGCACAAGACACTGTTCAATATCGAGGGGCTCGGGTCGCGAACTGTATCCCGCAACTCGACCTCTGGAAGACGGCGCACCCGGTACTGAAGCGCTGGATGGACGAGCAGGTGGGCGGCAGGGCGCTGTTGAAAGACGTACGGGACAACCTGCCGCAGCTGCGTGACGCGTTGCGCGAGTTACCCGCTGCCATACAGAGTTTAAGCGAGCAGGCGGCGAACGGAAATATTCACCTGAATCTCAAGTCGCCGGAGCTCGAGCACATTCGCTCGCAGCTCGCCGAACAGCGTCGCCAACGCTACTGGCTGACCGTTGCTGCGGTCGGCATTATCGCGGCGACGCTGGTGCTCACACTGGGAAATCTCCCCTGGCTGGGCTGGACCTTGCTGGGCGCCGGCGTGGCCGCCGGCATAACCGCTAAATAAAGCAAGAAATCGCTACGTAATCGCCGCAAAACCGCCATTCGGTGGTAGGTGTAATCCACAGCGCCAAAAATCATCGAAACTGACATTTGTCAGTGTTGTGGACGGCCGCCAACCGTAGGCTATGTTCAATGCCGGTGGTCCGTCCGAGTGCTATATTGAACAACCCCCGGTCTCTTGACAATCCAAAGAAGAAATTAGGAGCAATACGATGAGACAGTTCAACGTTTTGTTCAAGCTGAGTTGGACATTCCTGGTGGCCATTTTCCTGACGTTCGGCCTCGCCGGTTGTGAAGGCGACGACGGTGCTGCCGGCCCTCAAGGCGCCCAAGGCACACCGGGCACCCAGAGGCGACTGACCTCCGGCACCTCAGGGACCTCCAGGCGCTGACGGCCAGACGTGACGGGTCGTTATCACGATTGGCGATGGCTCGGCACTGACCGAGGAAGAAATCGAAGCTCTCGGCAAACTGCAGGCGACGATCACGGGCGTGACCGTGGCCAGCCCGCCGGTCGTGGACTTCACGGTGACCGACGAGCAAGGCAACCCGGCAGAGGGTATCGCATCCGGCTTTGTCTGGTTCACCTTCGCAAAACTGGTTCCGAATGAGGATCCGGTCATCAACGGCGGCTTGCCGTACTGGCAGAGCTACGTTAATCGATCGAAGACGTTGCCAACAATGCCGCAGGCCGCGGCAGCGACGCACTCGATGTGGCCGTACAGGCAACCACCGACAGCCGCTTTAGCGGCGGTTCGCACGTCGAGCTCGAGCCCGGCGTATACCAATACACATTCGGCACGGACGTGACCAACGTCACCGCACCGATCGCGGTTGCCTGGGAACCGACCCTGACACACAGAGTCGGCCTCGAGATTCGTCTCGACGGCGAAGGCGAAGTACCGCTGGCGCCCGATAACCCGGTTTATGATTTCGTTCCCGGCGGCGGTGACGTTGTTGATACGAAGAACATACTGGAAACCGACACGTGCAACGGCTGCCACTATGAATTCGCTTTTCACGGCGGCCCGCGCAAACCATGGAATACTGCGTGACCTGCCACAACCCCGGCACGGTCGATCAGGATTCCGGCGAATCGCTCGATATGGCCTACATGGTCCACTCGATCCACATGGGTGAAGACCGCGAAGGCGCGGTACCCTTCGACGATCTGGGGATTCTCGGACTTCTCGCACGACTACTCGAAGTCACCTATCCGCAATCGAAGGCCTACTGCGAGACGTGCCACGCGGCATCGGAAGCAGCGCCTGATGGCGACGGCTGGCAAGCGGCCGCCACGGCCAAGACCTGCGGTGGCTGCCATGCCGACGGACTGGTCGCAGCAAACTTCGACGTCGTGACGGGTCAGGCCGAGTACTCAGTTCGACCATGCCATTTCCGACATTCCGGCGCTGGGCGCAGCCAACGACGGAACTGCAACGGCTGCCACCTCGGCGCTATCGACACGGCCGGCGACGCGCTGTCGATTCACAGCCGATTGAGCGGCGACCAGCGCTTCCGTGAAGAACTCGGCAAGGAATTCGTGTTCGAGATCCTCAGCGCAACGGGGACGGGACCCGGCGAGACACCGGTCATCACGTTCAGCGTCACGAACGCAGCGGGCACAGCGTACGACATCATGACGGCACCGGAATTCGACGTTGCCAACGGCTCGTCGATGAACCTCTACGTCGCCTGGCCCGGCATCGAAAACTACAATGGTGGAGAGGGCGGCGCCACGGGCGGATTCCGACTCCGGATCGATGGCGACGACGCGGTGCATCCTGGCGAACCGTCCTATTATGGCGCCGGTCATCCGAACCGGATGTATCTTGACGTGATCCAGTATTACATCGAGAACGCCGTTGGTGGCATCAACTGGACAACGGTGACGGTAGCTACACGGTCGACTACTTCACGGCGCTGCCCGAAGACTTCACCGGGCAGGCCATGGTCGCGATGGGTGGACATCCGGCAGCGATCGGTGTCGACCAGGATGCTGATCCGCTGGAGGTCGGTAACCAGCGTGCCGCCCCAGCCAGCGTTGTCTGGTACCCGGACGGCGCCGAGCGTGAATTCGCCGTTTCCGCCGATAACTGCAATGCCTGCCACAAGCAGCTGCAGTTCCACGGTTCAAATCGCAACTACCAACCCTGAGATGTGCCTCGTGTGCCATAACGCGGACCTGGCCGCCATCGAGGACGGTATCGAAGAAGGCTTCGCGCTAGGCAGAATGATCCATGCGATCCACGCTGCAAGCCCGAGCTGGTTCGGCGGTGAGTTTGCCGGAGTGACTTATCCGCAGTCGATCGCCAATTGCGATACCTGCCACGTCGCAGGCTCTTATAACGCGGCTCGCGAAGAGGCGAGGTCTGTCAGCCTGTCGCTCGGTCTCGAAGAGACCGTCTGGACGGATGACGCCGCCACCACGCCAACGTCGCAGGCTTGCGGTACCTGCCACATGAGTGTGGCCGCAATGGGTCACTTCAACACGCAGGGCGGTGCAGTCGCGATCGAAAAAGACCTGATCCAGAAGGTCGGTGGTTTGCCCAACGGCCAGGAGGCCTGCGCGGTCTGCCATGGCCCGGGTAACGAGTTCGATACGGCCAAGTACCACAACCCGGGTATCGCTGAATAAGAATCACGATAAGCAATCACTGGGGCGCCCTTCGGGGCGCCTTTTTTTGTGCGCGAATCAGTTACCCGAATCAAGCACAAAGCCGAGTCTCACGCCCGGTCTCGGAGATCGAATTCGATCGAGTCACCAACCCCGAGTGAGTAGACGACGGAATCCGGCCCGAGCAGATCCGGTGTGTACAGCCAGCCGCCGCTCTCGAGCAGCCGGTACTCGACTTCCGTCTTCAGCCACAGTTCCTTGCCGCCGATACGCTTGATAAAGCGCTTCGCCGGCCAGAACCACGGCTAGCGCTTTATCCATCCGGATGTTCTCACGTTGCCTCCCGGTCCGATTACAAATTATTCCTGTCGGCGTTACTATGCCACAGCGGATTACGGAAGCGACGCGAAGATGCTTCGGAAGACAAATCTGATGCTACAAGGCCTGGCCAGGTTGATACTGCGCGTTGGCGGCTGGACGCCAGTGGGTGGCATACCCGATGTGCCCAAAGCGGTGATTATTGCCGCGCCGCACACGTCCAACTGGGATGGCATCTGGGCGCTGGTGTACAAAGTCGCGATTGGCGCCGAGATTCACTTCTTCGGGAAAAAGTCGCTGTTCTGGTTTCCGCTGAGCTCACTGCTGCGATGGCTCGGCGGAATTCCGCTGGATCGAGAGCGCGCCGGTTCGGCCGTACAGCAAGCAATCGACATGTTCGAAGCGCGGGACAGTTTTTACTTCGGCTTGGCACCCGAAGGCACACGCACGCAGAAACCCGGCTGGAAAACCGGCTTTTATCGCATTGCGGAAGGTGCCGGCGTGCCGGTGTACATGGGTTTTCTGGATTTTCAGAATAAGCGTGTAGGCATCGGATCGGGGTTTAACCTGAGCGGCGACCAGGAAGCCGATCTCGAGATCATTCGAGACTTTTACGCAGGCATCCAGGGCCGCTGGCCCGAGAAAACCAGCCCGATCGAATTCACAACGCCATAGAATGCCCCCATGCCGACCAGCCCTGACACGCGTGCTCACCGCACCATTCGAAGCTTTGTACGACGCACCGGCCGGCTCACGCCGTCGCAGCAGCGCGCACTGACGGAGCTCTGGCCGCAATTTGGCGTTGACTTTAAAGCGGCGTTGCTCGACTTCGACGCACTGTTTTCACGGCACGCACCGCGGGTTCTGGAAATCGGGTTCGGTAACGGCGATACGCTGGTACAGCAGGCCACTGCAGACCCCGCTGTCGATTTTATTGGCATCGAAGTGCACGAGCCGGGCGTGGGCCACTGCATGCTCAAGGCACGCGATGCCGGCATCTCGAATCTGCGGCTCGTCCGGCACGACGCGATCGAGGTGCTCGAGCAGCAGATACCGCCGCGGTCATTGCGCCGCGTGAACATCTACTTCCCCGACCCCTGGCCCAAGAAACGTCACCACAAACGCCGCTTGATCCAGCCGACGTTCCTTAAGCTGCTGCACAGTCGACTCGAGTCCGGTGGGGCGCTGCACATCGCAACCGATTGGGCCAACTACGCCGAGCATATTGACGAGGTGCTTGCGGACTCGCCGCTGTTCACCTGCGATGAGCGCCGTGAACACGACGGCGAGCAGCCGCTAGCTCGGCCGAGCACCAAGTTCGAATTACGGGGCTTAAGAAAAGGGCACCGCATCACGGACTGGCGCTACATAGTGGTGGGGCCGGTCACGTAGATGATGCCGTCGCGGATGGCGGCGTCCACTTTGCGTAAGGAACCGCCAGAACCGGGACCGGCGAAACAGTGGCCGGTGTCAATCTGGTAGGTGGCGCCGTGCGATGCGCAAATGATGGCTGTCTTGTCTTTGGTAAGAAACGTGTTCGGCGACCAGTTCAGCGGATGGCCCACGTGGGCGCAGAAATTCTGGTACGCGTACACGTCGTCCCCCTGCCGTACGACAAAACCGCGAAAGGGCCAGTCGCCCTCCCCGATCTCGAATTCACGACAGCCGGGATCGTCGAGTTCGTCGAGACGCCCAACGGCGACTTCCTGTTCCTGACCAGTCACGCTTGTGCCTCGTTCCATGGCGCGACCTTGAACAGCAGCAACATGCCCGGAATGGCGAGCACCGTGCAGATGAAAAAGAAGTTGGTCCAGCCGGTTTGTTCGACAATGACGCCCGTAACCGCATTCGCCAGCGTGCGGGGCACCGAGGTTAATGCAGTGAACAAAGCAAATTGCGTTGCGGCAAAAACAGGATTCGTGTTCTTCGCGATGTAGGCGGTGAACGCAGCTGTGCCCAGCCCGACGCCGAGATATTCGAGCGATACGGCGACACCGAGCATCCACGGGTTCGCGCCCACTTCGGACAGCACAGCGAAGCCCAGGATGCTTACAACCTGCACAACGCCGAATAGCCATAGCGCTCGATTGATGCCGAGCTTGATCATCATGACGCCGCCGGCCAGTCCGCCGACGATGGCGGAAAACAACGACGCGAACTTCGCAATGGAACCGATCTGCGTCAGGCTGAAACCGACGTCGATATAAAACGGCGTCTGCAAAGCGGTGGCCATGTTGTCACCCAGCTTGTACAGGAACAGGAACGCCAGTATCAGCATGGCTGCGCCGATGCCCTTGCGCTGCGTGAACTCCCTGATCGGCTCCACGATCGCCGCACGCATCGTTCGCGGCGGCGTTGGTTCGGCGATGGCCTCATCGATGACCAGCGTCATGATCAGGCCGACACCCATGAACAGGGCAACCACAGTAAACACTGTGTGCCACGGCAAATGGTCCGCGAGTATCAGCGCCAGCGAACCGGGCACGAGGCCGGACAGCCGGTAGGCCTGCACGTGAATCGAGTTGCCGAGTCCGAGCTCGACGTCCGGCAGCAATTCCCGTCGATAGGCGTCGAGCACGATGTCCTGGCTGGCGCTGAAAAAGGCAATCGCCGCCGCCAGGTAGGCAACGGTCCATATCGACAGGTCCGGCTTGATGAAGCCCATTGAGGCGATGGACACCAGCAGGGCAAGCTGCGTCACGAGCATCCAGCCACGCCGATGCCCGAGAAACGGCAGCGTGAAACGGTCCATGACCGGCGACCAGAGAAACTTCCAGGTGTACGGAAAACCGATCAGCGCAAAAAAACCGATCTCGGCAAGGCCGACACCTTCCACACGCAGCCAGCCGGGAATCAGCTGGATCAGCACGTACAGTGGCAGACCGGACGTGAAACCGGTGAACACGCAGATCAACATGCGCCGGTTCAGAATCGCTTCTTTAAGCGTCTCCCGCTGCGTTCGTCGATCGGTGGTGTCAGTCTCCATGGACCCAATCGTAGTCCATTATCAATGGGGCATGATCCGAGAAACGCTGTTCCTTATAAATTTCCGTTCTCGTCACCCGCTCACTGAGACCCGGGGTCACGACCTGGTAGTCGATGCGCCAGCCGACATTGTTGTCCCAGGCGCGACCACGATTCGACCACCAGGTGTACTGATCCGGCGGCTGCTCGATGGCACGAAACGCATCGGTGTAGCGATGCTTGCCAAACACCTCGTCCATCCAGGCGCGCTCTTCAGGAAGAAAGCCGGAATTCTTGCGATTGCCGCGCCAGTTCTTCAGATCAATCTCTTTGTGAGCGATATTCCAGTCACCACATATGACGTATTCGGCGCGGCGCCGCTGCAGGTTCTTGAGGTGCGCGGTAAATGACTCCAGGCAGCGGTACTTGGCGGCCTGGCGCTCTTCACTCGATGAGCCTGAGGGTAAATAGAGCGACACAATATTGATGCCACCGAGCTGTACCTCGAGGTAACGACCCTCCGCGTCAAACTCAGGATCACCATAACCGCGTACGACTTTCCTGGGCTCGTGCCGCGTGTAAATAGCGGTGCCGCTGTACCCTTTTTTCTCGGCGTCCTCGTAGTAGCAGTGATAACCCGCGGGCGAAAACAGCGTATCGGTCAGCTGGTGTACCTGCGCCTTGGTCTCCTGAATGCAGACCACGTCGGCCGCCTGGCCGTCCATCCAGTCAAAAAAACCCTTGCGGGCTGCTGCTCGAATGCCGTTGGCATTCAGGCTGATTACGCGAAACAAATCGAGCCTCCTATGTCATACTTTGCGGCACCGCGGACATGATACAGAAGAGCCATTGTATGCGTGGGTACAAGAGAGAATTCATCGAACTGGCGCTGGAACTCGGCGTGCTGCGCTTCGGCGAATTCACGTTAAAGTCAGGGCGTGTCAGCCCGTACTTTTTCAACGCCGGTCTTTTCAGCACCGGTTATGCGGCCGCCAAGCTCGGACGGTTCTACGCGTCCGCCATTGCCGAGTCCGACGTGCGCTTCGACATGCTATTCGGGCCAGCTTACAAAGGCATTCCTCTCGTCACCCTGACTGCCGCGTCGCTCGCCGAGCAGCATGATATCGATGTGCCTTACTCCTTCAATCGCAAGGAGGCGAAAGCCCACGGTGAAGGCGGCAGCATCGTTGGTGCGGCGCTGTCAGGTGATGTGCTGATCGTGGACGACGTGATAACGGCCGGCACAGCGGTGCGCGAGGCCTATCAGATTATCGCGGCGGCCGGCGCCCGGATTGCGGGTCTCGTTATCTCTCTCGATCGCCAGGAACGCGGCCAGGGTCCGTACTCCGCGGTGCAGGAACTGAAACAATCGCTGGGAATCCCGGTCATTAGTATTGTTCAGCTGGACGATCTGATCGATATACTCGAGGAGTCCAGCGAGTACGAACGTCACTTAGAGCCCGTGCTCGCCTACCGCCGACAATACGGAGTAATCTCATAAGTGCTTGATTTAAAGCATAAGCCTGACGGTTTACATGCCGAAAAGCGGCGTTTATGCTTGCATAACGAGAACCAGTCCCGGTTGTGAACCTTTCTTTACTGGCATATTGACATGATGCGTAAATCCATTCCGATACTGTTGCTCGCGCTGGCCTTTGCTGGCGGCGCTTCTGCGCAGGAAACCAAAGTCTATAAATGGGTGGATAAAGACGGCATCACGCACTACGGCGACAGCATTCCGGCGGAATACGCCGAACTGCCGAAACAGGTCATCAACGATCACGGTGTGGCCGTTGAACAGCTCGCGGGCAAGAAGACCGCGGCAGAGCTTGAGGCCGAACGCCTGGAGGAGGAGCGCCTTCTTGCCGCTGAACTACAACGGCGTGCTGACCGTGCACTGCTCGCAACGTATCTTTCAGTGGAAGAGATCCTCATGCATCGCGATCGCAGGGTGGAGCTTTTCCAGGCGCAGGCGCGCGTTACCGAGCTATACCTGCGCAACCTCGAGCGGCGTATGGGCAAGCTGCGGACAGAGGCGGCCAACTTCCAGCCCTACAGCGAAGATCCCGACGCACCCATGATCGACGAAGAGCTGGCCGAAGAACTGCGCAAGACCAAAGGCATCATGGCGCGCCATGAGCGCAACCTCGACAAGTTCCGCACTGACGAGCAACAGATCATTGCTCGCTTCGATGGCGATATCTCGCGATTCAGATTATTGAAGGGTCTCGACGACTAGCGCGAGTTATCAACGGGTCCCGGAATGCCCGAAACCACCGGCACCCCTGTCACTTTCCGCAAACTCCTCAACCACGTTGAACGCGACCTGCTCAACGGCCACGAATACCATTTGTGCGATGCGTTCCGCTGGTTGAATTTCGTAGCTTTTTGAGCCGCGATTCCAGCACGAGATAAAAACCTGCCCCTGGTAGTCCGAGTCGATCAGTCCGGTCAGGTTACCCAGCACGAGGCCGTGTTTGTGACCCAGACCGGAGCGCGGCAGCAACACGGCGGCCAGCGACGGATCGGCAACATGAATCGCCAACCCTGTCGGCACCAGCACCGTCTCACCTGGAGCCACCTGTAACGGCGCGTCGATGCAGGCCCGCATGTCCAGGCCGGCCGAGCCGCTGGTTGCGTAATGCGGCAGCGGTATCGTGTCACCGACACGCGGGTCGAGAATCTTCAATTCAATGTTGCGCAAGTGATCGTGTCCTTTCGTGGCTGACGGCAGCATAAGAGTGTTGTGCCGGCAGTTCAACGCATCTCGCCGCTTTATCCTGTGATGCTGGCGAGATTAAGCGATTGCGAGCAGGGCCCGGCGCAATGATTATTCCACGGTGGATAGCGACAACTCACAATCGGACGTTGAGTTACTGAGCACATTGCTCGGTGCACGGGACAGCCAGGATGCGACACTCGCAATCGCTGTCGGGTTGTTGCAGCGTTTCGGCAGCTTACGCGCGCTGCTACATGCCGGGCGCGCCGAATTGCTTGGCTGCCCGGGCATCGGGCCGTCTCGTTCGCGAGCGATTCGCACGTTGCCGGAACTCGCGCGCCGTTACTTCAGCGAATCCCTGCCCGGCGGCACGGTGATTCGTAGCCCAACCGACACCGAGCTCTTTCTGAAAGCACGCCTGCGACACCTGGATCACGAGCTTTTCTGCTGCCTGTTTCTGGACAACCGTCATCGCGTCATCCGCTTTGAAGCGCTCTTTCGCGGCACGATTGACGGCACTTCGGTCTATCCAAGAGAGGTGGTCAAGGAGGCGCTGGCCGTCAATGCCGCTGCGGTGATACTGGCGCATAATCATCCTTCCGGCGTCGCTGAACCCAGCCAGGCGGATGAGCAGATCACCCGGCGGCTGCAAGCCGCATTGCAACTGGTCGATATTCGCTTGTTGGATCACCTGATCATCGGCGAGGGTCGGGCCACATCACTGGCCGGCCGGGGGCTGATTTGAGGCCGGCGCCTGCTCGCCACCAGTCCATCGATCGACCAGCACGGCGGCTGATGCCTGTGCGAGCAGGTTGACGCCTGAGCGCATCATGTCGGGAATACGATCGATGCCCAGTATGATGGCGAGCCCCGCTACCGGCACCCCGACTGCATCGAGCGCAGGCGCCATCGTCACCACGGACGACGAGGGTACCGGCGCGACCGTCAACGAAACGAGAAAAGTCGCCAGTACCGCGGCACCGATTGCAGCGGCGGGTATCGGCACGTCATACAGGTAAGCCAGGAAAACGATCGCAGCACCCTGGAACAGCGCACTGCCGGGCCGGTGCATCGACGCGCCAAGTGGCACGAGCAGGTCGGCAATGGTCGTCGACACCCCAAGCTTCCTGGTTTCCTCGAGCGTGACCGGTATCGCTGCGGCCGTGCTGGTCGTCGATACCGCAACGGACACGGCGCCGAAAGTGCCTCGCAGGTATCGGGCCGGGCTGATGCGGCCCACGAAGTACATGAGCGGCAGCGTAACGACGAGGAGGAATATGACGAGGCCTAAGAAAACGCAAACGATGAAGATGCCAAGCGACTCCACGAGACTCCAGCCGAGTTTCGCCGTGACCGGTGCGGCCAGGCCGAACACGCCGATGGGTGCCGTGTAGAGAATCCACCAGACGAGTTTGATCAGTGCAGCACTACCATCTTCAGCAAGGTTGATCAGGCGCTCACGACGTTCTGCTTGCAGCGTGCCGGTCGCGGCCGCAACCAGCGCTGTAAAAACGATCAATGGCAGAATTGCCCCGCTACTCGCTGCCGCAAACGGATTCGCAGGGACCAGCGAAACGATAAAATCCACGACGCTCTGCAACGCGGGAACTGTGGTTGCCTCCATCTGCGGCATCTCGATCTCGCTCGCAAAACGCAGGCCGAATTTCATCGTCGCCATACCGATTGCGATGGCAGGAATCAGCGTGATCCAGTAAAACGCGATTGTCATGCCACCGATGCGGCCGAGTTTGCGTGGGTCGCCGAGCCGGGCGATGCTCGAGAAGATCACGGTAACGATCAGGGGTATGACAATCATGCGAATCGCATTCATGAAGATCGCGCCGAACGGTGCGGAGCCTTGTGCAATTGCCATCAGCCATTCGTTGCCGGTCGCGGCGGCACCGAGACCGACGATCAGTCCGAGGACGAGCCCCGCGGCGATAGCTAAATGCAGCATTGATTGACTCCGTGCCTGGTGGACAACAGCGCAAACCATAACATCGCAGGCGCGAGGTTTGATCGCAAGCACCACTCCGTGCCTGCCGATTGGTACACTGGGACTGCTTGCACGGCCCCATTAATCAACGTCCGGAACGTTGCATGAAAAAACTTACCGCCAGCCTCGTATCGCTGATGTTTATTGCGGCCTGCGCGGCCGGGCCCGACGCGCCTGTTGCGGCGTCACCCGATGCCACCACAACCACCATTCTGCTGGCCGGTGGGCACGTATTCAGCGGCGACGACAGCCCGCCCGTCACGGCCGATGTCCTGATTCGCGGCGACCGTATTATCAAAGTCGGCGCGCCGGGCAGCCTTGACGCCGATCGGGTTCTCGACGTGTCCGGCCTGGCGGTGGCACCCGGCTTTATCGACCTCCATTCACACGCTGTGCGGGCATCTGCCGAGCGCAGCGGCCTTTATCGCTGGCCCGACGCGGAGAACCTGCTGCGCCAGGGCGTAACGACGGTGATCGGCGGGCCCGACGGCTGGTCGCCACTACCGCTGGCCGAACATTTCGCAGCCGTCGAGGCCAGCCCGGCCGCCGTGAATTACGGCGCCTTCGTCGGCCACGGAGCGGTGCGCCAGCACATCGTCGGCCTTGACGATCGACCCGCTACTGCCAGGAAATGGAGGCGATGCGCGCCACAGTCGAGCAGGCGATGCGCGACGGTGCGTTCGGCCTCTCGTCGGGGCTCGTCTACATCCCGGGCAGTTTCGCGGACACCGATGAGCTGGTCGAACTGGCACGCGTCGCCGGACGGCACGGCGGCATCTACATCAGCCACATGCGAAACGAGAACCTCGACGTGCTGGGCAGTGTCGCGGAACTCATCCGTATTGCGGAAGAAGGCGGCCTGCCCGGCCAGATCACGCACGCGAAGGTCATGAGCACCGCCATGCAGGGTCGCTCGGTTGATCTGCTCGCCATGGTCGATGCTGCCGTGGCGCGCGGCGTGGACATCACGCTGGACCAGTATCCGTACGCGGCTGGCTCCACCGGCCTGACCGTGCAGTTTCCGCGCTGGAGCCGGGACGGCGGCAATGCGAAGCTGGCCGAACGCCTGGCCAATGCTGAACAGCGGGCGCGGATTCGTGACGAGCTCATCTACCAGCTGACCGAGGTCCGCGGGCGCAACGACCCTGCCAACGTGCAGCTGGCCTATTGCAACTTCGATCATTCGCTCGATGGCCTGAACCTGGCGCAGCTGCTCGAACAGCGCGGGCGTGAGGTCAGCATCACCAACGCAGCAGACCTGATCATCGAGCTGCAGGAAGCCGGCGGTTGCCAGGCGATTTATCACGCCATGCATCCGGATGACGTAGCGGTCATCATGCGCCACCCGCGCACCATGATCGCTGCCGACGGTGGCATCGAGGCACCCGGTAACGGGCACCCGCATCCGCGCAATTACGGCACCCACGCCCGGGTACTCGGGCGCTATGTTCGGGAACTCGGTGTGTTGCCACTGCATACCGCGATTCACAAAATGACTCGCATGCCAGCGGCTCGCATCGGGCTGGACGATCGTGGCGGCATCGCCGCCGGCATGGTGGCCGATGTCGTGGTGTTTGACCCTGCCAGCGTGGCCGATCGCGCGACGTTCACGGAACCCCACCAGTATGCCGAGGGCATGCACCATGTGTTCGTCGCCGGCGAAGCCGTGCTGCTGGACAAACGTATGACGGGTGCGCGGCCGGGACAGGTGTTGCGATCAACGCCGGTGCAACAGGCACCCGCCCGCCAGGCGATCATTCGTTACGATTCAGTCCATCATCCGCAAGTCGCACTGCACGGGATGGTCGTTTCGCAAAACGACCTGGCTGCGGAAATCGGGCGGGACATCCTCAAGCAAGGTGGTAACGCCATCGATGCGGCCGTTGCCACCGGGTTTGCCCTGGCCGTGACCCTGCCGCGTGCCGGTAACCTCGGCGGCAGCGGTTTCATGCTCGTGCACCTGGCTGAGTCTGGCGAGACCATCGCACTCGACTACCGCTCGATGGCGCCACTGGCCAGCGACCCGCAGCTTTTCCACACGGCGGATGGCAGCATCAACTGGAGCGCCCTGACCCATGGCGCCAAAGCCGCCGGAGTGCCCGGCACCGTCGCCGGATTTTACGAAGCGTGGCAACGGTGGGGAACACTGCCATGGAAAGACCTGCTGGCGCCGGCGCAAAAGCTCGCTGCCGACGGCATCGTCGTGTCCCATGACCTGGCCTTTGCCCTGTCCCAGGGCGCGCAAACCATGGCGCAGTTTCCATCCAGTGCAGCCATCTACCTGCGCCCTGACGGCGCCGGCTGGCAGCCGGGCGAGCGACTCGTGCAAGCTGATCTCGCGTGGTCCATCGGCCAGATCATGAACGGCGGGGCCGATGCCTTCTATAAGGGCGAGCTGGCCAGCCGCATTACTGCCGCCTTCGCGGCGGAGCGTGGCCTGATCACTCGCGAAGACCTTGCCGGCTACCAGGTCAAAGAGCGCGAGATTGTCACAACCGACTATCGCGGCTACAGGGTCGTTTCCATGCCGCCGGCGAGCGCCGGGGGCATTACCCTGATCCAGATGCTCAACATGCTGAGCGAGTTTGATTTGAGCGCACTGGGCGCGGGTTCGGTGGATCACCTGCACCTGCTGGCCGAGGTCATGAAGCGCGCCGCGGCCAACCGGCGCACCTGGCTCGGTGATCCCGATTTCGTTGATATTCCCGTTGCCGAGCTCATCAGCATGGACACAGCAAAGGCCATGGCGGCGACGATCGACACCGGGCGGGCAGCGGACGTCAAAGAAATTCAGCCGTGGCCGTGCTGGATACACGCATAGCCACGACACGACCCATTTTTCGGTGATGGATGCGGCCGGTAATGCGGTGTCGAACACCTATACGCTGGGTCATTCATTCGGCAACAGCTGGGTGGCGCAGGGAACCGGCATCCTGTTCGACAACCAGATGCGCAATTACAACTACAGGGACGGGCCTGCTCATCCCAATGCGCTCGTGCCGAAGAAGCGCGTGGTCTCGACGATGACACCGACCATAGTCCTGGATGCCGACGGCGAAGCGTTCCTGGTGACGGGCACGCCGGGCGGCAGCTATATTATTAATGTGATCCTGCAACTCATCGTCAACGTGATCGATTTCGACATGAATATCGCCGAGGCGACGCACCGACCACGGATGTACCAGGGCTGGAACTGGCCGCAACTGGGCCTGGAGCCGGGGTTCAGCCCGGAAATCATTGCTGCCCTGCAGGCCATGGGTCATCAGACACGCGTCGAGCGCACGATGGGCAGCACCCAGTCGATTGTGTGGCGTGACGGCAAGTTCTTCGGTGCCGCCGACCCGCGCCGGCCCAATGCCGCGGCACTGGGCCTTATGTATCCGCCGCAGCCGCGCTTGAAAGCCGTGTCCGGCGGCAACTAGACAACATGAAACCAGGCAACACGACATGATCAAGCGCGGCCTCATCGCACCGATACTGACGCCGTTCAACGATGACGGTTCATTGGCGATGGACCTGTACGTTGCACATGCCATGCGTATGTTCGACCAGGGCTGTGCCGGCATCGCGCCGTTTGGCACAACGGGCGAGGCCTTGTCGGTCGGCATTGACGAACGTCTTGCCGCGATTACCGCGCTCGTCGACGCAGGGTTAGACCCGGCACGCATGATTCCGGGAACCGGCCTGACCAATATTCCCGAGACAGCGCGGCTGTCACGAGCGTGCCTGGATTTAGGGTGCGCCGGCGTGATGACCTTGCCGCCCTTCTATTTCAAAGCCGTCACCGAGGAGGGTCTGTACGACTATTTCGCGCAGCTGGTAGCGGCGCTCGGCGATGCTGCGAGAATCTATCTCTATCACATACCGCCGATTGCCATGGTTGGTATACCGCCGTCGCTGACCCGGCGCCTGCACGCGGACTTTCCGCAGCAAATAGTCGGCATCAAGGATAGCTCCGGCGACTGGGAGAACACGAAGGCGCTGCTCGACATCGACGGCCTGATTGTCTATCCCGGCTCCGAATTACCGTTACTCGACGCCCTGTCGCTGGGCGCGCCCGGCTGCATCTCGGCCACTGCCAACCTCAATGCAGCGGCAATCGCCCGTGTGATCGAGCTGTTTGACCAGGGCGATATGGCCGGCGCGCGCGCTCAGCACGAGGCTGTGAAGCAATTTCGCCTGATCGTGGAGCAGCACGCCCCGATTCCCGCGCAGAAGCGACTGCTCGCTATGGCCAGTGGCGACAGGCGCTGGGCAAACGTCCGGCCGCCGCTAACCGCGATGCCCGCAGAGACCGGCCGCGAACTCGCCGCCCGGCTGCCGCCGTTGGCCCTGTAATGCATTTGCCGCAGCCCTTGAATTGCGCCAGCGACACTGGTATAAAGTCTCGCTCTCTGCCTGCCACGCGCGGGCAACCCGTAGTAAAAACGATCGCTAAATCAGAGACTTAAGTCATGTCCAAGGTTTGCCAGGTGACTGGGAAGCGGCCGCAGAGCGGCAACAACGTTTCTCACGCCAAAAACAGAACTCGTCGCCGCTTCTTGCCAAACTTGCATTACAAGCGTTTTTGGGTCGAATCGGAAAAGCGTTACGTGCGCCTGCGCATCTCGCAGAAGGGCATCCGTACCATCGACAAGCACGGCATCGATAAGGTCCTTGGCGACCTGCGGGCCGACGGCCAGCAGATCTAACCGAGGAGGATTCGACTATGCGTGACAAAATCAAGCTCGTATCCAGTGCCGGCACCGGACATTACTACACGGTTACCAAGAACAAGCGGCTGCATCCTGAAAAGTTGGAGACCAAGAAGTACGACCCGACGATTCGCAAGCACGTGATTTATAAGGAATCCAAGATCAAGTGACAGCGGCTTGCCGTTGTTCGCAAAAAGCCCGCCTTGCGCGGGCTTTTTTGTGGGGCACAATAACGTATGCCTGAGTTGCCGGAAGTCGAGACCAGCCGACGCGGTATCGAACCGCACATCGTCGATGCGACCGTGTCTCGAGTGGTCATTCGTGAGCGCAGGTTGCGTTGGCCCGTAACCAGGGACGTCGACCGTAACCTGACTGGTGCCACGATTACGTCGGTCGGCCGGCGCGCCAAGTACCTCCTGATCAACACGACGTCAGGCACTGCCATCCTGCACCTCGGCATGTCCGGCAGCGTTAGCATTCTTGATCACGGAACGCCGGCCAGCGTGCACGATCATGTGGATATCGAATTCGCTTCCGGGCTGATGCTGCGCTTTCGCGATCCGCGGCGCTTCGGATCCCTGCACTGGAGCAAGGCGCCGCTGTCGCATCGCTTGCTACGCTCACTGGGCCCGGAGCCGCTCGGCGATGAGTTTGACGGCCATTACCTGTGGCAAACCTCGCGCGGTCGCACAGTCTGCATCAAACAGTTCATCATGAATGCGCACGTTGTTGTCGGCGTGGGCAACATCTATGCAAGCGAAGCGCTGTTTCTCGCCGGCATCAACCCGCGCCGCGCCGCCGGCCGAATTGCATTGCAGCGCTACGTAACACTTGCTGATTCGATTCGGTCGGTATTGACGAAAGCGATCAAGGCGGGAGGTACGACCTTACGTGATTTTTACGGCAGCGACGGCGAGGCCGGGTACTTCAAGCACGAGCTGCAGGTTTACGACCGCGAAGACGCACCGTGCTACCGCTGCAAAACACCAATTACTGCGATCGTGCAGGGGCAGCGCACGACTTACTACTGCAAGCAGTGCCAGACCTGACGTCAGGTGCGACCGCAGCGCTCCATCAGCGCGGCTTTAACTTTCGGCGAGACGAACTCTGCGACGTTACCGCCAAGTGTGGCGACTTCACGCACGAGGCTTGACGAGATAAACGTGTATTTTTCGGTGGGCGTCAGAAACACGGTTTCCACCTCTTCCGTCAGATGCCGGTTCATGTTGGCGAGCTGGAACTCGTACTCGAAATCAGAAACAGCGCGGAGACCGCGAATGATCACGCGAAGCTTGTGTTCCACCGCGAAATCGACGGTGAGTCCACGATAACCGGCGACCTCAACATTATCGATATCCTCCAGGGCATTCTTGGCGAGAGCGACGCGCTCGTCGAAAGTGAACATTGGTTCTTTGGTGCCCGGATTCGCAGCAATGGCTACCACGACCTTGTCGTAAAGACCCGATGCTCTGCGCACAAGGTCTTCGTGGCCAAGTGTGATCGGATCGAACGTACCGGGATACATCGCGGACACTGACATCAATTACGCTCCTCTTTAGTGCGTTGCCTGAACCAGCATATAACGCACGTTTCCGGCCGTCTTGTTCTTGAGCGTCCGCCAGCCCTGCGGCAGTTCCGCCTCGGGCTTCGACTTATCCTGTTCGAGATAGACGAGGGCGTCCGGCGCCAGTACGTGCTGCTGCTCCAACAGTCTACACAATTCTTCAAGCCGGTCGTCGCCGAACGGGGGATCGAGGAAGACGATATCGAAGCCTGCGCCGTGATCACCGACTGAGGTAGACCTCCGCATCCATTTGCAGAACGGTCGCTCCGACAGCGTCGAGCGCTGCGGTATGCTTCTCAAGCGTGGCCACGGCGAGCGCTGCACGCTCGATAAACACGACCTCACGCGCGCCGCGTGACAGCGCTTCCAGGCCGAGTGCGCCGGTGCCGGCAAACAGGTCGAGGCAGCGCGCTCCCGGAAGTCGTGTCGCCAGCCAGTTGAACAGGGTCTCGCGAATACGCTGCGAGGTCGGACGCAAACCGGGCACATCCGCGACATCCAACAGACGACTGCGCCAGTTTCCCGCTACAATACGCAGCCGTCCCGTCTGGGATTTGCCTGTCTTTTTCTGTTTCGCCATGGTTTTTCCGTAGGTATAGAGAACGTATATCCATGTTTGGCAAGAAAGAAAAGCCCGAAAGCAAAGATGGCTTCATCAAACGCCTGCGCTCGCGTATCAATCGCGGCAACAGCTGGCTGACGTACGATCTCGCGAAGCTGGCGCCGGGCGGCCGCATTGACGAAGACGTACTTGAAGAACTCGAGTCGCTGCTGGTGATGGCCGATGTCGGTGTCGAGACGACTGAACGCATTATCTCAGAACTGCAGCGGCAGCTTGACCGCAAAGAACTCAAAGACGTTGAGGCCCTGCAGAACGGGTTACGCAAAGCGCTGCACGACATCCTCGAGCCGGTTGAACAGCCGCTCGTCATCGATAAGCTCGACGGGCCCTTTGTCATTCTGATGGTGGGCGTCAACGGCGCCGGCAAGACGACAACCATCGGCAAGCTCGCCCGGCGTTTCAAGGACAAGGGCTTGTCCGTGATGCTGGCTGCCGGAGATACCTTTCGCGCTGCGGCCGTTGAGCAGTTACAGGCATGGGGTGAACGCAATGATGTCCCCGTGATTGCACAACAGTCGGGCGCCGACCCGGCCGCGGTAATTTTTGACGCGATGGATGCGGCGATAGCACGCGATATCGACGTTCTGCTGGCGGACACCGCCGGCCGGCTGCAAAGTCAGACCGGCCTGATGGATGAACTCGCGAAAGTAAAACGCGTGATCGAGCGTCGTGATGCGACGGCGCCGCACGAGATCATGCTCGTGCTCGATGCCAGCCAGGGCCAGAACGCGCTGGTACAAGCTGAGAAGTTTCATGAAGCGCTGGGCCTGACCGGCATTACGATTACGAAGCTGGACGGCAGCGCGAAGGGTGGCATCCTGCTGGCAATTGCCAACCAGCTGCAGGTGCCGGTGCGTTTTATTGGAATCGGAGAAGCCGCCGAGGACATGCAGCCATTTTCAGCCGAGCAATTTGTTGACGCACTGCTTGCCTCCGGCTCGACTACCAGCCGATGATTCATCTCGAAAATGTCAGCAAACGGTATCCGGGCGGACAGGAAGCACTGTCCGGCCTCGACCTGGATGTCGAAAAGGGTGAGATGGTTTTTGTCACCGGTCATTCCGGTGCCGGCAAAAGTACGCTGCTGCGTTTGATCGCGCTTATCGAGCGGCCGACCAGCGGCCAGGTGATCGTCGACAATCGCAACACGCGCAAGGTGAAGCGCCGCAAGATTCCGGCGTATCGGCGCCAGATCGGCATGGTTTTCCAGGATCACAAACTGCTGTATGACCGGCCGGTCGCCGACAATGTCGCGCTGCCGCTGATCATCGCCGGGGTCCGCCATCGAGATGCCATTCGCCGCGTGCGCGCAGCGCTCGACCAGGTGGGGCTGTTACATAAAGAAAAGCAGAGCCCGGAAACTCTCTCTGCCGGCGAACAGCAGCGCGTCGGCATCGCCCGTGCCATTGTGACGCGACCCAAACTGCTGATCGCCGACGAACCGACCGGCAACCTCGACCCGGACCTGTCGCTGGAAGTCATGCGAATTTTCCGGCGCTTCAACGAAGTCGGTGTCACGCTGTTAATCGCCAGCCACGATATTGCACTGATCGATCGTCTTGGCTGCCGCCGAATCGCGCTCGAGGATGGTCGCCTGCAGCCCGCGGAGCACGACGCATGGCTCTGACCCGGAACTCCGATGCGGTGGCGCCGGTGCGCGCGTCCGGCCCGATCAGCATCTGGGCAACTCGTCATGTCAGTACCTCGATCGGCGCTCTCGGCCGGCTGTTTCGCCAGCCGTTTTCCAGCCTGATGATCGTGTTGGTCATTGCGGTGACGCTGGCGCTGCCGGCATCGATTAACCTGGTCATCCAGAACGCGAGAGCGCTGAGCGGATCGTGGGATAACGCGCTCGATTTTTCGGTGTACCTGAAACAGGACCTGACGGTCGCCGACGCAGAAGCACTCGGCAAGCTCCTTGGACAACGTGCAGATGTCGATTCGGTTGAGTTGATTACGGCAGAAGCGGCGCTCGCCGAATTCAAACAACAATCGGGTTTCGGCGAAGCGCTCGAACAACTCGCCAAAAATCCGCTGCCGCATGCGCTCATCGTACGGCCGGGTGCCGGCAACACCAGCGCCTCGATCGGTTTGTTGCAAGAGGAGATCGGCAACCTGCCGGAAGTTGAGATTGTGCAAATCGATACCGATTGGGTGCAACGATTCCATGCCATTCTGGACATCGCCCGACAGGCCATGGCCATTGGTGCAGCGCTGCTTGGGCTGGCGATCGTTGTGGTTATCGGCAACACCATTCGTCTCGACATCGAGAATCGACGCGACGAAATCGAGGTCACCAAGTTGCTGGGTGCGACCAACGCTTTTGTACGCCGACCGTTTCTCTGGAGCGGCTTCTGGTACGGATTATTCGGCGGCCTGATGGCACTGGCACTCGTGTTGCTCGGGCTGCATTTGCTGGAAGGACCTATCGCGCGGCTGGCGGGTCTGTACCAGAGCAACCTGGGGGTTTCCTCACTGCGTGTGGAAGAAGGCGCGGCGATCGTCGCTGTTGGCGTAGTCCTTGGCTGGCTCGGGTCGTGGCTGACGGCCGCCCGGCATATGCGGCGTATCGAGCCGCGCTAGCGCAACAGACCCTAATCTATTGTTTTTATTACTTATTCTTTTGCTATCGGCCGGGAACTCACCCAGGTATTAGCACTCTAAATGCCCGAGTGCTAAAATCATCGCACCGAAACGGAGGTAATAGATGACAACCGCGATCGCCAAATTTAATCACGACCTGGCCCTGGCAGGACCAGTAGGCAGCCTCGATGCCTACATTCAGGCCGTGGGTGCAATCCCTGTTCTCAGCAAAAGCGACGAGCAGGCGATGGCCACGCGTTTACGCGAACAAGGTGACCTGGACGCAGCACGTGATCTCGTCATGGCGCACCTGCGTTTTGTCGTGCACATCGCAAAAGGCTACACCGGTTATGGCTTACCGCTGAACGACCTGATTCAGGAAGGCAATGTCGGTCTCATGAAAGCCGTCAAACGCTTCGACCCCAGTTATGACGTGCGCCTGGTTTCGTTCGCCGTGCACTGGATTCGCGCTGAGATTCACGAGTACGTGCTGAAGAACTGGCGCATCGTGAAAGTGGCTACAACCAAAGCGCAACGCAAACTGTTTTTTAACCTTCGCAAAGCGAAGAAGACCCTTGCCTGGTTATCAGCCGATGAGACTGCAGCGGTAGCGAAAGACCTCGGGGTCAGCGCCAAAGAAGTAACGGAGATGGAGAAGCGCCTGCACTCGCGCGACGCTATTTTCGACCCAACCCCGGACATGGACGACGATCACAACTTCACGCCGGCTGCTTATCTGCCGAGCCCCGAGGCTGATCCGGCGATGCTGGTTGAAAAGACGGACTTTCACGACGATGCTGCCGCGCGGATGCACTCTGCGCTGGAGATCCTCGATGACCGCAGCCGCCGCATTCTTGAAACCCGCTGGCTGGCAGAAACCAAGATGACGCTGCACGAGTTGGCCAGCGAATATGGCATTTCGGCGGAGCGCGTTCGCCAGCTTGAGGTTAACGCGATCAAGAAGCTCAGAAACGCGATGGCTGTATAGCGTCAGGCGAGTAAGTAGTTGACGAAGGGCCGCTCATTGAGCGGCCTTTTTTGATACAGTTCGGGAAATATATTCAGCTTTTTCCCAGCACCAAATCGCTTTGGAGGACCTATGAAAATTCGCACGCTATTGCTCATCGGACTTACCGTTGTAATAACAGGCTGCGCCGAGAAAGAGCAAGCCGCACCAATGCAAGACGATGCGGCAGCATCGAGCGCGGAATTAATGCCGGCCGTAGAACCGGCAGACATGGGCACCGCTGAATTTCTCGAACACATGCATGTCCACGCCGAACAGCTTGGCAAGATCAACACGGCGCTCTCATTTGGAAGCCTGGAGGCCGCGCAAACGCCGGCGTACTGGTTGTCGCGCCACGAGGGCGTTAGCGGCCCGCTGTATGACTGGGAGACCTACCTGGATCAGATGCGAACCGCGGCGAGCGAAGTTGCCGACGCTGCGGATCTGGCCACCGCTCGTGCGGCGGCACGACGAATTGCGACCGGTTGCCAGGGTTGCCATTCAGCGGCGGGCATTGAGGTGTTGATCTCGAGTCCCGACCCAAAATAATCAATTGACGGTGCGGGGCCGTAGCTCAGCTGGGAGAGCGCCGCGTTCGCAATGCGGAGGTCGGGAGTTCGATCCTCCTCGGCTCCACCACCCTCCCCCTTAGACAAATCCGTATCATTGCCAGCGACGTGCTGCGCGTCTATGCTCGATCGTTTTGGGGAGCAGCCTTATGGCAATCCAGGTCTTCGGGGCAGGCGTCGGTCGGACGGGCACTTACTCTCTAAAACTTGCAATCAATCGGATCGGACTCGGTCCATGCCATCACATGGAAGCCGTGCTGCATAACATGCCGGCGCAGGTGCCGCTGTGGTCAGCCGCCATAGATGGACGCCCTGACTGGAACGCAATCTACGACGGTTTTAGCAGTGCCGTTGACTGGCCCACCGCCGCTTTCTTTCGCGAGTTGCTAAAAGCTCATCCGACGGCGAAATTTGTTTTGACCGAACGTAACCCGGAAAACTGGGCGAACAGCTTTGGCGCGACCATTTACAAATTACTGGCAGACCGGGATCAGGGCCCACCGGAAATGAAAGCATGGCTGGAGATGGCCAACCGCGTCATAGTGAAAACCGGCTTCCCTCCCGACCTTGACCAGGACGGCCTCATGAACGCCTTCATCGCCCATAACAAAGCGGTAAGGGCAACGATTCCCGACAGCCAGTTACTGATCTACGAGGTCAAGCAGGGGTGGGGACCGCTGTGTGAATTCCTCGACGTGCCGGCTCCCGATGAGCCGTTTCCGCGCACCAACGACCGCGCGGAGTTCTGGGATCGTGTAACCGGCAAGATTTGACACAGGAAGGCGATATGCAAACGACGATTATCAAATATTTTTCCAGGGGCATCTTTGTTTCACTGATGTTCGTTGTGGCGATGTTCTCGTCACCTGCCATCCATGCCGCAGATGAAGATTGTCAGTCTAGCGGCGAGTACGGGTTCGTTTGCGGGCTGCAAAACGCCGAGGACCTGGTCCTTGTCCCGAACACCCGGTGGATTATTGCCAGCGGTCTGGCGCCGACCGCGGCTATCTATCTCATCGACTCCGAGCAAAAGACCTGGAGCGAGCTGTATCCGTCGGATGCGCCGCTTGCCCGGCAGGACATGGCAACATATCGGGGCCTGCCCGGGCTCGCCGGATCCCAACAGCTTTGTTAGTCACGGGCTGAACCTGCGCCCCGGCAAGGACGGACATTCCACCCTTTACGTTGTGAGCCACGGCGGACGCGAAGCGATCGAGGTGTTCGACGTAGATGCGAGCGGTTCGACCCCGGAGTTAACCTGGATCGGATGCGTCCTGACACCGGATGGCATGGAGGCCAATAGCGTCGCCTCTTTCAGTGACGGCTCACTGGTGGCCACCATTCCGTTGCACACGGGAAAGACCATCAGCGATGCGATGGCCGGCAGGCAACCGGCGCCGTTTACGAATGGTCGCCGGGCGACAGCGGCTTCACGAAGATAGAAGGGACTGAATTACCGTACGGCAACGGCATCGAAGTTTCGGCCGATGGTGACGAGATCTATGTCGTCTCATCCGGGTTGTTCACGTTCACCGTTTTTTCGAACAGTAACCCCGCGCGCCTGCTGCGCGTTTCCGAGCCAATGGCCTTTGTGCCGGACAATCTGCACTGGTCAAACGACGGTACGTTAATTACGGCGGGCCTTGTTGTCGACTATGCGGCCTGCGGCGACGTGAGCGGACCGGAGAAATTCGATCTCGCGGAGTTTGCGAGTTGCCCGCGGCCCTTCGTCGTCCGGGCGATCGACCCGCAAACGATGCTCGGCAAGGTTATCGCTCGCGGCCCGGCCAATGAGCGCTTCAGCAATATTACGATGGCGCTACCGGCGGGCAACGAGCTCTGGATTGGAACGTTTGCAGGCGATCGCGTCGCCTATCGCTCTTTCTAGAGTTATTTTGTTCCGGTCAGTGAAATCTTGCCGCTGTCTTTAATCCTGATCTTGCGCTTGTACGAACCTGGATCGAGCTTCGCTTCGAACGCGTAATCAAAGGTCTCGTTGCTCTTGCTCATCAGCGAGCGCACCAGTTGTATGCCGGCCATTACGTTGAACGCGGCCGTCACCGTGAACGTGCCTTCGCCGTAGCCCGCGATGACTGGCAGATCATTACCAACACCCTTAATGACCTTCTGGCCGTCGAGACTGACCGTGTAAGAGATACCGGCGAGTTCGAGCGGCTCGAGATTCGGGTTGGTGACCTGCAGGCCGATTGCGAACGACGGCAATCCCGTTCCCGTTCCCGATGGCACCGTCCGGAACGACTGCACGCTGACGCTCGGCGTTTCATAACCCGGCCGCATTCCTGAGCAAGCGGACAGCAGTACCGTCGTCAATAAAAGCACACCAATTCTGTAAATCGTTGGCCGTAAGTAATTACCTGTCATAGTCCTGCTCCAGCATGTCCGGGCATAGAGTCACAATAGCACCGGTCCGTCATTTATCGGTAAGGTTTAGACGGTAAAGGTTCTTGCGGTAGCCCACATAGCCACCGTCTTCAACACCTAGCGGGTCGTGATGCGTCCAGTGCACGAGGCCACCCAGATCGTTCCATTCGTACATCCCACGAACATCTACCCGGTCGCCCATACCAATGGGAACACGTTCGGCAAGGTCAATATTGTGGACGACAAGCAGGGTCCGGCCGGAGCCTATATCCAGTATGAATCGCTGGTGCCGCGAGCCATCGTTGTCATCAGACAGCAGGCGGCTGACGAACCCGCGGACTTCGATCCACGTGTCCGTGTCGCGTTTATTCAGTGCGGGGTTCAAGCAATGTCCGAGAGTGAAAACTGCGGCAGCCTTCCCTGGCTGCCGCTGCTTTCTTCGTGCTGACCGACTATCCGGCAGTTACCGGCACCATCGTAATTTCAACGCGTCGATTTGCCTGGCGACCATCGGCAGTCGTGTTATCCGCTACCGGGCGCGCCTCACCCATGCCGACCGTGATAAGACGTTGTGACATCACATTCCGCCCTTGCAGGTAAGTGGCTACGGATGCAGCGCGGCGCTCCGACAAGCTCTGGTTGTAGGAATCGGAGCCCGTGTTGTCGGTATGGCCGGCAACTTCGACGACCGTCTTGTCGTACTCGCCCAGTACTTTACCCACTGAGTTCAGCACGTCGAAAAACGCCGGACTCAGGTCAGAACTATTCGTGGCAAACGTGATGTTGCCAGGCATGTTCAGCGTAATATTGTCACCGATGCGCGACACGCTAACGCCCGTGCCTTCGAGCTCGGCCCGCAGCTTGGCTTCCTGTTTGTCCATGTAGACGCCGATTGCGCCGCCGGTCAGTGCGCCAACGCCGGCACCAATCAGTGCCCGCTGCCTGCGCTCAACGGCATCGTCGCCGGAAATCAGGCCCACCACGGCACCCGCGGCAGCACCAATCAGGGCGCCCTTGGTCGCCTTGCTGGTCTCCGACTCGCGCGTGTAGGGATCCAGGGTCTCGCAGCCGCTAACGAAGACCGCGAAAACGGCCAGTGTCAGGGTGATCGTCCGGGAAGTGTTGTTCATGTTGGTATCCTTATGCTTGCAGTAATTGCGGATGGCATTGTAAACGTTCTGTACCTGAACACAGACTTAATTCACTCGATTATGTTCAGAATTCGCGCTCGAATAGCGCCAAGTG
Organism: uncultured Gammaproteobacteria bacterium; assembly: GCA_963842765.1. Taxonomy (GTDB): domain Bacteria; phylum Pseudomonadota; class Gammaproteobacteria; order Steroidobacterales; family Woeseiaceae; genus UBA1847. The sequence continues at coordinate 51,710 of CAWJHR010000010.1, read as the reverse complement.
TGCGGCGCGTCACAGGGCGCCCGGGCCGTGTAGAATGGCCCCTGGCCGCGCCGAGAGCCCGATGACCGACACCGACAACTGGCTGGAACGCTACGCAGAGAACCACAGCAATGTCAGCAACCCGCTGGTTTACTGGGCTGCCGTGCCGATGGTTGTCATCGGGACCGTCGGGCTGCTCTGGTACCTGCCCATCGCCTGAGGAGTTCCGCCAGATCTCGCCGTTTCTGAACTGGGGCAGCGCGTTTCTGATGGCAACAGCAATCTACTACTTCATCATTTCCTTATCGCTCGCAATCGGCATGCTGCCGTTCCTCCTGGGGATTGCGTCGCTGCAACTGTGGCTGACCGGGTCCCGATATCCGGCCCTGGGCGTGGCTACAGGCCTGCTGGTCGCGGGTATCGTCGGCCTGCTGCTCGGGCGGCGCAAGGCGGGCGGCATACCCGCAGTACTGCAGGACCTGCAGCTGATGATGATCGGCCCGGCGTGGCTGCTATCGCTGATCTACCGGCGTTTAGGTATCCCGTATTAGTCGCCCGACAACTAGTCTAAAATCAGCTTTCCACAACCCGCCAGGACCAACATTGTGAGCGCTCTTAGCAGCTAGACCCACTCGATTTGTTTGACGTTCGTTCCGAGCTAACCGAGGACGAGATCATGGTGAAAGACACGGTAGGTCGCTTCGTCGACGATCGTGTCATCCCGCTCATGCGCGAGGCTTTCGAGCAGCACACGTTTCCAGGTGAACTGGTCGGCGAGGTTGCAGGGCTCGGCCTGTTCGGCAGCTCCATAGACGGCTATGACTGCGCCGGCCTCAACAGCGTCAGCTACGGATTGATTTGCCAGGAACTCGAGCGCGGCGACAGCGGCCTGCGCAGTTTCGTATCGGTACAAAGCAGTCTCGTCATGTTTCCGATTCACGCCTTCGGCTCCGAGGAGCAGAAGCAGCGCTGGTTGCCGGCCATGGCGCGTGGCGAGGCCATCGGCTGCTTCGGCCTGACCGAACCGCAAGGTGGCTCTGATCCGTCCAACATGAAAACGCATGCCAAACGCGACGGCGGCGACTGGGTCCTGAACGGCTCCAAGATGTGGATCACGAACGCAACGATTGCAGACGCGGCTGTGGTCTGGGCCATGACCGACGAGGGCATCAAGGGTTTTATTGTCGAGAAGGGCACGCCGGGTTTTGACGCGCAGGAAATCGAGAACAAGTTTTCGCTGCGCGCATCGATAACCGGATCGCTGTTCCTCGACAATGTGCGCGTACCCGAAGCCAACGTGTTGCCTGGCGCTACCGGTCTCAAGGGGCCGCTTAGCTGCCTGACGCAGGCACGTTACGGCATTACCTGGGGTGTCATTGGCGCCGCGCAAGCGTGCCTCGACGAAGCGCTGCGCTACAGCCAGGACCGTATTTTGTTCAACCGTCCGGTCTCGCACACGCAGGCGATGCAGATTCGGCTCGCAGATATGGCACGTCGTATCACGACGGCTCAATTGCTGTCGTTGCGGCTCGGCCGGCTCAAAGACAAAGGTGAGATGACGCCATCGCAGGTATCCCTTGCCAAGTGGAACAACTGTCGCGCGGCCCTCGACATCGCTCGCGATGCACGTGACATTCTCGGCGGCGCAGGCATCAGTGCAGAGTACGTACCGATACGCCACATGCTAAACCTCGAGAGCGTCATCACGTACGAGGGTACCGAAACCATCCATCAGCTCGTTGTTGGCAAGGAACTGACAGGCGTCAACGCGTTCGGATGAACGGCGCTTGACGGACCCGCGTCTTCCACAAAACCGTGACGTCTGGCGCATCGCTGCGCCGATGATTCTCTCCAACGTGTCGGTGCCGCTGCTCGGCATGGTCGACACGGGCGTGACGGGCCACCTCGACAGCCCGGTCTACCTGGGTGCGGTCGCCATCGGCGCGATGATCTTCAGCTTCCTGTACACCGGGGTCAATTTCCTGCGCATGGGCACGACGGGCATCGCCGCGCAGAGCTTCGGTGCCGATGATAACGACGGCCTGCGCGTTGCGCTCGGCCAGGCCGCTATCGTGGCAACGCTGATCGCCTGCCTGTTGATTGTTCTGCAGGTACCGATCGGCCGCCTCGCAATGTACTTGCTCGGCCCTGACTCGGCGACACAAGTTTACGCTCTCGAGTACTTCTCGATACGCGTCTGGAGCGCGCCGGGGACGCTCGTTAATTACGCATTGATCGGCTGGTTTATCGGGCTCTCAAACGCCCGTGTCCCACTCATGATCTTCCTGACGATCAATCTCACCAATATCGTGCTCGACCTGCTGTTTGTTTTGGTTCTCGGCATGAAGGTTGACGGTGTGGCGCTCGCGTCAGTGATTGCCGAGTACGCGGGGCTGTCAGTTGGGCTTGTATTCGTCATTCGCGAACTAAAGCGAAGGGCCGGGCACTGGCCGGTGCCACGACTGATCAATGTTTCCGAGTACGCGGCCTTCTTCTCGGTCAACGCAAACCTGTTCATTCGCACGATAGCCCTGGTGTTCGCACTGGGCTTCGTTACCGCACAAGGTGCACGCCTGGGTCCGCTGGTGCTCGCGGCCAACGCCGTGTTGATGAACTTCCAGCACCTGACATCCTTCGGGCTGGACGGGGTGGCGCACGCCGCGGAGGCGCTGGTCGGCAAGGCAGTCGGTCAGAAACGGCGCGACGTCCTCGAGGAGTCTGTGCGGCTCACGCTGAAGTGGTCACTGTTCTTTGCCATTGGTTTTTCGCTCGCCTATTTCATCGCCGGACCGTTAGTCATTGGCATCCTGACCGACCTCCCCGACGTTCGGGCTGCAGCCATCAAATACCTGCCGTGGATGGTGCTATCGCCCCTGGTATCGGTCTGGTGCTTTCTCTACGACGGCGTTTACGTCGGTGCGACGCGGGCAAAAGCGATGCGCAACATCATGCTGGTCTCAACTTTCGTTATCTTCCTGCCGGCCTGGTACCTGCTGCAGCCGCTGGGCAACCACGGCCTGTGGCTCGCGTTCACAATATTCATGGCAAGTCGTGGCATCGGCATGCACATCGGTTATCGCCGCTCGGTATTGCCGCTGGTCAACTAACGTGCGACGCGATTGCACAGCCGGTGCGCACTGCGCCGCGCCCAGGCGTAGCCGAATAATCCGGACAGAATGTTGGCGACAGCGTAAGCCGCGAATATGCCGGTAATGCCGTAGAGCCGCATGCCCAGCATTGCCAGCGGCACATACAGCACAACAATGCGTGTAACGCTGATAACGACGCCCGGCAGCGGGTTGCCAAGGCCATTGAACGCGGCATTCACCACCATGACGATGCCGTAAGCGCCGTAGCTGATCGGGGCGATCCAGAGGAACAGGCGCGTCACACGAATGACGTCCTCACTGCTACTGAAGAGCGTGGGCAGAAAGCCTGACAACAGCGCGAGTACGATGGCCAGACCCAAGCCGCTCGCCAAACAGAATCGTGCACAAAGCCGCAGCGCGTCCTGAATTCTTGCCTCTTTGCCGGCCGTCAGGTTTTGCCCGACGAACGGACCGATGACAGAGGACATCGCGTAGTAAATAACGAGCACCAGTGATTCGATGCGGCTTGCGACACCGAATCCGGCAACGGCCTCCGGACCATAACGCGCGATCATCGCCGTGATTACCGCCAGGCCGATCGGCACGATCGCGTTCGTACCGGCGGCCGGCAATCCGACATGCAGAATGTCAGCCCATGAGCGTTTCAGTTCCTGAAAGTCCGGCTTGTTGAACGTCACCATGTCCAGCTTGTAAAGCAGCAGGTAGAGCGTGCCGATGAAAATTGAACCTCTCGCCAGCAGCGCCGCCGTCGCAGCACCATTGAGCCCCATCGCAGGAATCGGACCGAGGCCGAAAATGAAGATCGGGTCCAGGATGACGTTCAAAATGGCGCCGGCGATCATCAGCTTGCTGGGCAAACGGGTATCGCCCGTAGCACGCATGCTGCTCATGCCCACCATGCCGACAACGATAAACGGCACGCCGCAGTACAGGATGATCATGAAACTGCGGATCATCGGAATCATGTCGGCGGGCGCGCCCAACAGGCGAAACAGCGGCTCGATGGTCAGGATGCCGACAAAAGACACCAACCCCGTAATGAGGAACGACAGGATGATGCTGTCAGTAATAAGGCGTCGGGCACGGCGATCGTTATCCGAGCCGATGGCACGGGCGACCACGGACGACGTGCCGGCACCCAGGCCGATCGCTACGCTGGTGACGATCATCAGGATAGGAAAACCGAAACTATAAGCGGCCAGCGCGCGGTCACCAACACGGCCCAGAAACCACGTATCGATGAACGACTGCGCCATCATCGTGGTGATGCCGAGCAACATCGGTAATGTCATGTCGATGAGGTGCCGGCCTACCGGTCCCTGCGTCAGTCTGGCAGTACGTGTTTCCATTCGAAGTCTATAAGCTATTATTGGAGTGGACGAATACAGGGATTGAGAATGAAACACAAGACCGAGATATTGATCGACGCCGACATGCAGCGTTTCAAACTGCTCGTCGAAACCGAACTTGCAAAGGAAGACTCATGAGCTGGAAACAACTCTCATCGCGTGTCGTCTATGACAACGACTGGATGCAGGTGCGCGAAGACCACGTGATCAATCCGGGCGGCGGCGAGAACCAGTACGGCCACGTGCACTTCAAGAACCGCGCTGTCGCCATCATCGCGCTCGATACGGCCGACAACACCTGGCTCGTCGGCCAGCAGCGTTACACGCTGGGTGAATATTCCTGGGAGCTGCCGATGGGCGGCGCACCGCTTGACGAAGCACCGCTCGACGCGGCGAAGCGTGAGCTGCAGGAAGAAACGGGGCTGAGTGCGCTCAACTGGGAGGAGGTGCTGCGGCTGCACACGAGTAACTCGATCACGGACGAAGTCGGGCTCGTCTATGTCGCTACGCGCCTCATGATGGGGATGCCGAACACCGAAGAAACCGAGGATCTCGAAGTCAGGAAGCTACCGCTCGAGGCGGCCGTGCAGATGGTGCTCGACGGCGAGATTACCGACGCCATCAGCGTTGCCGCTTTGCTGCACCTCCACGCCATCAGAACAGCATCTTCGCCGTAACCACGTAGCGTAACGGGCCGCCAACCTCGGTCGTCTCGAACGGGTAGCAGGTCACCAGCGTGAGCATCGCCGCGTCCGTATCGAGCACCAGGCTCCCCCGGCGAGAATCCACGACATCGGCACCGATCACTTCATAAACGTGTCGTTGCCGGTTGCTCGATTCAAGACCGAGCAGCTCGCCGGGCTCGACGTCCCTAAGGAAACGAAAATGCGTATCCCGGTGGCCGGCAATGATCGTGTTCCCTGCTTTCCCCGGCGTTGCGCTGGCACTTAAGTGTCCGGGACCGAACGCCAGCGTTCGTCCCGACCCGCCGGCGAGCACAATCAGGTCCACCTTGCCGTCGCGCGCCGTCAGGCGGGCCACTGGCCACGTGTCAGCCCAGGGCCACGGCACCGGGCGCACCGACCCCTCGCCGGCTCGCAGCCAGGCACGCTGCATCAGGTCCTGCGCCAGCCACGCCTTGGCCGGGATGTAGGTGCCCTGGCCGAGGTTCCAGAAGCCCAGGAACAGCAGGCAGGCCATGACCCAGCGCCAGCGCCGCCTAGCGAGCGCGGACACGCAGCCACCGCGGGTGCGCCTGCTGCAGCGCAAACAGCAGCAGCGCCGCCAGCAGGCAAGTGATGCCGATTACTCGCAGCAGTGGTGCGCTGGTCGCCGTCGCCGGGAAGCCGAAGATCTTGTTCGTGCTTTGGCCGTACGCCATCAGGTTGGGCACCTGTTCGCTCGACAAGGGGTCGGCGACAGGCCGCACCGGCGTTTTGTCCACCGCCACCAGGCTCGTGTATTTGCTGACCAGGTGGTGCTCGATCGCGGTGTCGACAATTGCACCGCGGATCTCGGTGCCGCCGCCGCGGCGCTCCTGGTCCATGAGCCCGGCAATTTTCGCTCGCGCCCACAGCGCAGCAACCCCGGGGCTCTGGTGTGGTTTCGTCAACGGCAGATCCGTCGACCAGCCACCGCTCGTCGAATTGCCACTGATGCGCACGGTAGCGCCGTCAGCCGAACCACCTTTACGATAGTCGCCCGAGGCCCGCGCTTTGACCGTGACGGGCTCGCCGAGATAGAGGTCCGGTACCGTCACGGGATAACTGTCGATCGCAACGCCGCTGGGCCACTGCACGTCGATGCCGGTTACCTGCGGATGTTTGAGCTTGCCAAACAGTCCGTTCATTTTTTCCTGCACCTCGTGCAGTGCACTGATGAACGTGAACGTGCCGCGTCCCGCCTCGGCAGCTTTGCGCATGAACCAGCTGTTGGGCGCGGAGCCTATGCCGACGGTGAACAAGCGCGCATTGCCCAGCTGATCTTCGATCATCGAGAACATCTCGTCTTCGTAACCGACGCTGCCGTCCGTAATAAAGATGATCTGCCGCAAGTGAGTTTCATGCACTGGCATGCGCAGCGCTGCCGCCAGCGCCGGGCGCATTTCCGTTCCGCCATTGGCTTTGAGCTGGCCGACAAATGCCAGCGCATTGCTGACGTTGGTATTACTGGCCGCAACGCTTTGTCGATACAACACGTCAGTCGATGAGTTGAATTCGATGACGTTGAACAGGTCCTGCGGTTGCAGCCCTTCGAGTGCCAGCGTCAACGCACGCTTTGCCTGTGTAATGGAAACACCGTGCATGGAGCCGGACGTATCGATGATGAACATGACTTCACGCGGCATTAGAGCAGTGGTTGCCAGCTCTTCGTCGGGCGGCATGACCATCAGCAAATGATAGGGCTTGCCGCCGATAGTTTCGGTGAATGCCATTGCGCGCGGTTTGGCCGAAGGCGTGGGTTGCCAGACCAATTCGAAATCGTGATCCATGGGCACGGTGCCACCGTCGAGCGTTACCGCATAGCGTCCGTCCTGCTCGGTGACGTTCACCGGGTGGTAACGACTGGCGACAACATCGAGCGGCATGCCGGCATCGATGCTGGCGGTCAGCGCGAGTTTGTGAGCACGCGACGCTGTGACCATGGGTGGCGTCACCAGTGATGCATCCGGTACACGATCGGTATCGGCCGACCAGCCGTTGCCTTGTTTATCGGGCAGCCCCTGTCCCGGGATATAGCGCGGCGTCAGCGTCATCGGGAAGCGCAGGCTGAAGCGGCCATCTTCGTAGCGAAGATCTTCCAGGTATTCGATTTCGACGACCACGCGTTCGCCGGGTGCGACGTTTGCCACTGACGTTGTAAACAGGTTGGCACGCTGCTGTTCGACGAGGCTGGCCTTCTTGCCGGCCTGCTTGGCGGCGTTGTAGATTTTTTTAGCATCTTCTTTCTCCTTGACGTCGGCTTCGATGAACCGCTCGCCGATGTGCAGTCGCATACGATCGACAGCCGCGCTGTCCGGCAGTGGGAACACGTAGATACCCTCCACCCAGTCCGGGCCATCGTTATGAAATTCCTGGCGCACGGAAACGCGCGCCAGCAGTCCGCTGATCTGGAGATCAACCTCGGTGTTAAGCAACGTTGCTGTGGTGTAACCCTGCTGCATTTGCCACAGGAGGCTGCCGGACTGCGCCTGGGCCGGCGTTTCGGCCAGCGCGCTTGAGAATGCTGCCAACAGCAGCACAGTGAGGTTTGCGATCCATGCGGATTGGCGATTACTGATACGGTGCATTGCGGCCTCCTTTTGTGTTGAGGCTATTGCACCGCCGCAAAGCGCCGTTCTATGGGCTGCGGCATGGCAATGCACCGGCGTAATGTGGCAAATTGTGGCGACGAGACAAACGCCTGGGTGAGATCAAGTGGCAAAACGAATAGCGATCGTTGAGGACGAAGCGGCGATCCGTGAAAATTACGTGGCGGCGTTCCAGCGCGAGGGCTATCGAGTGGATGCGTTCGCAGCGCGCCGACCGGCCCTCGATGCGTTCGAAAGTCGGCTGCCGGACCTGGTCGTCATCGATATCAACCTGGAGGACGATGTAGAGGGCGGCTTCGAGTTATGCCGCGAGCTGCGGGCGCGCTCGGCCGACCTGCCGATCATTTTCCTGACCGCGCGTGACAGCGAGTTCGATGCCGTGTCGGGCCTGCGACTGGGCGCCGATGATTACCTGACCAAGGACATCAGCCTGCCGCACCTGATGGCCCGCATCGCGGCGCTGTTCCGGCGCCTCGACGCGATGCAAAAACCGCAGGGGACGGAAAGCCGGATTACGCGCGGCGATCTCGCCATCGATACCGAGCGCATGACGATTCACTGGCAGGACACGCCGGTCGGCCTGACCCTGACGGAGTTCTGGCTGGTACATTCCATGGCGCGCTACCCGGGGCATGTGAAGAACAGGCAGCAGCTGATGGACGCGGCGCAGGCGGTGCTCGATGACAATACGATCACGTCGCACGTCAAACGTATTCGGCGCAAGTTTCACGCGATTGATCCGGACTTTGACGCGATCGAAACCGTTTACGGCATGGGTTATCGCTGGCTGAGCGACTAGCAGACATCGAACCATGAATCTCAAACGTCAGCTCTTACTGGTCAGTTTGCTGACATTGATTTTGCCCTGGGCCGGCTGCGAGTTTATTCGTGAAACGGAATCCGCATTGCGCAGCGGGCAGCAACAAATGCTGGCCGGCACGGCGCGGGCGCTGGCCAACACAATGGCGCAGTACGACGAGGAATTTCCGGGGGCCGATCCGGCCTTTGACAGCAATGATCAGCTGTACGTCCATGAGCTCGACGCGCAACCAACCATCGACGGTTACTTCGACGACTGGCCATTGCAGAGTGCCGCCCTCAAGTCCATACGGGGCACCGATGGCCCCGTGCAGTTCGTTGTCGGCAGGTTCGGTGAGTCCATCTACCTTTACGTTGAGGTCAGCGATCGCAACGTCGTTTACGCAAGCTCGCAAAGTATCGTGCTCGATGACGGCTCGCGCCACGCCGATCGGGTCAGGCTGGTCAGCAGCAACCCGCCCTACTTGCTGGAAAGTATCGTGTTCGCCGCCGAAGCGCCGGGCCGGATCCTGAGCTACAAGCAGAGCGCCTATGGCTTCGCCCCGGAGCCTGCGGTCAGCGCGTACTGGCAGGATGTGCCGGGCGGTTACCGCGTTGAGGCAAGAATCCCGGCGACGCTGCTGGGCACGCACCTGGGACTCATCGCGAACAACACCGACGATGCCGCACAGCCGGGCACGCGTAGCAGCAGCTTTTCAGGACAAACGCCCGGAGTGACCGTCCGTCGGTCGCCGGAGATCGAACGGGTCGCCGCGCAGCTCGTGCAGCCGGACATGCGGCTCTTAGTGACCGACGCGAACGGCTGGCGTATTGCCGCTGTCGGCGAGCCGGGCGGCGGCTCGGCTGGCGATGCCGGGCGCGGTTTCACGCGACGTATCTATGACCTGCTGGTCGAGGCGGGTACGGAGGCCGTTTTCGCCGAACCCGATCCGCTGGGACGCGAACAAGCGGCCTATATCAGCGCGGCGCTCAACGGTACCGAGACGGCCAGCTGGTTTCGAAGCGAAGCTGGCGGCAAGGCGATCGTCGCGGTCGCCGCACCCATCAAGTCCGGCGACGAACTGCTTGGTGCTGTTGTACTGCAGCAGGGCACGGACGCGATTTTGAGTCTGACCAACTCCGGGTTGTCGCGGCTGATTAACGTCACGCTGATCGCGACACTGGTCGTCGCCGCGACCTTGCTCGGCTATGCCACGTGGCTATCGCGACGCATTCGGCGGCTGTCCATCGCGGCCGAAGCGGCGCTGGATAACGAATCACTGCAGTCCGCGTTACCGAGCGCGTTGGCCGACGACGAGATCGGTGACCTGTCGCGCAGCTTCTCGAGCGTGCTGCGCCAGCTCGGTGAGTACAACGAGTACCTGCGATCGCTGGCGTCGAAACTCTCGCACGAGTTACGGACACCGCTGGCTATTGTTACGTCGTCACTCGAGAACCTGGAGCATGAGCCGCTCAACGAAGCCGGCATCGGCTACACGACGCGGGCGCGCGAGGGCGCCGATCGACTGCGCCGAATCCTGAGTGCGATGAGCGAGGCCAGTCGGGTCGAGGAGCTGATGGCAAACGTGGAGCCGGAGACGTTTGACCTGGTCAACGTATTGCGCTCCACGGTTGCGGCGTATTGCGATGTTTACAAGAAACGTGAGTTTGCTTTCGATTGTGAACTCGACAGCGCGAGTGCCAGCGGTTCGCCGGAGCTGATCATCCAGATGCTCGACAAGCTCGTCGATAACGCGGTGGACTTCAGTAACGACGGCGACACCATTACCATCGGGCTGCGCGCCACCGACGACAAGCTCGAGATTTCGGTGATGAACCCGGGAGCGCCGCTGCCGGAGAAGATGCGCACACAGATGTTCGACTCGATGGTATCGATGCGCGCCGGCGAGAATACGCGCCACCTCGGGCTCGGTTTGTACGTCGCGCGCCTGATCGCCAGCGGTCACGACGGCACCATATCGGCCAACAACGTGGACGACGGCGTTGTTTTCACGGTGACCCTGCCATCACTGGACGCGTAGAATACGTCGCAACGCAAACTTCAATCTAACGGAACGACCTTATGGAAATCCTTCACATTCGACAACTTGTTCACGCTTGCGATGCTCACGCTGCTGCAGGCGGTGCTCGGCTTTGACAACCTCTTGTATATCTCGCTGGAGTCGAAGCGCGCGCCGGCGCACCGCCAGGCCTTCGTGCGCCGCACCGGCATCGCTCTTGCCATGATCCTGCGTATCGCGCTGCTGTTTTTACTCGTCAATGTCATCGCGATGTTCCAGTCGCCCTGGTTCGACATTCACTGGACCGGCGTCATCGAAGGCGTGTTCAACTTCCATGCGATCATCGTGCTGTTCGGCGGCGCTTTCATCATGTACACGGCGACCAAGGAAATCTTCCACATGATGCAGGTCGACGAGTTCGGTCACGAGGACCGGAAACCACGGTCGGTGGCCAACGTAATTTTCTGGATCGTACTGATGAACCTGGTGTTTTCGTTCGACAGCATTCTGAGCGCGATTGCCCTGACCGACGTTTTTGCGGTCATGGCTACGGCTATTTTCATCGGCGCTGCGTTGATGATGTGGCTGTCTGACGGCGTGTCGGCGTTCCTCGAGAAGAACCGCATGTACGAGGTGCTCGGCCTCTTCATTCTGCTGATCGTCGGCATCATGCTGTTGAGCGAAGGAGGCCACCTGGCCCACCTGACACTATTCGGCAACGCGATCGAGCCAATGACCAAGACGACGTTCTACTTCGTCATCAGCGTGCTGGTACTGACTGACCTCGTGCAGTCGCGCTATCGTAAAAAGCTGATGGCACAGCGTGCCGCCGCCGCCTCGCGCGGTTGAAGATGGGGCAGGCCGCTAGACTTTATTGATTTTATCGACGAGCGTTTTCAGGTACTCGCTGCGCAGGGCGATATCTTCCTCGAGCAGGCGCAGCTCTTCGCGCATTAGCTGAGCGATATCCTGATTTTCGCCCTTGAGTTTCGTTACGTGCTGTAACTCTTCGAGGATAGTGCGAAGTGCCGGGTCGCTTTCCATGACCGCGGCGGACTTGTCCGCAGCTCTCGCCCGCCGCCACTGTCTTCTGCACGCGCGGAAACCTGATAGGTCCTGGCACCCGGCAATTTAGACCCTTTCGGACGATCGTAAGTAATCCGCAAGACATCAATGTAGTCGATGCTGTTGACGGAGTAGCTGGAGATCTGCAGTGGGTGGCGCACGCCCATTTCAGAGAGGCGGGGATAGGATTTCATGTATTTTTTTACCTTTTGATTATCGATAGTACAGGTCTAAGGGAAAAACTGCAGCCCCAGGAAAATGTCGTAGTCGAGCTCATCGGCACCGCTCGGTTCCTTGATGCCGGTCGCAATCGAGAACAGCACGTGGAAGGAATCGTTTAGCGCTGCATCGAAGCCCACGCGTAGCTCCAGAAAATCATTCTCAAAATCAGTGTCACTCGCGCCGGCCACTTCGGCCAGCAAGGTCCACCGATCGTTGGGCGCAAACGCGACGGCGGCACCGTAGCCCCATTCATTGCTGGCGTTGTCGACACTAACGTAGCGGACCTCGCCGTTTAGCGACCAGCGATCATCGACACGGTATTCAGCATTGATGGGCAACACGGTGGCATCGTTGTCGTCGCCGATGCCCTTGGCAGCCGTCCTCGAAGACACGCCAAACGCATGGTAAGGCGCGAACGCCATCTGCAAGCGTTCGTTGTTTGAAGAACCGCCACTTCACGCCGAATTCGGCGTTGCCAAAATCGCTCTGTGACCTGTCGTTACCCGAATCCGCATGGGCGTAGGGGTACACAAACCCAACCTGCACGTAATCCTCGATAACACCGAGCGATATATCGAGCAACGGCGCCTGCCAGTAATCGCCGTCGCTAGACGACGTCAGCGTTGTGGCGCCGATGATCTCCCAGTGCCATGCATCCAGCACGCCGGGATCATCGATCGACAGCGGTGGGCCGGCAAGAACCTGCGGGCTCATACCAAAGATCAGAAACGCGACGATGGTCAGGTTGGTTTTCAAAATGATCTCATGGGGTCTGTCCCCTTTTACCGTCGGGTCTAGACGCCGAGGTAGCGGGCGATGCCCTTCGCCGCTTCGCGGCCTTCGTGCACGGCGGTCACGACCAGGTCGGAGCCGCGCACCATGTCGCCGCCGGCGAAGATCTTCGGGTTGGTGGTCTGGAAAGGATACGTACCCAGTGCTGCCACACGCACGCGACCGCTCGGCAGCGTGTCGACTGAGTGCTCGCCAAACCAATCCGGTGGGTTCGGGCGAAAACCGAACGCGATAACCACCGCGTCGGCTTCCAGTATCTCTTCGCTGCCGGCGATCGGCTCTGGCTGACGGCGACCGTCCTTGCCGGGTGCGCCAAGCTGCGTTTCGATCAGCCGCACACCGGTGACGTGATCGTCGCCAAGAATCTCGAGCGGCTGCCGGTTAAAAAGAAACTTCACGCCCTCTTCCTTGCTGTTGGCCACTTCGCGGCGCGAGCCCGGCATGTTTTCTTCGTCGCGGCGGTACGCGCAGGTCACGCTCGTCGCACCCTGGCGAATTGCCGTGCGGTTGCAGTCCATGCCGGTGTCGCCGCCGCCGAGTACCACGACGCGCTTGCCTTCGAGATCGATATACGGTGCCGACGCCTCGTCGTGACCCAGCTCGCGATACACGTTGCCCACGAGGTAGGGCAGCGAGTCATAAACGCCGGCCAGATCTTCGCCCGGGAATCCGCCGCGCACGTATTGATAAGTGCCCATACCGAGGAACACGGCATCGTACTCGTCGATTAATTCCTGGAACGGCTTGTCCTCACCGATGCGGGTGTTGAGTACGAACTGCACGCCCATGCCCTCGAGGATTTCGCGGCGCTGCTGAACGATGTGTTTTTCGAGCTTGAACGGCGGTATGCCGTAGGTGAGCAATCCGCCAATCTCAGGATAAGCGTCGTAAATGACCGAGCCGACACCATTGCGCGCCAGCACATCAGCAGCGGCAAGACCTGCGGGACCGGCGCCGATAATTCCGACTTTCTTGTTGGTGCCAACAACGTGCGACATGTCCGGACGCCAGCCCTGCTTGACGGCTTCGTCCGTAATGTAGCGCTCGATGTTGCCGATGTTCACAGCACCGATGCCGTCGTTCAGCGTGCACGCGCCCTCGCACAACCTGTCCTGCGGACAGATGCGGCCGCAGATTTCCGGCAAGGAGTTAGTCTGGTGCGACAGCTCGGCCGCTTCAAACAACTTGCCTTCCTCGATCAGCGCCAGCCAGTTGGGAATGTAGTTGTGCACCGGGCACTTCCATTCGCAATACGGGTTGCCGCAGGCGATACAACGGCCGGCCTGGGCCGCCGCGTCGGCGCCGTCATAGTGCCCGTAGATTTCGCCGAAATGCTGTATGCGCTCAGCGGCCGGCTCCTTCTCCGGATCGCGGCGCGGCACCTCGAGAAACTGCAGAGGATGCTTGGCCATTACGCGGCCCGCCGCAGGGATTCTATTAACGAGCCGAGTTCAGCCGCCTTGGGTTTCACGAGCCAGAACTTTGGCAGGAACGTGCGATAGTCATCGAGGATCGCGTCGCCCCACGCACTGCCGGTCTCTTTGACATGCGTGGTGATCATCAGGCGCAGATGGTGCAGGTGCGACTCCATGCTCTCGGGCGTCATGCGGTGAATGTCGATCAGCTCGTGGTTGTAGCGATCAACAAAGTCGCGATCGAGGTCGAGCACGTAAGCGAAACCACCGGTCATGCCGGCACCGAAGTTGACCCCGGTCGTGCCGAGCACAACGACGACGCCGTCGGTCATGTACTCGCAGCAGTGATCGCCGCGTGCCTTCGATAACGGCCTTGGCGCCGGAATTGCGCACGGCGAAACGCTCGCCCGCGCGCCCGCCGCATACAGGTCCCCGCCGGTCGCACCGTACAAGCAGGTGTTACCAATGATCGCCGTATCGCGCGCAACGTACTCCGCGTCCGCCGGCGGTCGAATCGTCAGCTTGCCGCCGGTCATGCCCTTGCCAACATAGTCGTTGGCGTCGCCGATCAGGGCCATGTTCAGCCCGGAGAGATTCCACGCGCCGAAGCTTTGTCCGGCCGTGCCGCGCAGCGCGATGTCCAGCGGCGCATCGCGCATGCCGTGATTGCCATGGCGACGCGCGATTTCACCGGCAAGCCGGGCACCGATCGAGCGATTGAAATTTTGTATCTCGAATTCGAACTGACCGCCGGTCAACCCCTCGATCGCCGGTAAGGTCGCGGCCAACATGCGCTCGGCAAGTTCGCCCTTGTCGAACGGATCGTTGCGAAGGTTGGTACAGAACTGCGGCGCATCCTTGGCAAGGCCATCGGCCGAGATGATCGGCGAGAGATCGAGCCGTGACTGCCGCTCGGTCTCGCCCGGCTGCGACTCGAGCAGATCGACGCGCCCGATCAGGTCCTCAAACTTGCGAATGCCAAGCTCCGCCATCAGGCGTCGAGTCTCCTCGGCAATGAAGCGGAAGAAGTTGATGACCATTTCCGGCAAGCCGATGAAGTACTCGCTTCTCAGCACATTGTTCTGCGTGGCAACGCCGGTCGCGCAGTTGTTCAAATGACAGATACGCAGGTACTTGCAACCGAGCGCCACCATCGGCCCGGTGCCGAAACCGAAACTCTCCGCACCCAGCATTGCCGCTTTGATCACATCGAGGCCGGTCTTCAGGCCGCCGTCTGTCTGCAACCGGACCTGGTGGCGCATGTCGTGCTTGCGCAGTACCTGGTGCGTCTCGGAGAGGCCCAGCTCCCACGGGCTGCCGGCGTACTTCACCGAACTCAACGGACTCGCACCCGTGCCGCCGTCATAACCGGAGATCGTGATCAGGTCGGCGTAGGCTTTGACGACGCCGGCCGCGATCGTGCCAACACCCGGCTCGGCAACGAGCTTGACCGACACCAGCGCCTGCGGATTGACCTGCTTCAAATCGAAAATCAATTGCGCCAGGTCCTCGATCGAATAAATGTCGTGATGCGGCGGCGGCGAGATCAGACCGACGCCGGGTTTTGCGAACCGCAGCTTCGCGATCATCTCGTTTACTTTGTGACCCGGCAGCTGACCGCCTTCGCCGGGCTTCGCGCCCTGGGCAATCTTGATCTGTATGACTTCGGCGTTGACGAGATACTCGGCGGTAACACCAAAGCGGCCCGAAGCCACCTGCTTGATTTTCGACCGGCGCTCCGTGCCGTAGCGCGCCGGGTCTTCGCCGCCTTCGCCGGAGTTGGACCGACCGCCGATGCGGTTCATCGCAATCGCCAGCGCCTCGTGCGCCTCGGGCGACAACGCGCCCAGCGACATGCCGGCACTGTCAAAGCGCGGCAGGATCTCCTCGATGCTCTCAACCTCGTCCAGCGGCACCGGCGGACCGGCCGGCTTGATCGACATGAGGTCACGCAACGTGGCGACGGGCCGCTCATTAACCAGCTTCGCGTATTGCTCGTAGCGCTCGTAGTCGCCGCTGCGCACTGCGGCCTGCAGCGTTGCAATCACGTCCGGGTTGTAACAATGGTATTCGCCGTCGTGCACGTACTTGTACAACCCGCCGTGCTCGATCGGCAGGCGCGGCTCCCAGGCCGCTTTTGCCAGCGCTTTCTGGTCGTCCAGGAGGTCATCGAAGTTCGTACCCTGGATGCGCGACGTCGTACCTTTAAAGCAGCGCTGCACGACCTCTTCGTTAAGGCCGACGATTTCGAATAACTGTGCGCCGCGATAGCTCGAGATCGACGAGATCCCCATCTTCGACATGATCTTGAAGAGACCCTTGCGAATACCGCGTCGGTAGCTGCGGCCAAGCTGCTGCTGTCGATCCAGGTTGCCGCGCCGCGCGATGTCGTGCAGCGACTGGTAAACGAGGTAGGGATACACCATCGTCGCGCCGTAACCAATCAGGCAGGCGATGTGGTGCGAATCACGGGCGACCCCGGTTTCCACAATGATATTGGTGTCGCAGCGCAGCCCGGCACCAACCAGGTGATGATGCACGGCACCGGTTGCCAGCAGTGCATGCACCGGCAGCTTGTCTTTGCCGAGATAACGATCGCTCAACATCAGCAGCAGCTTGCCGTCGCGCACGGCCTGTTCGGCCTGTGCACAAATCAGGTCAAGTGCCGCCGGCAAACTCAAGCTCTCGTCCACGTTGAGGTCGATGAACTCGTGACTGCCCTCGAACATGTCGGGCCCGAGCAATTGCCGTAGTTTTGCCTGCGACAGCACCGGTGAATTGATCAGTACCTGTTCGCCGTGTTCGCGGCCAATGTCGAACAAGCTGGACTCACGGCCGACGTTGGTTTGCAGCGACATGACGATGCGTTCGCGCAGTGAGTCGATAGGCGGGTTGGTGACCTGCGCAAACTGCTGGCGGAAATAGTCGAACGGCGAGCGCACTTTTTTCGACAGCACAGCCATCGGCGTGTCGTCACCCATCGAGCCAACGGCCTCCATCTCTGCTTTGGCGAGCACCGCGATGACTTCGCGGAGCTCTTCGCGCGACAGGTTGAACATCTTCTGGTAGCTGGCGAGCACATCCGGTTCCATGGGCTCGGCGGCCATGGCCGTGTCGACCAGCTGCGAATCCAGGTAACGCACGCCCCGCTTCAGCCATTTCTTATACGGCGCGCGGGTTTTCAGGATGTCGTGAATTTCGTCGTTGTCGAGCAGCACGCCGTTAACCAGGTCGACGGCAAGCATTTCGCCGGGCCCGAGCCGGCCCTTGCTGACCACGTCTTTTTCGGCGTAGTCGTAAACGCCGATCTCGGACGCGATCGTAATGTGTCGATCCTTCGTCACAACGTAGCGCGCCGGGCGCAGTCCGTTACGATCAAGACAGCACGCCGCGTACCGGCCGTCAGTGAGCACGATGCCGGCGGGCCCATCCCAGGGTTCAAGCTGGCAGTCGAAGAACTCGTAGAACGCGCGCACGTCAGGATCGATGTTGTCGACCGTCTGCCACGCGGGCGGCATCAGGATACGCATCGACTGGATGACGTCCATACCGCCAGCGCGCAATACTTCGAGCATGTTGTCGAGGCTGGATGAATCGGAGCCCGTCAGTGAAATGATCGGGTTCAGGTCGGAAATGTCGTTGAGCTTGTCGGAGCGGAAATTCTTGGCGCGCGCCATCGCCCAGTTGCGATTGCCCTGGATCGTGTTGATTTCGCCGTTGTGTGCCAGGAAGCGGAACGGCTGGGCGAGTCGCCACTCCGGCAAGGTGTTGGTCGAGAAACGCTGGTGGAAAAGGGCCACCGATGACTCGAGTCGCGGGTCGCGAAGATCCGGATAGAACTGCGGCAGCGCCGCCGGCATGATCATGCCTTTGTAGCTGATCGTGACCGACGACAAGCTCGCGATGTAGGTCTGCGCATCAGCAATGCGGTTTTCTGCGCGGCGGCGCGCGAGGAACAAGCGGCGGTTGAAGCGGCCTCGTGGCATGTCGTCCGGTCCGTTGACGAACACCTGTTCGATCTGCGGCAATGTTGCCAGTGCCTTGTCGCCGCAAGCGGTTGGGTCGACCGGCACTGGCCGCCAGCCCGCGACCTCAAGACCAATTTCAGCGATGGCAGTATCGATGACCTTGCGCGCGGCAGCCGCGACTTTGTCGTCCTGGCTCAGGAAGACGGTACCGGCCGCGAAGCGCTCGCCGAGCTCGAAGCCACACTCCTCGCCCACGGCGCGCAGGAAGCCCTTCGGTGATTTCAGGAGCAGGCCACAGCCGTCACCGGTCTTGCCGTCAGCGGCAACAGCGCCGCGATGCGTCAGCCTCGCCAGTGCCGCAATTGCCGTTTGCACAACCCAGTGGCTCGGCAGATCGTCGATGTTGGCGATCAAGCCGAAACCGCAGCTGTCGCGTTCGAAAGCCGGGTCATACAGTGTTTTTTCAGTGCGCTTTGTCATGCATGCCATCGGGAGTGCCAGGCGCGCTCCGTGGTTGTTAAACAGTGTCTTTTTGGGTTGGCGCTGAGCGCCGCGAACCGTTAATTATATGACACGATTTGCCGGTGGAGCCGTATCGTCGTAAAAAGTCGGCGTTTTCGCGTCAAAACAGGCGGTTTTCATCGCCAATTACCTTGCGGTTGGCGATCCGGACGTTTGGTTGCGCGCGTAACCATGAGGCCGGTGACGGGCCCGGGTCATTGCCAGGTAGCTAGCGCGACTGCGAGCTCAGGCGAATGCTGCCGTCATTACGGAAAGCGAGCGGCCGTGTCAGCGGGAGATCGAGGGAGAGCTGGCCGTCAAGCTCGTAGGCGACCTCTTCATGCGCGCTTTGGCGCACGATGGACAGCAATTGCGGCGCGGTTTGCAGCAGATTCAGGTCGACACTGATCGCAAACTGCGAAGCGCCGTTGGCTGGCACGGAGAATGCGCTGGCGGTCTCACCGCTGGCGAAGCGCTGCCCGTTGAGCTTCACTCCGTAACTAACCGCCTTTATCGGCAGCGAAATTCCATTGGGGTTGGCAACGTCGAAGGACAGGAGAAACGTCTGGCTGTTGAAGTCCAGCCCCACCAGCTGCACGCTGGCGAGCTCTACGGTCGGGCTCTTCAGCATATTCTGCAGGCCGCTCGCGCAGCCACTCAAAAGTAGCAGCGTGAAACCAACCGTCAACAAACTCGTTCTGATAAGCAAATCTCATTTCATCTCCTTGCCAAGCTCACCCCAGCGCGCCGAGATCAGTTGCCAGTCATCGCTGCCGCGCTCGAGTTCAAGTGCGAAGCGGTATGCATCCGCGCTGAACCCAAGGACACCATCATGCGTACCGGCCATTGCAACCTTCAGGACCACCTCGGCCGCGGTATCGCCGATCACCGTAATGTCTTCGATCGACGTCACCAGCTGCACACTGTTCATGCGCAGAAAATACCACCGGAGGATACCTTCGATACCGTCCCTCTGGTTGCCGCGCGCATCAGCGTACGCCGGGGATATCATACCAACAAGTCGTCGACGTTCCTTGGCTTGTGCAGCTTCAACTCCGGCCCTGACCCACTCGCGGATCTCCTCTTCAGGTGCCGACGCCGGGCCGCCGCAGGCGCTTAAGGTGAGGAACACCACCAATGCCAGCAGGCTCGCTGGTGTCGCCGAAAGTCGCTGGTTTTGCCGGTTTTTCAGGATCATCTGCTAAAGTCTACTGACAAGTGGCGACACAATGGTGCCGTTGGGCCGGTTTTGTGACCGGGGTCGCACCACGACGGTCTCATCGTGCCGCACACTGAAACGCTAACGAAAGCCGAGATTCGTACTATGCCTGTCAAACTGCTAAGCGAAAGCATGGGCGCCACTCTAACCGACGAGGACCTGGTTCGCATCGAGGACGTATTGACGTTCTGGTTCAAGGAACACGCCCTGTCGGCGCCTCAGATCGATCGACGCATGGACATCTGGTTCGGCGCAGACCCGATATTCGATCACGAGATTACGAAAGAGTTTGCCAACGATGTCGAACTCGCAAGCGCGGGCAAGCTCAATTACTGGGCTGAATCACCGCGCGGCAGGCTTGCGCTGATCATCATGATCGACCAGTTTCGCCGCAATATTCATCGCAATACCGCACAGGCCTTTTCCAAGGATACGATGGCTCTCAAATACTGCGTTGAGGGCGCGATGAAAAAACACGAGCAGGATCTCGCTCCCATCGAAAAGGTATTCTTCTATATGCCGCTGCAGCACGCCGAGTCTCGCAAGGTGCAGGCGAAGTCCGTGTTGCTTTACGAACGCCTGATTGCTTCAGCCTCGCCAACCTACCGCGAGACGTTTGAAACCGTGCTGCAGTTTGCCGAACTGCATAAAGACATCATCGATCAGTTCGGTCGTTTCCCCCATCGCAACACGCTGCTCAACCGCGAGAATACGCCGGAGGAAAACGAGTACCTGTCTGGTGACACACCAAGTTTCGGTCAGGCCGGCGACTGACGTCAGTTAACTTTTGAAATGCGGTTATAGCGCCAGGTAAGCAGGATGGCCGCAGTACCCAGACCAACAATAAATCCTCCCCAGGTATAATTCGGCGGCGCTTTGAACGTGATCGCTGCAAGGAACGCCAGCGGAAACGCCAGCACCCAGTAAGCGAACATGTTCACGAACATCGGGATACGCGTGTCCTTGTAACCACGCAGCGCAGCGGCCGCACCGATCTGCACGCCGTCGGCCACCTGGAAGATCGCTGCCATCAACAGCAGGCTGATGGCAATGCCGCGAACCGCCGCATCGTCCGTGTACAAACTAACGACGGCGTCCCGGAACACCAGCATGAAACAGCGCCGAAATCGCCATGAATAGCGCGCAAAGTCCGATGCCAACGGCACCGCTGACGCGCGCCCCCTGCAAATTGCCGGCACCCAGTAACTGGCCAACGCGGATCGTCGATGCCGAGCTCAAAGCGACCGGGATCATGAACATCGTTGAGGCGAAATTGATGGCGATCTGATGCGCGGCCGTAATTTCGACGCCGCGCGTTCCCATCAGAATCGAAACGGCACCGAAGAGGCCGGCCTCCGCGGTAATCGTGATAGCGATCGGCACGCCGAGGACGATCATCTCCCGCAGTACGGACCAACGCAGCGGTGCTACGCGCGAGAACAGATTGAACGGCCGGTAGAACGGGCTCAACACCATGTACAGCGACAGCGACGCCGCGACCAGCCACATCGCGATGGCGCTGGCGATACCGCAGCCAACCACGCCGAGCGCCGGCGCCCCGAACTTGCCAAACATCAGGACGTAATTGAGAAAGACATTACAACTGAGCGCTATGACGGACGTGAACATGATCGGCCGCGTGTGACCGAGTCCCTCGGTCGTGAACCGCAATGCCAGAAAAATAAATATCCCGGGTGCGCCGAACATGATCGCCTTGACGTAACCCACGGTCATGCCGCGAAACTCCGCGTCGATACCGATCCAGGTCAGCAGCGGCTCGACCGCGTATTGCGCCACCACTATCAGGGGCAGCCCCAGTGCAAAACCGAGGTAAACACCCTGGCGCACATAGCGGCCGATGAGATGGTACTGCCCGGCGCCGAAGTGCCGCGCAATGATCGGCGAGATCGCCATTAAAAGGCCCAGGCTAAATGAAAAGCCGATAAGCCAGACGCTCCCGCCGATGGCAACCGCGGCCAACGCATCAGCACCAAGGCGTCCTGCCATGACGGCGTCAGCAAAGTGCATGCCCGCCACTGCGAGGAAGTTCACCATCAGCGGCCCGCTGAGCCGTAGCATGGGCTTTGCGTGTGCAAACCAGCTGTTGTCTTCGGGCTCGGTCATCAGCCGCATCTTAACCTACGGTTGCCGGGGCGTATGGTGTAAAGTTGCGGCCGACTTTCGTTTAGTTTTTTGATTGGAGAACAGCATGCTGCACGATCAACGAGCCGTACGGGTTGCCGTTATCGGCGGATCAAGAATTCCGTTCTGCCGCTCACACGGTGCTTATCGTCATCGTTCCAACCAGGACCTGATGACCGCCGCGCTAAAAGGTCTGGTCGAGAAGTTTGAGCTCAAGGGCGAGGCCGTCGGCGACGTAGCGCTTGGCGCCGTCATCAAACATTCGAAAGACTTTAACCTCGCGCGCGAAAGCGTCATCGGCTCAGGACTTTCGTTGCGCACGCCCGGGGTTGGTGTTCAGCGCGCCTGCGGCACGAGTCTCGAAGCCGCCATTTTGATTGCCAACAAAATTGCACTCGGCCAGATCGATGCCGGTATCGCCGGTGGCACCGACTCCATCAGCGACGCACCCATCGTTTATAACGATGACTACCGGCGCGTCCTGATGGATATTCATGGGGCACGCTCAGCGATGGCGCGCCTCAAAGCGGCATTGCGATTTCGCCCGCGCCATTTGAAGCCGGTGCTCCCCGGTGTCGAGGAGCCGCGCACCGGACTTTCGATGGGCGCGAGTTGCGAGCTTATGGCCAAGCGATGGCACCTGACCCGTGAGGAGCAGGATCAGCTGGCGATGGCCAGCCACCTCAACGCGGCCGCCGCGCAGGAAGCAGGCTGGTACCAGGATCTCATCACGCCGTTCGACGGCGTCGAGCGCGACAACAACGTCCGGGCCGATGCCTCGATGGAGTCACTGGGCAAACTTAAGCCATCCTTCGATCGCAGCGGTACCGGCACCATGACCGCTGGCAATAGCACCCCGCTAACAGACGGTGCTTCGAGCGTGCTGCTGGCATCGGAGGACTGGGCGCGCGAACGCGGCCTGCCGGTCATGGCGTATTTGAGCTTCGCACGCGTGGCGGCCGTCGATTTCCTGTCCAGGGAAGGCCTGTTGATGGCACCCGCTTATGCGGTCTCCGAGATGTTGCAGCAGGCTGACCTCGCGCTGCAGGACTTCGATTTCTACGAGATTCACGAAGCTTTCGCCGCGCAAACCCTCGCGACCCTCAAGGCCTGGGAGTCGGAGGAGTACTGTCGCGAGCGGCTGGGTCGTGACGCACCGCTCGGCTCGATCGACCGCGCCCGCATGAACATCAAAGGCGGCAGCGTTGCGATCGGCCATCCGTTCGGCGCAACGGGTGCTCGTATCGTGGGCACGCTCGCCAAGCTGTTACACGAAAAAGGTACAGGACGCGGCCTGATCTCGGTATGTACCTCCGGTGGCATGGGCGTTTCGGCTATCATGGAAGCTGCATAAAACGATAACCGGGAAACACATGGGTGAATTCAGTACGTTTCTTGCCACGCTCAACGGCATTCTCTGGCATGAATACGTGCTGTACGCCATTGTCGGTACCGGCGTCCTGTTCACCTTCTGGAGTGGCTTCGGCCAGTATCGGGCGCTGACGCACGGCCCGCGTGTCATCCGCGGCGTCTACGACGATCCCAACGACCCGGGCGCCATCAACCACTTCCAGGCGTTGTCGGCGGCACTCTCGGCCACCGTGGGCCTTGGCAACATCGGCGGCGTTGCGCTGGCGATCGCGCTGGGCGGCCCCGGCGCGGTTTTCTGGATGTGGGTCATCGGGTTTCTCGGCATGTCGATCAAGCTCACCGAAGTGACGCTGTCGATGCTGTATCGCAACACCGACGATCCGGACAATCCGCACGGTGGACCGATGTGGGTGGCGGCAAAGGCGCTCGAAAGAAGAGGCATGGGCGGACTCGGTCGCACGATCGGCGTCATTTTCTGTTTGACGCTGCTCGTATCGACGGCAACCGGCGGCAACATGTTCCAGGCGTGGAATGTCGGTGAATTGACCGAAGAATATTTTTCGGTGCCAAGCTGGATAACCGGCATCGTGCTGGCCATCGTGGTCGGGTCCGTCATCATCGGCGGCATCAAGCGTATTGGTAAGGTGGCGGGCGCGCTGGTTCCGCTGATGGTTGCGCTGTACCTGATCGCCGGCTCCTACGTACTGCTCATCAATATCGGCGAAATTCCGTCCATATTTGTGTTGATCGTCAAGTCCGCGTTCATGCCAACGGAGGCGGGCGGCGCATTCATCGGCGGCACGGCAGCCTCCGCATTCCTGTTTGGTTTAAAGCGCGCCGCGTTCTCCAATGAAGCGGGCCAGGGCTCGTCGCCCATCGCACACTCGGCGGCGAAAACGGACGAGCCGGTGCGCGAGGGCATCGTCGCCGGACTGGAGCCGTTCATCGATACGATCGTGGTCTGCACGTTCACCGCGTTGATCATTCTCTCCACCGGCATCTGGAACCGCGCGCCCGATGTCATGCTCGATAAGTTGCCCGCCGTCACGCAATCAACAGCAGGCTGGCAGTTTGCCGAGACGCCACTGCCCGGCTACGACTGGGTCGATGGCGAGAAAACGGTGGTCGTTGTCGAAGCGCATGACAATGAGACGACCGGTCTCAACCTGCATCGCATCGAAGGGACGGTTGGCAGTCGCGGCAGCAGTTACCACACCACCTGGGAAACCCTTGGTGGCCCGACGGAACCGAGCATTGTTGGCGGCGGCCTGTATCGCAGTTACATCGGCGCAACATTGACGGCGAAAGCCTTCGACAGCGTATCGCCGGGGCTGGGCAAGTGGCTCGTTACGATTGCTGCGTGGCTGTTCGCAATCTCCACGATGATTTCGTGGAGTTATTACGGCGAGCAGGGAATGGTGTTTCTCGCCGGCGACAAGTCCGTGCTGGGCTACAAGCTCGTGTATTGCCTGCTGATCATCGTTGCCACGCTGGGGTTCGTGCAGACCGACGCTGATCTCGACAACATTACCGGCATCGGCACCGGCGTCATGCTGTTCGCCAACATCCCGATCTGCTGGTTCTTCGGTTACCAGGCGATGCGCGCTTACAAGGAATACATCGGCAGGCTGAAAGACGGCCGCATGGGCCCGGATCATCCGCCACCCGATCTCGACGACCTGCTGTCCGGCCGCGACGTCGAGCGGTAGTTGCCTGGCAGCGCGTTAACCTTTGCCGCGGTCCCCGCGTCGCTTGATCGTATCGAGCGCCTTGTCGAGGCGATCTTTCGCCTGTGCCGTCATGCCACCGCGCCGGTGCTCTTCGACCATATAGGTCTCAAGGCGACCGACGATGTCATCCATGTCCGCGTCGGGAAATCCTTTGACGTCTTCCAGATCGGGCGGTGCGTTTCTAAGCGCACCAAACAGGTTGATCCAGTGCTCGCTTTGTTTGCCGGCATGCAGCAAGCGATAAAACTCGGCGCCCGGCCGATCGTTGTCGAACGACAACAGGCTGATGACACCCGCAATTAGCGAGGCCGGCACCAGGATCAGGTCACGCAAGCCATCGACCAGGAGTTTCGCCTGCAAAACGACAATGTCGCGTGCCAGGGTGGTTCGACTTAGCGCCGGTTGGGTGGTGTCAGGGACTTCATTCATGGCGGGCTCGGTGGACAATTCTCAATCAAGACAAGGGATTATAGCGGTTTCGGGTAGCATACGACGGGCCTTTACAGTAATGTTGGGCTTGTCAGCCAGCGGGTACCGGGCCTATGCCAACCTACCAGACAACGCCAGGATTTGAGCACGGTCGCGCTGAGCGCGTCGGCATATTGCTGGTCAATCTCGGTACACCGACCGAACCAACGGCCGCATCGGTCCGCCGCTTCCTGAAACAGTTCCTGTCCGATCCGCGTGTCGTCGAATACCCACGCTGGCTGTGGTGGCTGATATTGAACGGCGTCATCTTGCGAATCCGGCCGTCGCGATCCGCCGAGGCCTACCGCAAAATCTGGACCGACGCCGGGTCCCCGCTGATGCTTTACTCGGAGGCCGTTGCCGCCGGCATGCAGACGCAGCTGGATGCCCGTATGCCCGGCGCTGCCTGTGTCGAACTCGCCATGAGCTATGGCGACCCCTCAATTAGTGATGCTGTCGACCGACTGCTGGCACGCGGCGCCCGGCGACTGCTGGTGCTGCCAATGTACCCGCAGTATTCAGGCACGACGACGGCGTCGGTCATTGACGCCGTGGCCCGCAAGATGAACGACCTGCGATGGGTGCCCGAGCTGCGCTTCATCAATCAGTACCATGACGAGCCGGGCTACATCGCCGCGCTGGTCGCCAGCATTCGCGAATTCTGGGAGCAGCACGGTCGCGGCGACAAGCTGATGTTTTCCTTTCACGGCGTGCCGCGAAAAACACTGCTGAGTGGCGACCCCTACCACTGCCAGTGCCGCAAAACGGCGCGACTGGTGGTCGCGGGGCTGGGCCTTGGTGACGACGAATGGCTGCTGTCGTTTCAGTCACGTGTTGGTCGCGAGGAATGGCTGACACCGTACACGGATGAAACAGTCGTAAAGCTCGGCAAAGAGGGTGTCGGACGTCTCGACGTCGTATGTCCCGGTTTTTCCGCCGACTGTCTGGAAACGCTCGAAGAAATTGCCATGCAGAATGCCGAGCTGTTCAAGGAGTCCGGCGGCAAGTTACTGCGCTACATTCCGGCACTTAACGATCGCGGCGATCACGTCAGTTTTCTCACTGACCTCGTGCAACAACACTGCGGCGGTTGGCCGGTTGCGTTTCGTGATGACCCAACGATCAAGGAACGCGCTCTGGCACTGGGAGCGGCCCGATGAATACGATCGGGCGCTTTCTTGAATTTGCAGTGCACGCGCCCGAATATTCTCGAGTCATTAAGCTTTTACAAGTCACTCGGATTCATCGAACTCGAAATCAACGACGTTTGGGATCACAAGTACGCAGTCGTCAGCGACGGCGAAATAAACATCGGTTTGCATAGCCGCGAGTTCGACTCGCCAGCGATTTCCTTTGTGCAACCTGATCTTGCGAAACGTGCCATATCGATGGCCGACCGTGGTTTTGACTTCACGTCATGCGACTCAGCGAAGAGGTCTTCAACGAACTCGGCTTCGCCGACCGCGATGGCAGCATGATCACCATGCTCGAAGCGCGCACTTTCCAGGCCAGTGAAGACGTGGACAGGATTCACTGTGTGGCAGTTTTTTCGAGTTGACCCTGCCCGTTCGCGATGCGCTGCGGGCAGCGCGTTTCTGGGCGCCGATTGCGCCGGCGCTGCTGGAAATGCGCGAGGAGCCCACCATGCACATGCGCTTCGACGCCCGCGGCCTGCCGCTCGGACTGTCCGAGAGCATCGCGCTCAAAGCACCATCGCTGTGTTTCAAGTGCCCGGACCGCAAGGGTCTGATGGCCCACCTGAATCAGCATGGGCCTCCACTACCAGAAATTCCCCGGCTTCGAGGGCGCGTTCGTCGCCATACAGGCCCCGGAGGGCACGACGCTCTTTGTGTTTAAAGAAGACTTTCTGGGTGAATCCTACGAAGTTGACGAGACGGGCCGTTCGAAGGACTGCCGGCATAGAGGCTGACTGCCGCGGCTTCCGCCATGCGGCTCCTCAGCGCAGACCGTCGATCAGTGCCAGCGCGCGGCCGAGGTAAGCGCTGCCGAACAGGTTCAGGTGATTGAGTACGTGGTACAGCTGGTAGAGATCGCTGCGTTGTTGATGACCCGGTTGCAGCGGCCAGCTCGATTCGTAGGCCGCGTAAAACGCTTTGCCGAAACCGCCGAAAAGACGTGTCATTGCGAGATCGGTTTCACGGTCACCGTAGTACACCGCCGGGTCGAAGATAACCGGCTGTCCAGCGCAGCTGGCCCAGTTACCGCCCCACAGATCGCCATGTAACAGCGATGCAACTGGCGTGTAGTGCTCGAAGAAAACCGGCAGGCGCTTTAGCAGCTGCGCACCTTCTGTTTGCAGCGCACCCGTAAAGCCGTTGCCGGCAGCGAGCTCCAGCTGGTAGCGGAGCCGGTGCTCGCGATAGAAATCAACCCAGCTGTCACTCCATGCGTTGTTTTGCCGGGTCAGCCCAATCGTGTTGTCACGGTGCCAGCCGTAGCGTGGTTTGGTCGTGCGATGCAGGGCCGCCAGCTGCTCGCCGAGCCGGCGCTCGCTGGCCTTGTCGATGCTCTCGAAGCGAAGCCATTCAAGTGCAACGAAAGCGCTGCCACGATGCTCGCCAAGCGCGATTACAGCGGGAACGCGCACGGCGTTCGCCTGTGACAGTTCGGCCAGCCCTTCCGCTTCCGCCGCAAACATCTCGTAGGAACTCGCCGGCCCGGTCTTTAAGAACACGCTACCCGCAGCACTATCGAGTCGCCATGCCGCACTGATGTCGCCGCCGGAAACCGGTCGCGGTTCGGCGTCCTCAACGTCGATGCCTGCGCTGTGGAGAGCTGCCCTGATCGGTGCCCAGTCTGGCATGGGGAGCGGCCGCTAGTGCCGATAGATATCGGAAACGCGCTCCGCTTGACGGCGCAGCGCACTACCGATGCCGGCCTCGTCAAACAGCGCGTTGATTTCGCCAAGGCGCGGCGCCGACGGTTGCATCGCCGTTTCAGCATCTTCAATGGGTGCGTCGCATGCGATACCCGGTCAGCTGGCGCGCGAGCATGGCCGCGTCCCGGTGCATCTCCAGTTTGCCGCCCAGTGTTTTTGCGCCGCGAACATTCACCTCATGCACGCGCTCGAGGTTGTCGTAGATTTGTTCGAGATCGCCAAAGTGCTGCAGCAGCCCGGCCGCTGTTTTTTTGCCGACGCCCGGTACACCCTTGATGTTGTCGACCGCGTCGCCGGCGAGCGCCAGGAAGTCGGCAATCTGTTCCGGCCAGACACCGAATGAATCAACGATCTGTTCATAACGCAGCTTGCCCTTGCCGGAAAAGTCCCAGAACACGTCGTCTTTGCTGAGCAGCTGCGTCAGGTCCTTGTCGCGAGTAACAATCGTCGAGGGGCGCCCGTGTTTGCGTCCATGCGTCACCAGGGTGCCTATCAGGTCATCCGCCTCGTAGCGCGGGCTCGCGCACTCCATGACCCCCAGTGCCCGAACGTAGCGACGGCACTGCTCAAACTGGCGCTTCAAATCCTCGGGCGCAGGATCGCGATTGGCTTTGTACGCCGGATAAATTTCGGTGCGAAAAGACTTCGATAAACTCTCGTCGAACAGCACGGCGACGTACTCCGGCGTGACGTTTTCCATGAAATCGCCGATGAAGCGGCAGAAACCGTACAGCGCATTTATCGGGTTGCCGTTGTCATCGACCATGTCATCGGGCATCGAATAGTAGGCCCGAAACACATAGACGCTGGCGTCGATCAGGTATTGCATTGTAAGACCTGTAGGAGCGCGCCTTGCGCGCGATCGCCGTACGCGCATCGCGCGCAAGGCGGGCTCCTACATCAGTCATGAAAATGCACATCAACGATTTCGTCGCCATTGGCAAGATGACCACTCAAACGCGCGTGCAACGGGCTGGAACGCGGGATGTGTGCCAGCAGGTATTGCATCTGGTCGGTCAGAACGCGCCGCCCCTTGAGATAAATGTACTCGGCATAGTTGGGCGTGAACGGAATCGCGATGAGCTCCATCGCCGCCTGCTCCGGCGTTCTACCCCCTTTGTAGTTGTTGCAACGCCGGCACGCAGTAGCCACGTTGTTCCAGGTGTCGCGCCCGCCCTTCGAGACCGGCGTGATGTGATCCCGCGTCAGGTCGCGCGTCATGTAGCGCATGCCGCAGTAGAGACACAGGTTGGCGTCGCGTTTGAACAGCGTGCGGTTGTTGAGCGGCGGAACATAGGTATCACGATTGCGCGTCAGGCCCTGGCTCGTACCGTGGGTCGCAATAATGGAGTTAACGTCGATGCGGCTGCGGCGGCCGTCGCTTGCGCTGTATCCGCCGAAAACCGAATACAACAGTGTGCCGCAGTCGTAGGCAACCTGTTCGGAGTGATAAAGACGCACGGCTTCGCGGTAGTCAATCCACTCGAGCGGCATGCCGGCGACGTCGGTCCTTAAGACCTGTTGCGATATATCCGATGCAAGGCCAGCGAGCATGCCCCGATTATGACGAAACTCACGCGCATCGCCAAGGAAGTATTGAAACGGTGCTAGAGGTCCTTCAATACCTCGTCGAGCGTCGTCTTCGCGTCACCGAACAGCATGCGCGTGTTTTCCTCGAAGAACAGGGGGTTTTGCACGCCTGCGTAGCCGGTCGCCATGCTGCGTTTCAGCACGATCGAGACCTTGCCCTTCCAGCATTCGAGTACCGGCATGCCGGCGATCGGGCTTTCCGGATCGGTCAATGCGGACGGATTCACGATATCGTTCGCACCAATGACGACCGAAACGTCCACTTTCGGGAAGTCTTCGTTGATTTCGTCCATCTCGAAAACGATGTCATAAGGCACCCTGGCCTCGGCGAGCAGCACGTTCATGTGGCCGGGCATACGACCCGCGACCGGGTGAATACCAAAGCGCACATTGACGCCTTTTTCTCGCAGGGTTCGTGTGATTTCGAAGACCGTATGCTGTGCCTGGGCAACCGCCATGCCGTAACCCGGGATGATCATGACTTCCTTCGCGTTGCTCAGGAGTTCCGCGGTCTCGGCCGGATCGATCGGAGCGACCTCGCCCTGATCCTGTGCATCACCGGAAGCTGCCGGCTTACCGCCACCCGTGCCAAAACCGCCGGCAATCACGCCCAGGAATTTGCGGTTCATCGCACGACACATGATGTAGCTCAGGATGGCGCCGCTGGAACCAACCAGGGCACCGGTGACAATCAACAGGTCATTACTGAGCATGAAGCCGGTCGCCGACGCGGCCCATCCGGAGTAACTGTTGAGCATCGATACAACAACCGGCATATCGGCACCGCCGATGGCCATAACCATGTGGATGCCGAACAACAGCGCGATGATCGTCATGATGATGAGCGGTGTCATACCGCCACCGGCCGCTGACTCGGCAACGAACGCATAGCCAAACCAGATTGCACCCAGCAATAACAAGAGATTCAGCCAGTGCCGCGCCGGCAGCGTCAGCGGATTTCCGCCAATCCTTCCTGAGAGTTTGCCAAACGCGATAACAGAGCCCGAAAACGTCACGGCACCGATCAGGACGCCGAGATAGATCTCGATATTGTGAATGGTCTGTTCGACGCCGACGAAGTGCGCTTGGGGATCCATGAACGTGGCGTAGCCAACGGCAACCGCGGCAAGACCCACCAGGCTGTGCAGGATCGCGACCAGTTCCGGCATCTGCGTCATTTGCACGCGACGCGCAAGTAACAAACCAATGCTGCCGCCGATCAACAGTGCGCCGATGAGCAGCGCGTAGTGGTCAGTGACCTTGCCGAAGATCGTCGCCAACAGCGCGATCGTCATACCGATGATGCCGTACCAGTTGCCGCGACGTGCGGTCTCCTGGTTGGAAAGACCGCCGAGGGCCAGGATGAACAGGATGGTCGCAGCAATATACGACGCAGTAACGATGCCTTGGCTAATCATCTCGATCTCACTTTCTGAACATTTCGAGCATGCGGCGTGTCACTGCGAATCCACCTGCGATGTTGATGCTCGTTATCAACAACGTAGCTGCGGCGATCCACATTATCAGCGAATCCGCTGAACTGATTTGCAAGAGCGCACCGATGACAATGATGCTCGAGATGGCGTTGGTCACGCTCATCAGCGGCGTGTGCAATGCCGGCGATACGTTCCAGATGACCATGTAACCAACGAAACACGCGAGTACGAACACCGTGAAGTGCGCCATGAACGACTCAGGCGCAACGGAACCGACGCCAAGCAGTGCAAGGCCGGCGATCACCATGCCGATGATCGGCCCGGCCATCGACGGCTTCTTCTCTTCCTTAACAATCGGTGCAGGTGCGGGTGCCGCTTTCGGCGGCGCCGCCGAAAGTTTTGGCGCTGGCGGTGGCCAGGTGGTCTCGCCCGCTTTACAAACCGTGGTGCCCCGCACTACCTCGTCCTCGAAATCGACGACGATGTTGCCGTCTTTCTCCGGCGTCATGTCGGTCAGCAAATGGCGCAGGTTAGTCGCATACAGCTGGCTTGACTGCGTGGCGAGGCGGCTCGGAAGATCGGTGTAACCGATGATCGACACACCGCTGGTGTGCGCCACTTTGCCCGGCTCCGTGAGCTCGCAGTTGCCGCCCTGCTCCGCAGCAAGATCGACGATGACGCTGCCGTCCTTCATCGAGCGAGACCATGTCGGCGGTAATCAGCCGTGGTGCGGGCTTGCCCGGAATCAACGCGGTCGTGATGATGATATCGACCTCTTTCGCCTGCTCGGCGAACAGCGCCATTTCGGCCTCGATGAACTCCTTGCTCATCGTTTTGGCGTAACCGCCTTCGCCGGCACCGTCCTCGTCGTCTTCGAAGTCGAGCATCAGGAACTCGGCGTCCATGCTCTCGACCTGCTCCTTGACCTCGGGACGCGTATCGAATGCCCGCACGATAGCGCCCATGCTCTTGGCGGCACCGATGGCCGCGAGGCCCGCAACGCCGGCGCCGATGACCATGACCTTGGCCGGCGGAACCTTGCCAGCCGCCGTGATCTGACCGGTGAAGAACCGCCCGAAATGCTGCGCGGCCTCGACAACAGCACGATAGCCGGCGATGTTGGCCATCGAGCTCAATGCATCCATCTTCTGCGCACGCGAGATACGCGGCACGCTGTCCATTGCCATGACGGTGGCGCCGCTATTGGTCAGCTGTTGGAGCAGCTCGGCATTCTGGCCCGGCCACAAAAAGCTGATCAGCGTCTGGTCCGCGCGCAATCCGGCCGCCTCGTCGCCCTCCGGAGCGCGAACCTTGAGGATGATATCGGACTGTTGCCACAGGTCACTGCGGGATGCGAGGACCTCGCAGCCGGCTTCTTTGTAAGCCTCGTCAGAATAACTGGCCAGTTCGCCGGCCCCTGATTCGACGGCGACGTCGAATCCAAGCTTCATGAGCTGAGTTGCCACATCCGGCGTTGTCGCTACGCGACGCTCACCCGCGTGGGTTTCTCTTGGCACTCCGATTTTCATACTCGCCTCCATTTGGACTGCGGCAGTGTAACGAACGCCTCAGACATGCACAAAGGAAAAAGGCCTCTAAAAAGAGGCCTTTTTGTAAGGACTTTCCGCAATTAGCGTTAATCCCTCGAGCGGGGTCGTGGTCGCTGCTTCATCCGGTCTCTGAGCTTCTGTCGCTGCTCCGGCGTCATATTTTTGTAG
Source organism: uncultured Gammaproteobacteria bacterium (assembly GCA_963842765.1). Classification (GTDB taxonomy): domain Bacteria; phylum Pseudomonadota; class Gammaproteobacteria; order Steroidobacterales; family Woeseiaceae; genus UBA1847. The sequence continues at coordinate 18,607 of CAWJHR010000010.1, read as the reverse complement.
CGCTCTCTGAGCTGCTGGCGGCGATCTCTGTTCATCTGGTGATAACGGCTATAGTTCTTGCGAATTCGGCGCTTCTCGGCTGGCGACAAATCGCGGAATACCTGCGCCCGCTCGCGAATCTGGTCGCGGCGCTCATCGGACAGTTCACGCCAGCCGCTAAAGCGCTTGCGCGCCTCCTTGCGCTCGCGCGGCGACATGCCTGACCAGCGTTCGGCGCCTTTGGACAACCGCTGCTGCCGCTCGGGCGTGAGGTCGTCCCAGCCGTCCTGCAACTGCCCCAGCACTTCGCGCTGACCGTCGCTGAGACTGCTCCAGCTGACGCCATTGTCCTGGGCCGCTGCGGTGCCAACCATCAACGATGCAATCAGCAATGCCATCAGGGCGACGATTGATTTAACTTTCATCTTCTTTCTCCGTCGATTCTTCACCGTCCGGTGCGGGATCGCTCCGCTCTTCGTTATCGGCTAGCGTCGTTTCGTCGAGGATCAGCCAATCTTCATCCGACTCTTCCCACATACCGAGGTACTCCAGAAAATCGACCTCGGGTTCCTTCTTTTCGACGGCTCCCGGTTTTTCTGCTGCCGCGACCGCGCCGGCGCTGCACAGGGCCAGGCCACAGATCAGCGAGTGCCAGGCACGTTCAGCCAACATCGTTTTCCTGCTCCACAACGTCCAGCCAGCTGTAAAACTCCAGGTCTTCCAGCATCTCGAGACTGTCCTCACCGAGCAATATTTCCATATCTGCAACTGCTGCCGGCAGCGGCTCGTCGAGGCCCGCCGGATTCTGCATGACCATTACCGCCACCAGCGCCGCTGCCGCGACCCCCGTCGCCGGCATCCAGCGCGACCACTGTCGGGTCGGCTGCTGCATTTCAGCGAGTGCCTCATGCCGGGCGCGGTTCAGCCTGGACAAGGTCGCCGCATCGAGCTGCTCGACGGTCTCGTCGAAACTCTCTTTTGCCTGCTTGCTGAACGCCTCGTCAGTGTTTTTCATCGTCTTACCTCCCCGCCAATCACGTCGTCGGGCCTGTGTTCTTCGAGCTGGTCTCGCAAGGCATGTACCGCGCGAGAGTAATGTGTCTTGACGCTACCCGGGCTGCAACCCATCGCTGTTGCCGTACCTTTAACGTCCAGTCCTTCAAAGGTACGCAGCATGAACGCTTCACGCTGGCGCGCCGGCAAATTATGCACCGCAATCTCAAGGCTCTGCATGGCCTCCCGGTTTTGCAGCTCCTCGTCCGGCGCGCGGCCGGCGAGATCTGGCGCTGCGGCGATAGCATCGTAGTCATGGTCGTCGCCGGCCCTGCGGCCGAAAAACGACATGACGCGATTGCGTACGACCCGCTTGCGATGCCAGTCGCGCACACCATTTTGCAATATGCGATAGAACAGCGGCGTCCATTCTTCCTGGCTGCGCTCGGAATAATGGCGCGCCAGCTTTATCATGGCGTCCTGCACCAGGTCGAGCGCCTCATCGCGATCACGTACCCCGATCTCGGCAATCCGCAGCGCGCGCCGTTCGACTTCAGCCAGAAAACGGTTGAGTTGCTGTTCTTTTTGCAGTTCTCTCGTCCCTGTTGCTGCGGTGCCGTTGCACGATACCGCAAAAACTGCGCTGCCGACGTCCATTACTCTTGACTCCGCGGTGTGGTCATCTAACTTGTCTCCCGTGTTTAACGGGCGAGGCAGGGCCGCGGTTGACAAGGGCCGGGCGGCAACTTGCTATTTCAACCTGCCATATTATGTAAAGTTCTCAGGATACCAGCGATTAACAAGGGCCCCATACTGAAAGTCGCCATCAACGTGCCCCTGTCACGTGAATTCGACTACCTGCCTCATCCGCACGGACCTCTGGCGGCCGCCGGTACCCGGCTCTGGGTGCCCTTTGGTCGGCGCCGCCAGGTTGGTGTGGTCCTGTCACACGCCGCAACCTCGGAGTTGCCGGACGGCAAGATCCGGGCCGCCGGTGAGAACATCGACGACGCCCCGTTGCTGTCAGCCGCCGATCTCAAGCTCATCCGCTTCACCAGTACTTACTACCACCACCCTGTCGGCGAGGTGGTGGCGGCCGCATTGCCAACGCTGCTGCGCCAGGGCCGACCCGTGCATCCGACGCTCGAAATGGTGGCAATCACCGAGGTCGGTGAAGCCGCAGACACCGAGGCGCTGGCAAAACGCGCGCCCAGGCAGGCCGAGCTGCTCGAGTGCCTGCTGGACGCCGGCAGCTCCGGTGCATCAGCCGAGCGACTGACCGAGGAGCTTCCCAACTGGCGCCGCGCCGCAAAAGGGCTGTTTGAAAAAGGCTATATCACCCGGCTTGAAGCACGCGGCACAGATTTCGACGAACGCCTTGCAGCAACAGCCGTCGATGGCCCGACGCTAAACGAAGACCAGGAGCGCGCGCTGACAAGCTTGCGCTCGAGCGATCAATTCGGCGCTTACCTTCTGGACGGCGTTACGGGCAGCGGCAAGACCGAGGTCTACCTCGCCCGGATGCAGGACGTTATTCAGCAGGGCAGACAGGTGCTGGTGCTGGCGCCGGAAATCGGCCTGACCCCACAGCTCGTTGCGCGATTACGCAAGCGACTCGGCATCGATCCCGCCGTGCTGCACTCGGGCTTGTCGGACATCGAACGCCTCGCGGCCTGGCGCGCAGCTCGCTCCGGCGCGGCGCACCTGGTCGTGGGTACGCGCTCGGCCATTTTCACGCCGATGAAAGACCTGGGCCTGATTATCGTTGACGAGGAACACGATCACTCCTTCAAACAACAGGAAGGACTGCGCTACTCCGCGCGCGACCTCGCCATTGTGCGTGCCAAACAGCTCGACGTGCCGGTGTTGCTGGGCTCAGCCACGCCGACGCTCGAGATGCTGCAACACTGTCGCGATGGTGGTTATCAACGACTGCAATTGCCGACGCGGGCGGGCAGCGCGAATCCGCCATCGATGCGGCTCATCGACATTGTGCGCACGCCTGCGACGGACGGCATAAGCGAGCCGCTGGCGGAGGCCATACAGCGTCATCTCGCAGACGGTGGGCAAGCGCTGATTTTTCTGAACCGGCGCGGCTTTGCGCCCACCCTGATCTGCGGCCAGTGCGGGCACATCGCCGACTGCGAACGATGTGATTCGCGGATGACGGTGCACGCGCGCAAGCAACAGCTGCGGTGCCATCATTGCGGCGCCGCGCGACCACTCAATTCCAAATGCGATGAATGCGGCGAGGTGGTCAAACCACTCGGCGAAGGTACGGAACGGCTTGAAGACACGTTGCGCGCCCGCTTTCCGGAGCGCGTCATCACTCGCGTCGACAGCGACAGCACGCAGCGCAAGGGCGCGATGGATGAGGTGCTGGACCAGGCGAAAGAGGGTGAAGCCGATATCCTGGTGGGCACGCAGATGCTGTCCAAAGGCCATCACTTCCCGAAGCTGACCCTGGTCGGCGTCGTCAACGCTGACCAGGGACTATTCGGCACGGACTTTCGCAGTGGCGAACGCCTGGCGCAGTCGATCGTGCAGGTAGCGGGACGCGCGGGTCGCGTCAATCGCGCTGGCGAGGTGCTGATTCAAACCGCGTTCGCCGAGCATGCTTTCTGGAAAACGCTGCTCGAAGGCGGGTACGAGCGGGTATCGGCCGAAGCCCTGGCCGAGCGTGAGATCACTCGCTGGCCCCCGTTCACTCGCCTGGCACTGATTCGCGCAGCGGCGCATCAGCACAGTGACGCGCTCAAGTTCCTCGATTTCGCGGCCGCTTCCATCGCGGCGGTGGCCGACGATTCGCTGCGCGTCCTCGGCCCCGTCGACGCACCGATGGCACGCAAGGCCGGTCGCTACCGGGTGCAGCTGCTGCTGCAAAGCAGCCATCGTCAATCGCTACACAAATTGCTTGCCCGGCTGCGTCCCGAGCTGGAGCAGCACCCGGGTGCCCGGAAGGTCCGCTGGTCCATCGACGTCGATCCTATCGAACTGTTCTGACACTCTATATGCGTTCTACATCAGACCAGAGTTCCGGTTAGAATTGCCGCCTTCAATTCCTGGCCCCACAACTATGAAACACATCGTCGCGCAACTTCTGGATAACGCCATCGCCGACCGGCCGGACATGGTCGAGGCAATGGCGGACCTGGAGGTGGCGTCGACCATTGAACGCACGCGCGACGCGACCCACGGCGACTTTGCCAGCAATATCGCAATGCGCCTCGCGAAACCGTTGAAGAAGAGCCCGCGCGATATCGCTGCAGGCCTGATCGACGCGCTGACGAGCAGCGACCAGGTAGACAAGGTCGAGATTGCCGGGCCCGGCTTCATCAATTTCTACCTGAGCCCGTCGGCATTTCATGCCGAGCTGCGGACGATCCTGGAAGCCGGTAACGCATACGGCACGAAACCGAAACAAGAGCACCCGAAGATTCTGCTGGAGTTCGTCTCCGCCAACCCGACCGGCCCGCTGCACGTCGGGCACGGCCGCGGCGCTTCCTACGGCGCCACTGTCGGCAACTTGCTGGAGGCGGTCGGTTACCCGGTGCATCGCGAGTACTACGTCAATGACGCGGGGCGCCAGATGGATATTCTCGGCGTCAGCGTCTGGCTGCGCTGGATGGAACACCACGGTGTTGCTGTTCCCTTCCCGTCCGGCGGTTACCGCGGCGAGTACATCAAAGACATCGCAACGGAGATCGATACCGACTCGATCACGCGCGTCGATCAGGATGCCGTACTGGCCGGGGTGCCCGCTGACGCACCGGAGGGCGACAAGGAAGCTTATGTTGAAGCGCTGATCGAGCGGGCGAAACAGCTGCTTGGCGAAGCCGGCTTCGATCACATCCGGCAACAATCGCTGGAGTCGATACGCGACGACATCGAAGACGACCTCGCGGGATTTGGCGTCTTGTTCGATCGCTGGTATTCGGAGCAGAGCCTGACTCGGAACAATGCGATCGATAAAGCCCTCGCCGTACTCGAAGAGCGCGGCAGGCTGTACGTCAAGGATGGCGCGACGTGGTTTCGGGCCACGGACTTCGGTGATGAAAAAGACCGGGTCGTCATTCGCGAGAACGGCGTGAAGACCTACTTCGCATCAGACATCGCCTATCATTATGAGAAGCGCGAGCGTGGTTTCGATCACCTGATCGACATTCTCGGCGCAGATCACCACGGTTATGTGCCGCGAGTGCGTGCGGGCCTGGAGGCGATGGGATACGGCGGCGATAGTCTCGAGGTTCAGTTCGTGCAGTTCGTCACGCTGTATCGCAGCGGCGAGAAGATGCAAATGTCGACGCGCTCGGGCGAGTTCGACACGTTGCGACAGCTACGGGCCGAGGTCGGCAACGATGCCGCACGTTTTTATTACGTGTCGCGATCGAACGACCAGCACCTCGACTTCGATCTTGATGTCGCCAAGTTACAGTCGAATGACAATCCCGTGTATTACATTCAGTACGCGCATGCGCGTGTGGCCAGCGTGTTTCGCCAGCTCGGTGAAAAATCGCTGGCGTGGGATGCGGCTAACGGTGCGCAGCAAATGGACTCACTGGTCGAGCCACAGGAGAAAGCGCTGATGACCTCACTCAGTCGCTATCCGGAAATGGTGGAATTGTCAGCGAACAACCGCGCGCCGCAGCACCTCGTGCACTACCTGAGAGATCTGGCCAACGACTTTCATACGTATTACAACGCGCACGCATTCATCGTTGACGATGCGAACCTGCGCGATGCAAGACTGCTCCTGATACAGGCGACGCGTGTCGTTATCGCCAACGGTCTCGGTATTCTGGGCGTATCGGCGCCGGAGACGATGTAGTGGCAAAGCGCAGAAAACGTCGCTCCAGCCGGTCGAAGCCGTCCGGTTACCCGCCCGTCGTCTGGATGCTGTTCGGCCTGGCAATCGGCCTGTCCGTCGCGTTTGCCGTGTACATCAATGGCCGGGGACCGGCGCCCGTCGCGAAGAAAAGCGCGCCGCAACCTGCGAGCATGCAGGCAGCGCTCGATGATAACGGCGAAACCACGCCGGTGCCCGAACCCGCTCCGCCCCGCAAGGACAAGCGCTTCACGTTTTACGACATATTGCCGAACGTCGAGATACTGACCGGCGACAACACGATGCAAACGCCTGCCGACAGCGCACCGAAGGCGGTAGAAGAGCCGGGCGTGTATGTATTGCAGGCCGGGTCTTTTTCGACGAACGCGGATGCGGATCGACGCCGCGCCGAGCTGGGACTGCAGGGCATCGAATCTCACATCCAGCGGGTCAAGGTGAATGATCGCAACTACCACCGCGTTTACATCGGCCCGACCGACGATCTCGACGAACTGAACATGTTGCGCAGCCGGTTGCGCGCCGCGCAGATCGATGTCCTCCGCATTCGCGTCAGTGATTAGCGCTGGCCGACTGTTAGTCCTTGCGCTGCTGTTGCAGCTGGGCGCCTGTGCGACCGCGCCCGAATTGCCGCTGCCACCCGAGCCGGCTGCCGATACCGTCGACATCACACCAGCGCCGCAACCGGAGCCGCCGCCGGGCCCGGACAAATCCACGCTGCGCCTCAGCATCGCGGCCGTTGGCGATATGATGATTGGCACCGATTACCCGCGGAATCACCTGCCGGATGACGACGGCATCAGTTTTCTTAGCAGTGTCACGCCCTTCCTGTCAGCGGCCGACGTAACGTTCGGCAATCTCGAAGGCGTGCTGATGGACGGCGGCGAACCGGGCAAGACCTGCAGTAATCCGCAGGCCTGTTATCTCTTTCGCTCGCCGACACGTTACGCGCAACATTATCGCGCCGCCGGTTTTGACGTGTTAAGTCTCGCCAACAACCATGCGCGCGACTTCGGTGAGGAAGGGCGCACCAGCAGCATGGACGCGATTGCAGCCGCCGGCATGTATCACTCCGGTCGTGTCGATGATTTCGCCAGTTTTGAAGTGAACGGTTTGCGCGTCGCCGTACTGGCTTACGCCGTTACCAAGAACTCCAACATGCTGCTCGACTATGAACTCGCGTTCACCACTATTGCAGCGTACGCCGAGACGCACGATGTCGTCCTGGTGACATTTCACGGTGGGGCCGAAGGCGCCGACGCTACCCATGTGCCGTTTGCGGAAGAGGAGTACTACGGTGAGCCGCGCGGGGACATCGTCTGGTTCGCGCGGGGCGCGGTGGATGCCGGCGCTGATCTCGTGATCGGCCACGGACCGCACGTGGTACGCGGTATGGAGCGGTACAAAGATCGCCTGATCGCTTACAGCCTCGGCAACTTCGCCACCTATTACGGTATCAGCGTGGCCGGCATCAAAGGCATTGCGCCAATCCTCACAACAACGGTTGACGGCAACGGCGCCTTTGTCGAAGCCGCTATCGTTTCCACGATTCAGCTGCGCCCGGCCGGCCCGAGCGTCGACCCGAGGAACCGGGCCCTGGACCTGATACGTGGTCTCAGCCTTGAGGACTTCGGTGAACCGGGCCTTGAGTTCTTGCCCGATGGACGCGTAGTGTCGGCGTTGCGGCCGCCTGTGAAACCCCATGTCCTCAAAGCCGACGAAACACTGAAGGAGTAACGCAATGTCCAGTTACAAGCTGACTTATTTTGATTTCGACGGTGGCCGTGGCGAGCCGATCCGAATTGCGCTGCACGCAGCGGGCATTGAGTTCGAGGATGAACGGCTGTCATTCGAGCAGTTCGGCAAGATGCGTCAGGGCACGCCATTCAACGCACTGCCTGTGCTGAATATCGATGGTGCCGACGTCACGCAGACCAACTCCCTGCTTCGGTACGTCGGCAAAATGGCGGACCTCTATCCGACGGACAATTTGCAGGCTCTTTACTGTGATGAAGTGATGAGCGCTTTCGAGGATGTCAACCATCATGTCGGGCGGACGCTCTTCCTTCAGGGAGATGAGCTGCGGCTGGCGCGAGAAAAGCTCGTAGATGGATGGTTGACGGTTTTTATTAAAGGCCTCGACAAACTGTTGGCGCGCGGCGGCGGCAAGTACTTCGCGGACAATCAACTGACGGTGGCCGATCTCAAGGCATTCGTCCAGGTGCGATCGCTGCGTGCCGGTGTGCTGGACCACGTGCCGAGCGACCTGGTCGATCGGCTGGCGCCGGCGCTGGCTAAACATCAGGGCCGTATCGAAGCTGACGCGCGGGTCGTTGCGTACTACGCGAGCCGCGCTATTTGAATTCGACGCCCAGCGCGCGCAGCTTCCGGTACAGGTGCGTCCTCTCCATCCCGACACGTTTCGCCAGTTGTCCCACCTTGCCGTCACAAAGCACCAGCTGTTGCTGCAGGTAAGCGCGCTCGAACTGTTCACGGGCTTCACGTAACGGCAACGACAGCAGATCCTGTTTTACCAACGGCTCATCTTTCGATGCTGCCGCACTGATCTCCGCTTCAACCTCTTCCAGCGCGATATCCGCATCGCTATCCACCAGCAACAACCGTCGTACCAGGTTCTTCAACTCGCGCACGTTGTCCGGCCAGGGATAATTTCGCAGGCGATTCTGCGCCGCAACGCTAAAGCGGCGGAAGGTCAGTCCTTCCGCATCAACCAGCTTGTCCACGTAGTAAGTCAATAGCTCCGGTATATCCTCTGCATACTCGCGCAGTGGCGGCACTCTCAGCGTCAGTTCACTCACGTTCGCGATGAGGTCACGGCGCAGCGTTTGCGCATCTATCTTCGCCTCATAATCCACATCAACGGTTGCGACGACTCGTGCATCCAGTTTGATCGGTGCAGAGCCACCGACGCGCGTGAAATGACCGTCATCGAGTACGCCGACCAGTAGTTTCTGCGCCGTATCGTTGAGATCCGCGACATCGTCAATCAGCAGCGTGCCACCAGACGCGCGTTCGAAGACACCCGCCACAGCCTCTCCATTACTTTCTTTGCCGAGTAACTGCTCTTCCACATCGGCCTGTGTCACGGTCGCGGCTGTCAGGCGCGTTAGCGGCCCGTCGGCACGACGGCTCAGCGCATGCATGTAACGCGCAAACGCACTTCGCCCGGTTCCTGGCTCGCCGCTGATCAACAAGGACCCGTCGTGCCGCGCGTATTGCTGCACACGCTCACGCAAACCGCGCATCAACTCACTGCGGCCTGCCGGCGCAAGCAGTGAGGGCAGCAGGTTGTGCGCGGCTTTCGCCTGTTTGCCGGCCGAATCGAGCGCCGCTTCGACCGTGCGCAGCAGCTTGGCAATCGACAGCGGTTTTTCAACGAAGTCGAATGCGCCAAGACGCGTTGCCTTCACGGCCGTATCGACGGTACCGTGCCCGGACATGATGACCACCGGGCAATTCAGGTCGCCGTTCTCGGACCATTCACGCAATAGCGTTATGCCATCGGTATCCGGCATCCAGATATCGAGAAGAATGAGATCGAACTTGCCGCTCGCGCGCGCACTCCGCGCCTCAGCCGCATCAGCCGCGGCCGTCACGCCGTAGCCTTCGTCCGTCAGAATGTCTTTAATCAGTACGCGAATGTCCGATTCATCATCGACCACCAGCACATGAGGATTACTCATGCCTGTTCCCTCCTTTTCTCAGCGCGACCTGGCGCTTTCGCAATAACCTGTTCCCGCGCGGCCTCGTTGATTGGTAAGCGAATGCTGATCATGGCGCCACCTTCGCTGCGATTGCCGGCCCGAATCGAACCAAGATGTTCTTCAACCAGTTTCTTCACGATCGCAAGACCGAGACCGGTACCCTTCGGCTTCGTCGTGACATACGGGTCGAAGATCTGGCTCACCGTATCCAGCTGGAATCCGGGACCATTGTCCTCGACCTTGATCTGGATGACCCCGACTTCATCGATCTCCGCGGCGCTTACGTGCACGTCGATGCGCCCGTTATTACTGCCCTCGAGCGCTTCCGTCGCGTTCCGAAGCAGGTTGTGAATGATCTGTCGCACTCGCCCCATATCTGCCTCGATAAGCGGCATATTCGGGTCCGATACGAGCACAATTTCGACACCACTTTTTTGTGCCCGGTACAAATCAACGACTTCGTGCACCAGCTTGTCGAGATCAAACAGGTTGATGTCCATGTCCGGCGCGCGCGCGTAATCGCTGAAGGCGTTGACCATTTCCTTCATGGCCTCCACCTGCTGCACGATGGTATGCGTCGCACGGTCCAGCACCTGCGCATCTTCCGCTGACATCGTGTGCAGGTATTTGCGCCGCATGCGCTCTGCCGATAGCTGAATCGGCGTTAGCGGATTCTTGATTTCATGAGCGAGCCGTCGAGCGACCTCACCCCACGCAGCATCGCGCTGCGCCTGCAGCAGCGCCGTAATGTCGTCGAAGACGATCACGTAGCCCGCCGCACGATTTTCATCGCCGGGCAGGGTCGTACACGCACAGGTCAGGACGCGCCGGCCGACTTCGCCGCGCAATACAATTTGTTCGCGCCATTCGGTTTCGTTTGCATCGAGATGCATGCAAGCCACGTCCACAAACTGTCCCAGCAGCGAATTCTCTTTAGCAACCTCTTTCAGCGCTTCGCCGGAACGAGCGCCAAGATCCACGCCGAGAATGGAACTCGACGCCTGGTTCGCGGTGCGGATGCTCAAATCGGACTCCAGCGCCAGCACCCCGGTGGACAAGCGCGCAAGAATAACTTCGAGGTTGGTGCGTTCCGCCTCAACCAGTGCCTGGTTCAGGCTTGCCTCACGACGCGCCGTCGCCAGGCGTTGGGTCATGTCATTAAATGAACTGATCAGGAAGCCAATTTCGTCACGACTGGGGGTTGGCAGGCGCGTGTCGAAGTTGCCCATTGCAACAGCGCGCGTACCCGCGACGAGATCCTGAATGGGCGCAACCAGGCGTCTCGACAACACGAACGCACCATAGATGGCCGCCAGCAAACTGAGCAGCAGCACAAACGCCAGCGTCAATGACAGTAGCGCTTTTAAATCCTCGCGGAAAAAAACCAGCTCCTGGTATTCCTGATACGACCGCTCGACGCTGTTGATCATGCGGCCCAGCCGCTCGGCGACCGGGAATTTCGCCTGGACAACCCGCGCCTGTTGGCTCGGACTGCCGCGTGTCGTAAACACGACGGCGGTTTGGACTTCCACATTCCCGTTTCCCAGAGACTCCAGGCTGACAAAGGGTCGGTCCTGCTGCATCTGCAGCACAACCTCCTCGGACAGGGGGTCGGGCAGGCTGGTCATCGCCTCCTCGGCACTGGTTGCCAGGACGGTATTGTTCTGGCCATACAGCGTCATCTCACTCGCGCCGCTCTCGCGCCGCAATACGCTCAACTCAAAAACGATCTGTCGATCGTTGACCAGCGCAAGGCGTTGTGCGACCTGCTGTGTCGCAAAGAGATTCTGGCGTTTCTGGTTTTCCAGCGCCGCGCGGCTCAGCGTCAGTGCATTCTCCAGTCCCTCTTCGACCTGCACGTTGAACCAGCTGTCGATACCGCGGTTAATAAACTGCATGGAAAAGTAGAACACGACCAGCAAGGGCAGAACGGCGAGGCCAACGAACATGCCGACCATCCGTGCTTTGAGCTTTGCACCCGGTACGTCGCCACGATAGTCGCGCAGCAACCGCGTGAGATTGCCGACCAGCAATGCAAGCAACAGAATGCCGCCGGCGATGTTGATCGCGAGAATGACATCCTGCAGGCGGTCGAAATCGTCCGATTTCTGTACGGTCTGGGTAAGCAGAAACAGCGCGCTGAGTGCCAGCGCGACACCGGCGATCGCGATAAGAAGATAGACGGCGCGTTTTATCGCTCGAGCGGCCATTCAAACCATTCGCTTTGCAACTGCCATTCACCGCGCCAGAAAAACAGCAGTCGCAGTGTCGCCGGGTACTGTTCTGTGTTGAGCATGGCGCGCAAACGGACCCGGTAGGGTTTGTCCGGTAGCAATAGAGCATCATCAATGATGGGCAGTCCCTGCACGCGCCCGAGGCTGTTCAGTGCGGAGTACAGTGTTGCGAATGAATCCTGATCGCCGCTGTTCAGGTTTCTGACGATGTAGCGCTGGGTTAGTGGCCGATACTCGAGCTCATATCGGACCGCAAGTTCTGCCTCCAAATTGTCCAGGTACCAGCGACGTTCTCGTATTACCTGTAGCTGCAGCTCAATGGTCAGCGTAACGCCGCTCTCGAGCGCTGCAAGCGCCTCGCTGCTTAGGACGAGCTGCAGGCGTGCATCCAGTGTGTAAACGCCACCAATGGGCTCCGTCGTCGCCGAGCGGACCTCAAAATAGCCCTCGCGATCGATCTCTTCCTGTGCAAAAACGGCGCCCAACGCCAGGACGGACAGGCACGCCAGCAGGGCGTGGACCGAATTCATCGGGCGTTTTTTGGGGGGCCGTATTGACATGGTGTTTTCAGGAAGCCTTCTTTTCGAGGCAGGCGTAATAGAAACCGTCGAGCTGCGCGGTTCCCGGCAGGATCTGGTACCCGCATGCCTTCCTGCGCATTAGATCGTGGATGTTGTTATTTGGCAACATGTCAATTTCCTGCGCATCACCGTGGCTCCGCAAAAAGTCCTGCACGACCACCTCATTTTCCGCGGCGAGCGTCGAGCAGGTCACGTACAACAGGCGGCCGCCTGGCGACAGCAGCGGCCATAGCGACTGCAGCAACGCTCGCTGAAACAGGGACAGACCCCCTATATCGCTGGCGCGCCGCAGTAATTTGATGTCCGGATGCCGCCGAATGACACCGGTCGCCGAACACGGCACGTCGAGCAGGATGCCGTCGAAGGGCTCTTTATCCCACCATTCCTCTGGTTTCGATGCATCAGCGGTCACAATGGTTGCATTGCGACGCAGGCGCAGCAGGTTCTCGGCGATGGCGATCACGCGCGCCGGGTCGTTGTCCAGCGCTGTCAGCTGCAGCGCATCGCCGCCCAGCTCGAGCAAATGCCCGCTCTTGCCGCCCGGCGCCGCGCAAGCATCAAGAATCCGGCTTTTGCCGCCCCCGGCCAGCAACCAGGGCGCGGCCAGCTGCGCCGCACCGTCCTGCACGGACACCTCGCCGGCTGCGAAACCCGGCAAGTCTTCCACTGAGCGCGGCGCGGCAAGGCGCACGGCACCGGGTATCGGGTCAAAGACTGTGGCCTCAATATCGAGCTCCGCCAGCCGCTGGCAGTATTCTGCCGCCGTGCTCATCGCTCGATTGACGCGCAACCACATGGGCGCACGCTCGTTGTTGGCAGACAGTATGGCCTCCCAGTCGTTTGGCCAGTCCTGTCGAATTTGCTCGATCAGCCATGGCGGATGATTCCAGCGCTGCGCGTCGTTGCCCGGCTCGCTCGCCGCGAGCTTGTCCCGTTGAAACCGGCGCAGGCACGCGTTCACCAGCCCCGCAAGTTTCGGCCGCCGCAGCTGCCGGACCGCCTCAACCGTCTGCGAAACCGCCGCATGATCGGGGATGCGCGTATCAGTGAGCTGCAACAGGCCAATCGCCAATAACGAGTTGATGACACTGTCGCGCCGCTTGAGCGGCCGCTGCAACAGCGCGCTTATCCAGCCCTGCAACTGCCAGTGATGCCGCAAGGCGCCGTAACACAGCATGCGCAACAACGACTGTTCATCGGGTGCGACGCGGGCTTCATTTTCGGCAAGAACCGCATCCAGAGACTTGCCGTGCATGACCACGGCATCCAGGACTTCTGCGGCAACGGCTCTCGCTTTGGCACCGGCGTTTGCCACGGTCAGGCCTGCGGAAGTACTCGACCATTGAGGTCGAGTTGCTGCAAGAATTCTCGAGCGGGTGCGCGGCGCTTTCCAGGCAGCTGCAACTCCTCGAGTCGCAGCCCGCCATCACCACACGCAACGATGACGCCATCGCCGCGGCTTTCAAGAACTTCACCGGGCGCGCCGTGCACGTGAGGTACGGCACTGCCCCGCCAGCACTTGATGCGAATTAAACTGTCGGCGCCCGTCGCCGCATCATCGGCGACAAAGAAGAAGGCCCCCGGGACCGGATCGTAAGCACGCACGTGACGAGCCAGTGTGTCGGCATCCTGCGACCAATCCAGCCGTGCGTCCTGCTTGTTGATCTTGCCGGCGTAGCTGGCCTCGGCCTCATCCTGCTCCACCGCCGACAACGTCCCGTTCAAAATATCGTCGAGCTTTTCAACCAGTAAGCTGCCGCCGAGCATCGCCAGTCGATCGTGCAAGTCCCCGGCCGTTTCGTCGTCGCCGATGTCGATGGCCGCGGTGGCAAACACGGGGCCGCAGTCGAGTCCGGCCGTCATGGCCATCAGGCTAATGCCAGTCTGCCGATCACCGGCGAGAATGGCGGCCTGTATCGGCGCCGCACCGCGCCATCGCGGCAACAAGGAAGCGTGCACGTTCAAACAGCCGGACGTGGGGATATCGAGGACGTTTTGCGGCAGCAAGAGACCATAGGCCGCAACGATCAGGAGATCTGGTTCACACGCCGCGAGCGCATCGGCAACGGTTTGTTCGCGCAGGGTTGCCGGCTGCATGACTGGAATCTCATGTTGCTCGGCGAACCGCTTGACCGGACCTGGCGTCACGCGTTTGCCGCGTCCTGCTGGCCGATCCGGTTGCGTCAGCACGGCCACCGGGACAATGTCGTTCGCAACCAGCGCCGACAACGACGCTCGCGCAAACTCGGGCGTGCCCGCGAATATTACCCTTGGGTTTTTCATGGCCGCCTAAGCGACAATCGCGCTCGGCTGCAGACGCCGTTCTTTCATCAGCTTCTTGCGAATGCGCTGCCGCTTCGCTTCCGACAGATAGTCAACGAACAGCTTGCCGTCAAGATGATCGATCTCGTGCTGGATGCAGACCGCGAGCAGGCCCTCGGCCTCCATGGTCCGGGCCTCGCCGTCGCGGTCCAGATAACGCAGCCGGACATGCTCGGCCCGTTCTACCTCTTCGTAGTATCCCGGCACCGACAGACAACCCTCGTCGCTGACAATGACGCCATCCTTTTCGAGAATCTCAGGGTTGATGAACGCGTGCGGTTCCGACATGTCGGGAGAAATATCCGCGATCAACAGGCGCCGGTGAACGTCAACCTGCGTTGCAGCCAGGCCAATGCCAGGCGCCGCGTACATGGTTTCGAACATGTCAGCGATGAGCGCGCGCAAGTCATCGTCGACAGCCTCAACCGGCGTCGCTTTGGTCCTGAGCCGCGGGTCAGGAAATTCGAGTATCTTCAGTTTTGCCATAACTTCTACCAACCTTGATGGTTGTCCATGCCTGCAAAATCAAGGTTTTGAAACATAATAAAACGACGAGCATTTCGCGTGGCTTCCTACAAAAACGACCTAAATGTTTGACTTTATTGAATAAGATGTCAGACAATGCCGCCAGAAATGCACCCTTCCGCACCGCGGTCTGGGCTGGAAATGTGACGTGATTGGCAGCCTCGGCCCGACCGGAAAGACATAGTATAGCAATGCCTTGAAAGCTGAAGGCTTAACCACTTTGTATGGAGCGTCCGCGAATTATGTCTCTCAGCAAGATTTGCCCGAAATACAGCCTTCGGCTGACTGTCGCCACACTGGCCGTTACGGTCGCCGGATGCTCCAGCAGCCCGTCTTCCTACAACGACTCCTACAACCCAGCAGGGGCCATGACCGGTACCGCGGACAGTTCGTCGTCGCGGCAGATGCCAGGCACGGCGGCTCAGCCGGAGTACCGACCAACGCTCGAACGCGTCAGCGGTCCGGTGCCACTGGCTTCAGGCGCCCCGAACGAATACGTCGTCAAAGTCGGCGACACCCTGTGGGACATTGCGGGCACCTTCCTCAAAGACCCCTGGTTCTGGCCGGAGATCTGGTACGTCAACCCCGACATCCAGAACCCACACCTTATATACCCTGGCGACGTACTTGGCCTTGTTTACATAGACGGCCAGCCGCGCATTACCAACATACGCGCCTCTACGTTCCGCATGTCACCGCAGGCACGAGTGACGCCGCTTAGTGATGCCATTACCAGCATCCCTTATGACTCCGTTGCCTCGTTCCTGAGTTCCGGCGTCATCCTCGAAAAGGGTCAGGCCGAGACGCTTCCCTATTTGCTGGAGACGCGTGGCGAGCACCTGATGGCCGCGGCGGGCAACGAAATCTATGTCCGTGGCATGCCGCAGGACGTCGCTGGCACGCGCTACAATGTCGTGCATATTGGCGAAGAGCTGCGCGATCCCGACGATAATCGGTTGATCGGCTACCAGGGCCACCTGATCGGTGAAGGCCGTCTGCGGCGTTCCGGCGACCCGGCCACCGTTGCACTGACCGATACCTCGCAAGAAGCGACTGCCGGCGACAAACTGATTCCGGCATCGGTCGAAGTGGCGCTCAACTTTTTCCCGCGGGCACCCTCCAGCCAGATTGAGGGTCGCATTATTTCCGTCGCTGGCGGCGTGACGCAGATCGGCCAGTACCAGGTCGTTGTTATTAACCGCGGCACCAGCAACGGTCTTGCTGTAGGCGATGTCCTCAGCGTTTATCAGGCTGGCGACGTGGTGAAAGATCGTTTTGCCGGCGGCAAGGTCAAACTTCCCGATGAGAAAGCCGCCACCGTCATGGTCTTCAAGTCCTACGATCGCATCAGCTATGGCCTGGTGATGGAAGCGACTGACGTCGTTCACATTCTGGATGCGGTACGCAATCCTTCCTGATATTCAAATAGAAGATTTAGGAAACGGCGCCTTGATGGCGCCGTTTTTTTGTCTTATCGCCGCGATTAGAGTCGTTCTGCACGGCGTCTTTGTCGGTAGAATCAGGCCATCACCGGCTCCTGGATTATTTGATGCAGCAACACAGCCGCGACTGGCTGATTCTCTCGCATGCTCACTTGCGTGTGCCGGAACTTGAGCGCCTGCTGCAGCAGTTTGGCAGCGTGGACTCAATTACACGGCAAAAGCTCGCCGATCTAAAAACAACCGGGCTCGCAAACGAAAAGTGTGCGGCGATCGTGTCGCCAGACGATGCGCGCATCGACGCGGCAGGCGAGTGGCTCGAGCACAAAGCTCACCATCTCGTGGTATTTGGCGAGGATAGCTACCCGGAAATGCTCTCCCAGATTGCCGGGGCACCGCTGCTGCTCTACGTCAACGGCGATGTCGACGCGTTGCACCTGCCCTCCCTTGCCATTATCGGCAGCCGCAACCCAACTCGTGGCGGCGCGCAAAACGCCGTCGACTTTGCCCGGCACCTGGCGAAACGCGGTTTTGCGATAGTCAGCGGTCTGGCTCAGGGTATCGATACCGCAGCGCACCGCGGGGCGCTGGAGGTTAAGGGTCGTACCGTCGCGCTGCTCGGCCACGGCATTGACCGCGTCTATCCCGCGGCGAATCGCGATCTTGCTCACGAAATCTCAGCCAGCGGCGCGCTGGTGAGTGAGTACCCGCTGGGCGCGTCGCCCGAGCGCTGGCATTTCCCGGAGCGCAATCGTCTCATCAGTGGCTTGAGTCTTGGCACGCTGGTGGTCGAAGCCGCCCGGCGCAGCGGGTCGCTGATTACCGCGAGACTTGCAGCGGACCAGGGTCGCGAGGTGTTTGCACTACCCGGCTCGATCCATAGTCCGTTGGCGCGCGGTTGTCATGCGCTGATCCGGCAGGGGGCGAAACTTGTCGAAACTGCTGATGACATAATCAGCGAACTTGGACCGCTTGCCGGGCACCTGCTGCACAGCACCGAGCCGGCGGACGAACAGGAAGCACAGGTCGTCCCGATCGACGATGACTATCAGGAGCTGCTTGCGGTGCTGAGCCATGACCCCGCGAGCATCGACGACCTCGCCCGGCAGTCCTCATTGACGATCGAGCAGCTTTCCTCCATGCTCCTGATTCTGGAGCTCCATGGAGAAGTGGAGTCATTGTCCGGTGGTCGCTACGCCTTATCAGGTTGAGCTTTTAGTCAAGAGACAGCGCAAGGAGCCGCTCCAGGCATGAAAGAAAATGTACTCGATGTGCTCATGTACCTGTTTGAGACCTACGTCGACACCGAAGAAGAGCCCGAACCGGACCAGAGCGAACTTCGCATGGAGTTGTCACGCGCTGGTTTTGGCGACAACGAAATCGAGCACGCGCTGCTTTGGCTTGACGCACTAACCGACCAGCAGCAAAGCCTCGATTACGGCAATCAAACGGCGCACGGTACGCGTATCTTCAATGAATTCGAACATGAACGCTTCGATGCCTCCTGTCGTGGCTACATCACGTATCTCGAACAAACCGCTATTCTGTCGCCACCGCAGCGCGAGCTGCTGATCGACCGCTTGCTGGCGCTGGAAACAACGGATATAGACGTAGAACAGATCAAGTGGGTTGTGCTGATGGTGTTGTTTAGCCAGCCTGGTCAAGAGCTCGCTTATGCGCGCATGGAAGACCTCGTGTTTGAGGAAGGTGCGGGGTCCATACACTAGTCGGGAAACTGCGATTTCTTGACACTTAGCTTACAAGCATGTATTTCAACCGCGGCATAGACCGCGGTTTTGCTTTACTGGGACACTGTTAAAAACGATGCCAAAGAATCTCGTCATTGTTGAATCGCCTGCCAAGGCGAAGACTATTAGTGAATACCTTGGCAAGGATTTCGAAGTCATGGCCTCTTACGGCCATGTGCGCGACCTTGTGCCCAAGGAAGGCGCTGTCGACACCGCGA
>CAWJHR010000009.1:0-95040 GCA_963842765.1 uncultured Gammaproteobacteria bacterium | reverse complement strand
CAGGTGGCCGCCGGAATGCGAGCTGCGCTGATGTCATGGCTGGGCCGTGATTCGAGGATTGCAGGAGAAAGGCAGGCGAATATTACATTGACCGGCGCCGAGACGATACTGCAAACTCAGGACGCTCAATTTTCACACGACAAGCGTCACGTCAGCGCGACGCCAACGGAAGCGAGTCCTGCATTGAACGAGCAGCGTCCCATCGATTTTGATTCCGTTGAATCACGGCGTAGCGGAGCGTCGAAGCGCAGCCTGACGCCTGCGCGGCGGCTCTACTATTTCCTTGGGCTGCCTGTTCTGCGCGGACTGATTCGGCTGCTCGATGCGACCTATCGTGTTGAAAAGGTCATTGGCGCCGAGCACATCGAGCCCTTCATCAAGGACGGCACAGTGTGCGCGCCCTGCTACTGGCATCAGCATCATGTCATCGGCTCATCGCTGATTCGCTCGTGGGTGCAGCGTGGTTTCAAGGCCTGCTTCCTCGTTTCCGGGTCTGTCGATGGTGATGTGCCCGAGCGCATTGCGCGCGCATGGGGCGCCGAGGTGATCCGTGGTTCGGCAAACCAGAGCGGCGCACTGGCACTGCGAGACACGCAGCGGATGATGAAAAACGGTTTTTCGATCGTGACGACGGCCGATGGCCCGCGCGGACCAAAATATGAGTTCAAGCTCGGTGCCGTGCTGATGGCTCGAATTGCCGGCGTACCCATTATTCCGATCGGCTGCGCAGCCGAGCGCGCCTGGTATCTCGATCGCTGGGATGACTTCATGATTCCGAAGCCCTTCTCGCGGATTGTGGTCGCCATTGGTGAGCCCTACACGATTCCGGCCAAAACGCCGCTGGACGACCTGGAGCCGCATCGCGAGGCCGTTCAGCAAGCAGTCATGTCACTTATGCGAGAATCCGAAAGCATCCTGAAGTCCTCCGAGGAGACGCCAGCTTGAAGCAAGCATCTATTGAAACGACCCGCCGACGTTGGCTAGCGGCGATTCTGCTGGTCAGCGCCGCCTGCGCCGCATCGCCCGTGCTCGCCGCCGTGCTGCTGACACCGCACTCGGCGGAATACAAGGTTCGAATGAATGTGATCAGCGGGCAGCTGAATACGAACCTCAAGTTGACGGAAGATGGCTATATCGCGACGCATGCTATCGCGCCGACCGGCATGGCCCGGATTTTCACGCGCGGCAGCATTGAAGAATCCTCGACCTTCAGTAGCAGCGATGCGGGCGTAGTCCCGGTGGCTTATCAATCCAACGACTCGCTGTCACGCGACAAGGAGCACGTGGACGTCCGCTTTGACTGGCACGACAATGCGGCGCGCGGCACGGTTAATGGCAAGGAGTTCGAGACGATGCTGCAGGGACTGTCGCACGACCGGATTTCGATTCAGTACCAACTGATGCACGACCTGCTGAATGACTCGTCGGACCAACAGTATCGGCTGTTCGATGTCGACAAACTGAAGTCGTTGAATATTCGCACCCTCGGAAGCCGTGAGGTCACCGTTGGAACAGGCACTTATACCGCAGTCGGGATCCAGCATCAGACCGAGAATTCCTCGCGCGTCACCACGCTGTGGTGCGTTGAAGAATTGGACTATTTGCCAGTCATCATCGAACAGCATCGCAGCGGTAAGCTGCGCGTTCAGGCCACGCTGGAGAGCTACTCACCTCTCGTCGCTGAGTCTCCAGGCAAAGTGGAATAAGACGGTCAACTCGAGCATCACCCGGGATTGGCACGATCGAACCGTTGTCGGGAGAACGACTTTTGTTTACCGCCCCTGGCAACCGTAATGTCACGAATCAACGTGTTGCCACTGTCATCGAGGCGCCATGTTTCGGTCATGATGCTGCCGTGGTCATCAAGCGTCTCCACGACAAAGGCTCGTCCTTCCCAACCCGACACTCGCCGCGCCTCGATCGGACCAATTTCAACGACTCTATTTTCGCCAAACGTGTACTCCTCGACGATCGAGCGGTCGAAACTGATGAAAAGCCCCGCACCCGTCTGCGTGATCTTCAACGCAGTGCCGCTCTCGAGGAACAGTTGCACGGATGGCCCCGACGTTCTCACCGAGCGCGACCGGGATGGTCGCTCGACGTTTTTTTCACTGGGTATGTGGAATTGCGGCTCGCGGTCACGCGCGGCTTTAATATCGGAACCCGGGCCCTCGCGCAATGTCCAATGCCCCGACAGATCAAGACCCACTGGAGTCCGGGCGTCTTTGGATATCAGCACGGGTCTTGGAGCTACAACCGGACAAAATAACGGCTGCCAGCAGACACACGGCGGTCACACGCAGGATCACGTTTGTTTGCATCTCACCTCTATAATTGTCAATCAAACCTGGCGCCCCTCGTTGCTCAGCCGAGTCGCCGGAGAATACCCGCCGTTCGGATTGGTGCAGTTGCAGGTCCAGCACGATTTTCGCGGCGATCAGCACGACCAGCATGGAGACAGGGCTCCCCAGCCACTGAATCAGAGCGGCGCCGAAAAGCACGGTGACATGCAACACGACAATACGGCCGTAGGGTCTCGACATCAATTGACTGGCACTGGTTCGCTGATATTCCTCGGCGCCGATAAAATTGCCAAAGAACGAAAAGAGATGACTGATCGCGATAGCGGCAATACCGATCCAGAGAGGCGATTTAAGGGCTTCTGCCGGCGTCATACCGAAAAATAGCTGCCAGACCGTCTCAGAGCCTCCGGAGGGATCGAAGATACCCATAATGGCCATGAGGTGCCCAAAACAGAAAAATCCGTAATGGGCTGCAAAGAACGGCATCAAGAACCATTTGTCCTTGCCACCGGACACCCCCATCCGCAGGACGTTGATGACCCCGATCACCACGTTCTCGGCCCAGTACAGCAACAGTACGTCGAACACGCGCCAGTCGAGAAACAGCACGCCGCCCAACGGCACCAGGTTGGCCAGCACCAAGACGACCGATGACAGGTTGAAGCGTATGCGCTCAATCTTCATCGACGATGGTATCCGTGTCTATGTCGATCAACATCCGTGGACCAGCCGACCTCCATGTGGTTTTCGGTTTCGAATAACTTGCAAACAGCCATAGCGCCGAGATCATCGCGTACAGGCCCAGCACCAGCCAGGCCCCGACAGCTCGTTCGATGGCCGCCGGTGTCTGCTGCATCAGCAGGAATAATAGCGGCGTTGCCAGCAAGAGTCGCAGCAGCTCGGCCCGCAACGCCTCTTGTCGTCCCTCGTTCAGCAGCCCGAGCGTGTAGAGTTGCAGCCACAACATGACGCATGGCACGAGCACCGCTGCTGCGCCGCGCTGCGCAAACAGCTCCGCGATGACCAATCCCACGACAATGGCAACCGCAAACTGCGCGAGCACATATCGACGCTGGGCGCCTGGCACCGGCGGGTCAAATTTCTCGAAATGCTCGACGTCGGGTTTGGCTCGCGGGAAACGCGCCTCGACGTCTGCCGGGCGCCAGCCCGTGCGCCGCAACCAGACACCAATCTTGTCGCGCCAACTCGAGGCATTGCGCGCATCGAACAACAGGTAATCGTAAACCTGCAGGTTGGCCCAGATCGGATTCCAGTTCGCCAGCGGCTTGCGCACGCCGAAGACGACGGGCTCGTTGGCGGCTTCATCCTCGAAAGTCCCGAACAAGCGATCCCACAGTATCAGCATGCCGCCATAGTTCTTGTCGATATAGCGTTCGTTCTGCGCGTGATGCACGCGGTGATTCGATGGCGTCACCAGGATTCGATCCAGAACTCCCATGCGCCGAACAACCTGGGTATGTACCCAGAACTGGTAGATCAGGTTAATCGCGTTCACGATGATGAGCACGTCCAGCGGGAAACCGATCAGGAATAACGGCAGGTAAAAGATCCAGCCGAACAGAAAGCCGGTGCTGGTCTGGCGCAGTGCGGTCGACAGGTTGTAGTCCTCGCTCTGATGATGCACCGCGTGCGCGGCCCACAGCACTGATATCTCGTGGCTGAACCGGTGGAACCAGTAGTAGCAAAAATCCCACGCCAGTGCCGCGATCACCCACAGCGCGAGGCCGGTGGCAGAAAAGTCGAACCACTCTCGCTGCATATCGATGAGTGCGAAATTTTGCAGCACGAAGCCCCACGCGAGCAGCGGCAGGATTTTGGTGAAGTAACCGGTGGTCGTGCTGAGAATGCCGGCGCTCAGGCTGTTGATGGCATCATTGCTACGGTATAGCCCGCCGCCGCGACGCCAGTCGATAAACAACTCAAGCAACAGGGCCAGCAGGAAGAACGGCACGGCGATGGCGATAAGGTCCATGCGCACAGTTTACGGTAAGCTGCGCGGCGAAGGTAACAGGAAACGATGATGACCAACGCGACTGAAATTGAGTTGCTGAAAGCAGCCCTCGATACGCTGGAGAAAGGCTTTACGAACCTGCCCGACTTCACGCAGGACTACGATGCCGATGCTGCCGGGGATGTCCTGCAGAAAGTAGCGCTCCGGATGCAGGACAATTACCCGTACTTTCACCCGCAATATGCCGGGCAGATGCTGAAACCGCCGCATCCGATCGCGCGCCTGGCCTACGCACTGTCGCTGTGGATCAATCCGAATAATCACGCGATCGATGGCGGGCGCGCGAGTTCAGCAATGGAGAAAGAGTGCGTCGTGGAGCTGGGCGCCATGTTCGGCTGGGCGGCGCCGCTGGGGCATCTGACCGGGGGCGGCACGATGGCCAACCTCGAAGCGTTGTGGGTTGCCGGTCGCCTGCACCCGGGCAAGCACATCGTTGCCTCAGAGCAGTCACATTACACGCACAGTCGCATCAGCGAGGTTCTCGGCCTGCCCTTCACCGCCGTACCCGCGGACGCTCACGCACGCCTGGATCTGTCCGCACTGGAAGTACTGCTGCAAGCAGGTGACGTCGGTACCGTAGTTGCGACGATCGGCAACACCGGCTTCGGCGCGGTTGACCAACTTGCAGATCTCATCGAGCTGCAATCGAAATACGGGTTCCGTATTCACGCGGACGCCGCGTACGGCGGGTATTTCGCGTTAACAAAGACGCTGAACGAGCAGACGCGCGCGCATTACGCGCAGCTTGCCGAAGTGGATTCGATCGTGATTGATCCGCACAAGCACGGCCTGCAGCCTTATGGCTGCGGCTGCGTATTGTTCAAGGATCCCGCCGTCGGTCAGCTTTATGATCACAGCTCGCCTTACACCTACTTCACTTCCGGCGACATGCACCTCGGTGAAATCAGTCTCGAATGCTCGCGCCCCGGTGCAGCCGCTGTCGCGCTGTGGGCCACGCAGCAGTTACTACCGCTGGTCGCGGGCGGCAAATTCGCGAGTGGCCTCGACGACAGCCTGCTCGCCGCGCGCGACTTCTGGAACCGCTTGCAGCGCAGTGACTACTTCTTGCCATTGATGCAACCCGAACTGGATATCGTCGTTTACGCGGTCACAGCACCGGATACGACAACGGCGAGCGAGCGGGCCCGGGCGGTGTTTGAACGGGCCGCCGAACATGACCTGCATCTCGCACTGATCGAATTACCGGTCAGCCTGGCACGCCAGTACTTGCCCGACGTGGTCGAGAACTCGGAGACGATTACGTGTTTGCGTTCAGTGCTGATGAAGCCCGAGCACCGCGAATGGTGCCAGCGTATCGTGACGCTGCTGGAAGCCAGTGCCAAAGAGATCATCGCCGGTGGTTCGCGATGAGCTGTCGAATTGCGAACTAGCTGTTTGCTACCTGCATCACGGCTCGCATGATAACGACACCCAGGTAAAAGCACGCAAAACCGCCGACCATTGTGCTGACGAGGTACGAGAACGAATAAAACAATTCGTTCTTCTGAATCATCGTATTCAGCTCCAGCACCATTGACGACAACGTCGTGAAACTGCCGCAAAACCCGACGGCGAACAGGAGCCGGTACTGGTCGGGAATAATCCCTGCTTCATTGAACCAGGCGCTGCTCGCAATCAGCTGCGCGAGCACTCCCATGACCAGGCAACCGAGCAGGTTCGCCGTTAATGTTCCCCATGGAAATTCAACGTCGCGTTGCAGTAACACGTTGAGCGCAAATCGCGCCATCGCTCCCAGCGCACCGCCCAGTGCGACGAAGAGATACGAATAGAGAACGATATGCATGGTCAGGCTGTCAGACGCGCGAGTGCCTCGCGGTATTCCTGCTCCATGCGCAACACAACATCACGGGCCGGCAGAATCTCGTCGATACTGCCAACACCCTGGCCGGCACCCCAGATGTCCTTCCACGCTTTGGCATCGATCGCATTGTCGGCCGCAAAGTCCATCTTGCTTTTGTCACCTTCCGGCAGGTTGTCGGGGTCGAGACCCGTCTGCCGGATGCTGCCTTTCAGGTAGTTGCCATGCACGCCGGTAAACAACGACGAATAGACAATATCGTTCGCACAACTGTCGACCACCATTTGTTTGTAATCCTGCACGGCCTGCGCCTCGTTCGTCGCGATAAAACGTGTGCCACTGTAAGCAAGATCAGCACCCAGGGCGAGCGCGGCGAGCACGTCATTACCGTTCGTGATGCACCCGGACAGGATCAGCGTGCCAGCGAATTCGCGGCGAATTTCCTTGATCAGCGCAAACGGGTTCAGCGGGCCCGCATGGCCACCGGCGCCCGAGCAAACCGCAATAATGCCGTCAACACCCTGTTCAATTGCCTTGCGCGCATGTCGCAGGCTGATGATGTCGTGAAAGACCAGGCCACCGTATGCATGCACAGCGGTCACAATCTCTTCGGGCGGGCGCAGGCTGGTAATAATGATCGGCACCTGGTGCTCGACACAGGTTTCCATGTCTTCGCGCAGGCGAACATTGCTGGCGTGTGCAATCTGGTTAACGGCAAAAGGCGCAACCGGCTCGTCCGGGTTTTCCTCCTGGTACGCGCCCAACTCGTCCTTGATGCGCTGGATCCATTCGCCCAACACGTGCTGCGGCCGTGCGTTCAGGGCAGGAAACGAACCAACGATACCTGCCTGACATTGCGCGATGACCAGCTCCGGCCCCGACACGATGAACATCGGGGCACCAATCAGGGGAATACGCAGTTTGCCCTCGAGGGCTGCGGGCATCGACATGAAACCTCCAATGCGGTTGTAGCAGGACTCTCAGTGACAAGCTCGCCGAACGTCGGCGAGCGATCAGGGTACCTGCTGGTCGATCGCCAGATTAACTGAATTAGCGTCTGCCGGGCGCACGATCATAGTCCCGAACCAGTCGCCGGGTGCCGCAGCCGGTCCGCCGGACAACGAAACGCGTGCCAGCAATTCGAATTCTGCGAACCCGGATAAGGCACGACCCGCGACCATCGACTGGGCATCACCCAGCGACACGACAGTTGGCAGCTCCGAGACTCGCAGTCGCGAGACCGCAATCGGCGGAGACGGCTGCTGTGGATCACGTGCAATCAGGAATACGTTAGCGTCAGCCGTGAGCGCGCCACGCGCACTATCCGACAGCGCAACCCGTGCCGTTACAACGGCGTCCGGATCCGCCGTGGGCAGTGCCACCGCAGGCGCCGCGGCGACTGTGGGCGCTTCGGCCGATTGATCGATCGGCGGGTGCTCCGCAGGTAGCGCCGCACTTCGAATCAGCAGCGGCTACCGGCTGACCCCGCCATTCGGCAACACGCGCCTCCAGAATGCCCCGGATCTCGTCGGGAGGATTCAGGCCCAGCAAAATTTCCCAGCGAGACGCCGCCAGTTCAATGTCCCCGCGACTCGCAGCCGCGGTCCCCGAATAAAACAGCGCTGGCTGGTTATTCGGCTCTAAGGCCAACGCCTCTTCGATCAGTGCCGCACTGCGACCATCGATGACGCGTGCGTCATCACGCGCAAGGATTGCCAGCGCCAGATCGACCTGCGTTTGTGCAACTTCACCGCTTTCAAGCTCCATCGCTTTTTCGTAAGCCGCAACCGCTTTATCATGCTCGCGCATCGTCATGTGCGAGCGCGCCAGCATCTTCCAGCCGTTGATATCGTCAGGGTTGCTCTGCAAGCGCGCCTCGAGCGCTTGCATCACTACGGCCATGTCCGGCAATTCATCGCCACCGCCGCGGCCCGACGGTACATTCGGTTCGCCAACATAATTATAAAGACCGGCTGCAAGTGCCACGGTAAATACCGCGACACCGGCCAGCATCGGCGTTAGACGTCCCGCACGTTTGAAAATCGGCCAGATAGCGAACAGCACGGCGAGCAGACACAACGCCGAAATAATGAGCCAGAACATCATTGTGTCGCTCCCTTGGAATCGGTATCTTCATTGATCGGTAACGTCATGCGATGCCGCACGATGCGATACATCGTGAAGCCTCCAAAAACAACGAGGAAAAACGGCGCAATCCAAAGAAACAGCGTCTTGCCGCTCACGCGTGGACGATACAACGCAAACTCACCGTAACGTGTCACCAGGAAGTCGGCGACCTCTGCGTCCGTTTTGCCCTCTTCGATCAGGCGACGTATCTCTCGGCGCAAGTCAGAGGCGAGGAACACATTGGAGTCCTTGATGCTCTGGTTCTGGCACTTCAGGCAACGCACTTCCGAAATGAGCTTCTCGTAACGTGCCTGCAGCTTCGGATCCTCGAACGCGACGTCGTTATCGATAGCAATTACCGAAGAGCACATGAAAACGGCCAGCAGCGCCGCAATGAAACGAATCATAGGTTACCCCCGGCCGCCCGGATCTTTGGAACAAAATCTTCCTGCCACGCACGTTGATCCAGCGGGCCAAGGTGCTTGTGCAGCACAATGCCATCAGGGCCGACGAGAAAAGTCTCCGGAGCACCATAGACACCCCAGTCGATACCGACGCGCCCGCTGCCATCGAAAGCTGAGGCCACGTAGGGATCGCCCAGCTGTTGAATCCAGCGCAGCGCTTCCGGGCGCGTATCGCGCCAGTTGATGCCGTAGATCGGTACCGTCTTGTCAGCTGCGAGCTTCAACAGGAAGCCGTGTTCGGCCCTGCAGCCAGCGCACCAGGTGGCCCAGACGTTCACCAGTGAATATTTGCCGGCAAGATCTTTCGACCCGACAGTCACCGCTGGGTCCGCGAGTGTCGGCAGCTCGAACGCCGGTGCCGGATTGCCAATAAACGGTGACGGCAACGCACGCGGGTCACCCTTTTTGAGACCGATCACCAGAAAA
The DNA here is from genome assembly GCA_963842765.1 of uncultured Gammaproteobacteria bacterium. Taxonomy (GTDB): domain Bacteria; phylum Pseudomonadota; class Gammaproteobacteria; order Steroidobacterales; family Woeseiaceae; genus UBA1847. The sequence goes on along the minus strand of CAWJHR010000009.1, from coordinate 85,869 downwards.
CCAATCAGCAGTATTACCGCAGCAAGCGGTACAAGATATCGATTCATCAGGCGGGCTCCACCGCCGCCTTGGCAGAGATCTTGCTGGGGCTCGTGGCGCCCAACCGGTAGCGCCGATCGCTAACCGCGATCAGGCCGCCAAGCGCCATGATCAATGCGCCAAACCAGATGAACCGAATCAGCGGTTTGTACTGGATCCGCACACTCCAGGAACCGCTGCCGAGCTGATCACCCAATGCCACAAACAGATCCTTGTTCCAGGTCGCGAAGATGCCTGCTTCGGTCATCCAGCTCTTCTGCACCAGGTATTGCCGCTTTTGCGGCCTGACCGTGCCGACAAACTCGCCGTCCTTGCGAATTTCAACAACGGCTTCGATCGCGGAATAGTTGGGGCCCTCGACATTGCGCAGGTCCTGCATCTCGAACTCATAGCCACCAACCTCGAGGGTCTCCCCGACGCGCATGGCGCGATCCGACTCGATACCGAAAGCGGATACCACCGTCACACCGAGCACGAACAAGCCCATACCAAGGTGCGCAACGCACATGCCGAGCGCCGAGCGCGTGATTCCCTTGGATCCCTCGGTACGCCGTAATGAACGTATCGGTTGTATCAAAGACGAAATAATGATCCATAACGCTGCCGCACAGCCGACGGCGAGCAACAGACTCGTGCGGCCATAAAACATTAACGGCAGTAGCGCGCCAAGAACGATCGCCGCAATTATCGGAAACCTCAGCACCGACCACCAGGCGCCCTTGTCCTGCACCCGCCAGGCGGTGTGCATACCCAGGCCAAGCAACAGGATCAGCGGGATCATCGGCACCATGAACGCGATTTCGAACCAGGGGGGACCGATGGATATCTTGCCGCCATTCAGCAACTCGATAATCAGCGGCGCCAGCGTGCCGAGAAGGACCAGCGTGGCCGCAACAACCAGCAACACGTTATTCAGCAGCAGGAAGGTCTCACGCGATAGCAGTGAGAACCCGGCGTCCGAATCCAGTGACGGCGCTCGCCAGGCATAGAGAATCAGTGCACCGAGCACAACGATCGCGAGGAACGCGAGAATAAAGAAGCCGCGCGTCGGATCCGTGGCGAATGCGTGCACCGATACGATGATGCCCGAACGCACCAGGAACGTACCCAGCAGGCTGAGCGAAAACGTCGTAATTGCCAGCAGCAGCGTCCAGCTCTTGAACAACCCGCGACGCTCGGTCACCGCCAGCGAATGCACGAGTGCCGTACCGACCAGCCAGGGCATGAATGAGGCATTTTCGACCGGGTCCCAGAACCACCAGCCGCCCCAACCCAGTTCGTAGTAGGCCCACCAGCTGCCGAGCGCGATGCCGAGCGTCAGGAACATCCAGGCGACGGTCGTCCAGGGGCGCGTCCACTTGGCCCATTCGCGATTGAGATCACCGCTGAGCATGGCTGCAATAGCGAAAGCGAAGGCTACCGAGAATCCGACGTAGCCGATGTACAACAACGGCGGATGAATCGCGAGACCGGGGTCCTGCAGCAGCGGATTCAGGTCTCCCCCGTCCGCCGCAGCCGGAAACAGGCGATCGAACGGGTTCGATGTGAGAATCAAGAACAGCAGAAAGCCGACCGACAACAGCCCGAGCACGCCGATGACGCGTGCGGAAAACAATTCGGGAAGACCCCCGCTGAATCGGGCAACCGCCAGCGTCCAGCCGGCGAGTATCAGGATCCACATCAGCAGCGAGCCCTCATGCGCTCCCCAGACTGCAGACACTTTATAGAGCGTCGGCAATGACAGCTGCGAATGATTGGCAACGTACAGGACCGAAAAATCGTTACTCAGGAACGCCCAGATGAGGCAGCCAAACGCGATGGCGACAAACACGAACTGCCCGGTGGCCGCTGTTCTCGCCACACCCATCATCACCGCATTATTGCGGTGCGCACCGATCAGCGGCAGAACGCCCTGACAAATGGCCAGCGCCAGCGCCAGGACCAGCGCGAATTGTCCAATCTCCGGAATCATGTGTTATTGCACTCCTGCGGAGCCGCTGGCGCGTAAAGGCGCCTGTTTGGTCCTCGACGTGTTTCGCCAACGAGTCAGCGACTTCCGGTGCCATGTAGTTCTCGTCGTGCTTCGCCATGATCTTGTCTGCGACGAAAATACCGTCGTCCGCAAGCCGGCCGTGCGCAACGACGCCCTGCCCTTCGCGAAACAGGTCCGGCAGCACACCGCTGTACCGGACCGGCAATTCGCACTGCGTATCTGTGACGCTGAAAGTCAGATCCAGCGAGCCCTGGTGCGCGCTGCACACTGCCGTCCATGACAAGACCGCCGATACGGAAATTGCGCTGCTGCGGATGCTTGCCCGCGACCACGTCAGATATTTCCACGAAGAACATCATGTTGTCCTCAAACGCTCGCAACGTGAAAGCGGCGGCGATGGCGATACCGACTACGGCCAGGCCGACGGCCAGCATGCGTTGTTGTCTTGGCTTCATTTGCGTTCCTCTAGAGCTTTAATTCTCACTTCAATTTCCCTGTAGACGCGTTTGTGCCGCAGTCGTGCCCGCCAGTCTGCAAACAGCACGACCAGCAGCGTAAGTCCAAAACAGCTCCAGACATAAATGCCGTAGCTGCCCATTCCCAGAGCTTCCATCATTTGTTGCCCTCCGGGGACAGAATCATTTCACGCACCCACCGGGTGCGACGTTCGCGGAACAATACCTCGGTTCTTACGCGGCGCAATAAGAGAGAACCGAACAGCAGCGTAAAACCGAAGATCATCGATAACAGCGGATACAACATGGCGGGATCCATTGCGGCCCGTCTTTGCGCATCAGGGTCTGTCCCTGATGCAATGAACTCCACCACTCGACTGAGAAATGCACAATCACCACGTTAACCACACCGACGAGCGCCAGTACGGCACTGGCCTTGTCTGCTTTCGCCGTATCGTCGATGGCGCTGCGTAGCGCCATGTATCCGAAGTACAGGAACAGCAGGATTAGTTCCGACGTCAACCTTGGATCGCCCCACTCCCACCAAGTTCCCCACATCGGACGTCCCCAGATAGATCCGGTCATCAGTGCAAGAAACGTGAAAGCGGCGCCCAATGGTGCTGCTGCTGCTGCAACCGCATGCGACAGCTTGATGCGCCAGATCAGACCGATGCCACCGCTGACCGCCATGATCATGTACGCCATCATCGACAGGTACGCTGCGGGCACGTGCACGTAAATGATGCGAAACGCATCTTTTTGCTGATAGTCCATCGGCGCCAGGAACAGACCCGCATAAACGCCATAGGCGATCAGCGCAATACCGGGTACTGCGAGCCATGGCGAAAACACCGCAGCCAGTCGATAAAAGTGCGGCGGTGAGGCCAATTTATGAAAGAATTTCCACATAATTCGGTTTCTACTCGTTGCTAATTCTCAAGGCAGCGGCCGTAGCGTACGGAGCAAGGCTCAGCGATGCAACGGCGTAGGCACCCAATGCCCAGACGCCGGTGGAATAAATGTCGTTGCCGGCCGCGAGCGACACCGTATTGGCGCCCAACAACAGAACCGGCATGGCCAGCGGCAGGATCAACAGGCTCAATAGCGCAGTGCCCCGGTGTAATCCGACGGTCAGCGCAGCCCCGATCGATCCCAGCAGACTCAGGCTGATCGTACCAAGCGCCAGGGTCAGCATCATGACCGGCACGACCGACCACGGCATGTGATAAGTGACTGCCAGCAACGGCGATACAAATACAAGCGGCAGACCGCTCGTCAGCCAGTGTGCGAGCGTTTTCCCCAGGGCCAGCACGGGCAGCGGCTGCGGGCTGACCAGCAGCTGATCGAGGCTGCCGTCTTCGAAGTCGCCCAGGAACAGTGAATTCAACGACAGCAGGGTCGCCAATAGCGCTGCCACCCAGAGCACGCCCGGGCCACTGAATTCCAGCTGTTCAGCGCTCGGGCCCACGGCGAGCGGGAACAAGGTGCAGACCATGGCGAAGAAAAACAGGGGATTCAGCACGTCCCCCGGGCGCTTCCATGCGAGCAGCAGGTCGCGCCGGGCCGTCGCCCAGAGTCCGGAGAATATTCCCGGCTGAAAAGAAGTGGATTCGTTCATTGCAGGCGTATCTTCGTCGTTGGTGCGTCGATTTCGACGTCCTGATGCGCGGCCATGACGCAGAGGCCTCCGGCCGCCAGATGCTCATCGACCAACTCCATCACGAGTTTCCTGCCTTCTCGATCGAGATTTGTGAAGGGTTCGTCCAGCATCCACAGGGGTACGTCGGCCAGTAACAAGCGCGCCAGCGCCACACGGCGTTGCTGCCCTGCTGACAATGAACGCAGCGGCAGCTTTCTCAACCGCTCTATGCCCAGGCGCTCGTAGACCGGCTCAGAATCACCGCTTGACTGCTGCCGCAGAGAACGCTCGAACTTGCAGATTCTCGAGCATATTGAGATCACCCTTGAGGCCGGTGCGGTGGGCAAGCCAAACGAGGGAGCCATGGAAATTCTGTCGCTGCTTGCGCACGGGCTGGCCGTTCCAGAAAACTTCGCCGGTTTCGAGCGACAACATTCCGGCGATGGCGCGCATCAGGCTGGTTTTTCCGCAGCCATTGCGACCCTCGAGGATCAGCAGCTCGCCGCTGCTCGTCGCAAAATCGAGGCCCTCGAACAGGCATCTTTCCCCTCGAATTAGCGTGAGGTTCTCGGCTGATAATGTTGAAATCAATGAATTAAACCTTGTTGCCGATAGTGTTCGGTCAGAAGTTCGATGGCTAACATCCTTGTTTTACAGATACTTAGTAGAGTTACTTAATGTTATTACGATAAAAAATCGGCACGCCATATCACGATGTTATGGCGAGGTTTCCGGTTTACAAGAACGGCTGCCCGGACGTAGACTGATTGGGCAGGTTAACGTTTCATATAAGAAAAGACCGAAACGCGACAATAACAATTATTCCGTGACATAACGATACCGAGTTACAACATATGGACCTAGGCGCGGCAGGCCTGAGAGAGCAGCCGTTCCCGACGCATGGAAAGCCGTCGGCGACGCTTACCTATGCCTCACAAAGGGCGGCCCTGGAGGTATTGGAAAATACCTATGCCGACAAGGCGGGGCTTTCGTTAATGCAGGGCCCGGCGCTATCGGGCAAATCCACCCTGATCCGCAGCTTCGTGAACTCACTGCATCAGGACTGCGCCGTCGCCGTCATTGACGGTGCCGGCCTGAATACCACCAATCTGCTCTTGTCGGTATTGCGCCAGTTCGGTTACGACGTGGAGTTGAGCTCGCCCAAGGAACTGATTGGGCTGATTCGCGTCTTCACCCTGCAACAAGCGGCATACCACGAACCGCCGTTGCTGATTATTGAGAATACGAATGAGCTGCGGCCCAGCGCGTTGCGTGCGTTGTGTGAACTCGCCGACCTCAAGGTGCGGGCCGGCAGTGCGCTAAAAATGGTGCTGGTCAGTGATCAATCCTTGCACCACATGATCACCGCCCCGGCGATGGAAGCGGTCGCGGGCCGAGTGCTGCATGACTTTCATATGCGCCCGATGACTGAACAGGAAACCAGGGACTACCTGCACAGCAAACTGCGCGGCGCGGGCAGCAGCCTGCCCGACTATGTCTTTACATCGGCCGTCTGCACCGAGCTGTGGAAAGCCTCCGGCGGCTGGCCCGGAATTCTCGATCGGCTGGCACTGCTGGCACTGGCTCGTGCCGAGTCGCTGCCCGTTGCAGTCAGCGATGTCGAGTACCCCGCCCTTCCCAACGGTACCTGGGACGAAGAACAGCTGGCCACTGCCGAGCAAACGCCAATCACGAAGCCAGCGCCGCCCCAACTGGTGATCAGCAGTCAAGGCCAATTACTGCGCGAGTTGAAAATGCTGAAGCCGCGCTTACTGATTGGTCGGGCCGAACATAACGATATTGCCATCGACAGCGATTACATCAGCCGACATCACACGTTGCTGGTACGACACGGTGCCTCGACCTTCCTGATGGATCTGAACAGCACCAACGGCACCTTCGTTAACTCGAAGCGCATCTCAAATCACGTCCTCGTCAATAACGACATCATTGCCGTGGGTACTTTCAGCATCAAGTTCCTCGATCCGGAGGCGCGTGAACGCGGTACGCTCGACGGCGCAGAGTTTGCCGACACCGCGCTCATGAAGACCCTCGAGGATATGCGGGCGTTACTCGCCCGGGAAAACACGGAACTGCTGCCGGCGGCGTCTGACGAATAGCCGGCCAGACTTCAGGCGAAGAATTGTTCCTTGAAGTGTTTGCGGCACATCGATACGTACCGGTCGTTGCCACCAATTTCCACTTGTGACCCTTCGGTCACCGCATTACCGTTTTCGTCGAGTCGCAACACCATCGTCGCCTTGGTACCGCAGTGACAGATCGCTTTGAGCTCCTTCAGGTTATCCGACCAGGCGAGGAGATACTTGCTGCCCTCAAAAGGTTCACCCTGAAAATCCGTGCGCAACCCATAGGCCAGGACAGGAATTTTCAACTTGTCCGTCACATCGCTGAGCTGGAAAACCTGATCACGCGTAAGAAACTGCGCTTCGTCAATGAGCACGCAATGCAGCGGTGCCGCTTGGTGACTGCTGTCAATTAGTGCCAGTAGATCCGTGTCATTCGCGAACGTGGTCGCCTCGGTCTCGATGCCGATACGCGATTTCACTTTGCCAACGCCGAAACGATCGTCGAACTGCGGGGCGAGAACGAGCGTGTTCATGCCACGTTCCCGATAGTTGTAACTCGATTGCAGTAGCGCAGTCGATTTGCCCGCGTTCATCGACGAGTAGTAAAAATAGAGCTTGGCCATAAGCCGACTATTGTGGCACCGCAGCGCGTGCGATGCACGGGGTCTGGCATGATTTAGTGATGCTGACGGATTGCTTTCACAATGCCGCTGCGCCGCGCCTTCGGACTCAACCGCTGGCATCGGCAATCGGAGCACACGTTCGTCAAAGCGTGTCGCTCAGAGATAATCTGGGGCACTGGCGTCACTTTGCCGCGACGCAAACAGGAGCTGCAAATCACGAGGTCGCTTAGGCGGTCAAGCAAGCGATAGCTGATATTGTCTTTGGCTGTTGAAGCCATGGCAGGCCTCCTGTTCTGAGACCCTTTTTTCGCAGCTGCAGACGTTTCTGACCAGCAATAGGCTGATTTCTGCACAAAAGTGTTAACCAGTCGTGGTTCCGCCTGTGAACTACGTTTCACTGTGCTCGCCCCTGGCGGGCAGCTCACAGCACGTAGTCAGCGACGATTTCGGCGAGACGATCCGACCAGCGCTCCGGGAAGGGTTCGGTCAATTCAACGGAATTCTCAAAATCGGGCTCAAAAACACGGCCGATCAGTTGTTGCACGTAGTCCGGATGCGATGTCGCGATATTGAGCTCCTTGTTGGTGCGAAAACTCAGCTTGTCCCAGTTGGCCGATCCGAGGCAGGCCCAGCCGTCAATGACGGCGGCCTTCACGTGTGACATGCCTGAGTACAAGAAAACCCGGATCCCGTGCTCCAGCATGGCGTTGGCAGCCAGTGCATTGCTCTTGTTAACGGGCCCGTGGTTGCCGACCAGTGGCAAGATGACGCGAACGTCAACGCCGCGTCGACGCGCTTTTGCCAGCTCATAGAGCATTGCATCGTCCGTCAGGTACGCATTCTGAATCCAGATAGATTTTCGTGAATTACGAATCGCCGCGCGCTGCGCGTTGAAAATCTCGGGACTGCTCGGCCGCGTATGCAGCACACGCATCGGAAAACCAACTTCATCAGCCGTATCGGGATTTGGCTTCAGCCGCTGCAACGCATAGCCCGCATCACCGAGAATACCGGCGTGCGCCCATGCTTTGTTGAACTCGTTATTGAGCTCATTAACAACCGGGCCACGCAACTCCATCATCAGGTCGTGCCATACGAAGCGGTATTCGCGTCCGATGTTCATGCCACCGGCAAACGCAATCTTGCCATCGATAACGGTTGTCTTTACATGATCTCCGGCAACCAGCCACGGGTTTCGCGTTTGCCGGACCTCGATGTCGGAATTGGATTCCAGAAAACGTCGCACCGATTCCGGCGCTCGATAGTCTTTCGGCAGCGTCTCGTCGTCGGCACCGGTCGCCACGATCGTGCCGAGCCCGTCCAGCAGGATGCGAACGTCGATGCCCTCATCGGAACGGCGACGCAGTAAATTACCGATCTTCTCGGCAAAGTCGTCATTGTCAAAAATATACGTGCGCAGATCGACAGACTTCTTTGCGGTGGTGACGGCATCGATAAAGCGCACGAAATATTCTTCGCCGTCGATCAGGTAGTCGATCGTGCCGCGCGTCGCCGGGCGACCGGTAATCTTGTCGAGCGCTGCCTCCCATTCCTTCAAGGTCCATACCCGGCCCTGCATGAAGCGCGGGAATAGGCTCCGACTCGAGTGTCACCAGCCAGGTCGGCCTGACGGTTTCGACCGCCGCGTCCTTGGCGACAAATAACAGTCGGTACATCGATGACACAGGGCGGGACAACAGAGCGCCGAGATGACTTTGCGCGAGGTGCCCGGTTGATTGCGCGATCTGCGAGCCCGTGGTCGCGACCGGGCCGACTCGTCGGCGCCGGGGAATACCGCACGAAGATTCCAATCGGCAGATCCCGATCGACATAGACGAACGGCAACGAATAGGCACCGGCGTCGCCGGTACTGAAAACGATGCGGCGCTCGACGATTCCTTCCCGGGTGAGAAATTCATCCATCAGTGGCTGCGCACGCGCCACAAATTCCGCGAAGTCGATGCTCTCGGCAACAACGTATGCCTCGGGCTTATCGATCAGCAGCCGCGATTCGAAGTTATTGATGTCGTTGTAGTAGAGAAAGTAATCGTCTTCACCGAAGTGCATGACGATGCCCGTCATGTCCGCTTTCGGCAGCACCGACGCAAAGACCTCGTCGATGAATCGATTCCAGTATTTGCTGCTCAATATCCGTGGCACGATCGGCGCTTCTGGCATTGCAGCCCACCTGCTAGCCTGCTGGTACTCGAGCGGCAGAATGTAAGGGCCGGCATACGACTCGTCAGTGCCCTGCCCCAGCGCCGTCAAATCAACCCGGTTAGACCAGTTGCCGCCTGAATACACAACCCCGTCTTCTGTCTTGAAGCTCAGGTAAAAGTCAGTGGGGCCGATGAAGGCCTCGACGGCCACCAGCGGCTGGGTGACGGGTTCCTCGACGAATTTGCCAGCAAGAAATCGTACCTCCGCGGTGTCCCTGGCCATATCGTTGCTTGCACAAGCACTGATCTGTAGCAGGGCCAGTGCGGCCGGCAGAATGCGTAGCGCGAATCGGCGATTGCGGTCGTTCATAGCGGCCTCCCGTTGATCTGAGGCTAAATACTATGATCTGCGTGCGCAACACTCCTGCGTGTCGGGTGATGAAATGCTGATGAACTTGGCAGGTCGCAAGATGGTCGACCGTTTCAGCAAAGGCGGCTAGTTGTTGTCCTGGTCGGCGGATCGGCGGCCGGGTCCCTTAACCCGAGCATTTTCGGTAACGAACGAGTTTGCCATCGTGCCTATACCGGCGTCGGCGTCACGACGGAGGTCCGTTCGTCGGTCGGAAAACTGCTGAAAACGGCACTGGCAGCTGGACTGATCGCAGTCCGGAATCGGCAGTTGGGGTGCTTCGTCAGCCAACAGGCGACGGCCTGCGAGCGCTTTTACGGCCTCGCAGCATGCGTTGGCGTCTGGAATAACCTCGACGCCACGAAACTCGAAATTGGGTTTGGCCCGTATCGAGGACCGATTGACCGACTTGTCCTCGTTAGCGCGAGAGAACATTGAAAACAGACCCATGGAATCTCCTCGAATAGGCCCCGACACGTTACCGGACCGCGGCCGGGCAATCCTTCGACTGGATCGCATTTTGGACGCCGAATCCCGTCCGGCTCATGGGTACTCAGTTTTACTGGCGCGGCGACACCCACATGTTGATGACGGCACGAAACACAATTTGGTTACGTGCGTCAGTAACACTGACTTTAACAGGTAGCTCGAAGGTGCCGTCGAAGGTCGGCACTGGGCTGATCTCAGCCACAGCCGTCAGATTCGTCTCGGCTTTGCGCAGGTATTCGACAGTCATTCCTTTCGGAATCCAGCGATAGTCGCCTGGAATGGTCACCTCGGTCATTGTGCCTGCGGCGATTTCGGCCAGATTACACATCGCAATCGCGTGAACAGTGCCAATGTGGTTGGTAACCGATCGCCGCTTCCTGATGGTCACGACGCTGTTCCCGGGGCGCAGCGTCTGGAACCGCGGCCGAATACTCCCGAAGTACGGAGCCTTCCAGCACACCAGGCGGGAAAATAGCCATTTGCCGGCCGGGATCGACGACAACCGGTGCCATAAATTCAGTGTGGAATTGCGCTCGATCATCATTGGTGCCCAGGGCCGGACTCGAACCGGCACGCTCTTTCGAGCAGGGGATTTTAAGTCCCCAGTGTCTACCAATTCCACCACCCGGGCGTGACAAAGAAAAATGGAGGCTAGGGTCGGAATCGAACCGGCGTACACGGAGTTGCAGTCCGCTGCATAACCACTCTGCCACCTAGCCTCGGTGCCCATTCAGCTGGAACATTAATACCGCCTTGCTGAGCAGGCGTCGCAGTATACAACGCCCTCGCCGAGAATCAATTTGAACCGCCGCCAGAGGGGACAATAACCGCCGCCTCGCGCATAATCGTCGTATGGGCTATTTCCGGAATATTCTCGGGCTATTCACTTGGATTGGCCTCGTCGCGTGCACCGACGTGCAACCGCCGATATTCGATGATCCATTCCCCGTCTCGGTGCCGGCGGGCGACAACGTACTTGGGCCGCGCCTGACGTCAGGCCCGGACGGCACCACGTTGCTGAGCTGGATGCGTCGCGAGGAGCACGGTGCCACGTTACGTAGCAGCCGGCTCGAGGGCGATAAATGGCTCACTGCCTCGGATGTTGTCACTGACGAAAAGATGTTCGTCAACTGGGCCGACCTGCCCTCGGTACTGTCGCTCGGCAATGGCCGCTGAGTCGCGCACTGGCTCAGCAAGAGCGCGGCTGCGACCTATGCTTACGACATCCGGCTGGCATTCTCGGCCGACGACGGGCGGACCTGGAGCGCGGCGGTCCGGCCCCATCGCGACGGTACCGCCACGGAACACGGCTTTGTGTCCATCCGCCCGGACGGCGATACGGCTGCCATGTTGTGGCTGGACGGACGGCGCACCGCCACAACAGCGGGCAACCAGCCGGTCGGCGGCATGACACTGCGCGCCGCGACAGTGGCGCCGAATGGTGAACTTGCGAGCGAACAGCTTGTCGATGAACTCGTTTGTGACTGCTGCCAGACCGACGTGGCGGTCTCTTCCAAAGGACCGGTTGCCGTCTACAGAAATCGCACCGTCGAAGAAATTCGGGACATTTATGTCACGCGATTCATTGACGGCGCGTGGCAGTCCGGCGTTGCCATTGCCGATGACGGCTGGGAAATATCGGGATGCCCGGTCAACGGGCCCGCCATTGACGCCGACGGCGATCTCGTCGTCGTTGCCTGGTTTTCGGCGGCGAACAATCAACCGGTAGTCCGCGCGGCCCTGTCGACCGACAGCGGGCGCACCTTCGGCGCACCGCTGGAGATCGCGGCAAAAGGCGTGTCGGGACACGTCGGTGTCGCGACCATCGACCGTACCTCCGCAGCGGTAAGCTGGGTCGAATCCGACCAGTATGGCTCCCACGCGATCAACCTCCGCGCGATCACGATATCCGGTGAGCTCGGACCGGTAGAAACGGTAGGTCGTAGCGATCTGCGGCGAATCTATCCGCAACTGGTGCGCAGCAACGACCTGCTGATCCTCGTGTGGACGGACGAGTTCAACGACACGACCAATCTCGCATCCATCAAAGTGCCCATCCTCGGCTTCCACGACCGCTAGGAGGCGCCGTGGCCGTCCACAATCCCGGCATCCAGTAACACGCGTCTGATGGGCTCAAGCCGGTCGGCGTAATGCTCCCAGCGCCCGATCGAACGCGGATGCGGCTGCTCGCGCACCTGGGCGGCGCTGGCGGTCGTCACCGGGCTTCGTGAAGTGGCGAAATCGAGGCACTGCTCCTGCCAGGAAAGACCCGCATACTCCAGGACCTTGCGTAATGTCGTTTCAGTATCAGTAACGATATCTTCGTAATCCACATCAAGAAACCGCCCCGGAAATCGTTCGCGCCAGGTCGTCATCAGGTTTGTGTAGCGCACGTAATGGCGTGCCAGTTCCTGCTGGTCGTAGGAGTACAGGTAGGCATCAGCAAACAGCTGCTTGTAAATAGCGAAACACGCATCCATCGGAGCGCGGCGCAGGTGCACCACCTTCGCCTTGGGTAAGGCGGCAAGGATCAACGGCAGGTAAAGGTAATTAGCCGGTAATTTGTCGATCAAATGCGCAGCGTCGCCGCGCAGACTGGCCGTACTGTCAAAATACGCCGTACCAATGTCAAAAGGCTCAGCACTCGCCGCTTTTCGTAACAGCTCCGGGGTGAACTGCCGCAGCTCATTGATGCCAGCAACGCGGCGCACCGCGAAACCCAGGTGCCGCAGTTCGCCCGCCGAATTCACGGCTGAATGTGCACCCAGCATGCGCTCGAGCAAAGTTGTCCCGGAGCGCGGTTCACCGACGATGAATATCGGTGCGGCATCGACGAGACCTTCATCCTGATGTTCGAGCCACTCCGCCGTAAACAACTCAGCAGCCGCCGCGAAGACCTCGATGTCGTTTTGTTCGTCGTATACAACCGTTTCGCGACGCGCTTTGGCGCCCGCCTCGTACGCATCGATGGCAAGCGACCACTCTTCCAGGTCTTCCGCTTCCTTGCCAATCGCGTAATTAAGGTAGGCCAGCGCACGCGGCTCCGTCTGCTGCGGAATTAAATCCTGCATCGCTTCGATGTGCCACACGTTGAGTGCTGTCGACGTCCGCGACAGCAGCCAGTGCAGCTGCGCGTTCTCGGGCTCGATCGCAAGGCAGCGATTCAGCAGCTCATCGGCGTCTGCCAGCTCGCCGAAGTAAAGATAAATGTTCGCGAGATTGATCAGGAACGGCACGTGATCCGGCGCGCCTGCAACGGACTTTTCGTGCCAGTGGCGAGCGGCCTCGAGGTTGCCCGCGCGACGAAATGCCGTGCCTATCCGATCGAGAACGGCTGGATTGCCTTGTTGCGTGTTGACAGCGTTTTCGAGGCAACCTTCTGCTTTGACAAATTCGCCGGTGGCCACGTAGGAGAGCGCGAGCTGTGCCCAACCGGGCGCATGCCCCGCGTTGAGCTCCACCGTTCTCCGGAGTGCTTTCTGCGCGACGTCATGATCACCGCTATCGATCGCGATTAACGCAGCCAGGTAGTGAGCCCTGGCCATCTCCGGATTCTGCGCGAGCGCCTGCTGACAAACCTCGGCGGCAAGCCGCCGGTCGCCAGACTGCAACGCCCTGAAGCCGCGCTCAACGAAGCGCTGAATTTCGCCTTGCGGTTTGCGGTTACCGTTAGTCGAAGTAGTACCCGAATCTCATGCCGACCGTACGCGGTCGATTCGGGCCGAAATAGAACGGTGCGACAAGGCCGCTATTGTTCGCCGCGCCGTCCCAGGTAAATTCGTCGGTCAGGTTCTCAATGTACGCCGTCAGATTCCAGTTGTTGTTTGACTCATAACCGAACCGCAGCGTCCACTCCTGGTACGGGTCGATTTCCGTATCGTCAATATCTTCGTAACCTCGACCGCGCTCCGACTCGAAGAACATCTCGATATTGCCAGCCCAGGCACCATTGGCCGTCGGGAAATTTCCTTTCAAGACAACGGACCCCGAGACATCCGGCGCCCAGAAAAGTTTGGAACCCTCACAAGCATTGACATCGCCATCGAGGAAGCCGTCTTCATCCGGCGCACCGCCGCAAAGAAACTGCAGGCCTTTCGCTTCGGTATCGAGAAAACCCGCCGAGGCCAATAAATCGAAGTTCTCGCTGATTGCCCATTGCAGGGATGCCTCGACACCCGATCCATCCACGCTACCCGCGTTGCCCACCTGGGAGCCCTGGTCGAAGTAGTTCACCTGCAGATCCGTGTACTCGTACAGGAACGCAGTGATATCCAACTTCAGGGTGCCGTTGGCCAGCAGGCCCTTGTAGCCCACCTCGTAGGAATCCACGTCTTCCGGTTTGAACTGTGAGGGTCGATACCCATCCGCCATGGTCAGCGGATCGTCCGCACCATCACCAAACCACTGGAAAATAGGTGGATTGAGCGAGAACGTGCCAAAACCACCGGACTTGTAGCCTTTGGTGTAACTGGCGAACACCATCGCATCGTCGGTAGGCCGGTAGCGCAGCACGAACCGTGGCGTTAGCTCATCCCAGTCATTCTTATCCGTCAATTTCTCGGTGCTGTAGCCCAGCAAGAAATAGTTCTGCAGCATACTTTCCGGCAGCAGCGCCTCACTGGAAAACTCTTTTTCATCGTAGGTATACCGAACACCCAGCGACGCGTCCCACTGTTCGTTAAACGCGTAGGAAAGATCGACGTAGGCCGCCCAACCCTGGTAACGGCCGTTAACAATGTTGCGCTCGTCCATGCGACCGTTCGACGACGGCATAAACGGGCCAATCACATAATCACCCGGGTAGGCAGCATCGTAGTAAGCCTGCCAGTAGTCGAAGTAATCAGTACAATTATCCACGCCGTAGTAATAGCCGTAATACGCGCAGACCACCTCTTCATCCGTGGTACTCAGGAAGTCGACGTCGATATTTTCCTTGTAAAACGAGACACCCGCATACCAGCTTAACGGCCCGTCGTGTTGGACGTCAATCGCAGTTCAGTCTGCAGATAATCACCCGTTTGATCCTGGCGATAGGTTTCGGCATTGATCGGCGTGCCGTCATAGTCCTCGTTATAAAGGTAATCGTGGTCTTTGAACCCGGTCGACCAGCTGAGTGACATCTTGTCGAAATCGTAATCAACGTGCAGACCCAGGTTAATGCTACTGGCATCGTCATTATTGCCGGCGGCCAGATCGATATTGGCGTCGCGCGGGTCTGCGGGATAGGTGACCGATCCAAGCAAGTTCCTGCCAGTATTCCCACTGCGGCGAATTTTCAGCCGCGCGGTAGACGCTACCGTCGCGATCCTGGTTTTCGAACTCGGCGGTGAAGAACACTTCAAGACGGTCTTTCTCATACAGTCCGGACACGCGACCGGCCGTCTTGTGATGTCCAATCAGATTGTTGCGCCTGTCGAACGCGTTCTTCACGTAGCCATCTTCCTGCGAGTGATAGCCGGAGAGGCGCACGGCAAACGAGTCGCTCAGCGCCGTCGTGAAACCGCCTTCGACGTTGAAATGACGCCGTTCGGCTATGTCCACTTCGACATAGCTGTCGCTGTCACCGTTAAGATTCGGGCGTTTCGTGTGCACGTTAAAGGCACCGCCGACAGCGTTGCGGCCAAACAGGAAGCCCTGCGGTCCACGCAGCACCTCGGCGCGTTCCATGTCATACAGGCTCGATATGACGGCGCCATTCCTGCCTTCGTACAGGCTGTTCTTGAAGAACGCGGCCGACGGATCGCCGCCAACACCAAAGTCCTGGGTGCGTACGCCGCGAATACTGATCGCGTCAATAAACGAATCGTGACTGTTGCCGGTGACACCTGGCGAAAAGGTCACAAGATCCTTCACATCGTCGAGGTTGACGTCCTTGACGAAGTCGCCGGTAAACGCGGTAATCGCCAGCGGCACGTCCTGGATACTCTCGGCGCGTTTGGTCGCCGTGACGATGACTTCTTCAATTTGCTGAGCGGCGCTCGTGCCCGCGATCGAGGCCAGCACAATGGCTGACACGGATTGAGCAACCGCGGTTTTTCTAAAACGCCGATGCGTGGTGTTTTACATCGATGGCTGATTGCGAATTCGTTACGTTTGAGTTCACTGCAGTTCCCCCTGACAGTAATTAGGATCAAGCTGTTGAGCCCGGTTCCCACTAAGTTAGTGAACCCGTCGCAGGATTACAATAGTCCTGACAGCACACCAGGCGGCAATTCTCATGCCATCAACGAAAAAGGCCGATCCAAATGGACCGGCCTTTCTCGATAATTGGAGCGGGTGATGAGGATTGAACTCACGACCCTCACGTTGGCAACGTGATGCTCTACCGCTGAGCTACACCCGCTTTTTTTCGCTGTCTGCGCAAATCTGAAAGTTATCAGGCCCTTGCCAGAGACCCGCTTTTTGCACAGAGGGCGAGATTTTAGCCACTTGCCGCGCGCTGTCAAGGCGAAATGCCGCGGTTTCTCATTTACGTCAGGACTACCCGCCTGAATGGTCACTGGCGATAAAGGGCCATGCCGCTCTCAGATAGATAACCATCGACCAGATCGTCATCACGGCGGCGGCCACCAGCAGCACGAAGCCGACCGCGTACATATCGATGCCGAACAGCGGATTCTTGTACACCATGAAAGCAATACCGAACATCTGCAGGGTCGTTTTGACCTTGCCCGCTACCGAAACCTTGACGTTGGCCCGCTCGCCGATCGTGGCCATCCACTCGCGCAGCGCCGATATCGTGATCTCACGACCAATGATGATCATCGCGATAATGTCCTCGAACCAGCCGGACTGCGCCTGCACCAGCATGACCAGTACGATCGCGACCATCAGCTTGTCCGCAACCGGGTCGAGAAATTCACCGAAACGCGAGGTTTGGTTGTACTTGCGCGCAACCCAGCCATCGATGAAGTCGGTCACTGCCGCTATGCCGAACAGGATCGCCGCGATGGGGCGCGCATCTGGCAATGGACTGTAAAAACAGATGACTACCGCCGGTATCGCTGCAATGCGAAATAACGTAAGCATGATGGCGAGATTCAGTTTCACAGGCAGGCTCTGGCGTCAGTCGTGATCATGATGCAGGTCATTGTATATCGTTTCAGCCAGTTTGCGGCTGATACCGCGCACCTGCACCAGGTCATCGACGCCGGCGCCGATCACGCCCTGCAGGCCACCGAACTGCCGTAACAGCTCCCGCCGTCTTTTCGGCCCCAGTCCCGGTATTTCCTCAAGGCGTGAGGTCCGCCGCGCTTTTGCCCGCCGCTGCCGGTGGCCGGTGATTGCGAAGCGATGGGCTTCATCACGTATTTGCTGAATCAACAGCAACGCTGGCGAGTCCGGCGGCAGGCTCAGCGGACGGTCGCTCCCGGGCCGCAACAAGCGCTCGGCCCCCGGCCTGCGCGCCCTGCCCTTGGCAACCGCGACCACGCTCAGCCAGTCCAGCTGCATATCGGCCAGTACCTGCATTGCCGCGGCGAGCTGGCCTTTGCCGCCATCAACGAAGAGCACGTCAGGCATCGCAACCTCGCCTTTCTTCACGCGCTCGTAACGCCGCCGCAGCGCCTCCGCCATCGCCGCGTAATCGTCGCCCGCCGCGGCCGGAGTGAGGTTGAAGCGCCGATAGTCACTTTTCAGCGGCCCCGCCGTGTTGAAAACGACGCACGACGCCACCGTGGCCTCGCCCGAGGTATGACTCACGTCAAAACACTCGAGTCGCTGTGGCGGCTCCTCCTGCTGCAACACCTCGCCAAGCGCCACGAACTGCCGACGAATTGTCGCGTTGCTGGCAGCCTTCAGGCTCAAGCCCTGATCGGCATTGGTGTTTGCCATTTGTAGCCAACGGGCCCGGTCACCGCGCACCCGCGCGCGAATCAGGACCTTGTGGCCGGCACGGTTACCGAGCTCCGCTTCCAGCAGGTCGGCATCTTCGATATCCGTACCCACGATAATTTCCGGCGGCGCCTCGCGACCCAGGTAGTACTGGGCAACGAACGCGTTCAGGATTTTCTGCTTGTCGGTCTCACCGGCAAGACGCGGAAAGTGATCACGGCTGCCGATGATCGAGCCCTTGCGAAGGAACAGCACGGTCACGCAGTGCATTGCCCCGTTCGATGCGAAGCCGAGGATATCGAGGTCCTTGCGGTCCGAGCGTTTCACCAGTTGCCGCGCGGCGATCTCTTTCAGCCGCGAAATCTGGTCGCGAAAACGCGCCGCCTGTTCGTAGTCTTGCCGCGCTGCTGCATCGTCCATACGTTGCACGAACGTATCGACGACGGTTTTGTTCTTGCCGTCGAGAAACTGGATCGCGGCGTCGATGTCCTGGCGGTACTGCTCGGCGGAAATCAGCTCCACGCACGGTGCAGTGCAGCGCTTGATCTGATATTGCAGGCAGGGCCGCGTGCGGTTGCTGAAAAAGCTGTCCTTGCAGTTGCGAATCAGGAAGAGCTTTTCGAGTTCGTTGAGCGTCTCGCGCACGGCCCTTGTGCTCGGGTACGGACCAAAATACCGACCCTTGCCACGACGCGCGCCGCGATGAAACTGCAGCCTGGGAAACGCATGCTCAGTCGAGGCATAAATATAGGGATAGCTTTTGTCGTCGCGCAGCAGCACATTAAAGCGCGGCTTGTGGCGCTTTATCAGGCTGTACTCGAGCAGCAGTGCCTCTGCCTCGGTGTTGGCAACGGTGACTTCTACGCGCGCCATGCGCTCCATCATTGCGGCTGTTTTCGTTGCGGCCTGGGTTCGATTGAAGTAGCTGGACACACGCTTCTTCAGATCGCGTGCTTTCCCGACATAGATCACGCGGTGTTTGCTGTCGAGCATGCGGTAGACGCCTGGCCGATGCGTCAGGCTGCCGAGGAACGTCTTTACTTCAAATTTTGCGTCGTCACTCACCCGTCTATTTAACAAGCAAGTCGCGGGCCTTCGCAAATACGTCGTCAAACATCGCTTCGGTTAATCGACGCGTGTTCGTGTTGTAGCGACTGCAGTGATACGAGTCGAGCAGGCGAAACTCGCCGAGATCGTGCAGCGCCGCGTGCGCGAACTTATAGTCTGCCTGCCGTCGACTCAGCGCCTTGATGATGGCACGGTGCGCAATGCCGCCGAGCGCCAGGACAATGGATGAAGCCGGCAATAACGCCAATTCGTTGGCAAGAAATCGATTGCAGGCATTGACCTCGGCGCCAACCGGTTTGTTGTCGGGCGGCAGGCATTTTACCGCGTTGGTAATGCGGCAATCGACAAGCGTTAGCGCATCATCGGCGGCTACCGAATGATCGTGCGAACTGAAACCGTACTTGTGCAACATCTGGTACAAGAGAATGCCCGCATGATCGCCCGTGAAGGGGCGCCCGGTGCGGTTGGCACCGTGCAGACCTGGCGCCAGGCCAACGATCAGGAACCTCGCATCAGCTACGCCAAAGGGTGGCACCGGGCGGCAGTAATAGTCGGGGTACCGGCCCTTGACGTCGTCAAGGAAAGTCGAGAGCCGCGGACAATCACGGCACGTTTTATCAAAGACCGTTTTGTCCACGCCTCAATCTTGCATGTGGCGGATGACGGCCCGTCCGAAACCTCGCGTACCAACCAGGCGAGCACCCGGAATCAACTTCTCAAGTTGCTGCTGGACTTCCTTCTTGTCGTGCGTCTTCGCTTTACGCTTCGGCGCACGAATGGCGGCGCGTAATCGCGCCAGATCGAAAGTAAGCTCGCCATTGGCAATCGCCCCGGCGACACCTTTGATGATGAGATCAGCGGCTTCCGTCCAGCCCATGTAGCGCAGCATCATTTCCGCGGACAAGATCAGCGAACCCGGATTGACGCGGTTCTTGCCGGCAAATCCCGGCGCGGTGCCGTGCGTCGCTTCAAACACGCCGACGCCATCACCAATATTGCCACCCGGCGCAATACCGATGCCGCCCACCTGCGCGGCCAGCGCATCGGAGATGTAGTCGCCATTCAGGTTGAGGGTGGCAATGACGTCGTAGTCTTCAGGACGCAACAGAATTTGTTGCAGGAAGTTATCGGCGATCACATCCTTGATGATAATTTCCCGGCCGGTGACGGGGTTCTTGAATGCCAGCCACGGACCGTCGCCTAGTTCCGTAGCACCGAATTCGGCACGCGCCACTTCGTAACCCCAGCGGCAGAACGCACCTTCGGTGTACTTCATGATGTTGCCTTTGTGGACCAGCGTCACCGAACCATAGTCGCGATCAACACAATACTGGATGGCCTTGCGCACCAGTCGCTCAGAACCCTCCCGCGAGACCGGCTTGATGCCGATTCCAGAACTCGCCGGGAAGCGGATATTGGTCACGTTGAGCTCCGTCTGCAGGAAGTGAATCAGTTTTTGCACTTCCTGCGAGCCAGTCGGGAACTCGATGCCGGCGTAGATATCCTCGGTGTTCTCGCGAAACACCGTCATGTCGACGAGGTCGGAATCTTTCATCGGCGTTTCCACGCCGGGAAAATAACGAATCGGTCGAACGCAGGCATACAGGTCGAGTGCTTGCCGGATGGCGACATTCAGCGAGCGAATCCCACCGCCCGTCGGTGTCGACAACGGTCCCTTGATCGAAACAACGAAGCGTTTCATCGCGTCGAGTGTCTCGTCTGGCAGAAAAGCACCATCACCATAAACGTCAATCGCACGCTGGCCGGCAAAGACGCGCATCCAGCGCAGATGACGCGCATCACCGTAGGCCTGCTCGACGGCTGCCTCGGCCACGTTCAACATGACCGGCGTGACGTCGACACCAATACCGTCGCCTTCGATAAACGGAATGATCGGGTTGTCGGGAACGACCAGCGAATGGTCTGGGTTGGCAACGATGGCCTCGCCGTCAGCGGGCACCTCAATATGGTCGTAATGCATAGTGTTCTCAGCCGGACATCAGTGGGCGTGCATTGTACAGATCGCGCAATTTTGGGCAATGTAGGCGCCAGAGCCAATCTCGAAATGCGAACCGAATCCTATGCCGCTAGTCCTGCTCAACAAGCCCTGCCAGGTGCTGTGCCAGTTCCGTGACCCGGACGGTCGTGCCACGCTGGCGGACTACGTCGATACGCCGAACGTCTATCCGGCCGGGCGCCTCGACTATGACAGCGAGGGGCTGCTACTCCTGACCGATGACGGCGGCTTGCAGGCAAGAATCAGCCAGCCACGCTCGCGACGTCGAAGACCTACTGGGCGCAGGTTGAGGGCAAGCCCTCCGAGGGCCCAGCTGGATACGCTGCTGCGCGGCGTGGATCTCAAGGATGGTCGGGCACGTGCCCACGCTGCGCAGATCATCGACGAACCCGAACACCTCTGGCCGCGACAGCCACCCATTCGCTACCGCGCCAACGTCCCGGATCACTGGATTGAGGTCACGATCAGCGAGGGCCGCAATCGCCAGGTACGCCGCATGACGGCCGCTGTGGGTCTGCCAACGTTGCGCCTCATTCGTTGTGCCGTAGGCCCGTGGGCGCTGGATGGCCTCGCGCCCGGCGAGACACGTGAGGAGTCAAATGCTGAGGCCTGGAGCCGACTCGCGTCGCGCTAGTTGCAGTTAGAGGCTGGCGTCCTTGAGGCCCGAAATCAGCATCGCCACTTCCATCGCCTGTTCGTAGTTAAGACGTGGATCGACGGTCGATTTGTACGCGCGTGCCAGATCCGCATCCGTCAGCCCCCGCGCACCGCCGGTGCACTCGGTGACATTGTCGCCGGTGAGCTCAAGGTGCACGCCACCCAGGTAGCTCCCCATCGACTGGTGCACGCGAAACGCCGATTTAACTTCAGAGACAACGTTGTCGAAACGGCGCGTCTTGGTGCCGTCCGCCGTGCTCTCGGTGTTGCCGTGCATCGGGTCACAGACCCAGAGCACCGGCGAGCCGGTTTCCTTGACGGCCGTGATCAACGGCGGCAGATGCTCCTCAATAGCCTTGGCACCGAAGCGGTGAATCAGCGTGAGGCGTCCCGGTTCGTTATTGGGGTTTAGCACGCGCACCAGATCCTGCAGCCATTCGCGCGTCATGCCCTGACCGACCTTGACCCCGACGGGATTGGCAATACCGCGGAAATACTCGATGTGAGCGCCGTCCAGCTGGGCCGTGCGCATGCCGATCCACGGAAAATGCGTCGTCAGGTTGTACCAGCGCTGCCGGCCTTCCCGACCCACGTAGCGCGTCTGCGCCTGCTCGTATGGCAAGTGCAGCCCTTCGTGAGCCGCGTAGATGTCCGCACGCTGCGTCAGATGAAACTGTCGTCCCGAGACGGTCTCCAGGAAATCCAGCGAGTTGGAAATCGACCGGACGATCGCATGGTATTCCTCAGCCGCGTGCGAGTGCCCGACCCAGCCAAGATCCCAGTATTCCGGGTGGTGCAAATCGGCGAACCCGCCGTCGACCAGCGACCGCACAAAATTCAGCGTCAGTGCGGCGCGCTCATACCCGCGCAGAATCATCTGCGGGTCGGGAATACGATCATCCGGTGTAAAGCCGCTGCGATTGACCAGGTCGCCGCGAAAACTCGGCAAGGTGGTGCCCTCGCGCGTCTCGGTGTCCGCCGATCTGGGCTTCGCGTACTGACCCGCCATCCGACCGATACGCACGACCGGTTTCTTGAGCCCGTAAATCATGACGAGACTCATCTGCAAAAGGATCTTGAGCTTGTCGACGATATTCTCTGACGTGCATTCGTCGAAGGTCTCGGCGCAGTCGCCGCCCTGCAGGACAAACGCTTCGCCACGCTGCGCCTTCGCGATGTGGTCGCGCAGTGCGTCGATCTCCCACGAGGTCGTGATCGGCGGCAGCCGACTCAGGTCGGCAACGGCTCGCGCCAACTCGGCTTTGTCCGGGTATGAGGCCTGTTGCGAGGCCTCGAAGCCCTGCCAGCTCGCGGGATGCCAATCGTTTTTCGGTACTGTTCTGCTCACGTCGCGTTTTCGTCTCAAAAAAAGCAGGGCCCGACGCTCGGGTCCTGCGGGCCGCAAACTATGCCACGGCGACCATCCGGACTCAAAAGTTTCTCATGTAATCAGTCATTTATCAGGCTTTTTTTTCGTAGCTTCAAAGCGCCGAAAAGAACCGGATCGTCGCAATCAAAATACTGCCTGGATGGTATCGCAAATTATCGCGGCTCAGGGTGTGGCAAGGGCGCGGCGACATTGGCACAATGCGCGCCATCTCTCCGCCGCTCACACGGCGGTTTTCCGTTACGCGATAAGACGCGTGGGAGCTTCAAATGCAGAAAGTACTCGTTCTCGGCGCCGGCAAGATCGGCGCACTCATCTCCGGGCTGCTCGCAGAAAGCGGCGATTACGATATCCAGCTCGCCGACGCCAAGGCCGGTGCCGCGGCCGAAGTGGTCAACGCCCACGATCTTGACCACCTGACCGCGTTCGACCTCGATGCCACCGATACGGATGCTTTGAGAGCTCATATCCGGCAACACCGGCCGACTGCCGTTGTTTCCGGACTACCCTACTTCTGTAATGTCGCGGTCGCCGAAGTCGCACGTGCCGAAGGTCTGCACTATTTCGACCTGACCGAAGACGTTGAGGTGACCAGGAAAGTCCGCGAGTTGGCAGCAGGCAGCCCGCAGGTGTTCGCGCCGCAGTGCGGTCTTGCTCCCGGGTTTATCAGTATTGCCGCGCATGAATTGATCCAGCATTTCGATTCTTTGCGCTCGGTCAAACTGCGCGTCGGCGCATTACCGCAGCATCCGAACAACGTTCTCAAGTACTCGCTGACCTGGTCGACGGATGGCGTGATCAACGAGTATGGTAATTTGTGCACCAGCATCGTCAACGGTGTCGAGGTCGACGTCCTGCCGCTCGAGGGCCTCGAACGAATCGAGATCGACGGCAAAAGCTACGAGGCGTTCAATACCTCCGGCGGACTGGGCTCGCTCGGTGAAACCTACGGCGACCGCGTCACCACGATGAATTACAAAACAATTCGCTATCCCGGCCATTGCGAACAGATTCGTCTGCTGATGAACGGCCTGCGGCTGAACGATGATCGCGCTACGCTCAAGCGTATTCTCGAGAACGCGATTCCCCAGACCCTGCAGGATGTCGTCATCATTTATGCAGCCGTTACGGGCCACCAGGACGGTGAATATCGCGAGGAAAACTACGTCAACAGAGTGTACCCGCAGGTCGTCGCCGGTCGCCTTTGGTCGGCCATTCAAATAACGACGGCCGCCGGTATCTGCAGCGTGCTGGACCTGGTTCTCTCTGACCCCGGCAAATACTCGGGCTTCGTTGCGCAGGAAGAGTTCGTGTTGTCCGATATCATTGACAATCGTTTCGGCCGCTTCTATGCGCACGGCGGCAATAACCAGACATCCGCTGACCTGGTTGCTCGTGGTAAAACCGGCCATCAGCGCGCGGACAAGAGGAAATAGGATCATGCAGTCAGTATTGAAGAAACTCGGCCTCGACAGCGATTAACGACGGCACCTGGTACGGCGCGCAATCCAGCGCCGATGAGACTCAGTCACTGATCGAGTCGATCAATCCGGCCAACGGCGAATTGATTGCGAGCGTCCGCGCAACGTCTATGGCCGAATACGAAAAGGTCGTCGCGATGGCGCAAGAGTCCTTTGCCGTCTGGCGCGCCCTGCCGGCCCCGGCGCGCGGCGAGGCTGTTCGCAGAATCGGCAACGGACTGCGCAAGCACAAAGATGCGCTGGGCAGTCTCGTGGCGCTGGAGAACGGCAAGATCAAAGCCGAGGGCGACGGTGAAGTTCAGGAAATGATCGACATTGCTGACTTCGCGGTCGGCCAGTCGCGCATGCTCTACGGCCGGACCATGCACTCGGAACGTCCGCAGCATCGCATGTACGAACAATGGCACCCACTGGGCCTGGTCGGCACCATCTCGGCATTCAACTTCCCGGTTGCCGTTTTCGCCTGGAATGCCTGTATCGCTGCGGTTTGCGGCAACGTCAACATCTGGAAGCCGTCGCACAGTACGGCACTGTGTGCTGTAGCTGTACAGAAGATCATCAACGAAGCGCTCGCAGACATGGATCTGCCGCCCGTGTTCTTCCTGATCAATGGTGGTTCGGGCACGCATGAACTTGCCGAGCGTTTCGTTGACGACAAACGGGTCAACCTGATCTCGTTTACGGGATCGACATGGGTCGGCCGCGGCGTTGGCGAACGGCTGGCAAATCGTCTGGGCAAGTGCCTGCTCGAACTCGGCGGCAACAACGCCATCATCGTGGACGAATTTGCCAATCTCGATCTTGCCATCCCGTCGATTGTATTTGGCGCTGTCGGCACGGCCGGGCAACGCTGTACGTCGACTCGGCGCGTCATCGCGCACCGCTCACGCTTCGATGAAGTCAAGAACGCGCTGGTGAAAGCCTATGGCCAGGTTCGTATCGGCGATCCGCTCGATCCGGACACATTGATGGGCCCGTTGATCAACGATGCAGCGGTAAGAACCACTGAAGCGGCATGCGAAGCGGTTCGCGAGGCCGGCGGTGAAATCCTGTGCGGCGGTGAGCGCATCGACGGACCGGGGCACTTCATAACGCCCGCAATCGCAGTCGCTCAGAACGACTGGGAAATCGTACAGCACGAAACCTTTGGGCCGATCCTTTACCTGATTCCGTTCGATACGCTGGATGAGGCAATCGCACATGCAAAATGGTGTCGTACAGGGGCTATCGTCGGCGATCTTCACGGATAACCTGCAAAATGCCGAGTATTTCCTGTCGAACGGTGGGTCGGATTGCGGTATCGCAAACGTCAATATCGGTACCTCCGGTGCCGAAATTGGCGGCGCATTTGGTGGTGAGAAAGAGACCGGCGGTGGTCGCGAGGCTGGCAGTGACGCATGGAAGGCCTACATGCGGCGGCAGACGAATACCATCAACTGGGGCAAAGACCTGCCGCTGGCACAGGGCATCAGCTTCGACCTGTAAGGCGGGAGCAAGCGCCTAGAGTGGCTCGAAAGCGGTTTTGCTTGCGGTTCTTGCGAACCGCCCCGGCCTCGAATACCTGGCCGCTCATCGCAATGTAAACGCCAGGTGCCGCGATCTGCACGACCGCGACCGCCATGCCGACATTGAACACGGCATCGGTGGTGCGGAATCGCGCCGGGCTCAGGGCCCCGGTCAGTACGATGGTCTTGCCGTCGATACCGCGGAGCGCTTCAGCCGTCTGCGCCATCGTATCCGTTCCATGGGTGACGACGAACCGACTGCCCTCATCGGCCACGATAAACTCTCGCAGTTTCTGGCGATCTGCATCAGTGATTTCCAGGCTATCTTTCTGCAACAACGGCACGATATCGAAGTCAAAGCTAGCGAGCCCTTCTGCGAGGATGTGCTGAATCTGTGAGTCGCCGACCTCGAACTGGCTCAAGTCGTCAAAATAAATTTTGTCGATAGTGCCCCCGGTCGTGATGAACCTGATGAACATGTTTGTGCCGCCTGTGTCCTGCGAGAACCGCTAGCATGCCAGCGCAGCAACTGAAGCAACAGCCAAATCAACAACGGCCCCCACAGCAGACTGGTATAATTCACGCATGAAACAGATAACAGCAACCCGGAAAAACGCGCTTCTTGCGGCGCCTCCGCTCGCCCTTCTTGCATTGCTGCTCGGTAGCCTTTTCGCACCGGTTTACGCCGCGAATATTGTCGAACTCGACGTCAAGGACGGTATCGGGGTCGCAACGGCCGACTATGTGATCAGCGGTATCGAGTACGCGGAAGAATCAGGTGCCGAACTGATCATCATCAACATGGACACGCCCGGCGGCCTGGTGAAACCCATGCGCGACATTGTTCAGGCCATTCTTGGTTCTTCCGTGCCGGTGGCCACTTACGTTACGCCGGCCGGGGCACGCGCGGACAGTGCCGGCACCTATATCCTGCTAGCGAGTCACGTGGCAGCCATGAACCCGACGACCGTCATGGGCGCCGCCACGCCCGTGACGCTGGGCGGTGGCGACACCACGCCGCCACCTCCGAATCCGGGCGGTGGCACAGCGCCAGAAGCCGATGATGACGCCGAGGCGCCCGCCGGCGGCACTGCTATGGAGCGCAAGATCCTGAATGACTCGGTTTCCTACATTCGCGGGCTCGCCGAGCGTTATGGGCGCAATGCCGACTGGGCAGAATCAGCAGTCACCGAAGCGGCGACGCTCACCGCCTCAGAGGCACTTGAGCAAAACGTTATCGACTTTATCGCCCGGGACCGCGACGAGTTGCTGCAACAGCTCGATGGCCACGAGATTGAAATCGGCGGCGAGACGGTCGCGCTGACCACCTCCGGCGCCACGGTTGAAACGTACGAGGCCAACTGGCGCATCAAGTTGCTTGGCGCCATCTCCAATCCGGAAATCGTGCTGCTGCTGGGCCTGATCGGGGTCTACGGCCTGATGTACGAGGGCTGGAATCCCGGCGCAATCGTACCGGGCGTCGTGGGCGTCATCTGCCTGCTGCTGGCCGCCTACGCACTGCAGGTATTGCCGGTCAATTATGCAGGACTGGCGTTGATCATCATTGGCATTGCACTAATGATCGGCGAGGCCTATGCGCCGAGTTTCGGCGCGCTTGGCGTCGGTGGTGTTGCCGCTTTCGTATTTGGCGCGGTTATGATGTTCGACAGTGGCATCCCGGGCTTCGGCATCTCTATTGCGTTCGTGCTCGGCCTGGCGATTGTTTTTGCGGCGCTCATCATCTGGATGCTGGGTTTCATCGTGAAACTCAGGCGTCGTGGCGCCGTCTCCGGTGCAGAGTCGATCGTTGGCGGCGTTGGCACCGTTATGGAAGATTTTACCGGCGAGGGACGGGTGTGGCTCGAGGGCGAAGCCTGGCACGCGCGTTCCGTTACCCCGCTCAACAAGGATCAGACCGTCATCGTGCGTGGCATGGACGGCCTGATAATCGACGTGGAACCTGTCAGCGAAAGCAGCACTGAAGCGCAGCTACAAACTTGAGATAGGAGTCTCTAATGGAATTTGCAACCATCGGAATCATCGTCGCACTCGTCGTCGTTGTGCTGTCGAACATGATCAAAATCCTGCAGGAGTACGAGCGCGGCGTCGTATTTTTCCTCGGGCGTTTTCAAACAGTCAAAGGTCCTGGCCTGATTATCCTGATCCCGTTCCTGCAGAAAATGACCAAGGTGGACCTGCGCGTCATCGTGCTCGATGTTCCCACCCAGGACGTCATCTCGCGCGATAACGTTTCAGTGAAGGTCAATGCCGTTATTTATTTCCGCATTGTCGATCCGGAGAAAGCAATCATTCGCGTTGCCAATGTGTTTGAAGCAACCAGCCAGCTCTCGCAAACCACGCTGCGCTCCGTGCTGGGTCAGCACGAACTCGATGACATGCTGGCTGAGCGCGACAAGCTCAACGTGGATATTCAGAACCTGCTGGATGCCAGAACCGATAACTGGGGGATCAAGGTGGCGAATGTCGAGATCAAACACGTCGACCTTGACGAAAGTATGATTCGAGCCATCGCGCAACAGGCCGAAGCCGAACGCGCGCGGCGTGCGAAGGTCATCAATGCCGAGGCCGAAAAACAGGCCGCCACGATGCTGTCCGAAGCGGCAAATATTCTGGCCCAGGAACCACAGGCATTGCAGCTTCGTTATCTGCAGACGCTTAAGGAAATCGCCAACGAGCGCACGAATACCATCGTTTTCCCGCTGCCGATGGATCTCGTGGAACCACTGGTCAAGTTCACGAAGGCGGCCGCGGCACGCAGCAGCGGCGAATCAACCTGATTTGGAGGAAGTGACGGGTGGTATCGAGACAGTAATCTCGGCGCCACCCAGATCTGCCGATCGCTTGATGGCAAGTCGCCCGCCGTATGAGCGGGCGATGTCTGTTACCACCGCAAGCCCGATGCCGTGCCCTGGCGTCGACTCATCCAGTCGCATCCCGCGCTGCAATAACGCATCAGCCGCCTCTTGCGGAATGCCCGGACCGTCGTCAGCAATTGTCATCACCATGCCGCTGGCAATGGCGCGCGCGCCGACCGACGGCACGATTACGATGCGGACTTTTTCGTTGCACCATTTGCAGGCGTTATCCAGCAGGTTGCCCGCGAGCTCGAGGAAATCCCCGGTATCGCCGCGAAACTGCATGCCCGGCTCAATGTTGACCTCGAAATGCGGGTGTTTGTCGTGATAGACCTTGCGCAGCCCGTCGACCAGGCGCGCAACTTCTTTTTCAACTTTCACGGCCTGCAATACGAGGTTGTCGGCAACGGAGGCTGAGGGCTTGCGCAACTGGTAGCGCACGATCTCATCCATGCGTTCGATCTGTTCGTCGAAGCGACTGGCAAAGCCCTCGGCCTGCTGGTCGTTCAGGAGTGCGCGCATTGCGGCCAGCGGCGTTTTCAGACTGTGAGCGAGATTATCGAGCGTGTAGCGGTAGCGATCTGACCGCGCACGCTCACTGTCGATCAGGAGATTCATGTTCCGCGCAACGCCGCGCAGCTCGGTCGGAAATGCTCCCGACAGCGAAACGCGATCGCCCTCTTCGATTTCCGAGATTTCCGATTCGATCTGCCGCAGCGGCTTGAGCAAGCCACGCAACAGCATCGAAAACGCCAGCAACATGGTCACTGCAACCGCAGCAAACCATCCGAACAACTGCCGCCGGAACCCGGCGACCTGGGCGTTAAACGAATCGAGGCTCTCAGCCACTTTGAATACGTACGATTGCAGCGAGCCGTCAGCGAACTCCCACTCTACCGCGAGACTTAGCGTCAGCAACGGCGTGCCATCTTCGAGGTTTTCGCGTGCAAACAGGTGATTGCCGAGCTCCGGTCTGACACCCATCGGAATTTCAAGGCCGAGCGCCGAATGCGATCGCCAAAAGACGTTGTTCGCCGAGTCGCGTAATTCAGCGTACAACCCGGAGCCAATACTCTGAAACCGCGGCTCGCGTAAGCGCTCCGGCATTTCCAGCTTGTTGTTCTTGTCGGGTTCGGCGGCGGCCAGTAGTGCTACGAGTTGCCCATCCAGAATGTCACGCCGCGCTTGTTCACCGGCCTCGATAAATGCGGTATCCAAAACAGCGATGGTTGCGCCGAAGAAGACGAGCAGCAGGACGCTGACTGAGACCAGAAGTCGGCTGCTTAAGGATTGCATGACCGCTGTCAGCCGGATTGATTACGCTCCAGCGCGAAGCGATAGCCGCGACCCCGTAGCGTTTCGATGGGCTTGATCGAATTATCCGGATCCATTTTCTTGCGTAGCCGGCCAATGAATACTTCGATGACATTGCTGTCGCGCTCGAAATCCTGGTCGTACAGCCTGTCCGTGAGTTCCGCTTTGGAAATCACCTGCCCGGCACGCACCATCAGGTACTCGATGATCTTGTACTCGAAGCTCGTCAACTCGACGGCCTCGTCGTTAACCTGCAGCTCCTGCCGCGACAGATCGAGCGTCACGGGCCCGGCCGTCATTTCCGAAGACGCCCAACCACCGCTGCGACGCAGCAACGCGTTGACCCGGGCACTGACTTCTTCGAAATGAAATGGTTTGACCACGTAGTCATCGGCGCCCGCGCTCAGACCGTCGACTTTGTCTTCCCAGCGATCGCGCGCCGTGAGAATCAGGATTGGGTAAGCCTTGCCCTGCTTGCGCACTTCACGAATGATATCGAGGCCCGACATTTCCGGCAGCCCGAGGTCGATAATGGCGAGGTCGACCGGGTATTCCAGGGCAAAATAGAGCCCTTCTTTGCCGTCAGCCGCCTGCTCGACTGCGAACCCGGACTCGCCCAGCTTGCGCGCCAGCGACTCGCGCAGCGTCGCATCATCTTCAATTACTAACAGTCGCATGTTCCCGCTTCCCGGTTGCGCTAAAAAGCCTAGCGGCGCCGGCCGTTGACTTTGTGCGTCTTGACCTTGCCGTCTTTGGTGAGAACTTTGATGTAGTGCACTTCGCGGCCACCCTGGACCCGGGTTGCAGCGCTGACAACGCGGCCATTGGTCCGTCGACGAACCGATTCGGTCGCCTGCGCCAATGTCATGCCGTCCTGCTGCGTCACGCTGTAAGACGGGGCGCCCTGATACTGCACGTGCGTCTCTCTGAGCGCCTCTTCGAGGTCAAAGGCATCAGCCCGCGGCGCGAACAGCACCAGGGTCGAGAACAGCAGTAGTGTCAAAGTCAGACGCATGGCCCAAGTTTGGTACGACCGCAGGCTGATTGCAACGAAGTGGGTCACATCAGGTCCGGCGGTTACCCGGCCGGCCGTACGTCGACCCGCACGCGTATTTTCTTACCCGGATCGTAGGGCATCTCGGTCATGTACTTCTGGCCACGATACCGATACGTCACGCGGTAGCCGTCAATACGCTCTTCGCGATGTCTCTCGTAGGTCGTGGAGCAGCGCTCCACGGGCCGCGCAATGCGCTCGACGTCGTAGTCACGGCTGTTCTGCCGGGAACTTTCGCTGCCGATAGCAGCACCAATCAGCGTGCCAGCGACCGTCGCGGCATCGTTACCGCGCCCGCTGCCAACCTGGTGGCCCAGCACGCCGCCGATGATCGCGCCAACCAGCGCGCCACCGCCGGCGTTACGAGCACGGCGATCGACGGTGTAATACCGCATCTCTTCCCGGCACTCGCGGACGGGGGTCGTTACGGTCACATAATTGATCATCGGCTCTGACGAAATGACCTTCGCGTAGTCGTAGACTGCGCTGGCATTCCGTGCCACACGATAATCGTGATCCGCGAGAGCGCTCGCGGAGGTGCCGAGCAATACGGCTGCGGCGGCTAATGCGGTGATTCGTGCGTTCATTGTCCTGCTCCTTAGTCTCAGTCACTTGGTGTCAGTCAACTGGCATCTGGCCAGCTTGAGCACAAGATTAAGCCTCAGGCAATGAACTGTTCCTGAACGGCAAGGGAGAAAAACTCGAGAATTCTGAACGATTTATGAACGTCTGCCGCCTAGCCTACGCGGCCTTTTGCGGCCTGCCAGTGCTGTTCCAGCGTTTCCAGCGGCAGATCCTTAATATCTGCCGATGTTGTCGCGATCTCCGCCTCCATATGACGAAACCGGCGCTCGAACTTCGCGTTCGCATTGGCAAGGGCGTGTTCGGCGTCCACATCGAGATGCCGGGCCAGGTTAACCACCGCAAACAAGAGGTCCCCCAGTTCATCGGCGACGGCCGCGGTATCGTTGCCGCCGGCAGCTGCCTCAAGCTCCTGCAGCTCCTCGTCGATCTTGGCCCTGACGCCGGTGCGATCCGGCCAGTCGAACCCCACGCGTGACGCGCGTTTGCCGAGCTTTTGCGCGCGTTTCAGGGCCGGTAATGCCTTCGCGATGCCGGCCAGTGCGCTGTCATCGTCGCCCGCCGAGCGCTCCTGCTCCTTGATGGCCTCCCAGCTGCCAGCCACCTGGCCGGTCTCTTTCTGCTCCTGGCTGCCAAACACGTGCGGATGCCGCCGCAGCATCTTGTCGGCAATCACGCCGGCGACGTCCTCGAAATCGAACTCGCCCGCCTCCTCCGCCATACGTGCATGAAACACCACCTGCAGCAGGAGGTCGCCCAACTCGTCGCGAAGATCGTGCAGGTCGCCTCGGGCGATGGCGTCGGCGACTTCGTAGGCCTCCTCGATCGTGTACGGCGCGATACTCGCGAAGGTCCTGTTCGACGTCCCAGGGACAGCCCGTTTGCGGGTCTCTGAGCTGCTCCATTACTTCAAGTAGTTTCTGTATATTCTTCATAAGTTACTTTTTTATAACTATTTTTCTAAATACCTGGAGAATATGAGCCGTGACGCCCCAGATCCGCTGGCCCTCGTACTGATACTCGACCACCGGCACTTTTTGCCCATCGAATTCGTGCTGGGTGTGCCGGACGCTGCTCTCATCGAGCAGGAATTCCAGCGGTACCTCGAACGCGTACTCGACCTCCATGGCATCGATAATGAGCTCTGACGACGGATCGACGATACCGATCGTGGGCGTCACCGCGTAGCCGGTGATCGTCGGCGTTGGCCCCAGGTAGCCGATCACCGATACCTGCTGCGGCGTAATGCCAACCTCCTCATGGGTCTCCCGTAACGCCGTAGCCTGCACATCCGCGTCATGTTCCTCCATGCCGCCACCCGGAAATGAAATCTGCCCGGGATGGTGCGTGAGGTCGGCCGAGCGTTGCGTGAAAAGCACAGACAGCTCCCCGGCCCGGTCCATGATCGGGATCAGCACACCCGCCGGTCGGAGCGATCCCGTCAGCCTTTTCAGCATCCACTCGGGCCATCGGCCGGTACCCGGCGGCAGCGCCACATCGAGCGGATCGCGGGGCAAACGGGTGCCTGCGAACGCGGCTCGCAGTGCATCCGGGGTCTGCGGGTTTCGTGCGCGCGATTTGCTAATGCTTGATTCCACCGGTCGTCAGTTCAGCCGGGTCCAGCAAGCGATCCAGCTCTTCATCGGACAGGTCCGTCATTTCGCGCGCCACCTCTTTGACCGGCCGCCCGTCTGCGTACGCTTTCTTGGCCACCGCGGCCCCCAGTTCATAGCCTATGACCGGGTTAAGCGCCGTTACCAGGATCGGGTTGCGGCCGAGCACTTTGGTGATGTTGTCGGTGTTGACCTTGAACCCGGCGATCGCCTTATCGGCCAGGCAAGTTGCAGGCCGTCGACAGTATCTCGATGCTCTGCAGCAGATTGTACGCGACGACCGGCAGCATCACGTTCAACTGGAAGTTGCCCGACTGGCCGCCGATCGTGATGGTCGCGTCGTTGCCGATGACCTGCGCACAGACCATGGCGACGGACTCGGGAATCACCGGGTTGACCTTGCCCGGCATGATGCTCGACCCCGGCTGCAGTGCCGGCAGCGCGATTTCGCCGATGCCGGCCAGCGGGCCCGAATTCATCCAGCGCAGGTCGTTGGCGATCTTCGTCAGGCTGACCGCGAGCACGCGCAGCTGCCCGGACGTTTCCACCGCCGCATCCTGCGTGCTGAGTGACTCGAACTGATTTTCAGCCTCCTTGAAGGCAACGCCCGTCTGTTCGGCCAGCAACTGGGCAACTTTGCGGCCAAATTTCGGATGCGCGTTGATGCCGGTACCCACAGCGGTGCCGCCCTGTGCGAGCGCGGTCAGGCGCTGCATGGTGTCGTTGAGCCGCTCGATGGCGTGCTCGATCTGGGACCGCCATCCATCGAGCTCCTGACCGAGCGTGATGGGCATTGCATCCATCAGGTGGGTACGGCCGGTTTTGACGACGTCGCGGGTCTCGTCCGCCTTCTTCTTGAGCGTGGCTGACAGGTGCCGCAACGCCGGCAGCAAGGTCTGATCGATGGCGAGCGCGGCACTGACATGAACGCAGGTGGGGATCACGTCATTACTGCTCTGGCTCATGTTCACGTGGTCGTTGGGGTGCACCTCTTTGCCAAGATCCGCCGTCGCCAAGTGCGATATAACCTCGTTCGCATTCATGTTGGAGCTGGTGCCGGAGCCGGTCTGGAAAATATCGATCGGGAAGTGCTCATCGTACTCGCCAGCGGAAACCGCCAGCGACGCCTTCTGTATCGCGATCACCAGCTCGTTTTTGATCAAGCCAAGCTCGGCGTTAGCGCCGGCAGCGGCCCACTTGACGAGCCCCAGCGCCGCGATGAACTGGCGCGGCATCGTCAAGCCGCTGATCGGAAAATTATCGACGGCGCGCTGTGTCTGCGCGCCCCAGAGTGCATCCGCAGGGACCTCAAGCTCGCCCATGCTGTCTTTTTCAATTCTATATGCCTTGTCGTTCATGGCCGATCCGGCTCCATTTGGCGCTCCGAGCGCCGCTTCGATGTGACTGAAAAGGTGTATGATTCTCGCTTTACAGGTGCAAGTCTATACCGAATTAACAGTGATGAAAGTCTCCTGAACATGAAAGTTTCCACACTGCGGGCACTGTCCCCTGCCGACGGCCGCTACTCTGCCAAACTCGGCGGGCTCCGAGATATTTTCAGCGAATACGGTCTGATCCGTTTCCGCGTCCTGGTCGAAGTTCGCTGGTTGCAGTGGCTCTCGGATGAGCCGGCGATCAAGGAGCTTGGCCCGCTGTCATCCGTGATGAAAGATGTGCTGAACGGCATCGTCGACGATTTTTCGCTCGATGACGCCGAACATGTCAAGAAAATCGAGGCCAGCACCAATCACGACGTCAAAGCGGTCGAGTACTTCATTCGTGACAAGCTCGGTGAGGGTCCAGAGACCGAGCCGCTGAAGGACTTTCTGCATTTCAGCTGCACCTCGGAAGACATCAACAACCTGTCGTACGCGCTCATGCTGCGGACCGCCCGCTCGGATGTGCTCGTGCCGCAGATGCGCGACCTCAAGAATCAGCTGAAGTCGCTGGCGCATCGCTACGCGGACCTGCCGATGTTGTCGCGGACGCACGGACAGACAGCCAGCCCGACAACGCTCGGCAAGGAACTCGCCAACGTGGTTGCGCGTCTGGAACGTGCGCAGCAACAATTTTCTGCCGTGGCGATTCTCGGCAAGTTCAACGGCGCCGTCGGTAATTTCAACGCGCATTGCGTCGCGTACCCGGACGTTGACTGGCAAGGCGTCAGCCACCGCTTCGTCGAATCGCTCGGCGTAGAACCCAATCCGTATACAACGCAGATCGAGCCGCACGACTGGACGGCCGAGTACTCGCACGCCCTGTCACGTTACAACACCATCCTTATCGACTTTGCACGCGATGTCTGGGGTTACATTTCGCTGGGCTATTTCAAGCAACAGGTAGCCGACAACGAGGTTGGCTCGTCAACGATGCCGCACAAGGTCAACCCGATCGACTTCGAAAACGCCGAGGGAAATCTCGGCATGGCGAATGCGATGCTCGGGCACTTCGCGCAAAAACTGCCGATCTCGCGCTGGCAGCGCGACCTCACCGATTCCACGGTGCAACGCAATTTCGGGGTTGCCGTGGGTTACGTTGTAATCGCGCTGCAATCGTTGCGGAAAGGTGTCGGCAAACTACAGGTTGACCGCGACGCTATTCACAGCGACGTAGCCGCGGCCTGGGAGGTTCTCGCCGAGGCCGTACAGACGGTGATGCGCCGCTACGGCATCCCGGAACCCTACGAAAAACTCAAGGCACTGACGCGTGGACGTCCGGTTACCAAAGATATTCTCAGAGAGTTCATCAGCTCTCTTGAAATTCCCGAGGGCGAGAAAAAACGCCTGCTTGCGCTAACGCCGCAAACCTACCTGGGACTGGCCGAACAACAGGCCCGCGATATCTGAGCTTAAGGCACCGTGCTGCGACTTCCCAAAGCCATGACGGCGGACGCTTTTCTCGCTGGCTACTGGCAGAAGGCACCATTGTTCATGCCGCAGGCGGTGGACTCGCTCCGGCCCTCCATTTCCCGCAACGAACTCGCCTGGCTGGCTACCTGCGACGACGTTGAGTCGCGCATCGTGTTTTGCGACCGGCAGCGGGCGCAAACGCGATATCGCGCCGAGACCGGCCCCTTCGACGAAACGTTTCTGCAAA
Organism: uncultured Gammaproteobacteria bacterium; assembly: GCA_963842765.1. GTDB lineage: Bacteria > Pseudomonadota > Gammaproteobacteria > Steroidobacterales > Woeseiaceae > UBA1847. The sequence continues at coordinate 49,493 of CAWJHR010000009.1, read as the reverse complement.
CACTGCCGGCTCGCGACTGGACGCTGCTTGTTCACGATGTCGAAAAACACCTGCCGGCGATGCGCCGGCTCTTCGACCTTGTGCCCTTTGTGCCCGACTGGCGCATCGACGACCTGATGGTGAGCTTTGCAGCGCCTGGCGGCGGTGTCGGTCCGCACCGGGACAATTACGATGTCTTTCTTTGCCAGGGCATTGGCATTCGCGAATGGCGCGTTACGACAACAGACGTCGCTGACGCTCGCAGCGCCAGTGAGGAGCTGCGGTTAACCGCTGAGTTTGACGGCGAGTCGTGCCACGCCGCGCGCCAGGGTGATGTGTTGTACCTGCCACCGGGTGTTGCCCATTGGGGAATTGCGACAAGAGCGTGCATGACTTATTCGATCGGCATGCGGGCGCCCGACGGCTATGCCGACCCGGACCTGACCAGCGACGAAGCACAACCAGGATACCTGTCACCGCAGGCGCTCCGGCGCGCCGGGCAACGCGCTGCTGAGCTGGGACCGTCCGCAACGCAGACCAAGGAGTGGCTGCGGCCAGATGCGCCCGCAGCGGATGACATCCGGCAGCTACTCGACTCGCCGGCAATGCTGCGTCGCCTGACGTTACACGGCATGGCGAGAATCGCGTTTGATGACACGCGGATCTATCTGAACGGCAGCACCCGAATGGCCGCTCAGTCTGACCTGGAGTGTATTCGTGAGCTCTGTGCGCGACGGCGAACGAACCGCCGGTTATTGAACATAATCACGCCCGAATTCTTGACGTGGCTGCTGGCCAATGGGGCTTTTGAAGCGCCCTGAGGCCCATCTGGGACAATTTTCGCAACCAGGCTGAAACCTATAAACCGCGCGGGATGCGAATGATTTGCAACTTGCTGACATCGGTCAAAACGTGACGCAGTTGGCAAGTTGTACAACTCATCATCGGTAATATGGTCGCGCCTATGGAACAGGCGCAGCAAAAGAGCAAGCGTTGGGTTATTTCGACGCGCGAAGAAATGCGGGAAGCTGCTATCCAGGTCGTTCGGGAAGCATCTCGAAAAGTTTCGATCTTTACGCATGATCTCGAGCCCGGTATTTACGATAACTCGGACTTCCTCGAAATAGTCAAACGACTGGTGTTGTCACAGACCTACGCCAGAATTCGCGTATTGATCGCCAACCCAGCCAAAGCCGTAAAAAACGGCAACGACTTTGTCCACCTGGGCCGTCGTCTTAACACCTACATCGAATTCCGGCACGTGGCCGAAGACCTTCGTACCCATGCCGAAGCGTTTTGTATCGCTGATGAAACCGCGCTTGTTTATCGTTTGCAGGCGGAACGCTGGGAAGGCATCGTCGATACGCACGAGCCTGCTGTGGCAGGCCTTTACAGCAAGATGTTCGACGAGATCTGGCTGGCCAGCGAATCGAAGATGGAATTTCGCCAACTCGGCGTTTGAGCCGGCCATGCAGTCGACCGACCTCGCCGTTTCCGCAATCATTGAGCATCAAGGCCGTTTCCTGATCGTTGAGGAAACCGCTTCCGGTCGCCGTGTCTTCAGCCAGCCCGGCGGTCATATTGAAAGCGGCGAGTCGCCCGAGGCCGCTGTCGTACGAGAAACGCTCGAAGAAACCGGATGCCACGTTGCGTGCCAGGAATTGGTCGGTGTGTATCTCTGGGTCGATCCAAGCTCACGCCGTCAGTACCTCCGAATTATTTTTGTGGCGGACTACCTCCGTTGCGACGACACCCTGGCACTTGATGACGGCATCATCGCAAGGCACTGGATGACACTCGAGGAAGTTGAGGGTAAGCGGTTCGTGCTCAGGTCGCCCGCCGTACTTCGCTGCCTGCGCGATTACGTCTCGGGCACGCGTCAACCGGATTCCATGCTGGCGGAGATGACGCCGCTGCAGCGCCATGTCGATCGCGTGCTGGCAAACGCCCGCATCGTTTAAAGTCTCTCTTGCGCTACTGCGGCGCTGCGAAAGTTGTATGGTCGACTTCCTGTTGACCAACATTGACGAGCAGCCGGTTGCGTTGAAAGTCGATAATAAAATCACGCTGCGTAAATAATGTCGCGCCGAGAATGGCCGTTGGCCGGTCGGCAATCATCAGTGTCTCGAAAATCTCAAGATCGGCTATGGCAAACTTTTCGTTGCGCCAACGAATGCCTGCGGTTGTGACTACACGTGCATCAAGGCGCGCCAGAACTGTCATCGAATCAATGGCACCAATAATAGTCTGTTTCCCGCTTTTCAGAGGACGCCGGATTCCAAGACTGTGGGCACCCTTCCAGTTGATCATATTCACGCCGGCGCCCAGATCGAACACGGCCGGTATTTCATGGCCGTCGATTTCGATGTCGATAAAGTAAACGGCCGGACCACCTTTTGAAATCGACCTGACGGTCAGCGGAATTGAGGACCAGCCCTGGTAGGATTGGCGCGCAACCAGTTCCGGTGGGTAAAGGCGAATTACCCGGTCGCCGGCCGAGAAAAACACCGCATAGCGGCCGAGGAAATCCACACCCAGCACGCCATCGAGATCGCCGGCTGCTTCAGAGTCGGAAGGCAGCGACACCACTCTGGGCGTATCCCAGGTCTCGGTGCCGAACGTCAGCTGGTCGACATCGAGGAGCGAGAATTCACCCGACGCAACTGCGCCGCGAATTCTGACTACCTGTCCGGGAATAATCTCCAGCGATAGCCGGTCGCTCAGACGACCGAAAACGGCAGATATACTGGCGGCCGAATCCAGTACGAACTCGAACGGTCCCGCACCGTTTACCGCCGCTTCGACGACGATGCGACCATTGCGCTCAATCCGGTAAGGCACGACAGTCAGGGCGCCATCCAGGTCGAGCGTTGTCGCGCAACCGGACAAGATGAAAACCGCCGCCAGCGGAATCAAACCGCGACAACTGCCTGACACAGTTCAAGCTGCTCATGCCTGTAATCATACGACGATCCGTGCCAGTTGCTGTATTTTAAACGCTGGAAGAATCTTCTCAGGCTGACAATGAACCCGAACACGGCGAGGACCATTGCTGACGCGCTCACCTGGGCACGTATCGGCAGCGTTGTGCCCATCACGATTTTTGCCTGGTACGACCTCAGGTGGTGGGTGTTTGCACTCTACATTGCTGCAGCCCTCACCGACTATTTCGACGGTGTGTTTGCACGGCGCGGTGCACCGCCGACAACGGCTCATGACCTGGATGGTATCGCCGACTTGATCTTCAGCTTTACGACCTTGCTGTGGTTCTGGCTGCTTATTCCAGCTTTCGTCACCAAATACTGGCTGCCCTACGTACCGATTCTTGTGGTGCTCGAAATTTACATGATGAACGTTCGTCTACGTCATCAACGGTACGGTATTCCGCATTTGCAGTTCGGGCGCTTCGCGATGGCCTTGTTTTTCTTCTTGCTGCCGGTCGTTATCGTCTGGGGCGATGTCCCATGGTTCATTCATGGCGTACTCATCATCGCAGTCGCCTCGAAGCTGCAACTCGCATGGGCGTTCTGGAACCGGCGCGCAGATGCGAAAACTCACGCCGCAGGACGGTAGCGCCGATCTTCCGTAGTAGAATGCGCGGCCTATGGCGAATTCGCTCGACAACCAGGTAAAAGATAAACGGGTCATTCTTGGCCTCTCCGGCGGCGTGGATTCCGCGGTCGCTGCCATCCTGTTGCAGCGTGCCGGCGCCGACGTACACGCGCTGCACATGACCAACTGGGAAGACGACGACGGTTACTGCACGGCTGCGGATGACCTGCAGGACGCACGCGGCGTCTGCGAGCAACTGCAGATTCCGCTGCACCATGCCAATTTCTCGAAACAGTATCGAGACCAGGTCTTCGAGTATTTTCTCGACGAGTATCGTGCCGGACGCACGCCCAATCCCGACGTTTTGTGTAATCGGGAAATCAAGTTCGGCGTGTTTCGGGAACATGCAAAACGGCTCGGCGGCGATCTGCTCGCGACCGGCCACTATGCGCGTGCGGGAATCATCGATGGGCACGGCGCGTTATTCAAAGGTGCCGATCGCGGCAAGGATCAGAGTTATTTCCTGCACGCGGTCACTGCAGAAGCTCTGGCCGAAACGGTCTTCCCGCTCGGCGACCTGCAAAAAGGCGAGGTTCGGGGCGTCGCGCGCGATTTCGGCCTGAAGATTCACGACAAGAAGGACAGCACCGGGATCTGTTTTATTGGCGAGCGTCCCTTCCGGGAGTTTCTGAGTACTTACCTCCCTGCGAATCCGGGTCCGATGCAGACACCGGAGGGCAAGACCGTGGGCGAGCACCAGGGTTTGATGTACTACACACTGGGACAGCGCCAGGGACTCTTCATCGGTGGCCGCAGAGATGGCAGCGAGGAACCGTGGTATGTCGTCGCCAAAAATGTTGCCGAGAACAAGCTGATCGTGGCGCAGGGTGAACATGACCTGCTCTTCAGTAACGCGCTGCTCGCAACCGATGCGAGCTGGATCGGTGCGCGGCCCGACGGACTCGAGGACGGCCTGCGCTGCGCGGCAAAAATCCGCTATCGGCAGGATGACCAGCCGTGCATCGTCAGGGAGTGTGACTCCGGAACCCTGCGCGTCACCTTTGATGAACGGCAAAAAGCGGTGGCGCCCGGGCAATTCGTCGTGTTTTATTCGGGCGACCTGTGCCTCGGCGGCGCAGTGATTGACGCAACCGAATAAGCGTTGTGGCCCGCCTTTCGCTATAATGCGGCTCGCGGCAGCCGTCTGGCTGCCCGGCAAAACCCGATAACCCCGGAGAGACAAATATGAAGGACAGCTTTGGCGCGCGCTCAACGCTCGCGGTCGGTGCAAGTAAATTCGAGATTTTTCGCCTGGATGCGGTCAAAGATGGCCATGCGAAAAAACTACCCTACTCCCTGAAAATCCTGCTGGAGAACCTGCTGCGCCATGAGGATGGCCGCGATGTTACGCGCGAGGACATCCTGGCGCTGGCGAACTGGGACCCCAAAGCCGCGCCGAGCACAGAGATATCCTTCACGCCGGGGCGGGTCATATTGCAGGACTTCACGGGTGTGCCGGCAGTCGTCGACCTTGCTGCCATGCGCGACGCGGTCGTCAAGCTGGGTGGATCGGCGAAGAGCATCAACCCGCTGTCGCCGGCCGAACTGGTCATCGACCATTCAGTCCAGGTTGATAATTACGGCGCAGCCAATGCGCTCGATCTCAATAACAAGATCGAGTTTCAGCGTAACCAGGAGCGTTATTCGTTCCTGCGCTGGGGCCAGAGCGCGTTCGACAATTTCCGCGTGGTCCCGCCGAATACGGGCATCGTGCATCAGGTCAACCTCGAATACCTGAGTCGCGTTGTTTTCGATGCAACCAGGAATGGCACGCGCTCGGCGTACCCCGACACCGTGGTCGGCACCGACTCGCATACAACCATGATCAACGGCCTGGGAGTACTGGGCTGGGGCGTTGGCGGTATCGAAGCGGAAGCTGCCATGCTCGGTCAGCCAATTACCATGCTGATTCCCAACGTCATTGGCTTCAAGCTGAGCGGCAAGCTGAAAGAAGGCACCACCGCGACCGACCTGGTGCTGACCGTTACCGAAATGCTGCGCGAGAAAGGCGTAGTCGGCATGTTTGTCGAGTTCTTCGGCGACGGCCTCGGACAGTTACCGCTGGCCGATCGCGCCACGCTCGGCAACATGTCCCCGGAGTTTGGCTCTACCTGCGCGATCTTCCCGATCGACGGCGAGACCATTCGCTATCTCGAACTGTCCGGGCGCGACGCCGAACAGATCAAACTGATCGAAGCCTATGCGAAAGAGCAAGGTCTGTGGCGCCACGACGGTCAGGCGGACGCACTGTACAGCGACACCCTCGAACTCGATATGTCCACGGTTGAGCCCAGCATTGCCGGTCCGAAGCGCCCGCAGGACCGTATCGCTTTAAGCGCTGCGGCAAAGACCTACGGCAAACACCTGAAGGCTGCCATTGCCAAGCGCGACAAAGGCGGCAGTGCTATTGCGAAAATCGACGGCAAGGATATCGAGATTCGTGACGGCGCAATTCTCATCGCGGCCATCACCAGCTGCACCAATACGTCGAACCCGGCGGTTATGCTGGCTGCCGGTCTGCTGGCTCGCAACGCTGCAGCCAAGGGCCTCAAGGCCAAGCCGTGGGTTAAGACGAGCCTCGCACCCGGTTCACGCGTTGTCACGGATTACCTCAAGAAAGCCGAACTGATTGATGATCTGGAAGCCGTTGGCTTTTTCAACGTGGGCTATGGCTGCACGACCTGCATCGGCAATTCCGGCCCGTTGCGACCGGAGATTGCGGCAGCGGTCAAGGAAGGTGATGTCGTCGGCACGAGCGTACTGTCCGGTAACCGCAACTTCGAGGGCCGTATTCACGCGCTCGTACAAATGAACTTCCTCGCCTCGCCGCCGCTGGTCGTTGCCTACGCGCTCGCCGGTAACATGGACGTCGATCTCTTCAACGATTCACTTGGCGATGACCAGGATGGCAAGCCGGTCTACATGAAGGACATCTGGCCGAGCCAGAAGGAAATTCAGGAGACCATTGCCCGGACCATTAACTCGGGCATGTTCAAGTCGAGTTATGACAGTGTCTTTGAAGGTGACGCCAACTGGAAAGGTATCGATTCACCGACCGGCGAAATCTACACGTGGGACGCAGCGTCGACCTACGTCAAGAATCCGCCCTACTTCGAAGGCATGGGCAAGGATCCCGACCCCGTCACCAACATCGAAGGTGCACGCGTGCTGGCGTTACTCGGCGACTCGGTCACGACGGATCATATTTCACCCGCCGGCGGCATTGCCGCCGACAGTCCGGCCGCCAAGTATCTTGAAGCGCAGGGGGTCAAACCTTCGGACTTCAACTCCTACGGTTCGCGACGCGGCAACCATGAGGTCATGATGCGCGGCACGTTTGCCAACATTCGACTGCGCAACCAGCTGGCCCCGGGCACTGAAGGCGGGTGGACCTGTCACCAGCCGAGCGGCGAGCAGATGTCGATATTCGACGCCGCCAACCGCTACCAGGAAGAAGGAACGCCGCTTATCGTACTGGCCGGCAGCGAGTATGGCACGGGGTCGTCGCGCGACTGGGCCGCGAAAGGCACCGTCCTGCTCGGCGTCAAAGCGGTCATTGCCAAGAGTTTCGAGCGCATCCACCGTTCCAACCTGATCGGCATGGGCGTATTGCCACTGCAGTTTTTCGACGGTCAGGACGCGGCGTCGCTGGGGCTCACCGGCAAGGAAGTATTCGCCATCACCGGGCATACCGACGCGGATGCGAAAACTGTCACCGTCACGGCGACTCCGGCGAAAGGCAAACCGGTCACCTTCCGTGCCCAGGTGCGCATCGACACGCCGAAAGAACGTGACTACTACGAGAACGGTGGCATCTTGCACTACGTGTTGCGTCAACTGGCCGCGTGACAGACGACTGTGACATTCCGGAGTCGTTGCTTGCCGCGCTCCGGGATGCCCGTCACGTCTGTGTATTAACCGGCGCCGGTGTTTCAGCCGAGAGCGGTGTCCCGACCTTTCGCGATGCGCAGGACGGTCTCTGGGCGCGCTATTCGCCGCAGGACCTTGCAACACCGGAGGCCTTTCTCGCTGACCCGGTACTGATCTGGCGCTGGTATCGATGGCGCCGTGAGCTGGTGGCGGCCGTCGAACCCAATGCCGGTCACCTGGCTCTGAAAGCGCTCACCGACCTCGTGCCCCGGCTGACCCTGATAACGCAGAATGTCGACAACCTGCACCAGCGCGCCGGCAGCGCCGACGTTATCGAGTTTCACGGCAATATTTTCGACGACCGCTGCTTTGCCGACGGTACGCTTGCACAGGGTGACGACTCGCACGAGGTGCCGCGCTGTCCGGATTGTGGTGGCAACCTGCGCCCCGGTGTTGTCTGGTTTGGCGAGACCATTCCGGAGCGCGCGTTAAACGAGTCTTTTGCCGCGGCTTCCGATTGTGATGTATTCCTGTCAGTCGGCACCTCCTCGGAAGTTTACCCCGCTGCGGGTCTCGTCGATCTGGCCCGCCAGAATCAGGCGCTGGTTGCTGAAGTCAATCCGGAGCCGACACACCAGGCCGCCAAATTCGATCTCGTTATCGCCGCAAAGTCGGGGATCGCTCTGCCGAAACTGGTAGAATCTCTGGCCCGGTAGGCACCTCGTTTCAGGCTGGAGACTGACCTCATGGAACGCTCAGCAAAAAGTATTCTGGCAACCAGAAAATGGTCCAAGATCGGCATCTTGACGATTGGCATCTTCCTGCTGGTTATGTTCGTGGTCGGCTTCTGGGTATCGCGTGAGCCCGACGTATTCTGGGTCAACCGTTCCGCCGATCCCGACTCCGCCATCGTCGGGTACTCGACCACGGACACACTGATCCGGGTCGGAGAAACACTGCTCGAACAAACCTGGCGGTTACCTGACCAACGACAAGACGCCGCCGATGATCTTCCTCGATAACATTCCCAGCTGGGAACTCGGTGTCATCAATCAGCTGCGCGACCTGGGGCGCGTCATGCGCGATGACTACACGCGCAGCCAGTCGCAGTCCAAGGAAGACCCGGATGTCGCTGAAGGAGCACCGCAGTTTTTCTATAACAATGATTCGTGGATTTTCCCGACGACGGAATCGGTCTATCGGGAAGGTCTGGAGTCGTTCGTCGCGTATCGCGAGCGCCTGACGGCCGGCGATCCGGATACGCAGTTCTATGCCAGGACCGACAACCTGCGCGAGTGGTTGTCGCAGGTGGAGAAGCGGCTCGGTAGCCTGACGCGTCGCCTCGGCAACAGCGTCGCTGCGAGCCGCATCAACGATGACCTGGGCGGCGATGCCGCAGCCGAAGCGGCCGGTCCGCAACCGGACACGTTTAATGTGCGTACGTCGTGGTTCCAGACCGACAATATTTTCTTCGAAGCGCGTGGCACAGCCTGGGCACTCGTGCATTTTTTCCGCGCTGCCGAGTTTGATTTCGCGCACGTACTCGCCGACAAGAACGCGGAAGTGAGCGTTCGCCAGATCATCCGCGAGCTGGAAGCCAGTCTTGATCCGTTAAGTTCGCCAATCATTCTCAACGGTGGCGGTTACGGGCTGTTCGCCAACCATTCACTGGTGATGGCGAACTACCTCGCGCGAGCCAACGCGGCGGTAATCAACCTGCGCGAGTTACTGGATCAGGGCTAAACGGCCGAACGCTTGTCGGAGAACAACGAACCGGCTACCAAAGCGGTCGCTGCCATCGACCAGACGATCACTGCACCGGTCGGCAAATCCAGCATCACCGACAGTGCGATGCCGATGAGATATGACAGCGCGCCAATCGCGTAGCCGGTGAATAGCCGATTGCCCCGCCGAATCCCGGTAGTGGCGAGAGCCGGAATGATGAGGCTCGCAAACACCAGGTAAATGCCGACAATTTGTACTGACGCGGTGACAACAATGGCGAAAGCAACATAAAAAGCCAGGCCGCTCATCCAACGGTGCAATGAGAACCAGCCGATCAGAACCAGTGCGTACAGCGCGGCGATCGGCAGCAGAGAACTCCACGTCTGCCAAAGGATTTGCCCAACCAGCAGCTCTTTCAGGTGCTCGCTGCCATGCGGATTGCCCGCGAGCAGCAGAATACCGCCCGTCGCGGCGAGAATAAAAACGATACCGATCAGAGGCTCCTGAATTTTCGGCCAGCGTTTTTCGGTCCAGTGCAGACCCACGGCCACCAGCAGCGCTGCGCTGACCGCTGCCAGCTGCACTTGCAGCCCGTTTGGATCCCAATCCATCGCGTGTGCCGCAATGACGCCCAGCCCTGCCACCTGGGCGATCGCAAGATCGATAAATATGATGCCGCGCTTCAGTACCTCCTGGCCCAGCGGCACATGGGTACTCAGAACGATCAGGCCGGCGACAAAGGCGGGGCCAACTATCGTCCAGTCGACGAGACTACTCACCGGCATGCGCCTCGAGAAGCCGGGCAATAATGTCATCGAACATCGAGAAAAGATCCTGCGCCCGGTCAGTGCCGCCGACTGTCAGCGGCAGCAGAATCGCGTCAATGCCGATTCTTGCAGATAGCCACTCCGATGCGCGCGCATCCTGGTAGGGCGAGCGCACGATAAAGTCGGCGCCGCCGTCCTTGAACTGGGAAGTCAGCCTGCCGAGGTGCGTGGCGGTTGGCGGCACGCCTGGCACAGCCTCCAGATTGGCAGCCTCCTCAATACCCAGCCATTGCTCAAGGTAGACCCATGATTTGTGATGCGTTATCGCCCGAGCGCCGCGCAATGGTCGCGCTTGCTCTTCCCAGGCTTTGGTCGCTGCACTCCATCGACCAAGAAAGTCATTGAGGTTTGCTTCGTATGTCTCTGAATTTGCTGCATCTAGAATAGCCATACGTTTGCCAAGTGCGCTGGCAACGGCCGCAATATTATGGGGGTTGGTCTGGATGTGCGGGTTGCCCTCCGGGTGAATGTCGCCCTGCGACCGATCCATGCTGTCAGTCTGCCCTGCTCGAAGCACGTAGCGGCTGGCCTCGAAATAGCCGTCCTTACCGGGCATCACGTCGCGGTTGTTGGCTTTTTGCAGCAACGCCGGTAGCCAGCCGATTTCCAGGCCGGCGCCACTGCAGACAACCAGGTCTGCACGCCGCACGTGCGCGATCAGGCTGGGACGAGCCTGAATATAGTGAGGATCCTGCAGAGCTGTCGTCGCACTATGAGCGCTAACGAGCTCGCCGCCGATTTCCTCGGCCAGCGCCGCCCACTCCGGCTCACAGGCAAAAACCCGCAGGTCCGCTGACGCCAACGCGGGGGCAATTGCGAAAAGCAGCACACTAAAGGTTCTGAACACGTTTACGGCCTGCTCTAGAACGCGTGCGCGCCGTGCGCGCCGATGCTGTGGATATACTGAATTCCCCATTGGTTGGCATCCGCCGGCCCAGACTCGTCACGCATGAACTGCAACCGGAATCGGCTGAACTCGCTGTTCGACCAATCGGTCATCAGGCTGTAGCGCCGCGGGTCATCACTGCGAATCGCCAGCGGTGTACCGTCAAACAAAGCGCCTGGCGAATCACCTGACAGCCCGTCAATACGCGCCCCGAACCGCCAGCGCGGCATCGGTTGATAGACGGCCTGCGCGTACCAGCCTTCCTGATCGGAGTCATACGCCAATGGCGAGCCGCCCGGCACCAGGTAGGCACCGTCTTCGTTACGCCAGAAAAGCTCGGACTGGAAAACAAAATTCCGCTGTTTCCAGTTGCCGTTGGGTGCCCACTTCCAGACGAAATGCGCGCTCGTCAACGTCGAGTCGCCGCTGAACAGTAATGGCTCGTCCTCATCCCCTGATGCTCGCTCAAGCGCTTCGGCGTCGAGGTAGGAAACGCCGGCAAGCCAGCTGCTGTCGGTGCCCACATCGCCGCCGACATTGGCGAACAGGCTGTAACTGCCAAACCCGGAATTGGCGCTGCCACCCGCCGGATAGCCGCTGCCTTCAAACACCTCTGCGCCCACTTCGAGGAACAACGGCGTCGGCGCGAGCCAGCGAACCTGCAGGCCATTGTCGGCATATTGGTCGGCAAGGAACGCCTGGTACGGCAAGCGGCTGATCGGCAAAATCCCAGGTGTGGGCGTGTTTGCTGTTCAGATAGCCGATGCCCGAATAAAAGCGCCCGAATTTTGCCCCCAATCCAGCCGGCAACGCGGTGGTTTCGACAAAGGCCTCCTCAACTTCCGCAACCGCTTCGCCGTCCTCGAGCGCGAGTGCCGCCGTCAGCCAGGCAGAGAACTTGTCATCAACGTTGGCATTGAAGTATCAGCTCCGTTTCACCGAGACTGAGCCCCTCGGAAAATGGCCCGGCTTCGCCGCCGAACGGCATACCCTGCACGGCGTAGCCCGCAGGGTCATCCTGGTACTGCCAGACCTGTCCCTGAAAAATGACGCCGATGGACGGGTTGTAAGCGGCTGCCCCTGTGTTGCGGCTCGCCGGCTCCTGGCGTGCCGTGGCGTCGCCCTGTGCTGCGTACCGCGCTTCGTTCGCATTCTGCTCGGCTACGGCCAGGCGGCGTTCGAGTTCCGCGATCCGGGTATTGTAATCTGCACGCAACTGTTCAACTTCGGCGCGCAACAGCTCTATTTCGGTTTCTTGCGCCAGAGCGGCGCACGACAACATGACACCGATCACGGTGATGCTAATCCTCACAGGAAAATGCATTACTACCTCGCTCCATTGTTTTCAGTAAATTCCTACCCAGGTTGGAATCTGCTTCCAGCTGACATTCAGCCCTTTATCGAGGTGCCGATAATCCGACTCGAAGCGCCCAACCAGGTTCCAGAACCGCTTTGAGTGATTCATGTGGCGAGCGTGGCACAGCTCGTGAATCATAACGTAACGAAGCTGCTCCGGACGCAGGAATAACAGACAGTAGTTCAGTGAAATAGTGCCGGAACTCGAGTGGCTGCCCCAGCAGGTCCGCTGACCGCGAACGTGGAGTTTGGTGAAGGAATTGCCCGTCAGTCCCGACAGTGTCTTGAGACGGGGCAGGTATTCGCGCTTGGCAATGCTCGTCAGCCAGCGCTTCAGTGCCCGCACGCACAGCTGCTCATCATCCGTGCGACCCGACAACAGGACACTCTCGCCCTGTTGCCGATAATTGACCGTTTTAGCCCCACCCTCAGGCGCATACTTTATTGAGAACTGTCGATCGATGGCGTGCAGATTGACGGTGTCGGGCAAAGCGAAGGGCTCCGGTTCGTGCTCCGCCGCAAAATTCGCCCTGGCTTTGCTGATCCAGTCACGGTGCGCTTCGACAAATTCGCGGACCTCTTTGGGTCGGGTCCGCCTGGGAACCACGACCTCCACGCGCCCGCGGGGAAATACGCGAATGGACAGGCGCCTGGCGCGGCCGCTCTCACGCACAGAAAAGCCCGACATTGAGTCGGGCTGATCGACCTCCGAAAACAGAGGCAATTGGGTCGCTGCTACTGGCACAGCGCTATGTTACGGAAATCTAGGGACGTTTGCCGCTAAAGCGAATGGCGTCATCCATGCTCATTTCGCCTTCGACCCGGCTGACTTCAGCTGTCTCGCTGATAAACAGCTCGACCTCGCGCTCGAGAATGATCGCCCCCTCTACGCGCGCGCCAGGACCAATGACGAGCCTCGGTTTACGCTTCTTCGATTTACCCCAGCCCCAGCCGCTTTGCTTGTTAACGACGATATCGCCCTTCACGACCGAGTTGTCATACAGTTCGATGTCGCCATTGACGGTCTCAATATTGCCACCCACCTCGGCGCCCATCAGCTCGATCTGACCGTTGACGTTGGTCACATCATCCGCGACGCTCGCGCCCTGTGCCATGGTGATGCGGCCGTTGACCGTCTCGACATCTCCATCGACCGTCGTACCGGACCCGAGGGTCACGGAGCCATTCACGGTAGACAGACCGTCGCTCTTGACGTTGTCAGCCAACCGGACCGAGCCATTGACCGTCGAGGCTTTCTCGATCGTCGCGCCATCGTCAATCCGAATTGAGCCGTTGACCGTCTTGACGTTGCCCGTAACAACAGCGTCTTCCCCGATCGTAATGCTGCCGTTCACTGACGAGGCGCCGTCGGACTCTTCGCCAGCGCCGATCTTGATGCTCTTGTTGACCGATGCCGCCATTGCTGGCACAGCCATCAACAAAATCAGGAACCCGACAGTGAACGCGGTTTTCGTTGCAAATCTAGCCATTTTCCAGGACCTCTTATCTGGTTTATCAGTACTTAGATACCGCTCCGCGGCATTTGGTTGCAAGCTGGCTGCCAGCCGCCCACTCCGGTACTCTGGTCGCCGATGACAATAGCCCTCGAAGCCCGCAATCTCAAGAAAGTCTACCCCGGCGTCGTGGCGGTCAACGGCATCAATTTTGCCGTGACGGAGGGTATTTGCTTCGGCCTCCTCGGCCCCAATGGCGCGGGCAAGACCACCACCGTTGAAATGATTGAAGGCGTCACTGCGCCTACAGCCGGGGAAATTTTCTACTACGGCAAGCCCGCGGGCAAAAAATTTCGCCAGGAAGTCGGCATTCAGTTCCAGAATACTGCGCTGCAGGACTTCCTGACCGTACGCGAAACCATCGAGATGTTTCGCTCTCTGTACGAGCGCAAAGCAGACATTGACGACATTATCGAACAGTGCTCGCTGGGCGAGCTGCTCGACCGGGACAATCGCAAACTATCGGGTGGCCAGCGCCAGCGTTTGCTGCTGGCGGTTGCACTGGTCAATCGCCCGCGCATTATTTTCCTCGACGAACCGACGACAGGCCTGGACCCGCAGGCGCGTCGCAATTTCTGGGACCTCGTACAAAGCATCCGTGCCGGCGGCGCAACGATCGTTCTTACCACGCATTACATGGACGAGGCGCAGGTTCTTTGCGATGAGATCGCAATCATGGATGCGGGCAAGATCATCACGCAAGGGTCACCGAATGCGCTGCTGCGCAAGCAGTACGAGGGACTGATCATCGAGCTGCCGCTGGCAGACATCACCGCCGATCTCACCGGCATCGAGCACAACGTCATTGAGAACATGGGCATCGTCGAGGTAGTGACAACCGATGTCAGCAAGAGCCTGCAGGAACTCGCGCCGCACGTCACAAACCTCAACCACATCAAGATCCGGCAACCGAACCTTGAAGACCTGTTTATCGACCTGACCGGTCATACGTTGCGAGACTGACGCCGTGTTTGCTCGCATCTACTCGATCTTCAAGAGCCGTAATCGCGAGTTTCTGCGAGATCGCGCTTCGTTTACCTGGAACCTGCTGCTGCCGGTCGTGCTGATGCTTGGCCTGTCATTTGCCTTCAATGAAGACCGTAACGCTTACACCGTCGCCGTGCTGCAGGACGGCGCAGACATCGTCGCGGAACAGCACCCCTTCCTGAGCATGCGCTACATCCGGTTCGTGGCCACCAGTGACAAGGAAGCCGCGCTGGCAAAGCTTGCCAGGCACCAGCTCGATATGCTCGTCGAGTTCGATGCGGCACCCCGTTACTGGGTCAATCCGGACTCCGCCAAAGGTCACTTTGTCGAACTCGCGCTGCTCCAGTCGAGCTCCACTGCGCCACCGACGATTGAGAAAGAAGAAATTCTCGGCGACGCGGTGCGCTATGTAGACTGGGTACTGCCTGGCATTCTCGGTATGAACATGATGTTCAGCTGCATGTTCGGCGTCGGCTATGTCATTGTGCGTTACCGCAAGAATGGGTTCTTGAAACGGCTGCATGCCACGCCGTTAACCGCGTTCGAATTCATATCGGCGCAAGTCTATGTCTCGCATGGTCCTGATCATGTGCATCACCGCGTTTGTTTACACGGGCACGCACCTCTTCCTCGATACGCGCATGGAGGGCAACTATTTCACGCTGTTCCTTGTCGCACTGGTCGGCGCAATGTCGATGGTGTCCCTCGGCCTGGTGGTCTCTGCTCGTGTCACGAGCGAAGAGCTGGCCGGTGGACTGTTGAACCTGGTTAACTGGCCGATGATGCTGTTGTCCGGCGTCTGGTTCTCGCTTGAGGGTGCCGGGCCTTTTGCTCAGAACCTGGCAAAACTCTTCCCGCTGACACACGTACTAAACTCCGCGCGCGCGGTCATGCTCGACGGCGCCACACTCGCGGACGTCGCACCCAGCCTGGTCGCACTGCTCGGTCTAAGCGCAGCATTCTTCTTCATCGGTTCGAAAATCTTCCGTTGGCACCAATACTAGGCAGCATTGCAGGACACATCACGTGACAGAAACACTCATCGATATAGGCGCCAACCTCGCGCACGACAGTTTCGACGATGATCGTGACGAGGTTCTGCAGCGTGCGTTCGACGCCGGCGTCGCGCGTATCGTTGTGACGGGCAGCAGCGACGCCAGCAACGTGCGAGCCGCCGACCTCGCAACCGCGCACCCTGGCGTTCTTTACTCCACAGCCGGCGTTCATCCGCACCATGCGACCGACTACACCGCAGACAGCGATGCGCTCATTCGCCGGCTGGCCGACAACGCGGCCGTGGTCGCAATCGGTGAATGCGGACTCGATTATTTCCGCAATTTTTCACCGCGCGAAGCGCAGCTCGCCGCCTTCCGGCAGCAGCTCGAGATCGCTAAAGACACCGGGCTGCCGGTCTTCCTGCACCAGCGTGACGCCCACGATGACTTTGTCGAAATTCTCGAGCCTGCCCTGCCCGATCTTGCACGTGCCGTGGCGCATTGCTTCACCGGCGAAGGCGAGTCCTTGCGTGAATACCTGGCCATGGGGCTGTATATCGGGATCACTGGCTGGATCTGCGATGAGCGGCGCGGCAAGCACCTGCACGATATCGTGTCGATTATTCCGGACGACCGCCTGCTGATAGAAACCGATGCGCCGTACCTGATGCCGCGCACGCTCCGGCCCAAACCGAAGACGCGCCGCAATGAGCCAGCGTATTTGGTGGAGGTTGTTAAAACTGTTGCCGAGGCGCGCAACCAGAGTGTGGCGCATGTCGCTGCAGTAACGACAGAGAATGCGAATCGATTTTTTGGGCTGGAGTCGAGCTAGTGCCGCCGGCCGCCGGCCGCCGTGGAATCGACATGAATCGCGGCTTTGACGATTAACTCCCAGTGGGGGCGGAACGCCTCGATCTTGAATTTCGCAGCGTTCTTATCCGGCTCGCCGAACTCTCTCGCCAACTCCTCAAGCGTGCAGACGAGGCTCGGCACACCTTTGGTAAATTCAGCACCATCAAGAAACAGGATGCGGCCCGCCACCGGGACCTGCCGAACGATTTCACGAACGGCGGCGATACGATCGAACATCGGCGGTTGCGGATTCGACAACGTATAGCGCCTGTCGTCAGCCATCACCGTCCAGTCCTGCATTTTGTCGCTGCCAAAAACGATCCCCGTAACGTCTTTGACCTCGAGAACCAGGATGCCCTGTGAGGTCAGCAGAATCTGGTCGATATGAATCTCGCCCTCGTTCGCACTCGGTATTACCAGGTTTTCAACACGCTCGTACGAAATATCCTCAAGCACACGCCGCAAACTGTTGCGCGATGCTCTTACCCATCGGTAGATCAACCAGGCCAGCAGCAATGCGACGACGATGAGCAGCGGCAGTAACCAGGGATTGGCAGTAAATTTGCAGGAGTTCAGTCATCACTAAAAAGCGTCGATAGCCGCGGCCAGTGCTGCAACATCGGGCTCAATCGATATGGCCCTCGCCGGGCGGGCCAGCAGTTCTTTAAGTCCGTCCGGTAATTCAACTTTCTCACCAATGATAGGTTCGACAATCGTTTCAAACTTTGCCGGGTGTGCCGTTGCAACAAGAATCCAGTCATGTTCGCACTTTAGTTTTTCATCGAGCTGTCGCCACGTGTGCGTCGCGGTAGCCGTGTGCGGGCAACTGATAATACCCAGTTGCCGGCGGTCCTCGAGAATGGCCGCCTTAATTTGTTCGTCGGTAACGGATAGTACGCCGATTTGATCGCGCAACACATCGGCTTCGCCAATCAGTTTGCGCAGGCGCTCCATGTTACTCGGGTCGCCGACGTCCATCGCCGAGGCCAGCGTCTGCAGGCTGGCACGCGGCAGCCACTGCAAGGTATCGAAGTAATCGGCGATCGTCCTGTTCGCATTGGTCGCGAGAATGATTGGGCCGACAGGCAGCCCCATTGCACGCGCCATGACGCAGGCGAACGCGTTACCGAGATTACCGGTGGGAATGATGAACCCGGGTTTGTTGCCGGTCTCGCGGTAGTGGCGCAGGCTGGCGTCCGCGTAATAGGTGCTTTGCGGTAACAGTCTGCCAATATTGATGCTGTTCGCCGAGCTGAAGCGCTGCGCGGCAAAACGGGCGGAGTCTGCCATGGCCGCTTTCACCATCGCCTGGCAATCGTCAAAGGAGCCCTGCACTTTCAGCGACAGCACGTTATCGCTCCAGCACGATAGCTGGTGTGCCTGGCGAGCGGACACCCGGCCATCCGGAAAGAGCACGACGACCCGCATGCCGGGTCGTTGATCAAACGCGGCGGCAACCGCACCCCCGGTATCGCCCGACGTCGCAACCAGGATGGTCAGCGGTGCGGACGGATCGCCTTCGAGCCTGCTCAGGCACGCCGCGAGAAAGCGGGCGCCCACATCCTTAAAAGCGGCGGTAGGGCCGTGGTAGAGCTCCAGCAGCGACACCGGTCGGCCTGGCGCAGGCAGCGGGGTTGCCGGAATGGGAAAGCTGAAGGTCTCGGCGAGAATCGCATCGATGTCCGCGGCGAGTGCCGAGCCTTCGAAGAACGGCCGCAGCAAAATGCCCGCCACTTCCGGAATTGCGAGGGTCGCTGAGAAATCGCCGCAGAGAAATCGGCCTCCGTGAAAGTCGGCAACTGCTCCGGCAGGAACAGGCCGCCATCGTCCGCGATGCCTTTGCGCAGGGCGTCATCAAGACCGACAGAGCCGCCACCACGAGTACTGAAATAACGCATCGTTAATTCTCGAGTTGCGCGCCGTGTGCGTTCATCGGACTCACCCAGGACTGGCAGCCGATACCCTGGCCCCGGCAGGCCTGCTCCATCGCCATTGCAACATTGTGCGCTGCGGTGTCGCGACACAAGGCAAACATGCTCGGGCCGCTACCGGACAGGCTGCAACCCAGTGCGCCGGAACGCATGGCAGCCGCGGTAACCTGCTCGAAGCACGGCACGGCAGCAGAGCGCTGCGGTTCGATGACGACATCGCGCAGCGTCTTGCCTATGAGTTCGATATCACTGGCATGACAGGCAGCGATAAAACCGGCAAGCAGTCCCTGCTGTTCGACCCACTTCTGCATCGTGATGCCTTTCGACAGCGAACGTCTGGCCTCCGCCGTATTGACCTGCAGATCGGGATGCAGCACGACCGCAGCAACGCCTTTGGGCGTCGGCAACCGGACCACCTCGGGCAGCAACACCTGGGGACAGAGAATCAGGCCGCCGAGCAGGCTTGGCGCCACGTTATCCGCATGCAGGCCGCCACTGGCATATTTTTCACCCTCCAGCGCGTACGGCAGCAGCGCCTCGGTAACCAACGGTGACTCGAGCAGTGCATTGGCGGCAACCACGCCGGCAACGGCAGAGGCAGCAGAACTACCCATACCCGACTGCAAGGGCACGCCCTTGTGTACCTTGAGCTCGATGCCAAATGCGCTGCCGAGATCGTCGAGGAGCGCCTGCACTGCGATCGACGCGGTATTCTGGGTCGGGTCCGTTGACAGGTAGGGATGCACCTCGCCATCGAGTCCACGGACCTCGGTCAGGCTGACACCCAGGGCATCTGTTTTGCGGGCATGGACCCGATCGCCAACCCCGCTCAATGCGAGACCGAGCATGTCGAAGCCGACGCCGACATTGCCGATCGATGCCGGTGCAAACGCGGTAATGTAACTGCTCACGTTACTCTCCCTGGCTCAGGTACTGCGCCAGCTTTAGCAAATCACCGAACACGCCGCCGGCAGTGACCTCAGGTCCGGCACCCGGCCCCTGCACCACCAGTGGATTGTCCGCATAGCGGTCTGTCTCGAACTGCACAATGTTATCAGTCAGGTTGATGTTACTGAACGGGTGCGCGTCATCGACCGCCTCGAGGCCCACCGCCGCGCTGCCGTCTGCACCGAGCCGCGCCACGTAACGCAGGTGCTTATGGTCATCGGCCGCTTTGCGATACAGGGCGTCGATGTCGCCATCGAACTCCGGTAGCCGCTCGAGAAACTCAGCGACACTGACATCGCGCAGCGGCTCAGGCACCAGGCTTTGCACCGGAAAATCACCAATTTCTATGGACTGGTGCATCTCGCGCGCCAAAATCGTGAGCTTGCGAGCCACGTCCATGCCGGATAAATCATCGCGCGGATCCGGCTCGGTAAAACCGTTGTCGCGCGCCGCGCGCACAATTTCAGAGAACGGCACGCTGCCATCGTAAACGTTAAACAGGTACGCCAGCGTGCCCGAGAGAATACCCTGTATCGAGCGAATCTCGTCGCCGGTCGCAATCAGGTCCTGCAGCGTTGAAAGGATGGGTAGCGCCGCGCCGACGGTCGTCTCATACATGCAGTGGCTGCTGCCATGCCGTGCACTGCTGCGCAGCGCCGCGTAATCGTCGAGCGTGCCACTGAACGCTTTCTTGTTCGGCGTGATGACGTGGATGCCACGCTCCAGCCAGCCCGAATACAAACTGGCGATGTGCGGGCTCGCCGTGCAGTCAATGATAACGGCATGCGGCAAATGATCGGGGTTGATGTGACTTTCCAGAACCTCGAGGTCACAGTCGACGGACTTGTTAGCAAACTCGTCCTGCCACGTCGCCAGCTTGATGCGGCGCCCGCCGAGCAGCATGGATTGCGAACGCGCGATCGCGCGAATGCGTAAATCCACATTGAACTCGTCGTGCAACCGTTTTGACTGTTTCTCGATCTGGCGCAACAGCGCAGCGCCGACCGTGCCCGGTCCGATGAGCCCGATCGAGAGCGTTTTTGCCGACAGGTAAAAACCCGAGTGTGCCGCACGCAGTGCTTTGGTCGATTCATCGGAATCAACGACGGCGGAAATATTGCGCTCCGAAGAACCCTGCGCAATCGCCCGGATGTTGATGCCCGCCCGGCCCAACGTGCCAAAGAACCGGGCCGCCACACCGGGGGTACCGGCCATACCGTCACCGACAACAGCGACGATGCTCTGCGCGTCATTCACGTCGACGCTTTGAATCTGGCCGCTCTCGAGTTCGTCGGCAAACGCAGCAGTAATAACCTGCCTGGCCCGTTCCGACACCGCTTGCGGCACGGCAATACAAATCGAGTGCTCCGAACTTGCCTGCGAAATCAGCGTGACGGAAACGCCCGCATCTTTCAGTGCGCGGAAGAGCCGATCGGCTGTGCCCGGCACACCGATCATGCCCGAGCCTTCGAGGTTGACCAGCGCCATGCCACCGATGGCGGTAATGCCCTTGATGCCCTCGACCGCGGCGACCCCGGCTTCGATACGGCTGCCCGGGTGTTGCGGGTTGTGGCTGTTGCGAATTACCACCGGAATATCGTTTTCTATTGCCGGACCCAGCGTTTTCGGGTGGATAACCGTAGCGCCGAAATAAGCCAGCTCCATGGCCTCGCTGTACGAGAGCCGGTCGATGACCTGCGCTTCCGGAACCTGACGGGGATCGGCACTCATGACACCGTCGACATCGCTCCAGATCGTCAGCTCGCTCGCACCACTGAGCGCTGCAAATATCGAGGCTGAAAAATCGCTGCCGTTACGGCCCAGCGTGGTTTGCAGACCTTCCTCATCGCTCGCGATAAAGCCCGTGATCACCGCAATGCCGGTGAACCCATCGACAACATGTTCTGCGAAGTTCTTGCCAGACCGTTCCCACAGGACCGACGGCCCGAGTTCGGTGTCGCGCACGGTGATGATCTTGCGCGCGTCGATCCAGGAACCGCCGCGTTTTTCGTCCGAGTCCGCGAGGTAGGCGGCCAGTAAGCGCGTGGACCAGATTTCACCATAGCCGGCAATCACATCGCGGCTGCGCTGCGGTGCTGACTTGACCAGTGAAACAGCCTGCAGAACGTCACGAATATCGTCAGCGTCGCTGCCCCACGCGTCCAGCACTTCGACCCGCCTGGACCACTCAGAAGCTCATTCGCCGTCGTTGAGTAACGCTCGCCAATCGCATTTAGTTCGTCGAAGTAACGCCGGTCGTCGCGCTCAGCAAGTACCGCGAGATGGATGAGCGCATCGGTCATACCGCCCATCGCCGAGACCACAACACCAATGCTGACATCGGCATACGCCAGCAGCAGGTCGCCGACACGTCGAAAGCAGGCGGCGTCAGCCAGGCTGCTGCCACCGAACTTATGAATTTTCCACTGATGCTTAACCACTAGCCACGAGTTCCCCGTGCACAAAACGGTGAATGATAGCGGTACTTTTACGCGCCGTCGCCTGTTTCGTTTGAAATTGGGGAGGTGGTGGGGCGTGTAGGGATCGAACCTACGACCAGTCGGTTAAAAGCCGAATGCTCTACCTCTGAGCTAACGCCCCCATTGGATCTGCGCTGACAGAATTGCCGCGGGAATGCCGGCGGCATGATACCGGATACAATTCAAATGACAAGCGCGGACGAAGTGCCGGCCAGGCCGGCGTCAAACGCCCTCTTCTTTCATGCGCTCGAGCCGCTGCAGAGCGAGCCTTGCGGCTGTTGACTCGGGAAAGTCCGCCCGCACCGCGGACAGCGCAGTGCGTGCCGCTACCCAGTTTTTGAGCTCGTAGTTGCAGTAGCCGATCTTCAGCAGTGCATCCGGCAGCTTCCGGGACCGTGGATACTCGTTGGTGACAACCTCGAACGCCGCCAGGGCATCGCTGAATTTCTGTGTGACGTAGTACGATTCCGCGAGCCAATACTGTGCGTTATCGGCGAGCTCGCTCTCGGGAAAGGCCACCAGGAACTGCTGAAACGCTGTCGACGCCGCTTCGTAGCGCTGCGCCTTGAGCAACTCGAACGCCGCCTGGTAGTTGTCGCGATCCGAGCCGCCTGCAATCGGCAGCTGTCCTTGCGTCGCGGCGCCGGCCGGCACGCCGCTGGCGACACGTTGTACTGCGCTCTCGAGCGCCTGAATGCGTGCATCCAGATCGGCGTACAGCTGCCGCTGCCGTGTTGCCGTGGAGCCAGCGCTGTTTTCCAGCGTTTCGACGCGGCCACGCAGTTCATCGCTCTGCCGCTCGACGGCCGCGACCTGCTGCGTCGTATTCACCAGGCTTTGATTGCGCACGGCTTGTTCCTGCACCTGCATGCGACGCTCGAGCTCGTCCAGCTTGCTCAATACGGGATCGTCAGTGGGCTGTAATAACGCACAGCCGCTCAGTGCCAGTAACGGCGTCAGTACACACAGCAGTTTGGTGGTTTTCATCTGCATTACAGCCAACTAGCGGGTGTACTTGAACTCGACCCGGCGATTCTGCGAGTAATCCAACTCGCTACTGCCAAAGGCCGCCGGCCGCTCTTCGCCAAAGCTCACGGTGGCGATCTGTGACGCCGACACGCCCTGGATCAGCAACAGCTGGCGCACGGCTTGCGCGCGTCGCTCGCCGAGACCGATGTTGTACTCGCGAGAGCCGCGCTCATCGGCGTGGCCTTCGAGCCGCACCCGTGCCATACCGTCGTTACCGAGATTCATCGCATGGCGCGCAACCAGGTCCTGGTCGGCCGCACGAACCTCTGACGAGTCGTAGTCGAAGTAAATGACTGCCCCCAACTCGCCCGCCGACGGGTCTTCGAGGTACTCGCCGCCGCCGAGCGTGTCACCACCCATGGCATCGGTGCTGGCGTCGCTGCCGCCGTAAGTAGTGTCGGTCGGCTCGGGATCCGGAACCGGCGGACTGGAAGGGCAACCCGCCAGCATTGCGGCAACCAGGGCAACCGTGAGTAATTTTATGTAGGCCATGAGTGGATCCTTGATTATAACTTCAGTGAAAAATTAAACGTTAATTATCAATAACTAATCGAATACTATTAATGCTAAATATATTACCTAGAATCGCGTAAATGGCGACCAGACAGGCTCGCGTACGTCGCCCTGCCCCGAGGCCATCCTTTGCCGGATCTGGCCATCCGCTGACACGGTCTCTAAAACGCCGTTGCGGCCCTCGCGGGTCGCGTAGATCAGGATATCGCTGTTGGGGGCAAAACTGGGGCTCTCGTCCTGACGGCCTGTCGAGAGAATCGACAGGTCCTTCTTCGCAAGGTCCATGATCGCAATCCGGAAATTGCCGCCGTCGTTATGCACCATCGCCAGGCGCTTGCCATCGGCCGACAGGCGCGGCCGCGCATTGTAGCTGCCCTCGAAGGTCACGCGCTCCGCTGTTCCGCCAGCGGCCCGAACGCGATAGACCTGCGGGCCGCCGCTGCGATCCGAGGTGAAGTAAATGTAGTCACCATCCGGGGACCAGGTGCCCTCCGTGTCAATCGCCCGGTGCGAGGTCACCTGGCGGGACTGACGCGTCGTAATGTCCACGACGTGAATATCGAGGTTGCCGTCCACGCCGCCAAGGGTCACCACCAGTTCCCGACCATTCGGTGAGAACGACGGTGCGCCGTTGATACCCGGTTTGCTGGACACTTTGAAGCGATTGCCCGTGCGCAGCGTCTGTACGAATATCGATGAGCGATTGCCCTCGAATGAGACATACGCGAGCTGACGGCTATCGGGCGACCACGCGGGCGACATGATGGGGTCGTTGCTCTCCATGATGGTGTGCTCGTTCTCGCCATCCTGGTCGGAGACGATGAGCGAATACAGCCGTTGCTGGCCCTGCTGTTGCGCGGTGACGTACGCGACCTTGGTGCCGAAAACGCCCTTGATACCGGTGAGCTTCTCGTAAATCATGTCCGCCACCCGATGCGCGGCGACGCGCATGCTGCCGCGGCTCGCGGGCATGCGATAACCCACCAGTTGCCGACGCCCGAAGACGTCGAACAGCTGAAACTGCAAGTCGTAGGCATTCTCGCCGGTCTGCGTGACGCTACCAATCACCACGGCCTCGACCCCCACAAAACCCCAGTCGTCGAAGTCCAGGGCGGCGGCGGTGGTGGGCTTTTGCAGCATGTCATCCTCAGCGATCGGCGCAAATCGGCCGCTGCGCTTGAGATCAGCCGTAATTACCGCGGCCACGTCGAGCGGCATGTCAGGACCTTGCCCTTCCCAGCCAAACGGCACCACGGCAACGGGTGTCGGCTGGGCAACGCCCTGCACGTCGATAACCAGCTCAGCCTGAGCCGGTGCCACGAGAAACGCCGCTACCACGGCCAGGATGTTCAATTTTTTTAGCACGTTCGCCCCGTCAAATTGGTTGCTGGCACGCATTATTGGCGAATACTCAAATTTAGCAAGATGTTCCTGTCGAACAGATTCGGGTCCGAAGGTTCCGGTAATGGCGAAGATTTATAAATTGCGGCCTCCACCGAACGCTTCACGGCGTCATCGCCATTGCAGTTAAGGATGGTAACGCCGATCACCTCGCCGCCCGGCACCTGCCGCACCCGCACCGAACACTTGAGCTCCGCGCCGGCGCTCGCAGGCGCCGCCCAGTTGCGCTCGACCTTCTGCTTAATCTGCGCGACGTAAATGGCCAGAGCCCCGGCGTCCACCGCCGCAAACCGGTTTTCCTCGGCCGCAATCTCGTCAGCTCGCGCAACATCTTCCAACTCGCGCCGCAGGCGCTCGTTCTCCTCGCGCTGGCGCCTGATATCCTCCTCGCGCTGGCGCTCTGCCGCTACGCGTTTCTGCTCTTTCTCCGCTTCCTCGCGTCGTTTGCGCTCGGCTTCGTCCGCCGCCTTTTGCCTGGCCTCGGCCTCCTCCTGCTGCCGGATCTCCTCCAGTCGCTTCTGCTCGAGGAGCGCATCGAGTCGACGTTTCTCTTCCTCGGCCTGCTGTCGCAACTGCTCGCTATTGTCGGGCTCAGGTTCTGGTTCCTCGATGACCGGCTCCGGTTCCGGTTCCGGTTCCTCGACAACCGGCTCGGGTTCCGGCTCGGGTTCCGGCTCGATTACAGGCGCTCGCGTCTCGGGAATCTCGGTGACGAGCGTCGCCTGCACCGCGAGCGGCGTAAAAGGCTGCGGGCGCGCGTAGTCGAAAGCGACGATCATCGACGTCAACAGCACGGCGTGCAGCAGCACCGCCATAGTGACTGGAATAATATTTTTTGTGTCGCGAATCACGCGGCCGATTACTCCGGAACGGGATAGGTATCCAGCGGATCCGTAACGAAACCGATATTGTTGGCGCCAGCCTGTTGCAATAGCACCATGGCACCAACGACGTTTCCGTAAGGCACGGCACGGTCGGCTTTGACGTACACCGGCGTCGCCGGTTTCTTGTCGAGCACGATGGAAACGATCCTGACAATCTTCTCGCCCGATGAGGGTTTGTCCTCGTCGTCGCCGGCGTTCACAAAGAGATTGCCCGCGGCGTCGACGCTGATGACCAGCGGATCGTGGTCAGGAACCGACTCGATCGGCTCCGCGTTCGCCTTTGGCAAATCGACTTCGATGCCCTGTGTCAGCAGTGGCGCTGTCACCATGAAGATGACCAGTAGCACAAGCATCACGTCGATGTACGGAACAACGTTGATCTCGGACATCAGTTTGCGCTTCTTCAGCATCGTGGGCATGTCAGGCTCCTTTCTTGGCGCGGGCCTGTCGTTCCAGGATGCTGGAGAATTCTTCCGAGAAACCGTCGTAGCGATACTCCAGCCGCACGACCTTGTCGGCGTAGCGGTTGTAAGCAATGACAGCCGGGATGGCGGCAAACAAACCCATAGCCGTCGCGATCAGCGCCTCGGCGATCGGCGGTGCAACGACAGCAAGCGTCGCCGTCTGCTGGCTGCCGATCTGCATGAAGGCAACCATGATGCCCCATACCGTACCGAACAGGCCCACGTAGGGACTGGTCGAACCAATGGTCGCAAGCGTGGCCAATCCCTGCTCGAGACGATCGACTTCGCGCATCTGGGCCACCCGCATCGCGCGGCGGCTGTCCTCGACCGGCTTTTGCGTGCCGCCGTCACCGGACTGGATCGAGCGATTGAATTCACGGAACCCGGACTCGAAAATGCTCGACATGCCAATGCTGCCACCATCCGCGCGCGTCGCACTCCTGTACAGCGTATTGAGATCGCCGCCCGACCAGAAGGATGCCTCGAAATCGTCCGACGCGTCCGTCGTGCGCCGGATCAGGCGCCGCTTCGTGAAGATGATGCTCCAGGACACCAGCGATGCCACCAGGAGCAGCAGCATTACGATCTGGACAGGCAAACTGGCATTTATTAACAATCCGATGATGGACAGATCTGCGGTCATGACTGGTTTTCCCCAAATAAGGTCGCTGGTATTCGTTTCGGGCGCATCGTATCGGCGTCCAGATACGCCGCTTTGACAGTGCCGCCAATGAGTTGTTCACCATCAATGGTGTCACGGTAAATGTTCTGTTCGATATCAAATGACACGCGCGTGAGGTTCGACAGCTGCGCCGACACGATCAGCTGATCGTTCAGGCGTGCGGGCGCCAGGAATTTTACCTGGACTTCAGCGACCACGAAGATGCGGCGCTCCTCTGCCATCAGTGCCACCATGTCAACGCCGAGCGCGCGCAGCCATTCGGTACGCGCGCGTTCGAGAAAGCGGAAGTAGTTCGCGTAATAGACCACGCCCTGTGCGTCAGTGTCTTCATAGTAGACGCGCACCGGCCAGTGGAATGGCGGCTGTTCAGGCGCGGTCAAACGGCAGCTCCTGATTGCCGGCGGCACCGGGCGGCGTCAAACCGAAATGCAGGTAGGCATTTTTTGTTGCGACGCGGCCACGCGCGGTGCGCATCATGAAGCCCTGCTGGATCAGGTACGGCTCGACGACGTCCTCGATCGTGCCACGTTCCTCACCAATGGCCGCGGACAAACTCTCAATGCCCACGGGCCCACCGTCGAACTTCTCGATTATCGTTTGCAGCACGCGTCGGTCCATCGCATCAAAACCGTGCGGGTCGACCTGCAACACGTCCATCGCACCCTCGGCGACTTCCCCCGTCACGATGCCATCACCCTCAACCTCGGCGAAATCACGCACCCGCCGCAGCAGGCGGTTGGCAATGCGCGGGGTACCGCGCGAGCGCGTTGCGATGGCCACGGCGCCGGCATCGTCGATCGGCAGATTGAGAATTCCGGCCGTCCGCCGCGCGATCGTCTCAAGATCCTGGGTCGTATAAAACTCGAGTCTTTGCACGATGCCGAAGCGGTCGCGCAGCGGCGATGTCAGCAGGCCGGCTCGCGTCGTGGCGCCCACCAGAGTGAACGGCTGCAAGTCGAGCTTGATCGAGCGCGCCGCCGGTCCCTCACCGATCATGATATCGAGCTGAAAATCTTCCATCGCCGGGTACAGCACTTCTTCCACCACCGGACTCAGGCGATGAATCTCGTCGACGAACAGGACGTCATTCGGCTCGAGATTGGTCAGGATAGCGGCGAGGTCGCCCGGTCGTTCCAGCACCGGCCCGGACGTCTGGCGCAGATTCACGCCCATCTCGTTGGCGACGATGTGTGCCAGCGTGGTCTTGCCGAGCCCGGGCGGGCCAAAAATCAGCACATGATCCAGCGCTTCCTCGCGCCGCCGGGCGGCTTCGATAAATATGCCCATCTGCTTTTTAACATCGGGCTGACCGACATAT
This sequence comes from uncultured Gammaproteobacteria bacterium, assembly GCA_963842765.1. Taxonomy (GTDB): domain Bacteria; phylum Pseudomonadota; class Gammaproteobacteria; order Steroidobacterales; family Woeseiaceae; genus UBA1847. The sequence continues at coordinate 21,240 of CAWJHR010000009.1, read as the reverse complement.
TCCGCCAGCTTGCGGGGTCGTATCGCCCGATCAAAAGCGCGATCATCGGGACCCGTCTCCGCACTGGTTAAGCGATCGTGTTCAATACCAACCATCAGGTCGCCGCCTGCTTGAGCGCCTGGCGAATGATGTCTTCAGACGATTTGCCCTCAGTATCCAGTTTGCTGATCAACTTGTTGACCTCACTTGCCTTGTAGCCCAGCGCAACCAGTGCATCGAAGGCCTCACTGCGAGCGCTCGCTACCGCCGTCTTGCTGGCCTGGCCAGCCGGCGGCGTGCCGACGCGGTCGATACGATCACGCATCTCGATAATCAGGCGCTCCGCCGTCTTCTTGCCAACGCCGGGAATTCTTGCCAGGGCAGTCGCATCCTCGAACTCCACACAGCGCCTGAAGTCATTCGTCGACATGGCCGAAAGTACGCCCAACGCCAGCTTGGCGCCAACCCGGTTGACCTTGAGCAACATGCGAAACAGTGAGCGTTCGTCATCACTCGCAAAACCGTAGAGGATCTGGGCATCTTCGCGCACCAGCAGGTGCGTATGCAGAAACAACTCCTCCCCGACGGGCGGCAGATCCAGGAAGGTGGACATCGGCGTTTCCACTTCATAGCCGACGCCCGCGCATTCAACCACGATCAACGGTGCGTGCTTCGAGGTCAGACGACCCCGCAGTGAGCCGATCATCGTGAGCCTGCTATCGCGTTGCGGTTGCCAAGCTGCGCGTTCAGGCGCCGCTGGTTGCCATGGCAAAGCGCGGCGGCCAGGGCATCGGCGGCGTCCGGCGCCGGCGTGCCTGCGAGATTCAGTATCGAGACCACCATGTGCTGTACCTGCTCTTTGCTGGCTGCCCCGCTGCCCACAACGGCCTGTTTGATGGCGCGTGGCGCGTACTCAAACACCTCGACGTTGTGCTCGAAGGTCGCACACAATGCCGCCGACCGCGCATGGCCGAGCTTGAGCGCACTGCCGGGATTCTTGTGCATGAAAACACTCTCGATCACGACGGCATCCGGCTGGTAGTCGGCGACGATGGCACCGATCGATTCGAAGATCTGCCGCAGTCGATCCGCAAACGCGCCGTCCAGGCTCTTCACCGTGCCGCTCGCCACGTACAAGGGCGTGTCACCCGTAAAATCAAGCACGCCGAAGCCGGTCAGTCTCGAACCGGGATCGATACCCAATATGCGTTGCTTGTCGGTCAATAGCCGTCTCAGATCTTCTTCAGCACATCGTCACTGATGTCAGCGTTGCTGTATACGTCCTGCACGTCATCAAGATCCTCGAGCATCTCGAGCATCTTGATCATCGAGCCGGCCTCTTTGACGCCCAGCTCCGCGTTTGTCGAAGCGCGCATCGTGATTTCAGCGCTCTCAGGCTGCAGTCCGGCTGCCACCATGTTATCGCGCACCTGCTCGAATTCGTCGGGCTCCGTCAAAACCTCGATGGCGCCGTCGTCATCGACGATAACATCTTCGGCACCCGCTTCGATCGCCGCCTCCATCACCTCATCTTCATTGCTGACCGTGTCGTACAGCAGCTGGCCGACCTCATTGAACAGGTAATTTACCGACCCATCAGCACCGAGATTGCCACCGAACTTGGCAAACGCATGGCGCACATCGGCAACCGTGCGATTGCGGTTGTCGGTCAGGCAATCCACCATGACCGCGGTACCCCCGGGCCCGTAGCCCTCGTAGCGGATCTCATTGAAATCGTCGCCATCCGTCTCGCCCGAACCCCGCTTGATGGCACGATCGATATTGTCCTTCGGCATGCTCTGGGCTTTGGCCTTGTCGATCGCGAGTCGCAGACGTGGATTGGCATCGAGGTCACCGCCACCCATTTTTGCGGCCACGGTGATCTCCCGAATAAGTTTAGTAAAAAGTTTGCCGCGCTTTTTGTCCTGGGCACCCTTGCGATGCTGGATGTTTGCCCATTTACTGTGTCCTGCCATACTGCCCTGCTTTATTGACCATAAGTGTCGTTAACGGCAACCCTCGGGCGCCGAAACTGCGGGTATGATAGCGGGTATTTCCACGGCAGGCACACCTCGGCAACCGCACGGATGAACGCAATCAACCCCGATAATCACAACAGCGTCGATGCACCGAATGGCCCTGTCGCCACGGTGCGCGCATTCATTGACGAATTGCCACCGCAGGAGGGTCTGGCCAGCGCCATCGAGGAAGGCCGGCAGATCGCCGGAATAGTGGAGCCACTCGGGTTGCCGCGCGAGCTACTCGCCGCCGTGCATTTATACCCCCTCTATCGCGACGGTTTCTGTAGTAAAACTACATTACAAAACAATGTATTAGAAGAGATATCTCGATTTGTTCTCGGGCTGGAGCAGCTGGGTCAGTTCTCGCTGCCAGACAACTGGCAGCCCGGTGAGGCGCTGGCGGTCCAGCAGTCCGAAGCCCTGCGCAAGATGTTGCTCGCGGTCGTCTCGGATGTGCGACTGGTGATGGTGCGCATCGCGGAGCAGCTGTACCGCTTACGTCAGGCAAAGCATGCACCGGCTGACGTGCGCCAGGCATTGGCCATTGAAACGCGCGAAATCTACGCCTCGTTGGCGAACAGGCTGGGCGTGTGGCAGTTGAAGTGGGAACTCGAGGACCTGGCGTTTCGTTACCTCGAACCGGATACCTATCTTGAAATCGCCCGCATGCTTAAGGAAAAGCGGACCGAGCGCGAAAGCTTTCTGGAGAGCATGCAGGCGGTCCTCAAGACGGAGCTCGACAAACAGAGTATTCCCGCGACAATTTCCGGCCGACCGAAACACATCTACTCGATCTGGAGAAAGATGCAGCGCAAGGATCGCGGCATCGAGGGCCTGTATGACATCCGGGCGGTTCGCATCCTCGTGGATGACGTCGGTGCCTGCTATGCCGCTCTTGGCGTCGTCCACAATCTCTGGCCCTACATTCCGGGTGAGTTCGACGATTACATAGCGAACCCGAAGGAGAACAACTACCAGTCGCTGCATACGGCTGTGATTGGTCCCCAGGGCCGCACGGTCGAGGTACAGATTCGTACCCATGAGATGCACCGGCATGCCGAACTCGGCGTCGCCGCGCACTGGCGATACAAGGAAGGCGGCGCGACGCCAGCCGCGTTCGACCAGAAAATTCGTTTTCTCCGGCAACTGCTCGAACCGGCGGATGACGGTGCCGATTTGCTCGACCAGATCCGTGACGACTTCTTTGAAGACCGCGTCTATGCCGTCAGCCCCAAAGGCGACGTGGTGGAGCTACCCGCGGGCGCCACACCGCTGGATTTTGCTTATCACGTGCACACACAGGTCGGTCACCGCTGTCGGGGCGCCAAGGTCAACGGGCGCATCGTACCGCTCACCTACCAGATCGCGAACGGCGATCAGATCGAGATCATCACGGGCAGCCAATCACGCCCCAGCCGTGACTGGCTCAGCCCCAAACTGGGCTACCTGGCAGGCGCAAGAGCCCGCGCCAAGGTGCGCAACTGGTTCCGACATCAGGATCGCGATCAGCACCAGCGCCAGGGGCGCGATATTCTCGATCGCGAGCTGTCGCGGCTCAATGTCAAAGACCAGCCAACCGACACAATCGCCAAACAGCTCAAGCTCAAGGATACGGAAGCGTTATGCGTGGCGCTGGGTGCCGGGGACCTGACCTCGGCATCGATTGCGACGGCACTGCAGCACCTGCGCGAGCCCCAACTGCCGGATCGGCTGCCCCGTCGGCAACACCAGAAGAAAGACAATGCGCCGGACTCGACTGCGGTCAGCGGTGTCGGCGACCTGCTGTGCAATTACGCGCGCTGCTGCCGGCCGGTGCCACCCGAGGCAATCGTTGGCTACATCACGCAGGGCCGTGGCGTCAGCATTCACCGCCAGGACTGTGGCAATTTCCTGAGCCTCAACCAGCGGCATCCGGAGCGCATCATCGAGATCAAGTGGGGCCAGCAGAGTACCGGCGCCTACCCGGTCGACCTGACGCTGCACGCATTTGATCGCAACGGTCTGATCCGTGACGTCACGGCAGTACTGGCCGATGATGGCGCGAGCGTGCTGAGCTTGAAGAGCCGCGTCGACAAGCAATCCATGCAGGTCATTATGGACATCGGCATCGAGATCAAAGACCTGCCGACACTCAGTACGGCAATTACCCGCCTCGAGCAGCTGTCAAACGTCGTATCGGTCAGGCGCAAGAGCTGACCTGTCACGACGTCGGCTATTCAGCCACCTTGCGTTTCGCCACATCCGTTGCCAGCGCCATCATCGATGTCAGATCACCAAGGTTGGCCGGCACCACGTAGGTGTTACCCGTTTTCGCCAGCTTCCCGAACTCGCCGATGTACTGTTCGGCGATGCGCAGCTGCATGGCCTCGGCGCCACCCGCAGACGTCATGGCCTGCGCAACCTGTCGCAGTCCTTCAGCAGTCGCTGTCGCGACGGCCAGGATAGCTTCGGCCTCACCCTGGGCTTCGTTGATCTGCTGTATTTTGACAGCTTCAGATTCTTTGACGACTCGCTGCTTTTCACCCTCGGCCTGGTTGATCTTGGCATCGCGTTCGCCTTCTGAATTCAGGATAACCGCGCGCTTTTCTCGTTCGGCGCGCATCTGTTTTTCCATCGCGCTCAGAACGTCCTGCGGCGGATTGATGTTCTTGATCTCGTAACGCAGCACCTTGACACCCCAGGGGTCACTGGCCTTGTCGAGTTCGGCAACAACGTTCTGGTTGATGGTGCCGCGCTCTTCGAACGTACGATCGAGATCGATCTTGCCGATCTCGCTACGCAGCGTTGTCTGCGCCAGCTGCGAGATCGCGAACATATAGTTGCCGATACCGTAGGACGCGCGCCCGGGATCCAGCACCTGCATATACAGCACACCGTCCACACCCACCTGGACGTTGTCATTGGTGATACAAATCTGCTCGGCGATGTCGACTGCCTGTTCCTTGAGCGTGTGTTTGTAAGCGATGCGCTCCAGGAACGGGATCAGAATATGAAACCCGGCGTTAAGGGTCTTGACTGTATTTTCCGAGGCGCTCGATGACGTAGCCGTTTTGTTGCGGGACGACAACGGCCGTCTTCAGCAGGATGATAACGACGACAAATACGACTGCCAGCGAGACGATAAGAGAATCCATAGCTAATTCCTTTGTTGCAAGTTACTCGGCTTCGATACGAAGCGTCAGCCCGTCGACTTCGACGACGGTGGCGCGTTTGCCGGCTTTAATAGGTTCGCTGCCCACGTTTTTCGCTGTCCATTTCGTACCGCGGTACTCAAGGCGCGCTTCGTCGCCGGGGGCCAGGTCTTCGGCCACGTTGACGCTTTTGCCCGCCATCGTCTCGTTAAACCCGACAGCCCCACCGCGAATTTTCGCGTACAGGCTTTTGCGAAAGGTAAAAAATGAAAGTAGCGACAGCGCCGCGAAAGCGATCCACTGCGCCCATTCTGGCAATACGAGGCCGAACATGGACGCGAGGCCGACAAGAAAAGCCGAAACCCCAAGGAAAACCAGGTAAAACTGCGCATCGATAGCGAACAGCTCGGCACCGAGTAATACGGCGCCCAAAATCATCCAACTCCACCAGGTCATCACACAGCTCCCCTTATCCGGAACCTCCACTATATCGCGATTTCGGTTAGTATCGAACTCGCCGCGACGAAAATAATAACGGGGAAACGGCATGCAGCAGATCGTTGATACGATTAACGGAATCATCTGGAGCAACGCGCTGATCTACCTGTGCCTCGGCGCAGGCCTGTTCTTTTCCATCCTCACCCGATTTGTGCAGGTGCGCCTGTTCAAAGAGATGATTCGTTTGCTGTTTTCCAGCAAGGAATCCGATCGTGGCATCTCGTCGTTCCAGGCACTGGCGGTGTCGTTGTCCGGTCGCGTCGGCACCGGGAACATTGCCGGCGTCGCTGCGGCGATCGGTTTCGGCGGTCCGGGAGCGGTCTTCTGGATGTGGGTGGTCGCCTTTCTCGGCGCATCGACGGCTTATGTCGAATCGGCACTCGGTCAGATTTACAAAGAAGAGGACGAGGGACAGTATCGCGGTGGCCCCGCTTATTACATCGAGAAAGCGATGGGCCAAAAGTGGTACGCATGGATTTTTGCCATTACGACCATCATTGCCACCGGCCTGCTGCTGCCGGGCGTGCAGTCCAACAGCATAGGCAACGCGGCCGAGCTTGCCTTTGGCGGTGAGACCGTCGTCAATTTCCTGGGCAACGATATAAGCTCCACCAAGATAATCACCGCTGTCATTGTCGTCTCAGTGCTTGGCTTTATCATTTTTGGCGGCGTCAAGCGCATCGCTCATTTCACCCAGATCGTCGTGCCCTTCATGGCGCTGGGCTATGTTGTGATGGCACTCGGCATCATCGGACTGCACATTAGCGAGCTGCCGGCCATTCTCGCGCTCATTGTCACCGATGCGTTTACACCCATGGCGGGCGTGGGCGCAGCCATCGGCTGGGGCGTGAAGCGCGGCGTCTATTCGAATGAGGCTGGCCAGGGCACCGGCCCGCATGCCGCCGCCGCATCCGAAGTTCAGCACCCGGCGCAACAGGGTCTCGTGCAGGCATTTTCTGTCTATATCGATACGCTGTTTGTTTGTTCGGCAACCGCGTTCATGATCCTGATCACACAGCAGTACTACGTAGAGGGTGTCGAGGGTCATTGTCAGCGGCGGGTTGCTGGACAGCAGCGTGCAGGCGAACAGCCCGGCGTTCACGCAGCTGGCACTCGAGAGCGTCATGGGCGGCATGGGCAAGACGTTCGTTGCCGTTGCGCTGTTCTTTTTCGCTTTTACGACGCTGCTTGCCTATTACTATATCGCTGAAACGAACGTCGCCTATATTCGCCGCACGATTCGATTCCCTGGCGAACTAACCGTACTGAAACTGGCTCTGATGGCGTCGGTTTTTTACGGCACGATACGTTCCGCTGATCTCGCGTGGGCGCTCGGCGACATCGGCGTCGGCATCATGGCCTGGCTCAATATCATCGGCATCCTGATTCTATTCATGATGGGCTCGCCGGCTATCAAGGCGTTACAAGACTACGAGCGGCAGCGCAAGGCAGGTGTTGCGACCTATACGTTCAGTCCATCCAAACTCGGTATCAAGAACGCCGATTTCTGGGAAAAGAACTAGCGGTTAGGAAAATTCAGCGCCCGGTTGTCGACGGCGAGCGCAGCCTCGTGAACCGCTTCCGCCAGGCTGGGGTGTGCATGTATGGTGCGCTGCAAATCTTCCGTGCTGGCCGAGAATTCCAGCGCCAGCACCGCCTCTGAGATCAGCTCGCCGGCCATCGGCCCGACAATGTGCACACCCAGTATTTCGTCATCGTCCTGCGACGAAATGATCTTGACCATGCCGGCAGTCTGTTCCATCGCCTTGGCGCGACCGCTCGCCGTGAACGGAAACGAACCTGTCTTGTAGGCGCGACCGCTGGCTTTCACCTCGGCTTCGGTCTTGCCGGCCCACGCAATTTCCGGGCTCGTGTACAAAACCGACGGGATGACGTCGTAGTTCATTTCAGCAACCTCACCCGCCATCAGGTCGGCTACCATGACACCCTCTTCGGAACCTTTGTGCGCGAGCATCGGGCCACGAACGCAATCACCGACGGCATACACACCTTTAACACGCGTGCGACATTCCTCATCGACGACGACAAAGCCGCGCTCGTCAAGCTGGATGCCGGCGTCCTCCGCGAAGAGTCCAGTCGTAACCGGGCGCCGACCAACGGCAACAATAAGTTTGTCGAACTCAATGGTCTGATCGCCATCTTTGTCGGCATAGGTCACGCTCACCACCTTGCCCTTAACCTCTGCCTTCGCCACTTTGGCGCCCAAGCGGATATCAAGACCCTGTGCTTTGAATTCCTTGGCCGCGACCTTGGCAACGTCACGATCGGCCATGAACAGGAAATCGTCCATCGCCTCGAGCACGATGACCTTTGCCCCGAGTCTCGCCCAAACGCTGCCGAGCTCAAGACCAATAACACCGGCGCCGACAACACCGAGGCGCTGCGGTACCGCATCGAGCTCCAGCGCGTCCCATGAGTCGATAATGTGCTCGCCGTCGAACGGTGCAATGCCCAGTTCAATCGGCGCTGAGCCGGACGCCAGCACGACATGTTTAGCGCTGAGAATCTCGGCTTTGCCGTCTATCGGCGTAAATTCAACCTGCTTGCCGGCGAGGAGTTTGCCATGTCCGACCAGGCCCTCGACCTTCGCTGCTTTAAAAAGCCCGCCGATGCCGCCCGTCAGCTGCCTGACGATGCTGGCACGACGTTTCTGCATTGTGGCGATGTCCATCTTGACGTCGCCGGTGCTGATGCCGTGCTTCTTGAAGTCGTGCTGCGCCCGATGGTAAAGCTCTGAGGATTCGAGTAACGCTTTCGACGGGATACAGCCCGCATTCAGGCAGGTCCCGCCAAACGCGTATTTACCGTCACGGTTTTTCCATTCGTCGATACACGCCACCGACATGCCATGTTGCGCCGCACGAATAGCGGCGATGTAGCCCGCAGGACCGGCCCCGATAACGACAACATCAAAACTTCTGCTCATTGGCTCGTCACTTCCTGTTCGTTATGAACCCGATCAGACCTGCAACAGCAGGCGGCTCGGATCCTCCAGTTGTTCTTTGATGGTCACCAGGAACTGTACCGCTTCCTTGCCATCGATGATGCGATGGTCGTAGGTCATCGCAAGGTACATCATCGGCCGCGCCACTATCTCATCGCCAACCACCATGGGTCTCTTCTGGATCGCGTGCATGCCAAGGATCGCGCTCTGCGGCTGATTCAGAATCGGTGTCGACATCATCGAACCGAAAATACCGCCGTTGGTAATCGTGAACGTGCCGCCCGTCAGGTCATCCATGCTGATGGAGCCATCCTGCGCTTTCTGCGCCATCGCATTCAGTTCGGCCTCGAACTCCGCGAAACTCATTTGATCGACGTCGCGGATAACCGGAACCATCAGGCCACGGTCACTGGAAACGGCAATCCCTATGTCGTAATAGTTGTGATAGATGATGTCCGTGCCTTCAACTGATGCGTTGACGGCGGGGAACTTCTTCAGCGCCTCGACGGCCGCTTTGGTGAAGAACGACATGAAACCCAGACGGACACCATGCCGTTTCTCAAATGACTCGCGATATTTTGATCGCAGCGCCATGACCTCGGTCAGATCGACCTCATTGAACGTGGTCAGCATCGCGGCTGTTTGCTGTGCTTCGACGAGCCGCTCGGCGATCCGCGCACGCAGCCGCGTCATCGGCACGCGTTTTTCGGTGCGCTCGAGACTCGTCACTGCGGTTTCCGCAACGACCGGTGCCCCGGAATCTCCGGGCGTAACGTCGCTGCTGTCATCCTCTTTAAGAAACGACATCACATCGCCTTTGGTAATGCGGCCGTCCTTGCCGCTGCCGCTCACCACGGTCGCGTCCAGATCGTGCTCCTCGAGCAGGCGACGAACGGCCGGGCTCGTTTTCACCGGGCCGGTTGCTGCTTTTGCCGCAGGCTTCTCCGCTGACGGCTCTGCCTTCGCAGGTTCCGGCTCGGCGGCAGCACTCACTTCGCCCTCTTCCAGAATGGCCAACACATCTCCGGCCGTGACGGTCGCACCATCTTGCGCCACGATCCGTGTAATCGTCCCGGACGCCGGAGCCGGTACCTCGAGAACGACCTTATCGGTTTCAAGGTCGACGAGGTTCTCGTCACGAGTCACCGTTTCGCCGGTTTTCTTGTGCCAGCCAACCAGGGTCGCATCAGTCACTGACTCTGGCAAAGGCGGTACTTTGATCTCAATCGTCATTTCGTCTTCCGTTTGGTTTTTTGCGGCTTGGTGACTTTGCTGACCTTGCTCGCGATATCGAGAGCAGCTTCAACCAACGCCTGTTGTTGTTGCAAGTGAATTTTGAAAATACCCGACGCTGGTGCGGCCGCGCCCGCGCGCCCGGCATAGTAAAGTTCCTGCTGCGGCGAGAGCGGTTCTTGCAGGCGATGTTTGATCTGGTACCACGCGCCCTGATTGAGCGGCTCCTCCTGGCACCAGACGATTTCCTTAACATGTCGATACTGTTCGAGCAGCCCCGCATATTGCTCAATCGGGAACGGGTACAGCTGTTCAATACGAACGATCGCAATGTCATCGATGCCGTGGGTTTCACGCGACTCCAGCAGATCGAAATAGACTTTGCCACTGCAGAAAACCACGCGCCGCGTCTGCTTCGGCTTGATCCCCTCATTCTCTGGAATGACGAGTTCGAACTCCCCGTTCGAGAGCAGCTCCAGTTTCGAGACTGACATCTTGTGGCGCAGCAGGCTTTTCGGCGTCATCACGATCAGCGGTTTGCGGAATGGCCGTAATTGCTGTCGGCGCAGCATATGGAACATCTGCGCCGGCGTTGACGGCACACAGACCTGGATATTGTGTTCGGCACAGAGCTGCAGGAAACGCTCAAGACGGGCGGACGAATGCTCGGGTCCCTGCCCTTCGTAACCGTGCGGCAGGAGCATCGTAAGCCCGCACAGACGGCCCCACTTCGCTTCGCCGGAACTGATGAACTGATCGATCACGACCTGTGCACCGTTGGCGAAATCGCCGAATTGCCCTTCCCAGATAACGAGCGTATCGGGCGACGTGCTGGCGTAGCCGTACTCGAATCCGAGCACGGCCTCCTCGGACAGCAGTGAATCGATCACGCGAAACCCGTCGCTGCGCTCGGTGAGTGTTTGCAGCGGAATGAACTCGCGGTTGTTCAGCTGATTGTGTATGACCGCGTGCCGATGAAAGAACGTTCCACGGCCGCTATCCTGGCCAACCAGGCGGACGATATGGCCGTCGGTGAGGAGCGATGCGTACGCCATCGTCTCCGCAAAGCCCCAATCCATCTCGGTCTCGCCGTTCGCCATTCTGATGCGATCGTCGATAATCCGCTGCACCCTGCCATGCGGACGCACGTCCGGCGGAATCGTGGTGATTGCTTTGCCCAGCTCCGCTACGCGCTTCGGACTGATGGTCGTATCGGTCTCGACGTCCCACTCGACGTTCAGATAAGGCGCCCAGTCAACCGTGTACTCGTCGCCGATCAGCCCTAGCGACGACTGCGGCACCGGCTCGCCGCGATCGAGACGATCGCGATACTCGTCCTGCAGCCGCGTTACGTCGGCAGTAGTGACAACCGCGCGCTCAACCAGCCGCTCGGCGTAAAGCTCGCGCGTCGTTTTATGCTTGCGGATCTTGCCGTACATGATCGGCTGCGTTGCCGCCGGTTCATCGGCCTCGTTGTGGCCGTGCCGCCGGTAGCAGACGAGGTCGATGACGACGTCTTTCTTGAACTTCTGCCGATAACCGAGCGCGAGGCGCGTGACGAACAAAACGGCCTCCGGATCATCGCCATTGACGTGAAAGACCGGTGCTTCAATCATCTTCGCCACGTCACTGCAGTAGTCCGTCGAGCGCGCATCTGCCGGACGACTGGTCGTAAAACCGATCTGGTTATTGATAACGATGTGGACCGTGCCGCCCGTACGGAAACCGTTGGTCTGCGACATCTGGAATGTCTCAGTGACCACGCCCTGCCCGGAAAACGCCGCATCACCGTGGATCAGTATCGGCAATACTTCCTGTCGTTCTGTATCACCACGACGCTGCTGGCGGGCGCGGACCGAACCCTCGACGACGGGGTTCACGATCTCCAGGTGCGACGGGTTGAACGCCAGTGCAATGTGCACGTTGCCGCCGGGCGTCTGCATGTCCGCCGAGAAGCCCTTGTGGTACTTGACGTCGCCTGAGCCCTTGAGCTCCTCGGGATCGTACTTGCCTTCAAATTCCTCGAACAGCTCCTCAGGCGATTTCCCGAGGATATTGACGAGCACATTGATGCGCCCGCGATGCGCCATACCGATGACAATTTCGCGAATGCCGGAGGCGCCGCCGCGCTGAATGAGGTCATCCAGTAGCGGAATGAGACTCTCACCACCTTCGAGCGAAAAGCGCTTCTGCCCGACATAGCGCGTGTGCAGGTAACGTTCGATGCCTTCGGCTGCGGTCAGGTGCTCAAGAATCCAGCGCCGCTCATCGTCGTCGAGATAGTCACTGGCCAGGCCCTGCTCAAAACGCTTGCGCAGCCATAAACGCTCACGCGCACGCGAAATGTGTGCAACCTCGGCACCGATATTGCCGCAATAGATCGCTTTCAACATCGACAGAATATCGCGCAGTTTCATGCGGGTATCGCCCGTGCCCGCCAGGCCGCCGGTGAAGAACTCGGTGTCCATGTCGGCCTCGGTGAGGTCGAGGTAGTCGAGCTTGAGCACGCCGGGCATCGGTCTCTCCATGAGACCCAGCGGATCGATCGTCGCGATCTGGTGACCGCGCAGGCTGTAGACCTGGATCAGTCGCGAAACGGCGGCCTGCTTCGCGCCCGACGTGGGCTGTTTGCCGGCGGAGGTGACGCTGGCGCGGCGCCCTCGTCGGCCTTGCTGCGCTTCGTTGAACAGTTCTTCGCGAATGGCGGAATGCGCCACTTCCGCATCCAGGTCACCCATCGACGCGAAATAATCCTGCCAGCTCGGGGGTACCGATTCCGGATTCTCGAGGAACTGCTCGTACAGTCGCTCGACAGCGCTGGCACTACCACCGAACAGCGGCGTCGACGCCAATTGGTCCTTTATCGAATTGCTCATTATTTCAGTGACTTATATCGCACATGCGCACCGCGGACAAAATGGATTTCGGCAGGGCCAAAAAGGGGCGCTAGTTTAGCCCAAGCGGCGCGTTTAGGGAATGCGATTTCCCGGGTTGTGCAGCCGCGGCGCGGCTTACAGCAGATTGAACAAGCTGACGAGTTCGTAGCACACGAGGATAGAGTAGCCACTGAAGAACGCGGTCAGGAACAAACCGGTGCGGAACCGGTTCAGAAAATGGACTTTTGCCAGGAACACGAGCGTGAAAATACTGCAAGCTGTCAGCGCGAGCTTGACGGCAGCAAACGTCGATGTGCCGGCGCTGAGTAAGGCAAGCATCGCGGGGTTTATTTCGGACATTCCCCTATTAATGAGCTGCAGCGTCAGGAATGCGTCAGCGCAGGACAGAATCATGGTGCCAACCGCGAGAAAGAACAGCCACGGGTGATGCCAGTCGAGGAATATCACGTCAACCTCGGCCGAACGCCGGTGCTCGCGCCGTCGCGACAGGGCAAAACCATAGACCACCGTGCGCCAGCCCAGGGTGCGGCGGTCAGCATCCGATCGCTGCTCCAGGTTGACAGTATCCATCGGTGTTTCCATAGGCCTTACTGCTCCCTTAGCGGTCGTTGTCGGCTGCGGCTGCCGAGGTTACGTTTAGCAAATACGCGATGCTTGACGTTGTGACTACCCCATTGACGCGATAATCCAATGCCGACCCCCGATCAATGTGGTTCTTTCATAAGATATAGCAAGAATTGTGCCGTGAACCCAACCTACTGATATTTAAATTCTTTTAGTATTCAGTAAATTCCAGCGACGCCAATTCTGTATAGTTTTCCGACGCATTTTCGAGGCTTCCATGCATTGGGGAAGGCTATGCAAGGCTATACCGGAACATTGCCGTACGTGCGCCCAATGTCTTTCCGCCCTGATTGGCCAGATTCGCCGGGGCGATTTTGGGTGCTTTCGCGCTAACCTGCCGCCGTGTTCTACCAATCTCAAGTCCCGGCACCAAAAAACAACGGTGCACCAATACTGGCGACGCTGCTGATACTCATCGCCGCGCTGCTGGCGAGATCATGGCTGCGCACCACGTTGCTACAGCACGGCTTCCCTCACTATTTGGCCGCCGACCTGTCCTACCTGATCGTGCCGCCGCTGCTGGCCCTGTTCCTGACACCGATAATGCGTTCCAGGCCGGGCTTGCTACGCGCATTATTTCGCGTTGATGGCTTGAGCCTCAGGCTGGTTTTGACCGCCATCATGATTGGCCTGTTGTTACGCGTCGCCTGGTGGTCGCAGCTGTTCGCCGGCGTCGCACTGGGCACGTATGGCGACAACAAGGCGGCCCCAACGCTGCCGCCGACGTTTACGTTCGAATGCCCTGCAGCTTCCGCGCTGTTACTCGGCCTGTTGGTCACTATGCTTCTCGTGCCCATTGTCGAGGAGATCGTCAACCGTGGCCTGCTGCAGTCGTTCCTGTCGCACTTGGGCCCGTTGCTGGCGATTCCCGCGGCTGCCTGCATTTTTGCGTTAACCCACCGCTTCGCATCGTGGACCTTCGTCTTTGGCGCAGGGCTGGTCCTGGGCGTGCTCTTCTGGAAAACGCAGACGCTGTGGCTGTCGCTCGCGACACATGCATCGTTCAATGGCCTTGCGCTGTTTGACTGGCGGTGCCTGCAGGGCCAATGGAACCCGCCTGCCACTTCGCTGCCGTTATGGAATGTCGCAATTCCAGGCCTCGTCAGCCTAACTATCGCAATTATCAGTATTGTGTTTCTGCTGCACAAAAAAATACCGGGGAGAACTCGTCTCCCCGGCAACGAGCCGGTCACAGAGCGCTTGCGACCCGCTCGATAACGTATGACGTGGCCTCCACCATGCCCTCGTATATTTCGATCAATTCCTGTCCGAGCGTACCGGGCTCAGTGATACCACCGTAGTTATTGCCGCTCTGCTGTGCGGTGCATTCGCCGGTACCGCCCGACACTCTCGAAATTTCCTCCATTGTCAGCTCACGCATGTCCCTCTCCTTGGTTGCGGTTGATTCTCGCGCCTCCTGCGCACGATCAAGTTAACGGCATCGACGTCGCTAAACCGCCGCATTTACTGGGTAATGCACCGAGATTTGACATAAATCCAGGCACTCGAGCGTCGCTGTAATGCATCGCTGTGATGCATCGCACAGTCGGTGTGCCGGGCGCCGGTTACCCTTATCGCCTGTAACTCAAGTTGATGACGGGAACGAAACAAATGAACCTACAGAAAATGGTGCTCGCCACACTGGCTCTATTCGCCTGCGCAACAGCCAGCGCCGACTTCGGGGTCGGTGTGAAAGCCGGCACACTGGGATTGGGTGCCGAGGCGCGCTGGAGCCCCTTACCGTGGATCGATTTTCGGGTTGGCGCAAACAGCTACGATTACGAGGACAACGGCGCGCAAGCCGGCATCAACTACGATGCGACTTTCTCGCTCGACAACTTCTACGCCACGGGCAACTTCCGTTTTCCCCTGAGTCCGTTTCGTGTGACGGCCGGTGCGTTCTCCAATGGCAATGAGTTTCGCATGCAGAGCCAGGACATCGGCAACGCGAGTTTCGATATCGGCGGTGACACGTTCAACGCCAGCGATGTGGGCCTACTGCAGAGCGTGACCTCGTTCAGCAGCACGGCGCCCTATGTGGGTGTTGGCTACGACTTCGAGATTTTCGGCAAAGTCGGGCTGAATCTTGATTTCGGTGTTCTCTGGCAGGGTGACCCCGAGGTGACGCTGGAAGCAAGCGGTCTTGCGAGCGCGCCGGCTGAAGTTCAAGCCGCTCTGCTACCTGCGCTGGAAACCGAGCGCCTGGAACTCGAAGATGAAGTCAGCGACTTCAAGGCCTGGCCCGTCGTCTCTCTTGGATTCGTCTACAACTTCTAACAGGCAGCTTCCTAGCCTTTGCGATCCAGCCATGACGAGATGGCCAGACTGAGTCGCAGATATTTCAGACGCAGCGGCGCCATCGGAAATCGGCCGCTGAGACCCTGCACGACTGCCGGTAATTTTGGCGCCCGACCCTTACCGATCCAGTCGGCCAGCTGTTTACCCGACCAGGTAGCCGTGCTGACGCCGTTGCCGTGATAGCCGAAACCGAAGAACACGCTCGCATCGTCCTCCAGCTGGCCTAACGTCGGACAAAGCGTGCCCGTAAAGCAGATCAGCCCGTGCCAGCGGTAGTCAATATCGACACCTGCCCAACCTGGCCACAGACGCTGCATTGTGGCGATCAGCTCCACGTAACTGCGGCGTTCGCCGTCCGGGTCGCCAACCGTATGACCGCGTCCGCCAAACAGGAATCGATTGTCAGGCAGCATGCGAAAGTAGTTAAGCACGCGCCTTGAATTAATCGCCGGCTGGGCGCAGCTCCAACGATGCAACGCAAGCTCGTCGCTGGTCAAAGGCCGTGTCACAATTATCGCACTGATGACCGGCAGTGAACGTGCATAGAATTCCGGTCGCAGCCTTTCGGGCATAAAACCATTCGTGGCAAAAATTACTTTGTTAGCCAGCAATGTTCCGCCCGCGGTACGCAGCCGGTGCCTGCCCTGCTCGTTCGTTGTCCACTCGAGCACTTCGCTACGCTCATGCAGCACCGCGCCATGACGCGCCGCTGCGCTAGCCAGACCACGACAGTAGCGCAACGGATGCAAGCCAAACGTGGGTCGCGTAAGCAACGCACCGAACTGCTCAGCCGAGTCGAAATATCGTTCGCGAAACTCGTCAGGTCCGATCATCTGCGCGTCGATACCCAACTTGCCCGTCAACAGTTCGTGGTCTGCCTGCAGGCGCTCAAAGGCCTTTGGCGTATGCGCAACGTCCAGTTCCGCATCCCCGCAGGCGTCGATCTCTAGCTGTTCGTCAGCCGCCAATTTCCGGACCAGCTCGACTGCCTGGCATTGCGACTGGTAGAAATCCCTTGCGTCCTCTTCCCCATGGCGCTTGACGAAATCTGCCAGCGCCATGCCGGTCGCGCCGATTCCACAGAAGCCACCGTTGCGACCCGATGCGCCCCAGCCAAGATGGCCCGCATCGAGCACGCGGACATCAATACTGTGGTCACGCGCGAGGTGCAGCGCTGCGGAAAGCCCGGTGTAACCACCGCCGATAATGGCAACATCGCAAGAGTGCGTATCCGTAAGCGGCGTGGCCGCCAGCGGACTCTCCGTGAACGCTCGCCTCCCAGTAACTTGGCTGCGCGCTATCGAAACGATAGAGGTTCGGATGGTAAAGGCGTTTTTCGTGAATCACGTTGCACCCTCGCGTACCGCCAGCGCATGGCGCTCCAGCAGCGGATCCTTACGTACTATGGCCAGGGCGATACAGATACCGATGAGAGCCGGGATTGGCACCCACATCAACGTCGCCCAACCGAAGAAATGCATGACAGTACCGGCCAGCAGTGAAGCGGTTGCTGACGTGCCGAAAACCATGAATTCATTGACCGCCTGAGCGTGAAATCGCTCGGTTCTCGAGTAAGTATAAGTAAGCAGCGTGGTGCCACCCACGTACAGGAAATTCCACCCGATACCGAGCAAGACCAGCGCCCACCAGTAATGCAGGTAGGTGTGTCCCTGCAATCCGATAACCGACGTCGCGAGCAACCCGAGAGCACCAACAAACATCAATCGAGTAACGCCGAGCCTCTCTATCAGGAAGCCGGCCGCCAGTGATGGCACATACATGCCCAATACGTGTGCGCGAATTACCGCCGCCGTCTCTTCCAGAGAATAACCGTCATTGATGTGCATGCTAAGTGGTGTGGCGGTCATGACGAGTGTCATCAGACCGTAACCGACCGTACCGCCCAACACCGCAACCAGGAACAGCGGTTGCGTGACAATGGCGCGCAGTCCGCGTCCGGGCTGACGCTGCGTTTCAATATCGGGCTCGTGGATCTTCTCGAGAAACCTGAAGAGCGTCGCCTGCACAATAAAAGCGACGCTTAAGACCACCATGGTGCCGGCATGCGGAATCGACGCTACCCAGTGCTGCCCGCGTGTCGCCAGCTCGGGCCCGATGAACGCGCCAACGATGGACCCGACCAGCACAATCGACACCGCCCGCGGAATGTAAACCGCGGGGACACTTTCGGCCGCGGCATAACGGTATTGCTGAGTGAAGGCCATGTTGATGCCGAAGATCATCGCCGCGACGATAAACAGCACAAAACTGGACTGCCGCAGCGCGACCACCACCAACAACACAGCGCCTGCTGCACAGATGGATGCGAGTGCAAACCCGGTGCGTCGCCCGACCCGGCGCATCAGCATCGTGGCGGGAATTGTGGTGGCCGCAATTGCGACGACCATCATGGACAGCGGTAACGTCGCGAAGGCTTTGTTAGTGGTCAACGTCGAACCAATGATGCCGCCCAGCGTAACCATGACAATTGACCCGGTCGTCGAGATCATCTGGCAGACAACGAGAATAGTCAGGTTACGAACTTGCATTCGGCGTGACGATCCGGATTATGAAGAATGCATTTTTGCACAGTTGCTGGCGCGTGGACATTGTCTATAACGCGCAGCAGCAAGGAGACACCTTGGACGAACTTGAAATCGGCGGGCGCATCAGCGTGCCCTCATCCGAGATTGAAATGACCGCGGTCCGCGCACAAGGTGCCGGCGGGCAGAACGTCAACAAGGTTGCGACCGCGATTCACCTGCGTTTTGACATTCTCAACAGTGACGCCCTGCCAGAAAAACTGCGCGACAAGCTGCTGGCAGGCCGCGATCAGCGCGTGACTGCCGACGGCGTATTGATCATCAAGTCACAGCAATATCGCAGTCAGGAGCGTAACCGCCGGGCGGCGCTGGAACGGCTCGCCGAGTTTATCGAGGCTGCCCTGCACGAACCAAAGAAACGCGTACCGACGCGGCCCGGCCGACGAGCCAAACAAAAACGTCTGAATGAGAAATCGCGGCGCGGCGCCATCAAGAAAACTCGCGGGAAGGTGACCGACGACTAGTTGCTGTCGCAGCTTGCTTTCTGCCCGTCCCAGCGGCAGTTTGCTTGCTGCCAGTACTCGACGACACCCAGATTTTCCAGCAGCGGCATGAAGTCCGCGTGGTCGCGCAAGGGCTGTACTTCCGGGATATACAACAGGTCCATCTCGAACAGCTCGCCAACGCCTTCAAGCCGGCGCGCAATCAGCATCGCACCATCGACGTCGCCGAACCGCGCACGGGCAATGAATTCGACGATCGGAGTAACCGTGCCATTCTGCGTTGCAACATCAAGCGCCTGCAATGCCGCGTCCTCTTTTAGCGGATCGGCAAACGCAGCAAACACAGGGTCAATCCACGCATCGTAGCTCCCGCCTGATTCCGTCGCCGCAACGGCGATGTCGCGCGCTTCAGCTACTCGCCCTTCCCTCGTCAGTAGCAGCGCGTAGGCCAGCAAGTGCGTTGTGCCCGCGGCACCCAGGTCCCGCGAACGTTCGAAGTACTCGTGCGCTTCGTCCGACATGCCGAGCCAGGTATAGACGATCGCAACACGACTGTTGTTGACCGCATTGTCCGGATCGATTGCGACGGCCGCGAGTGCCTGCGTCAGCGCGTCGTCGAGGCGTCCGACGCTCGCCAGCATGCGCGAGTACCAGTTGAACGCGTTTGAATCGACCACCTGCGCTGAAATGGCCTGCTGGTACGCTGCCTCCGACTGCGCCCAGCGCTTTTGCTGATGGTAGACGCTGCCATAGATAGCGCCGGCCGCATCGCGGATGTTTTCATCGAGGGCGACACCAATTTCGACCGTTTCAATTGCCAGGCGATTTGTCTCTACCACCGGCGCGTTTCGATACCTCGGCAACAGTGCGTAGGCCGTGGCCAAAGAAAGGTAGGCAGGACCGAAAGACTTGTCGCGTCGTATCGACTCCTGGAAATAGGCAATCGCATTTTCGAGACTATCGCCTTCACCACGATGCTCAAACTCATACAGGCCGCGCCCATACATGCCACGCAGGTAGCTGTTATAAGCGCCGGAATCGGGGGTGTACTCGGTGATCAGTTGCGGTGCGGAACCGCCAACAAGATCGCTTCGCACAGCGGTTGCCAGGCGCTGTTGCAGAGAGAAGATACGATCGAGATCACCATTAACCTCTCCGGAGCCAATGGTTACATTGTCCGCACCTCGGGAAATCAGGTACGTCACCTTGAGGGTATCGGCCTCTAATTGGACAGCACCTGACAAGACCGAGTCGACATCGAGCCGGCGTGCAATTTCCGAAGGCTCCAACGCATAATTGACGCGCGTGTTCTTGATTCGCAAATGGGGTATTTCAGACAGGCGGCTGGCGAGTACATTTTTTATACCGTCGACGATGTATGCGTTCGCCGGATCACCACTCAAATTCTCAATCGGCAACAGAGCAACCGAATTCACCACCGGATCGACCATTGGCTCCCGCATGCTCAGCAAGACGGTCCCCAGGAATCCAACCGCCAAAACGGCCGCGACGATTTTCCACCGGCGCAGCCCCGAACTGCTCGCCGGTTCGACCAACCGCGCTTGCGGCGCATGCAATTCGACCGGTTGCATGAGTCGATAACCGCGGCGCTGCAGCGTCTCAATGTAGCGATGCGGCCGCCGCCGATCCTGCAAATGACCGCGGAGTTGCGACAGGCAGCGATTGACCGGCTCGTCGCTTGTCGGCCTGCCGCCCCACACTTCATTGACGAGGTCGTCACGTGTCACGAGATCGCCGTCGCGCTGCGCCAAGGTCAGCAGTACGTCAAAAACTTTGGGTTCCGGGTGAATTTCAATGTCTGCCTGACGCAGCACTCCCCGGGCGGGCAGAACCTCCCAATCTCCGATCGTGAATCCCTTGAAGAGATCTTCTTTCGACGGCATAGCCACTGACTTTATAGTGATTTCAGGTCTTGCACACCTATTGTTACATACTTGCACGCGTTCGAGGGCAAGGCACCGTTTTCTGCAGACACGCGCAAGGTCATCGTGCAGCTAAAAACGGTCTACGGCTGCGATCTGACGGCCGCAGACAGCCATCGCCTGGTCGAGGCCAACCCGTAGATCTAAAACAGCCCTTCGATACGTCCCTCGTCGTTGACACGAATCGCATTGGCCGCAGGCACGCGAGGCAAACCGGGCATCGTCATGATCGCGCCGCAAACGACGACGACAAACTCGGCGCCCGCCGCGAGACGAATTTCCCGAATGGGCACATGATGGCCTGAAGGGGCACCCAGCAAGTTAGGATCCGTGGAAAAACTGTACTGCGTTTTGGCCATGCAGATCGGATAACTGCCGTAGCCTTCGCGTTCGTACCGGGCAAACTGCTCACGCACTTTCTTGTCGGCGATAATGTCTTCAGCACCGTAAATTTCCCGGGCAATCGTCGCCGTCTTTTCCCACAGTGACATGTCATCGCCGTACAGCGTGCGAAACTGCGCCGCATTGCTATCACAAAGCTCGGCGACACATTCCGCCAGTTCGACCGCGCCCGCGCCACCATCCGTCCAGTGCGTGCAGCTGAT
>CAWJHR010000008.1:0-148708 GCA_963842765.1 uncultured Gammaproteobacteria bacterium | reverse complement strand
GAGCGACGAGCCTGCAAACCCGATAAAAGCGATACGCTGGCGACGCTCGATAAACAGGCTGTATGATTACGTTGACGCCCTGGAGGCGGAAATGTCAGAACAACGCTAATGCAATTATCCATAGTTATCCCTGCCAAGAACGAGAGTAATGCAATTGGTACCGTCGTGAGCACGGCGCGTGATTGCTATCCGGACGCGGAGATCCTGGTCGTCGATGACGGCTCGAACGACGATACTGCGGCGGTTGCGGCAAACGCCGGCGCCACGGTGGTCACGCACCCGGAGAGTCTGGGCAATGGTGCGGCGGTGAAGACTGGTGCTCGTGCTGCCAGCGGTGATGTTATTGCGTTAATGGATGGCGACGGACAGCATGACGCGCAAGAGCTCGCGCCGCTGCTGGAACGACTTGAGACCGGCTACGATATGGTCATTGGCGCGCGCGATAACGGGTCGCACGCCAATGTCGGACGGCTGTTTGCTAATGGACTCTATAACACTGTTGCATCCCTGCTCAGCGGGCGAAAAATTCCGGATCTTACATCGGGTTTTCGCGTGGTTCGTGCGGAGAAGTTCAAGCAGTTTCTGTACCTGCTGCCGAACGGGTTCTCTTATCCGACGACGATCACGATGGCCTTCCTGCGTAGCGGTTACCCGATAACTTTTGAGCCAATCTCTGCATCGCGGCGCATCGGCAAGAGCCATATTCGTCCGTTGCGAGATGGCGCGCGCTTTCTGGCCATTATTTTCAAGATCGCGACCCTGTATTCGCCGCTCAAGATATTTCTGCCGCTCGCCGCAGCATTCTTTATCACTGGCGCGGGCTGGTACGCTTATACGTTTGCAACTATTGGGCGTTTTACGAACATGAGCATGCTGCTGTTCAGCGCGTCGGTCATCGTGTTTCTGATTGGCCTGATCTCTGAGCAGATAACGGCTTTGACATTCAGTAAGTCCTGACATGCGGCATGAAGGCTAAAGTCGCATGCACTCCAACAGGCCGCGGCTGTTAGTTCTGGCATCCACATTTCCGCGCTGGGAAGGTGACACGGAGCCGCGCTTTGTCGAGAGCCTGTCCTACGAACTGGCCGAATCCTTCGACGTCGTTGTCCTCGTGCCGCATTGCAAGGGCGCGTTACAACGGGAGACCTTTGCGAGCAATGGCCGCTCGATCGAGGTGCGCCGGTTTCGATATTGCCCCGCCGCGCTGGAGACGCTTGCTTATGAAGGCGGCATGCTCTTTCGTGTCCGCCGCAATCCGTTGCGGTTGCTCGTATTACCGTTGTTTCTTTTGGCGCAGGCAGTGGCGGCATACCGGTTGCACCGGGAGTACAAATTCGGCGCGGTGCATGCGCACTGGATTGTGCCACAAGGGTTCATTGCGGTGATCTTGCGCGTCTTGACGCGCCGCTTCCCGCCCGTCCTGGTCACGTCGCACGGTGGAGACCTTTATGCGTTGCGTGGGCCTGTTTTTGCAAGGCTAAAGCGTTGGGTCCTGACCCGGGCCGATGCTGTGACGGTCGTCAGCCATGCAATGCGTGACTATTGCGAGGAACACGACCTTGCGCCGAAAAAAATTATCGTGCAATCGATGGGAGTGGACCTCGACGAGGTATTTACTCCAGGCGATGCGGCGAATACACGCGATGGCCTGATTTTTGTCGGTCGTCTCGTTGAGAAAAAGGGCGTGGAATACCTCATTGAGGCAATGGCGATCCTGCGTCCGAAATACCCGCAGCTCAAATTGACAATCGTCGGCGACGGCCCCCTCCGTGAGTCATTGATCGCTCTTGCGCAAACTCGCGGAGTGAGTGGCCGCGTGCGCTTTCTTGGTAGCGTCCGCAATGAAGATGTGCCGGGATACCTTCGTACTGCGGCCATCTTCGTCATGCCGTCTGTGGTTGCTGAGTCGGGTGATCAGGAAGGTCTCGGGCTCGTGGCTGTCGAGGCCCAGGGTTGTGGCTGCGCGGTGGTTGCCTCGGATCTGCCCGCCGTGCGTGATACGGTGATCGACGGCCAAACCGGTCTGATGGCCAGACCTGCAGACGCAGCGGATCTCGCGGACAAGATTGCTTTGCTACTGGAGGACAATGCGCTGCGTAAAATTTTGGCGGAGACCGGACGCAATCATGCGCTTGAGAGGTTTAACTGGACCGCCGTCGGGTCAAGGTATGCACGGATTATCCGTGATCGGATGGCGGACTCGTAATGAACTGTCAAACGCGTATCGAATGGACAAAGGGTCAGAGACTGTTCTCCCGAGCGGCTGGATAAAGCCTGGTTTCTTTGTCCTCGTATTGGCAGGGGTCTCTCGCGCCAGCGTCGCTCCACGAGCGCGGGGAAAATGGGGTCGAATCCAATTTGTAGGCCAGACCGGGAAAATTGGACCCGACCCCTTTTACTTCCTCCAATTCACACAGCCTAAATCTACTTGATAATGTGTGTTGCCCGCCAATTTCGAGTGAATCTTGTTATAAATTCTATACATCGGGAATTTTTTGATTAAACTGAAAAAGTGCCGATGGAATTCAATTCCGCCAGATATTCATGCTGATGCCGGAAGTTTTTTGAGAGCTAAATGCAATTTAAACATAAAGGTAAAAACATAACTCTGAAAGGAGTCTCTGAGTCCGACTGGATATATTCCAACATCAAAAAGACACGCAATTTTTACGAAATCGATTTACTAAGATATATGCGTTTTGTGATGAGACAAAGGCCACTGGGTTGCATATTAGACATAGGCGCAAATATAGGAAACCACTCGGTTTTTTTTGGCTCGTTCATAGCTGAAAAAGTCGTTGCCTTTGAGCCGAACCCAAAACTTTTTCGAATTCTAAGCGATAATCTCGTGAATAATTCCGTGAAGCACAAAATTTATCGCTATGGTTTGGGTGCCGATGCCAAGGAAGCCATAATACACATACCTAAACGCCACGTTAATAATGTCGGGGCAGCAAGATTGGAAGAAGTCCCGGAAGGCATGCAGGGTAATTCTGAAACAGTTTCTGTTATCGCGTTAGACAGTTTGTTTCAAGAGATCGAGAGTTTTGCTGGCGACCTTGAAATTACCGCATTGAAAATAGATGTCGAAGGCATGGAGGCGGACGTTCTCAGGGGCGGACAAAAGTTGCTGGCCAAATACAAACCTGAATTATTTGTGGAAATATCAAATCCTGAGCAGATGGAAACGGTCAAATCAGTCATTTCTCCGTTGGGATACAAGCCAATTGTTGATTGGGCGGCAACGCCAGTTTGGCATTTTGCCAACGAAAAACATCTCGGATCGGCACAAAAAATGAAACTGAAATGCTACATTTTATTTCGCAAAAAACTAGCCAGAATTTTTTCGACAATAATTCGGCCGTCAATTTCGAAGATCGTCAAGACAATTCTTCGATTGATTTCTCCCTGATCAGGTCTATATAAAGGAAAAGTTAAGGTGAAGGTATTTGTCGGTGTAACCACAACAAGAAAAAGGTTAGACCTATTTTTTTATGCGTTCCAGTCATTGGCGCGGCAGACTTATGAAGACTTTATGATTGTCGTCAATTTGTCGAAAGAGCCCTATCTTTTCGATGATGGCATTGAGTCGATTCCTGACTGGATGACTGGGGAGAATGTGCAGATAAATTTTGTTGAGAATACTGGCTCGTATCGAAAGTTGATTCCTCTGATAAAGACTGTTGGAGAGGAGGATATTATTGTTACGGCAGATGATGACATTTTGTATTCAAACCAATGGTTATCGAGGATAGTGAAAGAGGCTAGCAAATATCCGAATTCGATAGTTTGCGGCGGTGCTCGGCGTATCAAGAAAAATATTTTTGGACGAGTTCAGAACTATTTAGGATGGCAGCGCTGCGTAACCTCTGAGACGGCAATGGATTTGATTCCCCTCGGTGGATTTGGTGCTGTCTACAGGAAGAGATTAGTTGATTTGAATTTTATTACTGATGCGGCTTACAAGGAGTTTGCCCCCACTGCCGATGATCTATGGTTCAGGATTGCCTCCATGCGGAAAGATGTTTGTGTTCACGTCACCCCTGATGTTGCGCAAGGCAACGCGAAAATTAGGCACAAAATGGGATTGGATCAGGTGAACTTTCGTGCGAAGCAAAAACCTCAAGGGTTTCTCGCAAGGGCGGCGTGTCAACTGAAATTGGAGTTTTGTAGTTATTTCGGAATCAGGCTTTCGAAAAATGACTTCGCATGGAAGGCCGCATCTGATTATTCGAGAAGCAAGCCGTTGACTAAGTGATCAATTTCACTCGCTACCATAGTAACCGTGGATCTTATAGCTGGCGGATTTTCGGTACCTAGGAAAAAATCATTCATTCAAATGAGGAATTTTTGTCCGGTACTTTGTATTACCTTGGGTCTGGCGGGCTGCCCTACAAGGAGTATTTTCTGAGCCATGCGGACAGATATATCGCAGTTGGCTGGGCAGGCAGTTTTCACACCATCAGAGCGGATATCGATGCAGATTTAAGTAAGTCGTTACCTATAGATTCGGAAGTTGCCGATTTGATCGTTTCTTTATCCGTGCTAGAAAAGTTATACGAACCACAGCTAATGATTAATGAGGCATTTCGAATTCTCTTGGGAACATTAATTGCCCTATTCTGGCACTTAGGGCAATTAATAGCCCCGTTGTTCGACAGTCTCGACCGGAACTGGGAGCTAGAAGCACCCGGCTACTTCGTTACCGTGCATAAGCCATGAATCTGCGGCAGCAAACTTTCTCGGCGGTTCGCTGGACTACGTTCGATGCCGTGGGCAAGTCACTACTGACGATTGCTTCGTTATCCGTACTTGCCCGTATTCTTGTCCCAGAAGACTATGGATTGATGGCAATTGTGACCGTGATTCTCGGCTTCGCCGGTCTATTCGGGGATCTCGGCATCAACGCTGCCGTTGTCCAACGTCAGGACGTCACCGTTGTGCAGCGCACAAGTCTATTTTGGCTAAATGTACTCGTCAGCATCGTTCTTGCGCTGATCGTTGTCGGGCTCAGCCCGGTTTTTGCTGAGCTGTATGGCGAGCCGCGCCTGGCAGCCCTCATTTCGATAAGCGCGTCGGTATTTATCTTTCGCGCTCTAGGGCAACAGGTCAAGATGGCGGCGGAAAAGGAGTTGAAGTTTCGTGCAGTGGTGACGCTGGAGCTTACCGCTGCGTTAATCGGTTTTTTCGTGGCCGTGTTTGCTGCCCTGGCGGGCTGGGGTGTTCTTGCGCTGGTACTCTCAGGCGTTACCGCGGCTGCCTTTTCCACGCTGTTTTTCTGGCTGTTTGTCTCGGCAGGATGGCGGCCGGCCTTGCATCTCCGGTTTAGTGACGTGAGGTCGTTCCTGGCATTCGGAGGCGCATTGACCGCTGATGCAATCGTCACCTATATCAATCGCACAGTCGATGTTTTTCTTGGCGGAAAACTGCTCGATGCTGCTGCCTTAGGCACCTACAGCGTTCCGCGAACTCTGGCGTTGCAGCTGGGCACAATGATCAACGCGGTCATCACCCGGGTCGGCTTTCCGCTGATCGCCAAAGTGCAGGATGATGTCGACCGGGTACGATCGATCTACCTGCAAACGCTGCGAATGACCGCCGCCACAAACGCGCCCTTGTATATTGGTCTGGCCTTTTTTGCGCACGACTTGGTACACGTCGTCCTCGGCCCGGGCTGGGAACGATCGGGGTCGTTGCTGCAGATCTTGGCGCTGTGGGGCGGCATTCGTTCGACTGGGAGCCCGGTGGGTAGCTTGTCAATCGGCATGGGCCGGGCGGACCTTTCTCTGAAATTGAACCTTGGTTTACTGCTTGTAACTCCTCCGGTTATTTGGCTTGGCGCGACGTTTGGGCCTGAGGGAATTGCTTTGGCGCTTTTGATTACCCAAATTGGCCTGTTTGTTCCGATATGGCTCTTGCTGGTGAGGCCGTTGTGCCAAGCTGGCCTCTTTGAGTATTCGAGTGCCGCCTTATCGCCGTTTTTATTTTCCCTCGTAGCAATAGCGCCGGGGTTTTTGGTCGCGTCTCAATTTGACGGAGCACTCTTGCGGCTTCTGGTCGGCGCATCAATTTCGGGACTGCTGTATTTTCTAATTAGCTACTACGTCAACCGAGCATGGCTATCAGCGATGCTCGAATTGGCCGGTCGGCCGGCAATTGTCGACAGGAAGTGACTCTTGGTCGTGCTGCGAATGTCAAAACTCCAAGTCTCATCTTCGTATGTGGCCATCGAGGGTAGCTAGGCTGTCCTTACGGCCCGCTGTAGTGATTGCTTTGAGTAAAAGCTACGTCTCATTCTCGCGAAAATGGCGCCGACATCCATCCGAGTTGCTCGGTTGTCTCCGGTACGTGAATCTTTTGGTTCGAAATAAGCGGGCGGGTGATTCACTTCAACCAAAAGCGGAGCCCCCTGATTTTGTCATCCTTTTAATTTATTTCACTGGCCCCCAAGAAACATTAAAGCTAAGTTAACGGCTATGATCAATTTACCTGATGGTATTTTTGGAATATTGTCCATCGCTGGTCTGGCCATTGCCGAATCGGTGAAATTCCTAGCAGCACACAGAAATACCTTAAGGTGAATATCGCCTTTATAACCTCCCGCGAACGCGACGTTAATCATGAATAGTGACGCACTGCCATTCGTTTCCGTCATCGTGCCAGTATTCAATGACCAGAGCGGTATTGATCGCTGCGTTAATGCGCTGACTACACAGAGTTACCCGCAAGACCGTTACGAGATAATTGTCGTCGACAATAACTCGGAACCCGCCATTCGTCTCAAGGACGAGGCGGGTTGTCACATACAACTATTATTCTGCGGCACCGCAGGCTCTTATGCTGCACGCAATGAGGGGATCGAATGTTCGCGCGGTGAGATACTGGCTTTCACGGACGCTGACTGCGTACCAATACGCGAGTGGCTCGATACCGGCGTGGCCGCCCTGTCGGAAGGCGGCCGAGACTGCGTTATCGGCGGCGACGTCCAGCTTTCCGCGCCCGAATCAGGGAGTGCGGCGGAATTGTATCAATACGTCTCCGGATTCCCGCAACGCGCCAATGTTAACGAGCGCAATTTTGCTGCAACCGCCAACCTATTGACCTATCGCGCCCTTTTCGATCGCGTGGGCCTATTCAATACGCAATTGCTATCTGGCGGCGATTTAGAATGGTGCCTTAGGGCCGCAGCGCAGGGCATAACAGTTATGTTTAGTGAGCAAGCGGCCGTCGTAACATCCCCGCGAATCAACTTGTCTGCCGCCATTCGGCAGGCGCGACGTGTGGCCGGAGGACGCGTACAACTGAGGCGATCATCACAAACAGTCATTCCTGCGGATCGCACCAAGCCACATAAGGGGCCGTTTTCAGCTACGGTCTGGATTCTGAAGCAAAAGCAATTGTCGCTTTCGGACCGGCTTCGTGTGCTGTTCGTGGCAATACTGATCAAGGTTGCGCATATGCTCGAAGTGCTAAGGCTAAAATTAGGCGGCAACCCGGAGCGACGATAGCTCGAATTAGCATGCCCAGTCTCGACATCATCATCCCTGCATTTAATGCCGCACACTGCCTCGACAGGACGTTGCGCGCAATTGCCGATCAATCGGTTCCGCCCAACCTGAGTTTCGGCACGATTGTCGTCAACAACGGTTCCACAGATGACACGGCCGCTGTGATTGACCACTGGAGTGGCAAGAGCGTACGACGTGTCGATCACCACGAAGTAAGAAGCAGATCAGCCGCACTGAATGCCGGCGTCTCAGCCAGTACAGCAGACTACGTGCTGTTGCTCGACGCCGATTGTCGACTAGCTCATCGAGACTGTCTAAGCGTCGCCAGCGAAGCAATCGCCCGAAACGTTGACGCGGCTTTTGGCTATACGACAGGAATGTCGACCGGCTTCTGGCAACGCTACCATCGCTCGCTGGAGGCGGAGCGACTCTTGGCTGACTGGCGCGGTTTCACGACGGCATGTTGCCTGGTCAAACGCGAATTATTCAACGCTGCAGGCGGCTTCTCCACCGAGTATCGGCACTATGGCTTCGAAGACCGCGACTTTATTTGCCGGCTCAACGCCCTCGTAGGCAGTGACGCGCTCGTATCGCTGCCCAACCTGCGAGCCGTTCACGATGACGATCTCACCGTGCCCATTGTCTGCGAAAAAATGTATGTCGCTGGCCGTTACAGCGGTGAGATTTTCAAGCGACACTTCGCGGACGAGTATCTCGCCACCGGGTATGCCAGAGTCGACGTCGACACCGCGCCGCGATACATTGCCCTGGTTCTTCGCGGGCTCCAGCCGTTCAAAGCCCCTATCATCGCGGCCACGGATCGGATGACTCGCTGGCGGCATTTGCCGCTGGCGATAGGACGCCCGTTTGTCAGACTGGCATCAGCGCTCAGCTACTTTGCGGGCACGAGGGACCGGAGCAAGGGCCTGTCACGTCGGCTATCGTAACCGCGTAAAGTGATCTTCCAGCACCTGCGCTACGCAGGCCGTCAGACGCTTCCCGGTTTCGATGTGCAGAAACTCATTCGGCCCGTGTGCGTTCGACTTCGGTCCCAGTAATCCGGTAATAAGAAACTGTGCCTCCGGGAAGCGTTCGCCGAGCATGCCCATGAACGGTATCGTGCCGCCGGTACCCATGTACATCGATGGCTTGCCGAAGAACGCGTTCGAGGCTTTGTGCATTGACGCTTCCAGCCACTCGGCGACTGCCGGCGCGTTCCAGCCCGCCATCGTGGATTCCACTTCGAAAGAGACCGTGGCCAGCGGCGGCGTATTCTCTTCGAGCACCTGCTTCACCGCGTCTGCCGCTTTGTCAGCATCGCAGGTTGGCGGCAAGCGGAAGGATAGCTTTAACGTCGTGTAGGGCAGCAGGACATTGCCGGCATCGACGAGCGCCGGTATGCCATCGGCACCGGTTACCGCCAGCGTCGGCCGCCAGGTGTTGTTCAGCAGGATCTCATCGTGAGTCTCAGCCGGCGCGGGCGCGTCGACGGCCCACGGGAACTTCTCGTAAACGGAAGCCTTTAAAGTCTTGGCCGCGAGCCCCGCCTGCTGCAGTCGCTGCTCCGGAATCTCGACATGCAGGTCATCAAGCAGGATCTGTCCGTTCGACTCGTCCTCGATGCGACTGATTAACTGCCGTGCAATGCGAAAACTCGAGGGAACAACTCCGCTCGCGGTTCCGGAATGCACGCCCTCGGTTAGAACGTCGACGCGCAACGTGCCCGTCAGATTGCCGCGCAGCGACGTCGTGCACCAAAGCTGGTCGTAGTTACCGCACTCGGCATCGAGACAGACGACCAGGTCCGGAGAGCCAATACGGTCTTCGAGCAGGTCAATGTAAAACGGCAGGTCGAAGCTGCCGCTCTCTTCACAGCCTTCAACGATGACCACGCAGTTGGCGTGCGGAATACCTTGTTCCTGCAGCGCGCGAATAGCGGTCAGCGACCCAAACGTCGCGTAGCCGTCATCGGCGCCACCGCGCCCATAAAGTTTGCCGTCCTTGATGACAGGCTTCCATGGATCGAGGTCTGCGTCCCAGCCGCTGAATTCGGGCTGCTTGTCATAGTGGCCATACAGCAGCACGACATCATCTGATTGCCCGGGTATTTCAATAAACAGCAGGGGCGTGCGGCCGGGCAGTCGCACAATCTCGACCTGCATGTCCTTGATCGGCTGCTTGAGGCACCAGGCCTCGAGCATCGCGACCGCCGTTTCCATGTGGCCTTTCTGCTCCCAGTCGGGATCGAAATGTGGCGACTTGTTAGGTACCTTAATGTACTCCGCGATTTCCGGGATGATCGAGTCGTCCCACATGGCGTTAACGAAATCTGTGCTCTTTTGCGTATTCATTAGTTTTGCTTATTCCGATATCAGTGACCGTACGAGGGTGCGCGTCATGCGCTCAGTCGTGATGAAACCCCAGCTGTAGCTCTCGTAAACCTCAAGCGGGTTTGCGGCGACGATGTCATCGGCGCTCATGCCTTTGTCGACCAGCGCAGCGACGAGCGCCCGGCTTGCGACCAGCATGTCGAAGTCCGCCTGCATGCCGTTCCTGTCGGTGATCGCGCCGTGGCCCGGGATGATTTTTGTCGCATCGTCCGCCAACGTCAGGATTTGCTTCTGCGCGGCAATGTAGCCATCGACCGTGCCGCCGTTATCGAGGTCGATGTAGGGAAAAATCGCGTGAAACAGGATGTCACCGGTGTGAATGACATTGGCACCCGGGAAGTAAATCACGGCGTCGCCATCGGTGTGCGCCGCCGGCATGTGCATAACGCGGGCTTCGATGGTGCCGAGGTGAAACGTCACTCCGTCGCCGAATGTCACGACCGGTAAGCCGTCGGCGCCGCCGGCACCTGACGCATCTACGAGCAGCCGTTTGCGAATATTATCGTGCGCAAACACGACAGTGCCGCTCGCGGCGAAATGAGCATTGCCACCGGCATGGTCGCCGTGAACGTGCGTATTGACCATGAAATCAATCGGACCGCCCGCAGTCTCGGTAACGTGTGCCAGTAGTTTTTCGGCGAGCGGCGGCAAGCCATCGTCAATCATTGCGACCTGACCATCGCCAACCAGTACGGCCATGTTACCGCCGCCGAAGCCGCCCTGAGCCTCGATCATAAATATGCCGGGCTCGATTTCAGTGGAACTGAATGTAATTTCGGCGTCCTGGGCAAATGCCAGCGACGCCAACAGTAAAGGCAGAAAAGCGAGCTTTTTCATCACTATCTCCGGAATACGCGGGACGGTGATTGTATCGCAGAAATCGTTACTGGCGACCGGGGAACGAAAACTGGGCCGTTTCGCGAACACCGCCGGAGGGCCAGCGCTGCGTGATGGTCTTGCGGCGCGTGTAAAAACGCACACTGTCCGGTCCGTAAGCGTACAGGTCGCCAAACAGCGAGCGCTTCCAGCCGCCAAAGCTATGGTAGGCAACCGGCACCGGGAGTGGCACGTTGATGCCGACCATGCCGACTTTGATATTGTCCGCAAAATAGCGTGCTGCCTCGCCGTCGCGAGTGAAGATGCAGGTGCCGTTGCCATACTCGTGGCTGTCGATCAGGCGCATTGCCTCTTCTTCTGATGAGGCCCTGACAACGCACAATACCGGGCCGAAGATCTCTTCCTGGTAAATACGCATGGCGGGCGTGACCTTGTCGAACAGGCAGGGGCCAAGAAAGAAACCGTCCTCGTGATCCGCCACGACCAGTCCGCGGCCATCGACCACGAGGTCCGCGCCTTCCTGCACACCCAGGTCAACGTAGCCGCGCACCTTTTCAAAATGCGCCTGTGTGACCAGCGGCCCCATGTTGTTGGCGTTGTCGGTGCCGGCACCGACTTTGAGACTGGCGATTTGCTCAATGAGCTTGCTGACCACGGTGTTAGCGGTTTCGTCGCCCACGCAAACGGCTACCGAGATCGCCATGCAGCGCTCGCCACAGGAGCCAAAGGCTGCGCCCATCAGGGCGCTGACCGCGTTGTCCACGTCGGCATCGGGCATGACGATTGCATGGTTTTTGGCGCCACCGAGCGCCTGCACGCGTTTGCCGTTTTTGGTGCCGGTCGTGTAGATATATTCAGCGATCGGCGTAGAGCCGACGAAGCTGATCGCCTGTACGCGCGCGTCATTGAGTAACGTGTCCACGGCTTCCTTGTCGCCGTTCACCAGGTTGAAAACGCCATCCGGCAAACCCGCCTGCTTCAGGAGGCGGGCAACCAGCATCGGCGCCGACGGGTCCTTTTCGGATGGTTTCAATATGAACGTGTTACCGCAGGCAATGGCCATCGGGTACATCCACATTGGCACCATCGCCGGAAAGTTGAACGGGGTAATGCCCGCGACGACGCCCAGGGGTTGATGTTCGGACCAGCTATCGATGCCGGGCCCGACGTTGCGCGAGTACTCACCCTTCAGGAGTTCGGGAATGCCGCAGGCGTAGTCGACAACCTCGACGCCGCGGCCGAACTCGCCCAGCGCGTCATCGAGAACTTTGCCATGCTCGTCGGTGATCGCCGCAGCGATCTCGTTCGCATGTTCTTCCAGCAGCTGTTTGAAACGGAACATGATGCGCGCACGTTTCGCTGGCGGCGTATTTCGCCACGCGGGAAAAGCAGCTTCCGCAGCGGCAATCGCGTCCTCGACCGTGGCCTTCGATGCCATCGCGACGTGTCGCGTGACGCGCCCCGTCGCCGGATTGGTGATGGGTTCCGGACGATTATCGTCGCTAACCTCGTTGCCGTTAATGAAATGGCCGAGGGTATTCGCCGTATCGATCTTGCTTGACGGACGTGCGTTCATTGAGTCTCCCAAAGTGGTCAGTGCCTAGTCGATACTATCGAGGACGCGGCGCAGCGCCTCGAATGATTGCTGCATTTCATCGGGCTTCGAATTCAGGAATGGCGAGAATTGCAGGATATCCATGCCGTTGCGAATGACAATATCCTCTTCCCAGAAACACTTCTTGTGTGCCTCGCCGCCGCGCGCCCCTGGCGCCCCGTCGCGTGGCGCCATCTCGATGGCACCCATGAGGCCGATGTTACGCACGTCGATGACGTGTTTGTGGTCGGCGAACGAATGCAGCAAGTCCTCGAAATGCTGCTCGAGCGCTGCGGATTGCGCAAAGGTGCCTTCTTCTTCATACACACTCATCGTCGCCAGTCCGGCCGCCGCAGCCACCGGGTGGCCGGAATAGGTGTAGCCGTGGAACAGTTCGATCATATTTTCGGGGCCGTGCATGAAGGCATCGTAGATCGAGTCGCTCACCAGTACGGCGCCCATCGGAATAACACCGTTGGTGAGGCCCTTGGCGGTGGTGATGATGTCCGGTGTGACCCCAAAGCGCTGCGCGCCGAAAGGCTGCGCCAGGCGCCCGAAAGCTGCAATGACTTCGTCAAAAATCAGCAGGATCCCATGCTTGTCACAAATCTCTCTCAGTCGCTCGAGATAACCGACTGGTGGCGGTAACACGCCGGTGGACCCGGCCACCGGTTCAACTATCACGGCCGCGATGTTGCTGCCATCGTGGAGGGCACAAAGCCGCTCGAGGTCGTCCGCCAGGTGCGCGCCCCACTGCGGCAGGCCCCGGCTGAACGCATTGTGTTCGAGGTCGAGTGTATGCCGGATGTGATCGACGCCCGGAATCAGGTTCGCACTGAATGCTTTGCGGTTTGGCACCATGCCGCCGACCGACATGCCGCCAAAGTTAACCCCATGGTAGCCGCGCTCGCGGCCTATCAGGCGTGTGCGATGGCCTTCGCCGCGGGCGCGGTGATAGCCCAGCGCGATCTTCAGCGCGGTGTCGACCGATTCGGACCCTGAGTTGGTAAAAAAGCAGCGCGTAATCCCGTCGGGGGCCATGTTCACAACGCGCTCCGCCAGTTCCAGTGCCTTGTCGTTGGTGACCTGAAAGCCCATGCAATAGTCGAGCTCCGCGACCTGTTTTTGCACCGCAGCAACAATCTTCGGATGACAGTGACCGATGCCGCTGGTCCACAGGCCCGAGAACGTGTCGTACAGCTTGCGGCCGTCAACTGTCGTGTAGTAATGACCAGCGGCGCCCTTGATGACGCGAGGTTTCTTCTTGAAATCCCGGTTCGCGGTAAATGGCATCCAGTAGGCGTCAAATTTGTCAGCTGCAGCGCTCATACATTTTTCTCCGCTCGATAGTACGGTTGGCCGTTGAGTTTACGCCTGAGCGGTATTGTTAAACAATGAGTTAGACATATAAGAGCTTTCTGGTATGGCAAATTGCGGGCGTTTGATGGCAAAGTGTCGACCTCTGAAAGAACCGCAAAAAGCAGATACCCAATGAGCCAGTTCGGCACAGAATTTTGTGATCACCTCGTGATCGCCCGTTACGTCGACGGCGCCTGGCAGGCTCCGTCGCTGGAACCGCTTGCGCCACTACCGATGCACCCGGCCGCGCATGTCTTTCATTACGCCAGCACCTGCTTCGAGGGCTTCAAGGCGTACCGATGGCCGGACGGCCACGGCCGTATTTTCAGGCTTTACGATCATGTGGCGCGCATGCAAAAGAGCGCGCAATCCATGTGTTTGCCCGTTCCGGATAAAGATCTGCTGGCCGGCATGGTGATCGACCTGGTGTCGCATCAGCTCGCGGATATTCCAGAGCCACCAAGTTCACTGTATCTGCGGCCGACGCTGATCGGCACGCTGGAGAACATCGGCGCCGCAGCGGCGCCGTCGAGCGAAGCCACTTTGTTCGTTATCGCATCACCAGTTGGCGACTATTTTGCCGGCGGCAAGGCGACCCTCAAGCTGCTGGTCGACGATCAGCGAGCGCGAACGACGGAGCAACTGGGCAGCACCAAGACCGGTGGCAACTACGCGGCGGCATTAGGACCAACGCTTGAAGCCAAAGCAAAGTACGGCGTCGATCAGGTGCTGTTCTGCCCGGGAGGGGATGTCCAGGAAACCGGGGCTGCGAATTTCCTGCTGATTAGCGACGACGAAATTATTACGAAACCGCTCGATTCCTCGTTCCTGCATGGCATGACACGTGATTCCATACTGAAGCTCGGCGCAGAGCTCGGTTACACGGTTAACGAGAGAAATTTCACCGTGCAGGAATTGCTGCAGGGCGTGTCGAAGTTCGAAGCGGTCTTGTCAGGCACGGCGGCGTGCATGTCGCCGGTAGGCTCGCTGGTCTATAACGGCAAGGAAATACCGGTTCGCGACGGCAAGCCGGGACCCAATTCGGCGCGACTGCAAAAAGCGCTGCAGGATATCCAGTTCGGTATAGCCGAGGACACGCACGGCTGGCTGACCGAAGTCAGCGGCTAATGATCATCTAGATCGCTTTCGAAAAGCGATTGTCGTTTTCGGCCTGGTCGATATAGCGATCAAAGACCATTGCGATACTTCTCAGCAGCAGTCGGCCTTTCTGCGTGATAGCCACACCGGCGTCGTCGAGTTCGATCAGACCGTCTGCGGCGAGCGGCTCGAGATGCGCGATTTCAGCGGCAAAATAGTCGCGAAAGTCGATGCCGTGTTCCGCGCCGTATTCATCAAAGGAAAGACTGTCATAGCACATGAGCGCCTGGATGACGCCGGCGCGCAGCTGGTCGTCCGCGTCGACGAGCAGACCTTTGCGAATCGGCAATTCACCGCTTTCAATGATCGTTTCGTACTCCATCGTCGTGATCGAGTTCTGGGCAAACATATTGCCAATGTTGCTGATGCCACTGACGCCGAGCGATACGAGGTCGCACTGACGATGCGTTGAGTAACCCTGGAAGTTGCGCTGCAGGGTACCGTTCTGGCGCGCGCGGACGAGCTCGTCCTCGGGCAGGGCGAAATGGTCCATGCCGATGTAGATGTAACCGGCCGCACACAGCTTGTCGATCGTATGGTGCAGGAGTTCCAGCTTGACCTCGGGCAACGGGATGTCGTCGTCGTTGATCATGCGCTGGCCCTTGAAACGTTGCGGCAGGTGCGCGTAATTGTAAACAGCAAGCCTGTCAGGCTTCATGTCGATAACGAGATCGAGGGTGTTGTTGAAGCTCTCGACCGTCTGCTGCGGCAGGCCGTAGATGAGGTCGAAGCTGATTGAGCCAAACCCCGCATCGATGGCGCTTTTTACGAGGAGGCGGACTTCCTCGGGCGTTTGTCGCCGATTGACCGCGTCCTGCACGGCCGGATCGAAGTCCTGTATGCCCAGACTGAGCCGATTGAAGCCCAACTCGGACAGGTGACGGATGCCGTCGGCGTCCACGGTCCGCGGGTCTACCTCGATCGAGAATTCGCGGTTGTCGCTGTCATCAAAATTAAACGCACCCCGCAGCTTGTCCAGCAGTTCACTGAGCTGTGCGTTATCCAGGTAGGTTGGCGTGCCGCCGCCAAAATGCAGCTGCTCGATCTTGCGACTGCGGTCAAACAGCTTGGACTGCATCTCGATTTCGCGGTACAGCATTTCGATGTAACGCTCGACGCGCGCTTCGTTGCGCGTGACGATCTTGTTGCAACCGCAGTAATAACAAAGCGAATGACAAAACGGGATATGCACGTACAGCGACAGCGGTACATCACTGTCGTTACTGGCGATGGCATTCGCTTTGTAGTCCGCCGCCGTCACTGCGTCGCTGAACTGCAGCGCCGTTGGATAGGAGGTATAGCGCGGCCCGCGTCCGCCGTAGCGAACGATCAGGTCCGTATCAAAGCAGACCGTCGGTCAGGTCACTGCAATGGTTGTGGTTCGGTATTCATAGGTCAAATCGTCCTTGTTTTCGATGCTGCCGGTCATGGGTAATTGCCGAAATTGTACGTGGTTTACGCTCAGGCGCGCCGCAGGGCGTGCACCGGAACAACACGACCGTGAATAACAGCAGCGCAACCGCCTGGTGCGCGACCCCAAGCACGACCGGCACGGCCAGCAGCAGCGTAGCGATGCCGAGAGTAACCTGCAGCACCGAGGTGTGCAATAGTGCGTTCACTCCGATCGCGCGCGCGTTTCGGTAGTCCGGCATTGCGGGCATTGAACCAATAGACGCACGATGGCCAAAGTCGTGATCGCGCCAGCAGCGATGATCAAACTGTGCGGTCGCCGCGTTGCTCAAAGAAATTCCGCCAGACGGCTCGAGGGCCATCAGTCCGGGCGGCAACCAGTGATCGCCCATCATCGGGAACGTGTTGTAGATCTTGCCGGCTTTCAGTCCGGCGACGAAGCCGCCCGAGACAATGGTGCACGGACGTCAGTCGCGGCGAGGGCGAGCGTTCTGCCATACCAGGGATGTCTGGCGGCGGTTGCGGGTGCCGGAAACAGCAAAGATATCGCCACCCAGAACATATACGCATAAATAAGAAACGCGGCGACGAGGTGGGCGGTCAGCCGGTACTGGCTGACATGCGGTACGATCGACCAGGCCGCTCTTCACCATGTACCAGCCGAGCAAGCCCTGCATGCCACCAAGTACAAACATCAACAGGTATTTCGGCCACTCGCGTTTTTCGATGTAGCCTTTGACAACAAAAAATACAAACGGCACGCAGGAACACGATACCGATCACACGCCCAAGCAAGCGGTGCAGGTATTCCAGCCAGAAAATGCTTTTGAACGCGTGCACGTCCATGTGGGAATTGACGTTTTGAAACTCGGGCGACTGCTGGTAAAGCTCGAAAACGCGCTGCCATTGCGCATCACCCAAGGGTGGCAGTATGCCCATGATCGGGCGCCAGTCGACCATCGACAGGCCGGAGCCGGTCAGCCGGGTAAAGCCACCGAGAACGACCATCGCAAAAACCAGCCCGCAGCACAGCAGCAACCATCGCGCAACGGCGCGGTTTCTCGCGGGATCAACGACTGTAGACAGGTCCTGCATTAACTTCCTCGATGCCGGGAATCTGGCGCGCAATGAGTAACAGGCCCCGAGTGCCCAGGGGTGGCAACTCCTAACAACCCGGGTGGTCGTGCTAATCTCGGCCAATGGGCATCTCGAACTGCAACAACATCATGGATTTTCGCCGCATCGCCCGCCGTAGACTGCCGGCCCCGGTGTTTCATTATATGGACGGCGGTGCTGACGACGAATGGACGCTTGGCCGCAACACCGACGCGTTTAACGACTACGAATTGCTCCCGACGCAGTTGGCCGATGTCAGCAACATCAATCTCAAGTCGACGTTATTTGGCGAGCCCGTCGAATGGCCGGTGATGATTGCGCCAACAGGTGCCTCCAAACTTTTCCACCGCGCCGGTGAACCTGCCGTTGCGAGAGCGGCGGAGAAATTCGGCATGATCTACAGCCTGTCGACCCTGGGCACCACGACCATCGAGGACACGGCGGCGGCCAGCGCTGGTCCGAAGCTGTTTCAGCTCTATGTTTTCAAGGACCGCGGCCTGACAGAAGATTTTCTCGCGCGGTGCAAACAGCAAGATTACAAAGCACTGTGTCTCACCGTCGATACGCCGCTGGCGGGCAACCGCGAGCGGGACATTGTCTATGGCATGTCGGCGCCGCCGAAGTTCAAATGGCGCAGCGCGTTCAGCTATGCGTGCCATCCCGGCTGGCTCTATCGGGCGCTGGTTCGCAAGGACCTGGACCTGGTCAATATCACCAGCAGTAAAGCCGCCGCAAAAATTGATAGCGGCGTCGTCGAATACATCAACAGCCAGTTTGACCGTTCGCTGACCTGGAAAGATGTCGAGTGGCTGGCCGCCCAGTGGGACGGTCCGCTGGTTATCAAGGGCGTACAAACGGTTGAGGATTGCCGCCGAGCCGCGAATTCCGGCGCGACGGCTGTGATGTTGTCGAATCACGGCGGCCGGCAGCTGGAATCGACGCCGGCACCGATTGACTGTATCGCGAGCGTGGCGGACGCGTTGCACGATCGACTTGAAATTATCTGCGACGGTGGCATCCGCCGCGGCACGCACGTCGTCAAAGCGCTGGCATTAGGTGCCAATGCCTGCAGCATCGGCCGCGGCTACCTGTTTCCTCTGGCAGCCGGAGGGCAGGCGGGCGTTGAGCGTGCTCTTAAGCTGCTGCGTAGCGAAGTAGAGCGCACGATGGCATTGCTGGGCTGCGACGCCGTCAATAAATTGGACAAATCTTACGTCAGGCACCGCCCATAGCGCCGTTGCATGCCGATCTGCAGCTGGCCAAAAAATGCGCAAGCGACAGCGATTTCGGGCCAGCCTCAGATTTGGCCGTACCCGCCGCGAGCTTCCTGACTGTTCAAAAAAAACCCGAAAATACAGGGATTTATCAGACGGCAGTTGACGGGCTGATCGACGTTGCCGCAAATCGCGGGAATTCAATCGCAATAGCGGGTACCATTTCTGTAGCCGTCGCCACCACGGTGCGGCAGACAGGCCGCCATTGCGGCGGGCACTATGTTACGAGGTAGATATGTCAGGCGAACGAATAGCAGGAACCGTCAAGTGGTTCAACGATGACAAGGGTTTTGGGTTCATTGAGCGTGAAGGTGGAGCGGATGTTTTTGTTCATCACACCTCCGTGCAGATGGAAGGTTTCAAGACCCTGAAAGAAGGCCAGAAAGTCACGATGGAAGTGACCCAGGGACAAAAAGGTCCGCAGGCGGAAAACGTCATCGCTGATTAACTCGCTGGGGCCGTGCTCTTCGGACGAGCCGCCGAGCAACCTCCGAGAGCAAACAACAAGGCAACAACGACTGTGAAACTCAGAATCAGAGATAACTCCGTGCGGTTGCGCCTGACGCGTACGCGAGGTCGACGCGCTGCGTGAGCGTGGCGAGGTCTTTGCCAACACCGGCTTTCCGGGTGGGCGCAAGCTTCATTACCGTGTGGAGAGCAGTCCGGCCAATATCAGCCCGGCTGCGCTATTTTCTGATAACGCTATCACCGTGCGCCTGCCCGAGGCGGCCGTCATCGCATGGGCGACAACAGAGCAGGTGTCGCTGCAAGATGTGCAAACTCTGGATGACGGTGATCAGCTGCAGATCCTGGTGGAAAAAGACTTCGTTTGCCTTACCTCCCGCGAAGGCGAGGACGAGTCTGACATGTATCCACATCCGGAAGCCGACAAAATCAGCTGCTAGTCGTGCTGCCGTCAGGTCTTGAGCGCTTTCTTGAGCTCTCGTAACAACAGTTCGGGATCCGGGCGATCGGATATGTGTTTTGAGAGGTCGGTGTAGCGAATGATACCCGCCGCGTCCACAACGAGCGCCGTCGGCCAGACAGTGTCGCGCCCATACTCCTTGTCATAGGATTTTGGTACACCGGCAACGTGCAACAGGCCGAGGCGTTTAGCGACTTCCAGATCCTCGTCCAGCCAGAACTCGAACTGCACGTCAAAAAATCCCGCAACACGCCGCGTCGTTTCGAGCGGCTTTGGCGTAATCAGAATCAGCCGCGCTCCAAGGTCGATGATGT
The DNA here is from genome assembly GCA_963842765.1 of uncultured Gammaproteobacteria bacterium. Taxonomy (GTDB): domain Bacteria; phylum Pseudomonadota; class Gammaproteobacteria; order Steroidobacterales; family Woeseiaceae; genus UBA1847. The sequence continues at coordinate 128,823 of CAWJHR010000008.1, read as the reverse complement.
CCTTGTAGTGGTTCGTCAGGTCCTTGACCTGCGCGCTGCAAAACGGACACCAGTTGCCGCGTACGAACAGGATAACCGCCGGTGTGCCGCGCAGCGTGGCGGAGTGCAGCGGATTGTCCTGTTCGTCACAGGCTTGAAAATCCGGCAACGGAGAACCGGGCTTGAGAATGGCTGGCATCCGGCGCAGGCCGCGTTTCTTGAGCCAAAACCAGCCGCCCGCGAGTACGCTGGCCGTGACGATGACGGCGATGCTGAGGGTCGATGGCATACGAGCAGTATCGCTTGCTCCACGGCATGGACACAAGGTTGGAATTATGGATACTGACTGCCTCTAGTGTGCGACACCAATAACAAGCCCAACAATAAACAATGAGCAGCAATCCGATCATCTGGTCGCCGAGCCTCGAGCGCATGCAGTCCAGCGCCATGTTCGATTTCATGCGGCAGAGTGGCTTTGATGATTACGATTCACTGTACCGATGGTCGGTCGAGGACCTGGCGGACTTCTGGCAAAGCGTCGCCGGGTTCTGCGATGTTCGGTTTGATCGTCAGGCTGACACGATACTAAACAACCCGAACGACATCATGGGTGCTGGCTGGTTCGTTGGAGCAGAGCTGAATTACGCGGCCAATCTGTTGCAGCACGACGGCGAGCAGGCGGCGCTGATCTTCACCGGCGAGGACGGCAGTCGTCAGGAACTCAGTCGTCGGCAACTGCGCCAGGAGGTCGCCGCCGTAGCGGCGGGCCTGAGGTCGGCCGGGGTTGTTAAAGGTGATCGCGTTGCCGGTTATCTCCCCAACTGTCCGGAAGCCATCATTGGCATGCTTGCCGCGGTCAGTATCGGTGCCGTCTGGTCCTCCTGCTCGCCGGACTTTGGCAGCAATGGCATTATCGATCGCTTCGGCCAGATCCGACCGAAGGTGCTCCTCGCGTGTAACGGCTACGCGTACAACGGCAAGGTTTGCGATACGCGCGAGACGATTGCCACGGTTGTCGCGGCAATTCCCGCCATCGAGCGCGTCGTCGTCGTGCCGTTTGCAGTTTCTTTGCCGGTGACCACCGGGCTCGCCGCTGCCGTTGCCTGGGATGATTTCAAGGTGGGCGGTGCGGTTCTTGAATTCACGCCAGTGGCGTTTGACCACCCGCTCTTCATCATGTATTCGTCGGGCACCACCGGTGCGCCGAAGTGCATTATTCACGGGCACGGTGGGACGTTGTTGCAGCACAAGAAAGAACACATCCTGCACACCGACATCGGACCATCCGATCGACTGTTCTACTTCACGACCTGCGGCTGGATGATGTGGAACTGGCTGGCCAGCGGTCTTGCCAGCGGTGCGACGCTCGTACTTTTCGACGGCGCGCCGTTCTTCGACGACGGGCGCGTGCTCTGGCAGATGGCCGCAACGGAAGGTGTGACGGTGTTTGGCACGAGCGCGAAGTACCTGTCCGCACTGGAGAAAGCGGCGGTGCGGCCGGGCGATGAATTTTCGCTGCCAAATCTGCGGACGGTGCTGTCAACAGGCTCACCGCTTGCGCCGGAAAGTTTCGACTTTGTTTACGAGGCGATTGGCAGTGATCTGCTGCTGGCCTCAATCTCTGGCGGCACCGACATTCTTAGCTGTTTTGCGCTTGGCAATCCGATCTTGCCCGTCAGGCGCGGCGAATTGCAGTGCCGCGGGCTTGGTATGGCAACGGAGGTTTTCGACGAGCAGGGCAACGCGGTTGTCGGCCAGCACGGGGAGCTGGTGTGCACGCGCCCGTTCCCGTCCGCGCCGCTGGGTTTCTGGAACGATGCGGACGATGCGCGTTATCGCGCGGCCTATTTTGAACGATTCGATGGCGTCTGGGCGCAGGGTGATTTTGCGGAACTCACTGACCTCGGCGGTGTAATCATTTACGGTCGCTCGGACGCGGTGCTGAATCCGGGCGGCGTGCGTATCGGCACCGCGGAGATCTATCGCCAGGTCGAAAAACTTGACGAGGTCGTCGAGAGCATCGCGATCGGGCAGACTTGGGATGATGATGTACGCGTCATCTTGTTTGTCGTTTTGCGGGCAGACGCAATTCTCGATGACGAGTTACAGCAACGGATTCGCACGATGATCAGAAAAAACACGACGCCGCGTCACGTGCCCGCCAAGATTATTGCGGTGCCGGAGATTCCTCGAACTCGCAGCGGCAAAATCGTCGAGCTGGCGGTGCGCTCCGCGGTGCACGGCGAGGCGGTTAAAAACACGGCGTCGCTCGCGAACCCTGAAGCGCTGCAATACTTCCGGGATGTGCCCGAGCTAAGTGCAGGTTAGGTCCATGGCAGCGACTGAAATGCTCGGTGTTCCCCTCACTCGTGGCGACGTTTTGCCGGAGTGGATCGACATTAACGAGCATATGAACGTCGCGTATTACATCCTGGTGTTCGATCAGGGCGTTGACGCGCTCTGGGATCGCTTTGGTATCAGCGGTGACTATATAGAGCGTCTCAACAACTCGACGTTCGCCGTCGAATCGCACGTTACCTGGCAGCGGGAAATTGCCGTGGCCGAGCCGTATGTCGTAACGTCCCAGATTCTCGCCTACGACGAGAAACGCCTGCATCAATTCATGCGCATGTACCATGCTGATCAGGGCTATTTGTCAGCGACCGCGGAGTGGATGAATCTTCATGTCGATCTCGACACGCGGCGCGTGGCACCATGGCCTGAAGAGATCCTGAGCCGGATAGCGGATTTTGCCGCAGCCCAGGGTGAACAACCGTGGCCCGCAGAGGCCGGCAGAACGATGCATATCCAGAAACCGCTTTTTACAATAAGGACAGCACATCCATGAGCGGCAAATATTTGCTGGCAATAGACCAGGGAACCAGCAGCAGCAGGGCCGTGATTTACGATCACAACACGCGCGTCGTCAGCAGTGCGCAGCAGGAGTTTCCGCAAATTTATCCGCAACCCGGCTGGGTTGAGCACGATCCCGAAGCCATCTGGGCATCAGTGACGGCGGTGACAGCCGGCGCCATTAAGAAAGCGTCGGCGTCGGCCGCTGACATTTCGGCTATTGGCATCACGAATCAGCGCGAAACCACGTTGATCTGGGACCGTGACACCGGCAAGTGCGTTTACAACGCCATCGTCTGGCAGGATCGCCGCACAGCGGAGTTCTGCCAGTCGCTGCAGCGCGACGGCGTCGAGCCAATGGTGACAGGGAAAACGGGCTTGCGCCTCGATCCGTATTTTTCCGCAACCAAAGTGCACTGGATTCTGGAGAATGTCGCTGGTGTGCGCGAGCGTGCCGCCGCCGGCAAACTGGCATTCGGCACCATCGATAGTTTCTTGTTGTGGCGGTTGACGGGCGGGCGCGTGCACGCCACCGATGCGACCAATGCGTCGCGCACGTTGCTTTTCAATATCCACACGCAGCAGTGGGACGACGAGCTGCTGGCGCTGTTTCTCAATACCGCGGCAGCTGTTGCCCGAGGTTCGCGACTGTGCCGCCGACTTCGGCATGGCGAGCGATGCCGTGTTGGGCGGCGAAATCCCGGTGTGTGGCATCGCCGGCGATCAGCAGGCAGCGTTAATTGGACAGGCCGGGTTCGAAGACGGCATGACCAAGAGTACGTATGGCACCGGTTGTTTCGTGATTGCGAACACCGGCAGCAAGGCCCTGGCCTCGGCCAACCACCTGTTGACAACCGTTGCGATGCGGCTCGATGGCAAGGTGACCTACGGTCTGGAGGGCAGCGTGTTCGTTGCCGGCTCAGCCTTGCAATGGTTGCGCGATGAGCTTGGATTTATTGCGACGGCGCCCGATTCTGAAGCGATTGCAGCGGCGACGGGCATTATAGACGACGTCCACGTCGTGCCGGCCTTTGCCGGCCTCGGCGCTCCTCACTGGGATCCTGACGCGCGCGGCGCAATCCTGGGCCTGACTCGCGGCAGCGGTCGTGACCAGATCGTGACGGCGACGTTACAGGCGGTGGCCTACCAGACGCGCGACCTGATCGATGCGATGGCGGAAGACGGGATTCGCCCCAGCGTCATCCGCGTGGATGGTGGCATGGTTGCCAATGACTGGTTTCTGCAGTTTCTGGCCGACATTCTCGATATCCCGGTGGAGCGGCCCAAGAACGTTGAGTCCACGGTGCTGGGTGCAGCTTATCTGGCCGCCTGGCAGACAGGCATCGTAGACTCGGCCGCAGCGGCGGCGCGCCTCTGGCAACGCGACGCGTTATTTGAACCGGTAATGAACGAGACCACGCGTGCGCGATTGCTGGCTGGCTGGCAGCATGCCGTGAGCCTGGTTAAAACGAAGGAATGATCAGTTGTTAAGGGCACGACAGAAACTCGGCAAGTACCGCATTCTCGGCCGCATCGCGTCCGGTCCGCTGGCGCACGTTTATCGTGCGGCCGATACCATTCAAAATATCAAGGTTGCGTTAAAGCTCCCGAAAGTGGAAGACAGCGCCAATCACGATGAGATCTTGCACGAAGTTCGTGTCGCAACGAAACTCAAGCACCCGAATATCCTGTCGGTGTTGAATGCCAGCTACATCGATGATCATTTTGTTATTGCGATGGAGCTTGGCGAGGAGTCACTCGCCGATCGTGTTGAGCGGCGCATCTCCACGGCGCGCGCGCTGGATCTTGCTTCGCAAGGCCTCGCCGCTCTGGCTTACGCGCATGAAAACAAAATCATTCATTGCGATATCAAGCCTGAAAATTTCATCTTATTTGCCGACGGCCACATCAAGCTCGCAGATTTTGGTTTCGCCAAGCTCGGGCATCGAACGCTCAAGGCGTCGGGGTCCGGTACGATCGATTACATCGCTCCGGAGCAGGCGATGGGACGGCCGAAATTTCAATCTGACGTTTTCTCGATGGGCTTGGTGTTGTACCGCCTGTTCTCCGGCAAGCTTCCCGAGTGGCCCTTCGAGTGGCCGCTGATTGGTGACGACAAGCTGCGGGCGCGTATGCGTCCCGAAGTTATCGAGGTCCTCAAAAAGTCGATTCAACTCGATCCCGGCAAACGCTACCGGGATGCCGTGCAAATGCACGTGGACTTCGCGCGCGCCCAGACTCATGCGCGTCGACAAAAGCGCAGTCGAACGAAAACTTCCCAGCGCCGCGGCAGCGCCTGGCGGCAATTGCGGTGGCGTGAGTTTCAACGAAAATTCAAGAAAACCCTGCAAACGCACCACCATTGCCGGCAGTGCGAAGGACCCGTGGCCGAGACCATGCAGGCCTGCCCGTGGTGCGGTTTTGACAATCCAGCGCGCGGTTCGGAATCGCGCATGCCATCGAGCTGTCCGCGCTGCGAGCGCGGCGTGAAGAACGACTGGAATTACTGTTCATGGTGTTATGGCCCGGGCTTTGTCGAGGAAAGCAGTCGCCATTATCCCGACAAAAGCTATACGGCCCGTTGCGAGAAGTCGCGTTGCAGGGGCCCGCTGATGCCGTTCATGCGATATTGTCCATGGTGTCGAAGCAAAGTCAGGCGGCCCTGGAAGCTGGCAGGCAGCAGCAAATCCTGCACGGCCTGTGGATGGGGGATTGCGCACGACTTCTGGAACTTCTGTGCGTGGTGTCGGGAACCCGTGCGTCGTGAATAACCAACCGAGTGCTGCCGATGACGAATCGAACTGACGACATGCTGTTGCTCGACGGTGCTGAAGGCCCCGAAACCCTCCACTGTGACGTTGGTGGCGGCCAGGCCATTGCCTACACATGCAGAGCACCGGGCAAACTGACCGAAAATGAAGATACGGTGGCGATCATTGCCTACGGTCCCGGTGCCGGCGTGCTCGTGGTTGCCGACGGTGCGGGTGGTCTGCCGGCGGGCAAACGAGCGTCGCTGACGGCGGTCGAGACTCTGGCCGCATCGCTGCACGCGGCCATCGACAAGACAACCTTGCTGCGCACCGCGATTCTCAATGGCATTGAGGCGGCCAACACCGCCGTCCTGGATCTTGCCAATGGTTCGGCGACCACCATGACCGTCATCACGGTTGAAGGTCTGCAGGCGCGGTCCTACCAGGTGGGCGATTCAGAGGCGATCATTGTCGGCCAGCGCGGTCGGATCAAGCTGCAAACGACAGCGCATTCCCCGACAGGATTTGCGGTCGAGGCCGGCTTCCTCGACGAACGCGAGGCACTGCATCATAAAGAGCGACACCTCGTGTCCAACTTTCTGGGTACCAGCGACATGCGCATTGACGTCGGGGCCTCCGTCAAACTGCGGCCGCGCGATACGGTGATCGTCGCGAGTGACGGTCTGACGGACAATGTGCACATTTCGGAGATCGTGGACTGTATTCGCAAGGGGCCGCTGCAGGGTGCTGCCATGAACGCCGTCCACCTGGCCGATCAGCGCATGCTTAATGCGCAGCAGGGCGAGCCGAGCAAGCCCGACGACCTGTCGCTGATCGTTTTCCGTAAGCCGTACCGTCGCGACATTTAACAATTTCAAGGGTTTATGAGTTGATCGCCCTGTTGGCGCGTATTATCGTGACTGTACAGATGAACGTTACAAATGATTGTTACGGAACATAAGGGCCACTTCGGCCTCAAACGAAGACAAACCTGACGAAACTCATTGATTTCAATGCCATGCTGTCCCCCTGAGGCGAAGACCATGAAGCGACCACCGTCAATTTCAGCAAACGCGCAATTCGCCAGCCCGATGATTGTCGCTGTTGCTGCCGCGTTTTTAGTTACCGGCTGTTCGTCGATGGAAATGAGTGGCGGTAGTAGCGGCTCGGGGACGCCCAGCGGTGGCGGCGTCAGTATGCCCGGTGGCGTTAGCATGCCTGGCGGTGGTTCGTCCGGCGGTTCGTCCGGCTCGGAAGGCGGCATGGAGGGTGGCTCGTCGGGCGGTTCGTCCGGTGGTGCGTCCGGTGGCATGGAAGGCGGTTCGTCAGGCGGTTCGTCGGGCGGCTCGTCAGGCAGTTCGTCGGGCGGCGGCTCTGCTGGCGGCAGTGCCGGTAGTACCGGGCCGATGGAAAGTGTCGAGATTCCAGGCGGCGGCGCTGCGGGACAGGGTAACTGTGATGATGGTGGTGTCAGCGGCGGCGGTATCGGCGGTGGCATGGGCTGTGATGGTGACCAGGCTGGCGATGTCGGGGCGTTTCCCGGCGGCGACGCTGAGCGCGCCGAGCAGCTGGGTAAAGAGCTTGAAGAGTCGGTCGGAGATTTCGACGAAGTGCTGATGGAAGAGCAGCGCGAGATCGAAACCGTCGGCCGCAATACGGAAGGTTATGGCACCGGCTCCGGTGGCAGCGGCGGCAGCCGTGTGAGCCTGGGCGAGCAGTCGGCCGGCGCCATGTCGGGTAGTGCCGGTGGCTCTGCCAGCGGTGGCGGCGGTGGCGGCGGTGGCGGTAGTGGTAGCAACGATCCGCTCGCGGGCATGAGCGAGGGCGAGATCGCCCAGCGAACGCCCGACGACATCGAGGTAACGATGGACGACGATATTGTCGCCAAACAGCTGCGCGAGGCCGCATTGGCCGAAGACGATCCCGAATTGCGTGAACGTCTTTGGGAGGAATACCGTAAATACAAAGGCATGTAAGAGGGCTGCATGGAGTTAATGGGAAGTTTCGGCAGGAAGTCACTGTTACCGGGTTTGCTATGCCTGGCCGCTAGCGGCTGCTCGGTCAATGAGGTCATTGTTGCGGAGGAGACCGAGCTGGTCGTGGCCGAGACGCCGGTTGCAGAGGCAATGCTGCTCGACGTTGGTATTGTCGAGTTCAACCCTGGAGTCTCGCCGGACAACGATCCTGCAGAAACGGGCGTTTATGAGGATATTCGCAAAGCCGAAACCAAGTACCTGGCATACCACCTCAAGACGACGCTGCAGGGCACCGGGTACTGGGGTGCCGTCAGAGTCATCCCGTCTCGCAGCGCTTTCACCGACGTCGTTATCACTGGCGACATTCAAAAATCCGACGGTGAATTCGTCGAACTGAACATCTCCGTCAGCGATGCTGCCGGCCGTCCCTGGTTCGATCGAACATACGAAGCGCAGACGGGGCTCACCTCCTACTCCGAGCGTCGTGATCGCCGTCGTGATCCGTACCAAAAAGTATTTAACGATATCGCTAACGATCTGCAGCAATATGCGGCGCAGCTGCCGCCCAAACAGCTGCAGCAAACACGGCAAGTTTCTGAGCTGCAGTTCTTTGGCGATATGTCGCCGCTTGCTTTCGGCGATCACCTGGGCACTGATGAAAACGGTCTTGTAACCATCCAGCGACTGCCCGCCGAAAACGATCCGGCCGTTATGCGAATGCGCCAGATTCGAGAGCGTGATCGCCTGGTCGTCGATACGCTGAATGAGCATTACGCCAATTTCTACTACGGCATTTCAATGCCCTATCGCGGCTGGCGCAAGAACGCGCGCGAGGAGTCTGTCAACTTTCGTGAGGTCAAACGCTCGGCACGCTTGCAAGCGCTCGTCGGCGTTGTCGTGTTGGCCGGTTCGCTGGCGATCGACACGGACAGCTCGGGTAGCCGCACCACTCGCAACGTGAATCGCGGGTTGCAGAGCATGGGAATCAATGAGGGTTTTGAACGGGTCGCTGGCGCGTGGCGCCAGAGTCGTGAGGCCAATATTCATATCGAAGCCATCGCCGAATTATCCGAGTCGTTTGGTGCGGAAGCGGCACCGATGATCGTGAATGTCGAAGGGCAGGAGCGTCGCCTGACCGGCACCGCCGCTGCGCAATACGAGAGCTGGCGTAAACTGCTGAAGGAAATTTACACAGCTGAAACCGGTTTCAGTCAGTCGATCGAAATCGGTGCGCGTGCTCCTGAAACCGAACTCTGATCCAGCGCAGCACCGACCGGCGCGTCATGCTTGAACTCACCGCAGGCACCGAATTAGCCGACAGATATACACTCGTTCGCCGGCTCGGTGACGGCGGTGAAGGGCAGACCTGGCTTGCCAAAGACCGTTTCACCGGTACTTCGGTGGCGCTCAAGATCGTCAAGGATGTTGCCAACAACAGTGCACGGCTGCGGGCGGAATGGCAGCTGCACATTCGACTGATGCACGCGCACATCGTGCGCGTTTTCGAATTTCATACGGATGCCGGCTGTGCTTTCTTTAGCCAGCAATTCATCGACGGACCCGACCTCAGTGTGCTGACAGGCCGGCCGGTCGCCGAGATCCTGCCGCCGATCGGGCTGATCGTCGACGCGCTGCGCTATGCGCACGGCAAAGGTGTGGTGCATCGCGATCTCAAAGGATCCAACGTATTGCTGGATCAAAACGGCGCACCCTACATTTGTGACTTCGGTGTTGCTGCCACAATTGGCGAACGCCAGGCCGGCGGCTCAATGATCGCCCAGAGCCCACAGTCGCTCGCGGGCGAAGCGGCACAGCCCGCCGACGATATATTTGCGCTCGGCGGCCTGATTTACGAATTGGTGAATGGGCAGCCACCGTATGGCCAGGCGTCGCTTGCCGATGATATTGACAGCAAGATACCCGACCCGTTGCGCGCGGCTGACGGCGCCGTGGTGCCGCAGGGAGTCGTCGCACTCGTTGCCCGGATGCTCGACAAGAATGCGGCAGCGCGACCCACGGCAGAGGAGGTCGCGGAGCGCTTGCAGGCCGCCGGTTTCAATTCCGGGCCAGCGCATATCGCACGGCGGGCGCAGACGGCGGTTGCGGACGAGCGCGTAGAAACGGTCGCGTCGGTGCGACCGATGACAGCAGAGCACCGGCAACCTGAACCGGTGGCATCGTCGACGGCTGACGACGGTATCAGCCCGCGCACACTGGGTATTGCGCTCGGGGTCGCCTTGCTCGTGCTGCTCGGTGTGGTGTTCCTGTTGCCGGCAACCGTCGATGATAACGGGCCGGGTGCAGCGCGTCGCGACGCTGCGACGCTGCCGCAGGATCCCGCTGGCACACCAGCGGGGGACGTCGCCGGCGCGGAAGAATCACTGCTCGGTCAGGGCCGGGCAACGCGCGATTACCAGCCCGAGGCGCGCGGCACCGGTGGCGAGTCGATCTTGTTTAATGAAAACGACGCCGATTACAGCGGTCTGGCTGACGACGAACGCGCGCGTTTCAAAGTGGAAACGATACTGGGCGAGCTGCTGTCGAATTTCGAGACCTTGAAGCAGCGGGGTGTCGAGCGTTGGGCGGCCGCGCAGTTCCAGGTCGCGCAGGAGCATTATGCGGCAGGTGACAAGGCTTACCTGGAACGCAGGTACCGTGCTGCCGAGCGCCACTACCTCGACGCGATCGGTGTTGTCGAGCCGCTGTTTGACCGCATCGAGCCGGAGTTTCAGAAAGCGTTGAGTGGTGCGCAGGCCGCGTTCGAGGCCGGCGATCGTGCCGAGGCGTTGCGCCTTTATGAACGCGCGGTTGCCATTACACCAAATGACGCGGTCGCCGTGGCGGGTTACGAACGCACCAGGAACCTGGAGGACGTGCTGCGACTCGTGGACCAGGGGCTGGACTTCGAGAAAGAGCTGGAGCTCGTTGCGGCTGAGGCGAGTTTCGCACAGGCCATCGCTCTCGACCCCGCATGGCAGCCGGCACAGGACGGCTTGATACGCGTGCAGGCGACCCGCACCAAGATGACATTCGACCAGCGCATGAGTGAGGGACTTGATGCGCTGGCGGCGCAGGATTACCTGAGCGCGCGGGCGGCATTTCGCATGGCAGAGCGACTGTTGCCGGGATCGCCGGAGCCTGCTGACGGTTTGCTGCAGGTCGATCAGGGATTGCGTCTGGAAAGTATCAACACGCTCGAGCGCGAGGCGCAGATCCTCGAGCAGGACGAAAACTGGGAGGCGGTAATTACGACCTACGAGGCTGTGCTCAAGATTGACGCCAACCTGGCGTTCGCGATTGACGGTCTTGGCAACGCTCGCAAGATGCGGGACCTGCACCAGCAACTTGATGAGTACATGGGTGAGCCAGACAAACTGAGTGTGCCCTCGACGCTGCAAAAGGCGACGCAAGCTGGTCGTCGACATAACGCTGATGGGTGACATCGGACCGCGGCTGGCGGGACAGCGTGACGAGCTCTCGAAGTTGCTGAAGCGCGCGGCCACGCCGATTCCGGTGCAGCTGGTCTCGGACAACCTGACGCAGGTCTCCATTTATAAAGTCGGTACACTCGGACGCTTCAATAACACCCGGCTGGAGCTGCGACCCGGAACTTACGTTGCGGTTGGAGTCCGCACGGGCTTTCGGGATGTGCGCCGTGAGTTTCGGGTGGCGCCCGAGATCGACATGGAGCCGGTGGTGGTGCGCTGTGAGGAGCAGATTTGAACTTTGATCACCTGTTCATAAGAGACGTCGAGGGCGAACGTCGCGTCTCTGCCAGTGAGTTGCCGCTGCGCATCGGTACGGGCACCGACAGCACGTTACGACTGCCCGGTCCCGGCGGCGCACCGGTCGCGCTGCTGGATCTCCTGGATGGCGCGCCATTTGTGCAGCCGATCGGTCGCAATATCACGTTGCAAATTAACGGCGAGCCGTTGGAGTCCAGCCGTCGATTGCAGGACGGTGACGAACTGCAGTTCTTTGGTAGCAGCATTATTGTCAGCGTCGCTGAACAGCGCTTGCTGCTCGATGTGCGCCTCGAGGACAGCGCGTACGTTACGCAACCGCCGGAAGAGATGGCAGCGGATTTGCCTGAAGATGAGGCCATCGCGCCAACTGCTTTCCGTCGCGCCGCCGAAACCACGGCGCAGCTTGCCGAGACGAGGAAGAGTCCGTTAAAGATGATCCTCGGCGGTGGGCTCTCAGCGCTGCTAATCGCGTCCTACCTGTTGTTCAGTGCGAAGTCCGTTGAGTTCGATATTGATCCGCCTGCGCCCGATGCGTTCAATGTGGATGGCGGCTGGTTTCGATTGCCCATTGGCGATCGCACCTTGCTGCGCAAGGGCACGTATACAGTCAGAGTCAAGAAGCAGGGCTATTACGACGTCGACCAGAGTTTCGTTGTTGGTGATGAGCCATCGATGACTGTCAGTCTGCGCATGCGCAAGAAACCGGGGCAGCTATTGGTCATGACCGATCCGCCGGTTGATGCGATCGTTACCGTCAACGACGCCGAAGTTGGCAAGGCACCGTTCGGACCACTGGAACTGGAGCCGGGTCGGCACATTGTGACGGTGGAATCCGCACGCTTCCTGCCGTTCGCCGATGTCGTCAATATGCCGGGCCTCGAGAAGCTCGAGACCGTGCACGTGCAGCTGGTGCCGCGTTGGGCCGACGTCACGGTAGAGTCGGAGCCTGCCGGCGCTGCAATTTTCGCTGGCGATGAGCAGGTGGGAGTGACGCCCGCGACCATCGAGCTACTGGAAGGAATGCACGATATTACGGTTTCCAGGGATGGCTATGCCGCCTGGGATGGCAGCGTGGTTGCGGCGCCGAATGAGCCGCAGTCTTTGCCGGTCATCCAGCTTGAGCCGGCCAATGCGTCGCTGCTGGTTAACACCATTCCGCGCGGGGCAAACGTCACGGTGAATGGCCGCTACCGTGGCCAGTCACCGATTTCGCTGTCGCTGTCGCCGGATATTGACTACGAGATTGGCATGTCGAAGGCGGGTTACGGTGTAACCACGCGTAACTTGCGGCTGCAGTCGGCAGCCAGCGACTCAATCACCGTGGATCTGTCGGCACGGCTCGGCTCGATCACGGTCAACGTGCGGCCGCCGGATGCAACGGTGTATGTCGACGGACGTGCGCGCGGTAAGGGCAACACGACCGTGCGTCTTAGTTCCGCGCCCCACAAAATTGAAGTGCGCCGTTCCGGATTCCAGACATGGACCCGCACGTTGACGCCGCGTCCGGGGTACCCGCAAACGGTCACAGCGAGCCTGCGATCACTCGAGGCCATTGCGCGTGATGCTGTTGCGCAGACTGTAAAAACGGCGGCAGAGCAAACGCTGCAGCGCGTGGAGGGTGGCACGTTTTCGATGGGGGCCTCGCGCTCGGAAATGGGCCGCCGCGCCAACGAGGTCATTGTGCCTGTGACAATCACGCGGCCATTCCTTATTGGCGTAACCGAAGTGACCAATAAACAGTTCGCCGAGTTTCGCCGCAATCATGATTCGGGCGCGGCTGTGCACGCCTCACTCGCTGCCGACGATAATCCTGTTGCTAACGTTAGCTGGGCGGACGCGGTCCAGTACTGCAACTGGCTTAGCAAGCAGGAAGGGCGCACGCCAGCCTATGTGCTCGAATTTGACCAGTGGGTACCCGTCTACCCGATACCCGATGGTTATCGATTGCCGACGGAGGCCGAGTGGGTGCTGGCCATGCGGTATGCCGGCGGCGAGAAAGCGAGCCGCTTTGCCTGGGGCGACAAGTGGCCGCCGCCACCGGGAGTTGGCAATCTTGCGGATGTGTCGGCACGCGCACTGGTGCCGTCGATTCTGCCTGCCTATGACGATGGCTACGCATCGAGCGCGCCGGTCGGCAAGTTCAAGCCGAACGCGCTTGGTCTCTACGATGCGGCTGGTAATGTCGCGGAATGGGTGCATGACTATTACACGGTGCCAACGCCCGGCATGACTACGCCGGTGATCGATCCCGTCGGTCCCGAGCGTGGCAACAGCCATGTTGTGCGGGGCTCGAGCTGGCGACACGCCGGCATTACCGAGCTGCGGCAAAGTTATCGCGACTATAGTGCCGAGCCGCGCCCGGACATCGGCTTTCGTATCGCCAGGTATGCGGACTAAACATTCATGCGACAATCGGACATTAACGCGGTCCAAACGAACGTGCTCCAACCACTGTCGTTCGAGTCTTGAGGAGATATGACATGCTTCGAGTTGTACTTTTGCTGGTCTTTTTGTCCGCCACCTCTGTGTTGGCACAGGACGCTAAAGATGCCGACGCCGATGCAGCGCCAGAATCTTCGGAGCAAGCGTCCGAACAGGCGGCCGATAAAAAGGCCGATGGTGATGATGACCCCGACGGTCTCGACGAGCCATACCCGGTGGAAGACGAGGACGTGTTCATTCCCAGCGAAAACGTCGCGTTCGGGCAATCCATTCCTTTCCCAACCGACATTTGATCTGCAGCCAGGCGTACCCCTATGAACAAGAAGAACATCCCCGTCGAGTTTGTCTTTCAGCTGTTTGCGCTGATCATAGCGATCATCGTCGTGCATGCGTTTTACGTTGCCGTCGTGCGTCCCAACGCTGTTGAGATCATCGCGGAGCAAAACATGCTGGCTGCCGCAGATCCGGATTTCGTTCGTGAGCGCAGCGTCTGGGTGCTGGTCAAGGATTTCGAGCAGGAGGCCTGTTTCATCCTGATGTTCTGGGCGCTTGCCATCATGGGCTACAAAACCGTCAAGGTGAATAACGAGCGGCGGTTGCTGGAGGTCGACCTGGTACCGGTGACCGAGGGGATGCGAATACTCCCGGAGGATACGCGTGAGTTCGCGCGACAAGTACAGGCGTTGCCTGAAGACCGACGACAGATGCTGCTACCGAGAGCGTTGTTGAATGCGCTGCGGCGCTTCAGTTCGACGCGCAATATCCAGGATGTCGCGACCAGTACGCACACGATCTGCGAGTCCGAGGCTGACCGCCTCGAGTCGGAGCTGTCCATGATTCGTTACATCTCCTGGGCCATTCCGTCGATCGGCTTTATCGGTACCGTGCGCGGTATTGGTGAGGCGCTGGCGCAGGCGGACAAAGCGGTCCAGGGTGATATCGCCGGTGTTACCCAGAGTCTTGGTGTGGCATTTAACTCGACCTTCATCGCGTTGCTCATCAGTATTTTCCTGATGTTTCTTGTGCACCAGCTACAGCTGATGCAGGAACGACTGGTGTTCGACAGCGAAACCTATTGCGACGACAAAGTTATCCGACACATGAAATCGGACTAGGAGCGGACGGATACTGCAGTGGCAATTCTCGCAGCACATCTGAACGACGCCAGCCTCGTTGTTTGCGACAACGAGCGCATACTCTATCGTGAGCCCGGGTTTGCATTACTCGAAAATGAGCAGCTGACCACGGGTCTTCCGGCGTTTGCCAGCGCCAGGCTAATGCCACGCCAGATTCATAATCGCTTTTGGTCGAACTTGACGACCGATCCGCTGGTCGATTATCGCTTTCGTCATCTGAGCGCAGCGGACCTGGTCAGCCGGCAGCTCGAGCAGTGTTGGCAGCAGGTGGCGAAGCCGGGGGACCAGCTCGCAATCGGCGTGCCTGCTTATATGGACAGCAACAACCTGGGGTTGCTGCTTGGAATCGCGCTCGACCAGGGCATTCCAGTCGTCGCGATGGTCGATGCCGCTGTAGCGGCAACGCGGCGGCACTACCAGCACGCGGTTCCTGTGCATATCGATCTCGGCTTGCATGCCGCAACCCTGACGCGCTTGTTACAGGATGGCCAGGTGCAGGTGGAACGTTCGGTCGTCGTCGACGGTTGCGGCGTACTGAGCCTCTACGAAGTCTGGCTGCATATCATCGCTGAAGCGTTTGTGCAGCAATCGCGCTTTGACCCATTGCACACGGCCGAGACCGAACAGCTGTTGCAGGACAGCCTGCCGGCATGGCTCGCCGTTGCGGCCGGTGCGGACACCGTGCCGATGCAGGTTGAATACCGTGGCATCGCGCACGCGGCCGAGATCGAGACCCTGCAGCTGATAGACGCGGCCGCACCGGTTTACCAGAACATAGTCAGCAATCTGCGAGCGCTGTACCGTGCGGAGGATCTGCCGGCCATTCAACTGGCCGAGCGTGCTGCAGGCATGCCCGGGCTGGCTGACACTTTGAAGACGCGAGTCGGTGGTGAGGCGTATTTGCTCGAGCCCGGTGCGACCGTGCGTGGCCTGATCAAACGCTGCCCGGCGCACAGCGGCGGTGGCGCACTCACGTTGACACGGCATTTGCCGTGGGACCAGGCAGCCGTTGAAGTCATCGCCAGCGACGCGACGAGCAGCGGCGGGCAGCCAACGCACCTGCTGTTCGGGCACCACGCGCATTTCCTCGACACGCAGCCGCTTGTGCTGGGGTCGCAGCAGGCCGATGGTGAGCGCGGCGTTGATTTGCGGCAGGATATGCCGGGCGTGTCGCGACGGCATTGCGTGCTGAGCCGCGAGAACAACCAGTGCATCGTTACCGATTACAGTCGTTACGGGACTTTTCTCAACGGTCATCGTATCAATGGATCGGCGACCCTGCAGACCGGCGACCTGTTGCGCATTGGTACACCGGGTTTCGAATTTCGACTGATCTCTGCGGAGCGACCCGATGAGGCGTAGACGCCGGCAATCAGAGATCTTCAGCATGTCGTTCCTGGACTGCATGAGCTGCGGTTTTGGCGCCGTCATTCTGTTTTTCATGATTATCAACTCGCACGTTAATGCCACGACGGACGATGTAACGAGCGCGATGATGGCGGAGACCAGCCGGCTGGAAATCGAGGTGCTCGAGGGCCGCAAGAACCTGGCGCTGGCACGAAATACAAAGCAGAAGCTCGAGACTGAGAAGGAGACTGCTGACGACAAGATTGCGCAGATTATTGCGCTGATTAAGGAGTTGCAGGCCGAGTTGGATACGTACGATAACGACACGCTGGCGAAGATCGAGCGTGTCGAAAAGCTGCAGTCCGATATCAAGTCGCTCGAAGAAGAGATCAAGCGTTTGCTGGCGCAGAAGCAGCAGCAGGACGCGGCGGGCGAACAAATTCGCACGTTCAAGGGCGAAGGCGATCGTCAGTACTTAACGGGACTCAAGCTCGGCGGCAAGCGCACACTGATACTGGTTGATCGTTCCGCCAGCATGCTGAGTGACAAGCTGGTGAACATCCTGCGGCGACGCAACATGTCGACTGCCGAGCAATTGCGTTCGCGCAAATGGCGGCAAGTGGTTGCCACCGTTGACTGGCTGACCTCGCAATTCGCGCAGGGCAGCGAATACCAGATTTACATGTTTAACAACACAGCCGAGCCGGTCATCAAGGGCACCGATGGCATCTGGCTTAAAGCCGATGACGGCACCCAGCTCAACGAAGCGGTACGGGTACTGCGTCGTACCGTGCCAAAAAACGGCACCAACATGCACGACGCTTTTCGGGTCGCCAAACAACTCAACCCGCGGCCCGACAACATCATCTTGCTGGTTGATGGCATGCCGACGATGGATGCCCCGACGACCAGCAAGACGGTGGTCAGCAGTAACGAGCGCGGCAACCTGTTCAGTCGGGCCGTGCGCGAGCTGCCCTCCGGCGTGCCGGTCAATATCATGCTATATCCGATGGAAGGCGATCTTAATGCGCCGATCTCGTACTGGTCGCTGGCCTTAACCAGCGGTGGTTCCTTCGTCAGCGTCAGCCGTGACTGGCCTTAAGAGGGAATAGACGATGCGTCGCAGAAGAAATGTGGAAGCCTTCAGCCTGTCATTCCTTGACTGCATCTGCTGCGGCTTCGGTGCGATCATCCTGCTGCTTGTACTCAGTAAAATTTATGAACCGGTGGTCATCGAAGAGGCCGAGAACAACCTCGAACAACTGATCGCGTTGTTGCAGCAGGAATTGTTCGAGCTGCGCGGGCAGACAACCATCCTCGACCGCGAGCTCAAGGTTGTAAAAGACGACGCGGCTTCCACGCAGCGCTACCTGGCCGAGCTGCAGGGCGACCTGAACAAGATTCGCGGCCAGTATCGCGCCTCGAAGCAGGACGAAGAAGAGCCCATCGATGAGGGCGAAATGCTGGCGGCGAAGCAGCGCCTGACCGATGAAATGCGTCGATTGCAGCCGTATTACCGACGTCCCGCCGAAGACGCTGTTGCGGGTATCCCGGTCGACAGCGAGTACATTATTTTTGTGATCGACACGTCGCCCAGCATGCAGAATTACAATTGGGGGCTCGTGCAGCGCAAGATTCGGGAAACCCTCGAGGCGTATCCGACCGTGAAAGGCCTGCAGATCATGAACGATGACGGTCGTTACATGTTCCAGGACTATGCGGGGCGCTGGATACCCGATTCTCCCGGTCGTCGACAAGCTATCGTCAGCAGAATGCGAACCTGGCAGGCCAGTAGCGACAGTGACCCGGTGGACGGGATCCAGGAGGCGATCACACAGTTCTGGGCCGCCGACAAAAAGGTCAGCGTGTACGTTTTCGGCGATGACTTTCAGGGCAACTACACGATCGACTCCATTGTCGCGACGATCGATCGACTGAATCGGGAAGGTGCGGACGGCACGCGCCGCGTACGCCTGCACGCGGTCGGGTTCCCGCGCGGCTTCCGTAAAGGCGGGCAGATCCCGGCGACCGCGATACGCTTCGCGACGCTGATGCGGATCCTCTGTGAGCGCAACGGCGGGACTTTTGTCGCGCTGACCGACGAGAACCGCTAAAGCGCGTCGCCTTGCTTTCGTGGCGGCCACCTTTCGCCACAATCCATCACTGGAATTCCACGAGCGCGACCTTTCACGCCCCTCATTTCGTTTTGTAATGAACTCCGAAGCAGGCCACATCAGTGCGACTGCAAATTACGGAGGACAACCCCATGCGCAATACACTCATTACCCTGATCACGGCCTCGCTGGTGACGCTGCTCGTTATCTCACCGGTGCATGCTGCCTCGAAGTCTTCGAAAGAAGAGGCTATCGGTATCGGTTCCGGTGCCCTGCTAGGTGCCGCAGCCGGAGGCCCGGTTGGATTTTTCATCGGCACCGCCATCGGTGCCCGGCTTGGTGATAACTGGCACAAACGCGACGAACAACTCGACACGCTCGACAGCTCGCTCATCCAGTCACGCAATACGGTTGCGGCGTTAGAGACCAATATCGATACGCTCAGTAGCGAAGTCGAGCGCTTGCAGAACGTCGCTCGTCCGGAACTGGTGAACCTGATGCAGGCAGGGATCGAAATGGATCTGCTGTTCCGCACGGATGAGGCGGCGCTGGTCGATACGACCGGTGATCGTCTTGCCCAGCTCGCGAGCACGATCGGTGCACTGCCGCAAATCCGCATTCAACTGGATGGCTTTGCTGATGAGCGCGGTGACGAGGCTTACAACTTCAAGCTGTCTGAGCAACGCGTCGAGTTTGTACGTCAGCTGTTCATCGATGCCGGCGTGCATCCGCAGCGCATCAACGTCTCCGCCCACGGCGAGTCCACGGCACAGGACGAGAACATCGACAGCTATGCGTTCGAGCGCCGTGTCAGCGTCAAGTTGTTTATCGATGACGCTCCGGCGGTTGCCGCAAACCCGAACTAGCGTTCATTGCACTCTTCCCTGTGACTCTGCAATGAGTCTCCGCCTGGCCGGTCCGCGAGGACCGGCCTTTTTTTATGGCGCTTTGGGAATGGCGTTGCTAGGGTTGGAACGACATCTGCCAGGTGGCGAGTAACAGGGGCACTGATATGTCGAAGAAGCTTGTTGAGCAACGTTGCAAGCCCTGCGAGGGTGGCGTTGAGCCGCTGCGTGCCGACCAGGCACAAGAGCTGCTGCGGGCACTGCACCGGGACTGGAGCTTGAGTGACGACGGTCTCGAGATTACGCGGCGGTTTACGTTTTCGGCCTATAGTCAAACCCTGGCGTTTGCCAATGCGGCGGCATGGATTGCCGTCAGTGAGGGGCATCACCCGGTGCTGACAATCAGCTATGGGGAGTGCGTGGTCAGCTATACGACGCATGCCATCAACGGGCTGTCCGACAACGACTTTATCTGCGCGGCAAAAACCGATCGACTGCTACCCGCGGATGGCGCGTGATAACGCTGTCTGACATTGCGGCGGCGGCCGAGCGCCTGGCCGGCGTCAGCGTCCGTACGCCCCTCGTCAGAAATGTTGAGCTCGACGATATCGCGGGCGGCAGCGTCCTGATCAAGCCTGAGTGCCTGCAGGTCACGGGCTCCTTCAAGATACGCGGCGCCTACAACCTGTTGAGCCAGCTGACAGAGGCTGAACGCGAGCGCGGCGCGGTTGCGTGGTCATCGGGCAATCACGCGCAGGGTGTGGCCGCGGCAGGCGGCATGCTCGGCGTGCGCACCGCCATCGTCATGCCGGAGGATGCGCCGCAGGCCAAGATCGCAAACACGAAGCGGCTGGGCGGCGAGGTGATCACTTACGATCGTTACACCGGCGATCGCGAGGCCATCGCAAAAAAAATTGCGGCCGAACGCAATGCGGTTATCGTGCCGTCTTACGATCACGCGGACATCATCGCAGGGCAGGGTACTGTCGGCCTTGAGATCGCCGAACAGGCGCTCGAGATGCAAATGCCGCCGGACCAGGTGTTGATCTGTTGCGGCGGCGGCGGGCTCTCATCGGGAAGCGCGATCGCGCTGCGAGCGAAGCTGCCGGATGTTGCCGTGCATTCCGTGGAACCGGATCAGTTCGACGATACCGCGCGTTCGCTGGCGTGCGGCGAACGCGTTGCTGTTGCGAGCGATGCCCGTTCGATCTGTGACGCGCTGCAAGCACATGAACCTGGCGAGATGACTTTCGAGATTAATCGGCAACTGCTGGGTCGGGGACTAACGGTGAGCGATGCAGAAGTCTGTGAGGCCATGCGCTTTGCATTTCGCCACCTGAAACTGGTGGTTGAGCCCGGTGGCGCGGTTGCGCTCGCGGCAGTACTGGCAGGCAAGATCGAGACCGCGGGAAAAATCACGGCGATCGTTCTTAGCGGTGGCAATGTCGATGTCGGGCTGTTTGCCAGGATCCAGCAGGGTGGGTCAGGCTGAACTCAGGCTGGGCGTGCGCAGCAGCGGCTGTGGTTCCGACGAACGTTTGACTGGCGGCCAACGTCGCGGCCAGCTGCGCGCGCCGCTCGGGCCAGGCGTTCAGCCAGCGCACGATCGTGTCGAGCTGCTGCACTTCTTCCCGGACCCTGGAGGGCGGCATTTCACTCACGCCAATGCCTTGCTCGGCAGCGTGCACAAAATTCTGGCTATCGCGTAACACGGCGATAATGGGAATGCCGAGCGAATCCAGGAAGCGCATCAGTTTTGCGAAGCTCTTCGTGTTCTTTCTTGTGCGGTTGGCGACGACGGCGAGCTTGCGCTCACGCCGATCGATTTTAGCGACCAGCAGCAGGTCCTTGATGAAACCTGCCGCGGCATGAATATCCATCGCGGATGGCATGACCGGTACCAGCAGGTTGGTGGCATCGCCGGTCAGACGCCGCAAATCGTCATGCGAGATGCTGGCCGGCGAATCGACGAGCAGGTTGACGGTGTCGCTTGGCACGCGCAGCTGCCAGCTGCGGGTCGCTTGCATCGACTGCTTGTAGGCGTCGATGCCATGAATCTTGAAGTAATCGCTGCTGCGCCGACCCAGCCACGCCATTGATGACCCCTGCGGGTCGTAATCCATGATTGTCGGGGTGGTGCCGTATTGCGCATAACGGGCGGCAAGACTGGTAACAAGCGTGGACTTGCCACAACCCCCTTTGGGGTTGAGGACCACAATCTTGTTCACGTTGTGCCCGTTTGATGTCATTAACTTAAGGCTCTCTGACCGAAAACCGGTCTTGCCCTTAATTTCGCGTATCCGCGGCGACAATTCCTTGCGCCAGTTCACATAATACCGGACCAGGCCGGTCTTGGAAAACCTAATTAAAACGGTCGCTTAGGCGTCGATGCTGGCGGCTTATCGAGATTAGACAATAGCGCATCGATAGCGCGTTAATCGCCGTGACGATGCTGGCGGAGAAAGCTCTTTGCATCTCGCAGCCAGGCGCAGGTCTCGCAATCACAGTGACGGTTGTGTGCCATATGCTCGCGATCCGGTGACCGCAGGTAGGTGACGGCCGTATCCAGCGCGCTCAATAGCTCCGGCAACGGATCAGAAATCGACGGGGCAGGCTGTTTGAGGTTCAGCCAGCGGCAGGCATCGCCGAACTGGCAGGAGGTGCAGCGCGTATCGGATGGCTCGAAGCGCCCCTGGTAGCGGCAGTTGGTAAAGTCGACCTCACGCTCGATAATCCAGCGCGGGTAGTCCAGCAGGACCTTGACGTAGCCGGTGATCGTGCGCGTATTTCCGCCCGTGGGCAGTGGCATCGGGACCTCCTTGCGAGCCTGTCAGGCTAATTCTGGCAGGGAAAAACAGCAATTCGCAGTTCTACCTAGCGACGCGCTCCCGGCGCCGGCAGGTGCCACCGATATGTTTGTGGTTTTTTCCCAACAGACGACAAAGTAATCAGAAGTTTTATAGCCTTAGGCATTTACAAATGTGTGGCGAAATCGCATCATACGATCTATGGCGGCACCGTTGCAGGACGGGCCTCCGGCCCAAGGCTCTCGAAAAATGCCCGGCCGTTTATTTTGCAAAAGGGGTTAATAATGAAAGTTGACGATATCCGCGCTCTTTTCGGGCGCGTAGTGCGCACGTTCTCGTATTCCTTCGCAGCGGTTTGTTTGCTGGCAACGCCACAGGTGTTCGCTCAGGACAGCGAGGATGATGCGGCCGATGAGGACGAGGTCGAAGAGGTTGTTGTGACGGGTTCACGCCTGAAGCGCGATACCTACTCCAGTATTTCGCCCCTACAGGTCATCTCCGGACAGGTTTCGCGTGAGGTGGGTCTGGTCGACCCGTCAACGATCCTGCAGGAGTCACCAGCAGCCAGCTGGTGTGCAGATTGACCTGACGTTTCAGCGGCATTCGTTGTCGATAACGGCCCCGGCGCTTCGACGGTCGATCTGCGCGGTCTTGGTGCATCGCGTACGCTTTTCCTGGTTAACGGCCGACGTCTCTCCCCCGTCGGGTGTTGAGGGCGCGCCGACTTCGCCGGATCTCAACCTGATTCCGGGTTCGCTGGTCCAACAGTACGAAGTACTGCTCGACGGCGCATCGTCAGTCTACGGTTCGGATGCTCTCGCCGGTGTTGTTAACGTTATCCTTCGAAAGGACTTCGACGGCTTCGAGTTTGAAACATTCTCCAACGTACCGGCCAGCGGCTATAGCGCAGGCAGCCGCAACCAGTTGAGCGCCACGTGGGGCTACAATGGTGATCGTGGCTTCATTGGTATCGGCACGGAATACCGCGAAATTAATCACCTGACGCTCGGGGATCGGCGCTGGTCAGACGAATGTAACAAGCATGCCGAAATCACAGAGACGGGTGAAATTCGTACCGAGGACCAGTTCTATTCGAATTTTTACAATCAAAGGTCGCCCGGTGACTGCAAAGTTACTGCTCTCGCCGGTTACATGACGGAGTTGTCGCCTGGCCGCGGCTTTGGCAGCATGTTCTATCAGCCCGGCTTCGAGAACACCGCTGTTCCCAATTTCTCGACATGGCGCCTTTACAGCACGAACGTCGACCAGTCTCAGAGTGGCGTCTCCGATGTCTCGTTTGCTGATTACAACTTCAATGGCAATACGCAGAACCTCGACGTTATTCCTGATCTGGAAACGATGGCGGCGCTTGCATTCGGCGAATACACGTTTTCGGGTGAGGCGAACCTGACTCCCTACTTCGAGCTACAGTACGGACGCCGCAAGTCCTCTGGAGAATTTTTTGCCGCCCAGTTGTTCCCGACGGTCAATGCGCTCAATCCGTATAACCCTTGCAACCCGCTGGGCGCGGGCGTTGATTGTGGATTAGCGTACGACGCTTTCCTCAACGATCCAGTCTACGCGGCTGATTTTGCCGCCGTTCAGGGCCTGACGCCGGCGGAGTTTCGTGATTTCGGTATCGTTGATCTTTATACCAACGGGTCAGGGCCGATAGCGGTGCAGCCTGTGTTACACGTGAGAGGCGATCGAGGCGAGAACAGTACGGATGTCAAGCAGTACCGTGCGGTGGCCGGTATTCGCGGTGACTTGCCCTTCCTGGACTTTGGTCCGGTTGAGAACTTCTCGTTCGATTTCTTTGTCTCGAGCACGGAATCTGATGGTGATTCCGAGTGGAACGGTGTGCGTGGTGACAAACTTGATTACGCCCTGGGCAACTTTTCGACAACGGGAACTCCCTGCGTCAATGATACCGGTGAGGACATCGCCTCCGACGTGGCGGCCGGTTGTGTGCCGGTAAACCTGTTCGCGCCGTCTTTGTATGCAAGTCCCGCCAACAATGATTTTGCGACGCCAGAAGAGCGCAACTATGTGTTCGGCCAGCGCCTGTTCAATACAAAGTACACGCAGAATATTTTCTCCTATTATATGAATGGCGACATCTTCGAGCTCCCGGCCGGTGATGTGATGTTCGGCTTCGGTGCGGAATACCGCACCGACGAAATCGATTCGCGCCCGAACGAAGTTGCTGGTGAAGGGTTGTTTTTCGGCTTTTCGGCTGACCAGGGTGCCGTCGGTGAAAAGTACACGCGCGAGTTTTTCGCCGAGGTTGAAGCACCGCTGCTTGCCGGCATCACGGCATTCAAGGAGCTGACCGTTAACTTGTCAACGCGCCACACCAAAGACGAATACTATGGTGGTGCCTGGACATATTCCGGGAAGCTGGCGTGGCGACCAGTAGATTCACTGTTGTTGCGTAGTACGGTCGGCACTTCGTACCGTGCGCCCAATCTGCGTGAGAACTTCCTGGCCGGTCAGACGGGCTTCAATAACTTCACAGATCCGTGTGTCATACCCGATGGGGCATTCGACATTGTCGATGGTTATCAACCAGACCTTGACCAGCGTTCCGCTGAAGTCATAGCCAACTGCGTAGCTGACCCGAACGTTGACCCGTTCACTTTCACCAATGGTGGCATCCAGACTTACAGTGTGGAGGTCCTTGCGGGTGGTGCCCTCGATCTTTCGGAAGAGAAATCGGACTCCTTCTCAGCAGGGTTTACCTGGGAGCAGCCGTTCTTCTCCGCATTTGACCTCGTGCTCGGAGCGACCTACTACGATATCGAGATTCGCAACGAGATCATCGAGCCGAACGGCAGTTTCATCATCGGTGACTGCTATGGTGACGCACAGGGCGACAGCCCGTTCTGTAGCCGCATTACACGTGATCCCGGCGACAGCACGATCCAACTGTTGGACCAGGGATTTATTAACCGGGACATCCTGACCGCGCGCGGCGTGGACCTGAACATGCGGGTAGACTGGCCGACGCAGATTTTCGGTCGTGCAGTCGACTTGGGCGCGGACTTTGCGTTTAACCGCAATCTTGAGGTCACCAGCAGGTTCGGTGGTGTCGGCAGTGACGAAGAGCCTGATGAGTTCGTCGGTGAGTTCGGCTATCCGGAGTGGAACGGGCGCATGACGTTCCGTGGTGATGTCGGCGACTGGCGTTACACCTGGTCTACCCGTTACCTGAGCTCGGTGGAACAGGACGAAGAGTTCGTCGATGATTTCGACAACGTCTTTACAGGCGATGCTGATACCTGCCTTGGCCCCGAGAATGGTGACGTTAACTGTCGCAATATCGGCTATGCATCGAATTACTTTGTCAGCGACATTTCCGCATTCTACCTGGGCGACCAGTGGACCCTGGGTGTGGGCCTTCGCAATGTATTCGACGAGGCGCCGCCATTCGTTGATACTGCTGAAGTCGGCGCGTTCAACAACGTCCCGCGCGGCCGCGGCTATGATATATTTGGCCGCGAGATCTTCATCAATGTTGTGTTCCGCACTAACTAGGTCAATCGTTCGATAAGGGACGAATCGGCAGCCTGCGGGAGAGATTTCCGCAGGCTGTTTTTTTTTGTAACAATTGAGGATATTTCCTATCTACGACAGGTCAAAGAACCCATGAAAATGAGATCACTAAAGAGCGTTCTGGCGAGTATATTTCTCGCTGCCGGCGTATTTCCGGCGTCAGCGGCGGACCCATACCCACTCGAGTACTTTGCGTTGCGCGAAGTCGTGAGTAACGTGACGGTCTCGCCGGATGGCGAGCGTCTAGGGATGCTCAAGATTCTGTCCAGAACCGGCAACCCGATACTGCATATCTATGATGTTGACGATCTCGACGCTGACCCGTTCGTCGTCGACTCGGATCCGATGGAGCTGCGGTCCTATTACTGGGCTAGCGATAAACATATCGTATTGTCGCTGAGACAAAAGGTGCGTGACAAGATCGAGGGTCAGAACCAGGGTGTGTACGAGACCCGGAATGCGATTCTAAATGTCGAGAAAAAAGAATTCGACGACTTCGACGCGGCGTATCCCGCGGTAGAAAATTTGCTGCCCGGCAAGCCGGAAAAAATCATCATTTCGGAGCAGCCGGGCATGGAGGAAGACTTAAGCCTTCGCGAGGCGTTCCGGCCGCGTGCGTACTATGAGCTCGATCTCAACCGGGGTACGAAGAAACTGTTAATTCGTGGCAAGCTTGACCTTGGCCAGATCGAATTCGACAGCGAGGGCAATCCGCGTATCGGACGTGGCTATGATGCCAGCTCGCAGGAGTACGTTTTCTATTATCGTGATGCGGGTGAGCGAGGCTGGCGCGATGTTTACCGTATCGGCGACGACGATTGGGGCCTGTGGCACGGCGACGGTGTTGTTGCCCTTGACGACGCGGTGCCCGGTAACCTTTTGGTGATCTCGCACAATGGCGACGACAAGCAAGGCCTGTGGTCGTACAACACGCGCACCAAGAAGTATGATGAGCTGCTTTACAAGCGCTCCGATGTCGACGTCGGTGGCGTTGTATCGCACACAAATTCGTGGGGTGAACCCGATAAGATTGCTGGTGTCTGGTACGGGAAAGACAAATACCGCTACGAGTATTTTGACGACGCTGAGGGCGCATTGCGTGCCCAACTCGAAAAGTCGATTCCGTACGCGCATCATGTGCGGGTTACGTCGCGCTCACGTGATGGCAATACTTACATTGCGATGAACTCGGGGCCGCGAGACCCGGGCACCTATTACCTGTTTCGCAATAACGCATTGAACGCGGTCGGTAGTCAGCAGCCGCTGCTCGACAGCGAAGAGCTGGCTGACGTCAGGTACATCACTTACAAAGCTCGGGATGGACGCAAGATTCCGGCTTATCTGACCGTGCCCAATGGCGAGGGGCCGTTTCCGCTGGTCGTGCTGCCACACGGCGGTCCGCATGTCTCTGAAGTTGTCACTTACGACGAATGGGGCCAGATGCTGGCGAACAATGGCTACATGGTATTGCAGCCGCAGTACCGCATGTCCATGGGTTACGGCATGGATCATTTCCTGAGCGCCTTCATTGAAGGCAGCGAGGCCGGGCGCAAGATGCAGGACGATAAAGATGATGGTGCTATGCACCTCGTCGATGAAGGCCTGGTCGATCCTGATCGAATCGCGATGTTCGGGTGGTCCTACGGAGGCTATGCAGCCTTGATCGCAGCATCACGCACGCCACAGATTTACCAGTGCGTCATTGCCGGCGCTGCCGTCAGCAATTACCGTCGGCAGGCAAACGAGTATGGTGGCGGAACCAGCGGTACGAGCAAGATATGGAATGAGGTTTACCAGTATGGCGCCATCGAACCGACCGAGGAGGTGCCGAAAGTCAATGTGCCGATCCTGCTGGTGCACGGCAGCGTGGACCAGCGCGTTCGGCCACGACAGGCGAGAATGTATTTGAAGGCGCTGGAAAAGAACAACAAACCCTACAAATACCTGGAGCTTGACGGTGCCGATCACTTTTACAGCACGCTGTTCTACGAGCACCAGATCGAGCTGTTCGAGTCGATGATTGACTTCCTGGCGAACGACTGCGGCATGCAGTCGCAATTGCAGGCAAGCTCGTCCGACTAGGGGAAGCGGTATCTAGAACATCTCGCTGGGGCCCGGCGCATCGTCGCTGGGCTTCTCGCGACTCTTGATGTAATCGCCGGTGATCATGCTGTCGTAGCTTAAGCCCGGTCCGACCATCGGGTAAACGCCGGCGTCGCGGTCAATAATCACTTCGAGAAAAGCCGGCCCATCGAAGTCCATGAAGTCCTTCACGACGGTCTCGAGGTCTGCCTTCTTGTCCAGTCGTTTGGCGAATTTGAAACCGTCGGCTTCGGCGGCTTTGACGAAGTCCTTGCTGTGTAACGACTTGTCGCTGCCGGACATGCGGCCACCAAAATACAGGTGCTGCCACTGGCGCACCATGCCGTCACCGAAGTTGTTCAGCACGATCACTTTGACCGGCAGGTTGTACGTGGTCACTGTTTCCAGTTCGCCGATGTTCATGCGGATGCTGCCATCACCGTCGATGTCGATCACGGTACGTTCCGGTCGTGCGAACTGCGCGCCGATCGCGGCCGGCAGAGCCAAAGCCCATGGTGCCCATGCTGCCGGATGTCAGCCACAGACGCGGCTCACGGTAATCGAAATACTGCGCCGCCCACATCTGGTGCTGGCCGACGCCGGTGGAAATAATCGCCTCGCCTTTCGAGTGTTTGTTGATTTCTTCGATGACGGCGTAGGGCTGAATGAGCTTCGATTCGCGATCGTAGTTGAGCGCGTATGTTTCCTTGAGCTCGGCGATCTCCTCGTGCCAGCGATCGAATGACTTCTTGAATTTGATGCGTCGGCCATAAGCAAGCAGATCGGTGAGGTCGCGTTCCAGCATGCCAACGTGATGCCAGTCGACGCGCTTTACTTTGCCGATCTCGGCAAAATCCACGTCAAAGTGGGCGATATTTTTTGCTTTCGGGCCAAACAGTGCGGGGTTGCCGGCAACGCGGTCATCAAAACGCGCACCGGTCGTGATAATAAAATCACAGTCCTCAACCGCATAGTTCGCCGAAGCAAGGCCGTGCATGCCCAGCATGTGCATGGCCAGTGGATGCGTGGTGTCACTGGCGCCCAGCGCCATCAGCGTGGTGGTAACCGGGATGCCGTATTCGTTGGCGAACCGACGCATGGCTTTCGTCGCGTTGGCGTTGATGACACCGCCACCGGCGTAAATCAACGGGCGCTCCGATTCAGACAGCATCGTGTAAAAACGCTCGCACGCCTCGTCGCTGAGAATGATTCTCCTCGACCTTGGCCAGGCGGCGGCGATACCCGTGCAATGGCAGTGAGCCGCTGCCCTTGAATTCGATGTCCCAGTTCTGCACGTCCTTGGGAATGTCGACGACAACCGGTCCCGGACGCCCGGTGCGTGCCAGCTCAAAAGCGCTGCGCACGGTCTCTTCGAGCAATTCGGGGTCGGTTACCAGGAACACATGCTTCGCGATAGCGCCCATGATGGCCGAGACCGGCGCCTCCTGAAAAGCATCGGTGCCGATCGCTGCTCGCGGCACCTGGCCGCAGATCACGACCATGGGCACGGAATCGGCCATGCTGTCACGTACCGGCGTGACGGTATTCGTCGCTCCGGGGCCTGACGTGACCATGGCGACGCCCACCTCGCCACTGGCGCGTGCATAGCCTGCGGCCATAAACGCCGCGCCCTGTTCGTTAGCGGGCACGATGAGTGGCATCGGTGCCTTGCCGTCTGCACCCTGGTGATCGTCGTTGTAGCGAAACACGGCGTCATAAATGGGCAGAATGGCGCCGCCGCTGTAACCGAAAATGGTTTTGACGCCTTCATCGGCCAGGACCTGAACGACGGTTTCTGCGCCGCTCATGCGCTTGCCCTTAAGGGGATGTTCGCTGACTGCTGCCGTGTTTGCCGAGTTGTTCATTGGACTTCCAGAAATCACTCTAAGTTACGGATTTTTTTCGAGTGTTTACTAATTCCCGATGCATTGCAATACTGCAGAATCTACGCCACCATCGCTCCACGCAATGACGAATATTGTTTCACGCGTAATTCACGAATCCAGGCACTAGCGAGCTCACTATGCGACACGCGATATCAGTCCTCCTGCAAAACGAAGTCGGCGCGCTGACGCGAATGACGGGCATGTTCTCCTCGCGCGGCTACAATATTGAGACGCTCAACGTGGCGCCAACCTACGACCCGCGCGTCTCACGCGTGACGCTCGTTGTGTCGGGATCGGACGCCGCAATCGCCCAGCTGAATGCACAGCTCGCCAAACTGGTCGATGTCGTCAATATCCACGACATGACGTTGGGCGAGCATTTCGAACGCGAACTCGCGATCATCAAGATCAAGCTGGGCACAGGCGGACTCGCGAAAGCGATGGCGCTGGCCAAGCGCCTCGGCGCCGAAATGCTGGACGAGGCCCAGGTCAGCTGCACGATGCAGCTCACCGGCAAAGTCCGCGAGGTGGATGAGTTTGTCAACGAGGCGGCCAAAGTCGGTGAGATCTCGGCCGTCGCGCGCAGTGGCACAGTGGCTGTCTCGAAAGGCGAGGTGACGCTGACGTCATTCGAACGTCAGCACCTGCTCGCCGGATAAACGAATGGCCGCACTGGCGCTTTCCGATTATCGCCGACTGGTCATCAAGGTCGGCTCCTCCCTGCTGGTTGACGAATCCGGTCGTCTCAATCGTCACTGGCTCGAGACGCTGGCCGATGACATCAGCTACCTGCAGGAGCATGGTCACGAGACCTTGATCGTCTCGTCCGGTGCGATCGCGATCGGTAGCGCGGTGCTCGGCATCAACAAGAAACGTGCACGTCTGGAGGACTTGCAGGCAGCTGCCGCAGCCGGCCAGGTGCAGCTCGTGCATGCGTACCAGGAGGTCTTAAGCGCGCACGGTATTCGCGCGGCACAAATTTTGCTGACGCCCGAAGATACGGAGAACCGCCGCCGCTTTCTCAACGCGCGTGGCACGCTGGCCCGACTGCTGGAGCGATCGGTGGTGCCGGTCATCAACGAGAACGACACGGTGGCGACGGAAGAAATACGTTATGGCGACAACGACCGGCTGGCGGCGCGGGTGGCGCAGTTGGTCATGGCCGATGCGCTCGTGCTGCTGTCGGACGTTGACGGCTTTTATACGGCAGATCCCGGCACGCAGCCGACGCCGAGCTGATCCCGGAAGTCACCGCAATCACCGCCGAGATGCTGGCCGCGGCGGGTGAGACGCGCTCCGACATCGGCAGTGGCGGCATGGCGACCAAGGTGCAGGCGGCGCGCATTGCAACACATGCGGGCTGCTCGACGATCATCGCCAGCGGCAAAATCGACTATCCGCTGCACGCGCTGGCGGAAACGGGCCGCTGCACGGTGTTTCGTGCCGAGGGCACCCCGGCTGCCGCGCGCAAGCAGTGGCTTGCAGGCGTTCTCGAGGTGCGTGGCGAGATACGTGTCGATCAGGGAGCAGCCGCGGCCCTGCAGAATGGCAAGAGCCTGCTACCGGTTGGCGTGGTGGAGGTCATCGGCGATTTTCACCGTGGTGATGTTGTTACAGTCGTTGGGCCCGACGGGCTGGAACTCGGGCGCGGACTCGCCGAGTATTCAAATACCGACGCGCTGCGTCTGCGTGGCTGTCAGTCGGACGCAATCGAAGCAAAGCTGGGTTACCGCGGTCGATCGGTGATGATTCACAGAGACGAAATGGTGCTGTTCGACAATGACTGAACGAGCGACTGAAAACACGATTGCGGCCATGATGGATGACATCGGTCGGGCGGCGCGACGGTCGGCTGCGACGCTTGCAATGACTGCTGGTGCCGAGCGTAATGCGGCCTTGACGGCCGCCGCGCACGCCATTCGCAGTAACGCGCAAACAATTGTTGCAGCTAACGCCAGGGACCTGGCCGCCGCGAAAAAACGTGGCTTGAGTGAGGCAATGCTCGACCGGCTGATGCTCGATGCAGGGCGCATCGAAGCGATGGCCGCCGGTATCGAGACCGTCGTTGCGCTCGATGATCCGCTCGGGCGCACGCTCGCAGAATGGGAGCGTCCCAACGGCTTGCAGATTCAGCGCGTGTCCGTGCCGCTCGGTGTCATCGGCATCATTTATGAAAGCCGCCCCAACGTCACAGCGGATGCAGCCGCGCTGTGCATCAAGTCGGGCAACGCCGTGATTCTGCGCGGCGGGTCGGAGAGCTTTCACTCGAGCAACGCGATCTACGACTGTTTGCGTGAGGGTCTGCTGGCGGCCGGACTCGATGCAGAGGCCGTGCAGATGGTACCGACGACCGACCGCGCTGCGGTCGGCTACCTGCTGGCATCGATGGCCGAGTGGGTCGATGTCGTGGTGCCGCGCGGCGGCAAGAGCCTGATCAAGCGGGTGCAGGACGAAGCGCGGGTACCGGTCATCGGGCATCTCGAGGGCATCTGCCATGTCTACCTTCACGAGGATGCCGACGCCGACATGGCGCGCGACATCGTGCTTAACGCAAAAATGCGGCGTACCGGTATCTGTGGGGCCGCCGAGACGGTGCTGGTCGATCGGGCCGCGGCCGAGCGCCTGCTGCCCGACGTCATCGGCGCCTTGCAGCAGGCCGGCTGCGAAGTACGTGGTGATGAGCGTGTTGGCGGCGCTGGTCGTGGTGTTGGTGAGGCATCCGAAGCCGACTGGTCAACCGAATACCTCGACGCCATCGTATCCATTCGCGTCGTTGACGACATTAGCGAGGCGATTGCGCACATCGCGACTTACGGGTCGGGTCATACCGAGAGCATCGTCACCGCGAATGACGC
Source organism: uncultured Gammaproteobacteria bacterium (assembly GCA_963842765.1). Lineage (GTDB taxonomy): Bacteria > Pseudomonadota > Gammaproteobacteria > Steroidobacterales > Woeseiaceae > UBA1847. Next base: position 96,450 of record CAWJHR010000008.1, on the reverse strand, counting down.
GGCCGCCGAGCGTTTCTTAAGCGAAGTTGATAGCGCCATTGTGCTGCACAATGCATCGACGCAGTTCGCGGATGGCGGTGAGTTCGGGATGGGTGCCGAAATTGGCATCGCAACCGGGCGCATACACGCACGCGGTCCGGTCGGCGCCGAGCAGCTGACGAGCTACAAGTACGTGGTGCGCGGCAGCGGGCAGGTGCGCCCATGACAAAGCGCGACAAGCCGCAGTATGACCTCGCGATCATCGGTGCCGGTATCAACGGCGCCGGCATCGCACGGGATGCGGCCCTGCGCGGCCTCAAGGTCGTTGTCCTCGACAAGAACGACATGTGCACCGGCTGTTCCTGGATATCGAGCCGGCTGATTCACGGCGGGCTGCGCTACCTTGAGTACGCTGAAATTCCCCTCGTCTACGAGTCGCTGCATGAGCGGCGCTACCTGCGTCTCACCGCACCGCACCTGGTCGAACCGTTACGTATTTGCATACCTGTTTTCAAGGGAGCGCGACGCGGCCCGCTGCTGATTCGTCTGGGCATGATTGCGTATGACGTGTTGTCGCTGCGCAAGACTGTACCGAATCATGAAATGCTAAAGCGTGATGCCATTCGCGCGGAAGAGCCCGGCCTGCGCGCGGACGGCCTGCGCGCCGCGGCCCGTTATTACGATGCGCAGGTGACGTTTGCTGAGCGCCTCGTGCTCGAAAATCTCATCGCCGCGCATGCCGCCGGCGCTGCCGTAAAAACCTACAGCGAAGTCACGGCAATCAACGTCGAGGACGGTGCGGTCAGGTCACTCACTTACCTCGATGGCCTGGATGGCACCCGGCACAAGATCTCGGTCGGCATGGTTGTCAATGCGGCAGGACCGTGGGTCGACCGCGTGCTGGAGACGGCGCCCGTCAAAACGAATCGACACATCGGCGGCACCAAGGGCAGTCATATTGTTGTTGGCGCATTCGACGGTGCGCCACACGATGCGTTCTACGTCGAAGCGGCGGCTGACGGCCGGCCGTTTTTTATCATCCCCTGGAACAAGCAGTTCCTGATCGGTACGACGGATATTCGCTACAACGATGACCTCGACAAGATTCGCATCAGCGACGTGGAGGTTGACTACCTGATATCGGAAACCAACCGCGTCTTTCCGAGCGCGAACCTGACAAGAGAGAGTATCCACTACGCTTACGCCGGCGTGCGCCCCTTGCCACACCAGGACAAAGGGCCCCGAATCGGCGATCACGCGGCGCCACATCATCAAGGTCAACAAGGATGTGGCTGACGGACTTATCTCGATCATCGGCGGCAAGCTGACGACCTATAGAAATCTCGCCGAGCAAACGGTGGACCGCGTCGCCAAATTGCTGCATTTGCGGCTGCCCGACTGTCGCACGCACGAAACGATGCTGCCGGGCGCAACCGGCATCGAGCAGGCTGGCAAGTCGCTACGGGACCTGCAGCTGCTTTCAGAAGCCGGCGTTACGCGGCTGTTGGCTGTTTACGGCGGCCGCGCGGCTGACATCGCCGAGCTGTGTGCCGGCGACAAGAAACTCGCGGTGACGCTCGACGCGGAGCGGTCGGTGCTGGCTGGCGAAGTGCTATTTGCGATTCGCTATGAGTTTGCGAAAACGCTGAGCGACATTGTCTTCCGCCGCCTGATGATCGGACTGGACGCCGACCAGGGCAGGCCGCTTTACAATGTGATTGCCGAGCTGGCGGCCACGGAGCTGGGGTGGAGTGGCGAGGTTGTGGCGCGCGAGTTGCGCGACCTCAATGACTTCAGTGATTCACTGCGCGTTAGCTAGCGCGGCGGATGCAACGAAAGGCGAGTATCGCAGCTCGACGAACAGCTCGCGGCCGCGACCCGGAAAGTAGCGGTACTGGCCGAATGCGTAATCCGCGCGGTCGGCGTAGGCCGTATCCAGAAGGTTGTTGAGACGCGCCGTGACGCTCAGTCGTGGCGAAAAATCAAACTGTGCGCGCAGGTTCAGGAGGTCGTGACCGGGGTAGGTAAAGCGATTCTCGGCGTCGAGGAAGTACTCACCGACCGTGGCCCACTGCAGGGCCAGCGCTAGTCCTTCCCGGGGTTCGAGAATGAGCTCCACACTGCCGAGCCAGCGTGGCGCCGTGTCGATGTCATTGCCGGCTACAAACGCCTCGCCGCGGGCTGCAATCGCGTCAAAATCGTAAACATGTCGTGCGAAGCTGGCATCGACTTCAAGCTGCAGTAATTCGTGCAGCTGCCAGTCAAGCTGCACCTCGACGCCGCGGTGCCGACTCTTGCCGTTGCTGCTGTTATAACCCTCAGCGTCACGCAACACGCTGTTGCGTTTTTGCATGGCAAAAATTGACACCTCACCCGACCAGCGGTCTGCTGCGCGGCGCAGACCAAGTTCGACGCTATCAAGAGTTTCGGAATCGAGGTCGGCAACCTGCTGGCCGCTCTGCAGTCGATACAGTTCGGTTGCCTGGGGTGCCCTGAAGCCGCGCGCCAGGCTGCCGAAGAGCGCTGTTCCCGTTTGCCACTGGTAGCTGAAAGCGAGTTTGGGAGCGACATTGAAAAAGTGGTCGCTGCGACTTGCGGGGCGCGTGTACAGGCAGCCGCCGAAGCCGCACGGGGTGCCGTCATCGCGCAAGTTTCCGGCTGGCATGCGGTTGTCGTAGTCGTAGCGTATCTGTTCGAGCCGCAGGCCGGCCGCTAACGTCAGGCGCTCACTGACAGTTAAGTCCGCTTGCAGATAGGGAGCAATCGCAATGCTTGAGACGGCGTAGTCGTAGTGTTTGCCCGCGGGCCGTGTCTCCACAAGGAACGCCGAACCCTCGGTCGGACCGAACTGGGTTTCTTTAAGGAACATATCGCTCCACTCGACGTCCACACCGGCAATGAAGCGCTTGTTGTTGACGTCGAAGGCAAGGGCCGTCATTGCGCCGGCGCTGACGTGGCCATTTTCTTCGAGCGGCTGCCCCGGCAGGAAGTGCTGCAGAAAGCGCATGTCGGAGTGGCGCAGGTAAGGGCGCACGTCGATATCGACGTTAGCCAGCGAGCGTCGCCAGATGCCGTAGAGTCGCTGAGCTGGACGCGTCGCGAAATGCCTCCGGATTGAGGTTGCCACGATTGAGTGCCGAGTCCTTGTAAGCATCCTGACCGAAAATAAAGCCGGCGGTTTCCTGCTGCAGATCGGTGGCAGTGAAGACGGTGCTGAATTCGTTTGCATCGCCTGACGTCCAGTGACCCTTTAAGCGCAGTTTGGCCTGGCGATAGCCGGAGTCATCTCGAAACCCACCGTCATCGGCATACAGTACGGCTGCCTGCAGCCGGCGTTCGAACAAGCCCTGGAAATCGCCGCGCAAGCGCAGGAAATCATGTGCGCCGGTCTCTACAGCGAGCGTTGTGTCGGTACGCTGACGGGCGTCCGGTGAGAGCACGTTGACGATCCCGTGCAGCGCATTGGAGCCGTACAACGCGCTACCAGGGCCGCGTATCACCTCGATGCGGGCCGCCTGCTCGGTATTCAGTTCAAACATCTGGTTGACGTTGCAGAAACCCGAGGGTCGTATCGGGATGCCGTCCTCCAGAAACAGGAAGCTGCCGCAGGAGCCCGCGCCGCTCAAAACGGGAGAGCGTATCGCTGTCAGGTGCTCCTGGCCGCTGCCACGGCTGAGCCAGGCGCCGGCAAGCCGCGTCATCAGCTCATGGATATGCTGGTGGCCAACGTCCTGGATGTCATCGGCCGATAGTCAGCGTGACATTGCCCGCATGCTGGAACAGCGGTTGGTCGCGCCGTTGACTGGTGACCACCACTTCCTCGATCTCGCTGGCTGTTGCGGCCAGGTCGTCGGTCGCAGGCGCGGATAATGGCCATGCCACGAGAACAACCAGCAGCCGAGCCACCCTCCCTGTGCGCCTAATCTCGATCATTTCACCCTCACCGCAGCTCAGTCATTATAATTGCCGGCATTCGAAAGTCTGCAGCGTACCTGGCCTTTTCATGATCAATGTTTTCGACAACACCCGACTGTCCCTTGTATTGCTGGTGTTACTGGCGCTCGGCGCCGATCCCGCACAAGCGCAAATGGCAGAGTCCGAATCACCTGATGCCGGCGAGCGGCCGCGCGTTGGCCTGGTATTGGGCGGTGGCGGGGCGCGCGGTGCCGCGCACATAGGCGTGCTGAAGGTGCTCGAAGACCAGCGCATTCCGATTGATGTCATCGCCGGCACCAGCATGGGTGCCGTCGTCGGTGGCCTGTATGCGAGCGGCATGAGCGCCGCCGAGCTCGAGGCACTCGCCGGGTCGCTCGACTGGGCGGCTGCGCTGAACGATCAGTCGAATCGTGAGTTTTTGAGCTTTCGGCGGAAACAAGATGACAGCGAGTTCCCCGTCGACCTCGAACTCGGGCTGCGCGGTACTGACCTGGTCTTGCCACAGGGTGTCATCCAGGGGCAGAAGCTCGATTTGCTGCTGCGGGAGTTGACGCTGCATGTTTCGCAGATCAACGATTTTGATCAGTTGCCAATTCCCTTTCGCGCCGTCGCGTCCGATATCGAGCGGGGCGACAGGTACGTCATGCAACGCGGCGATCTCGCTAACGCGATACGGGCCAGCATGTCGGTACCGGCGGTTTTTACCCCGGTAGAAATCGATGGCCGCCTGCTGGTCGACGGCGGCATCACAGGCAATCTGCCGGTGGACGTCATGCAACAGATGGACGTTGACGTCATCATTGCCGTTGATGCCGAATTCCCGCTCTATGGTCGCGACGGGCTGACGTCGGCGCTCGCTATTTCAGAGCAGATGCTCACGATACTCATCCGCAAGCAGACCTTGCAGCAGATCGAGAGCCTGGGAGAGCGTGACGTCCTCATCCGCCCCGATCTCGGCCTGTATGCGTCATCAAATTTTGGCGAGATCGAGGAGACCATCGGGCCGGGCGAGGCAGCGGCGCGCGAGCAGTTGCACAAAGCTCGCGGCGCTCGCCGTCAGTGAGGCGGACTATGCGCACTATCATGCGCGCCGCACGGCCCGCCCGGTGATCGACAAGAAGCTGGCCTTCGTGCGCATCGTGCATGATGACAAGCTGTCATCTGCGGTTCTCGAGTCACGTTTGAGCGTGGCAGCCGGCGATCCGATCGATACCAGCATACTGGCGCGGAATGCCGAGCGACTGTATGGCTTGCAGCTGTATGAAAAGGTGGGTTACACGCTCATAGAAGAAGCCGGTGGCACCGGCGTTGAGTACCGCGCCACGACGAAAAGCTGGGGTCCGAACTTCCTGAAGTTCGGACTTGCTCTTGAAGAAGACTTTGAGGGCTCGACGGCGTTTAACATCAATACGCGGTTGACGCGTGCGGGACTCAACCGACTGGGGGCTGAGTGGCGCACCGATTTAAGGCTGGGGACGGATCCACGATTGTTCACGGAATTCTATCAGCCGCTCAGCATCGATTCGCGCTGGTTCGTCGCGCCGCGTTTGCAGGTCGGTCAGTCCAATCTCGGCGCGTTCTCGCAGGACGAGACCGTCGCTCGACTGCGTGTCACCGAAGCGGAAACCGGCTTTGATTTTGGCCGGGAGCTGGGTACCGTTGGCGAACTCCGGGTCGGTGTGTTTCGCGGCGTTGGTGAGGCGCGCGTCAAAGTGGGCGATCCGATCTTGCCAAATGACGATTTCGAAACCGGTGGCGCATTTGCCAGCTTGCGCTATGACTCGCTCGATAACGCGCGCTTTCCACGCAGTGGCATATTGGCCGAACTGCGCTGGACGCTGTCGCGCCCGGGACTTGGTGCAGATTCGGACTTCGATACGGTGTCCGGCGAAATCGCCAGGACCTGGAGTCGCGGCAAGAGCAGCCTGCAGCTGGGGCTCGGCTATGCGACCACGCTGGAGTCGGACGGTGCCATTCAGGACTTCTTCCCACTGGGCGGTTTCCTGCGCCTCTCCGGGCTGGAGCGCGGTGAACTCAACGGACCGCATGCGGCGCTCGCGAAACTCGTGTACTACCGTCGTGTCGGCGATACGACGGGTGGCATTCTGGATACGCCGGTCTATTTCGGCGTCTCGGCCGAGGCTGGCAATGTCTGGCAAAACCGTTCGGAAATGAGCTTTGACTCGATGGTCTTTAATGGCAGCATCTTTACCGGCATCGATACGTTTATCGGACCGATCTACCTGGCCGCCGGGTTCGCAGAACAGGGACGCACCAACTTCTACCTCTTTATCGGCACGCCGCCACGTTGACTGTAACTACCTGGTAACTTTTTCGAGTATCTGCGTCGGGGAGTCGGTCTTGCGGTAGTAGCCATGCCGAACCGCCATGCCCTCGAAAGCGGCGTCGCGCTCACCCGCAGTCGGGTACCAGTGGAATTTCTCCCAGTCGTCGCCGAGCATCTTGCGCAGCGTATCGCCGGCAGGCAGCGTCACGCGAATGCCGAAGTTGCGTTGGCGACCGGCCGCGGCGGGATTGACAAGATTGTGTTGATGGCAGATGTCCAAGACAGGCAACCTCGAAGGGTTTACTCAATAACGGCGGCGAGTATACCGGAAGTCACGACGCTGCGATCAGGGCGTCTGCCCGCGATCGCCGGCGCCCTCACGGTCGGACCAGCCAAAGAGGCGCCGAGTAACAAACAGGTACACCGGCTTGACCAACGTCATCCAGGTGCGCGCGATCGGCGATGGCCGCGCAAGTATGGCGAGTTCGCGCTGCGTCAGGTCCTGGGGTCGGTAGGTTCGCTTGTGTTTCAGCAGGTGGCGGATGTCCTCGCGGCCTGCAATGCGAAACAGGCGGCCGCGGTGGGGCGCATGCCAGGCGAGCTGAAAGTCAATAATGGCCGGGCTGCCGTCCTGGCGCACCAGCAAGTTGGGTTCCTTGGCGAGGTCGTTATGCACGACGCCGAGGCGGTGCATCTTGCGCAGCAGGCGTGCCGCGCCCACGTAGTAGTCTGCGCTGTCGGGTTTTGCCACGTGCATTGGCGCGCCGGCAATGTAGCCGCGAGTCAGTCGGCCAGCGTCGTAGCTGCAGAGGGCCGGGACGCCGTCGACGCCGTCAAGCACCGCGAGCGCGCGGGCTTCGCGGCGTAACAGGGCACGGGCCAGCGGCCGCGTCCACCAGCGAGCCGGGCCGGTATCGCGCAAAATAACGGTCTCATCGCCGTCGGCCCGCAGCCAAACGGCGCCAAACAAGTCTTTTTTGAGTAAGCGCGACTCTGTCATAGTCTGGAGAATACCGCGCGCCGGGTCGCAGTTCACATTCCGGTAGTGGCGCAGCGGGCGGGAAATGCAGAGAATAGAGCCGCACAGCAACGGAGCCACACATGGCTGACGATTCCACGGAACCTACAGTAGCGACGATACGCGACCAGCTTGATTCAAGCGGTGAGTTTTTTATCGTCGGTGCGCCGCTGCATGCCGTTCGGGCCGGCTATGTGAGCAGGAAAGTCGATGATCAGATTTACGACGCTGTTAATGCCGGCCACTATGCGCACGTGCTGGCGCCCGACAATTCCGGCAAGTCGAGCCTGATCGCTGCAACTGCCGCACGTCTGGAAAACAACGGCTGCAAAATTGCGATTCTGGACCTTGCCCTCATTGGCATGCGCGACGGCGGCAATGACGCCGGGCGCTGGTATTACAACATTGCCTACCGCCTCCTGCGGCAGCTGCGCATCCGCTACGACCTGCAGGCATGGTGGCAGGACAAGTCGATGCTCAGCAATCGGCAGCGCCTCGTTGATTTTTATTCCGAAGTCATCCTGAAGTTCGTGCCAGAGCGGATTGTGGTTTTTGTGGACGAGGTCCAGTGCATCGAGAACCTGCCGTTTGCCGATCAGCTGCTGGTCAGTTTCCGTGCGGCACATAATGCGCGCACCACGGATCCCGATTTCTCGCGGCTGGTCTTCGTGCTGCTGGGTGAGGGCGATGCGGACAACCTGATCGAGGACGCGCAGCTGTCGCCTTTTGCCATTACGCAGCCGTTCACTCTCGATGACTTCTCCCGTGAGGATCTGGACCTGTTTGCGACCGAACTGGATCTGGAAAAGGACGATGCGACGGTCGCGCTTGACCGAATTTTCTACTGGACCAACGGTCAGCCCTACCTCGTGCAGAAGGCGGCAAGAGCGATTGCCCGTGCCGGCGTTAAGGGCGATATCGCAACGGCAGTTGATCACATTGTTGCGCAGCAGCTGGGCGGGCGAGCGGCCGTCACCAACGAGCCGCACCTCAACCACATTCACCAGGCGATCGTGAACGATGTTGCGCGTCGCGAGCAACTGCTGAATCTATACGGCAAGATTCGCAAGGGTGTCGACGTACCTGCGGATCTGGGCTCGCCATTACAGCGCAAGTTGATTGCGCTTGGATTGCTAAAGATTGATAGCGAGGGCGGGCTCCGCGTGCGCAATCGTCTGTACGAGTCTGTCTTTACTGCTCGTTGGGCGAACGAAAACCTGCCGATCAGTCTGCGCGTGCCGTCCATGGTGATCGGGCTGCTGCTGATACTTGCGCTGATTCCTTTTTGGTATACGCAATGGTTGCCCGGGCCCTATGTCGAAGTCCTGACCTCGGCCACCACTGACCTTGACGTGGCAACCGACGCTTATGAGAATTTCCGTTCGTTTCCAGGGCATACAGATACCGCGGACGGCTTGTATAGACGCTTCCTGAACGGAGCGTGCACTGGTCGCGAGTACGGAAAGCGAGATCGCGGAAATTGCGGATCGGTCCCGAACTTTGCCGGATGCAGCGGATCTTCCCGAGGCCTTGCAGGCTGGATTCTGGGATCGCCGTGCGATGGCTGCTATGGGGCGCGAACGTCGCGACGATGCGCTGCTGGCGACCGTGCAATCGCTGATTACGCCGACGCCGTTGCGGCGTCAGCGTGCCGCGAGCCTGGTCGCCGACGATTACCCGACATTGCTGGCAACTTTGCCGGGGCCAGGCAGTGCGGGGATGGTATTTGACCCCGTCGGCATGATCGTGACTTCTGCGGACGGTGCGACGGTCTCGCAATGGTCCTACACCAAACAGATGCTCAACCGGCGTGAGAACTGGAAAATCACGGCGCTGGAGGTCAATCCGCTGGTGCGGCGCGTGATTGTCGATCGCAAAGGTGTCGTGCAGCGCACCGGACTGACATTGAACATCAGCCATGGGCGACTTTCCGATCTGCGCATCAAGGTTATTGCGCCGTCCGGTCGCACGGTCGAATTGGAAACCGGCCTGGAAAGGGCGTCGAGTGACGAGGACATTCGCATTGCCGCTGAGCAGCTGACCGAACTGGTCGGTGAGCCGCTGGAGGGGACGTGGACCATCAGCGTCCGTGATGAGAGCCCCGGCGTCGCCGGGCAGCTGGTCGGCTGGAATCTGAAGCTCAACTCGCAGGGGATCGTCGAGGAATTTCAACGCGGTCTGAACATTCCGGAGCCGGTGGAACGAGAAACGGACAATATCTGGTTTGATGCGGGCGGCCGATACGCTGTCGCACGCGCGACACAAAGCGATAGTGCGCGGATCTGGGACCTGGCGTTTGCCGAGCCGGTTCGTGCTATTGCCGTCAATGAAAGCGAAGAATCTGATCGGGCTCGATCCCGGTGCGCGGCGCCTCATTACCGCGACTCAGGATCTGGTCAACGTGTGGGATACGGCGTCGGGCGACCGCGTAGCATCGATTCCCATCCGGGCGCCCAGCGACGGCGTCAAGCTCACGGCAGACGGCAAGAACCTGTTTGTTGAGCTGCGCAGCGACGAGGAAACACGGCTGGAGATGTGGTCACTGGAAGCGCGCGAGATGCAGGCTGAAGTAATCGTTGCCGGCGTACCGTCGCTCGTCGCTATCGATCCGACAGGGAAGCGAGTTGCGGCTGCCGATTACGATCGGGCGATTCGAATATGGGATTTTGCGACCGGCGAATTGCAGGGTCAGGTTGATCTGCCCGCGCAGCCCAGTGCCATCCGGCTTGCCGCCGGTGGCGACACGCTGGGTGTTGTCTATGGCAACAGCGGCATTGCTCTATGGCAAATCGGCTCGCCCATGCGGCCATTGCATGAGGAGTTCGCTACTGGCGAGTGGCAGCTGGTTTTCTCGCCCTCCGGCAACAGCGTGCTGGTCGGTGAGCCGAATACCGGATTTCAAATGTACGCAACTGGCGACGGTCGTCCGGTCGGGCCGCTACTGGGATTACAGGATGACCCGCTTGTCGGTGGACTGCTTGCCTACGGCATGGACGAACAGGTTCTGCTGACGGGTAACAGCGACGGTCTTCTGCGCTTTTGGAAAGCCTCATCGCCACCGACTGCAAGCGCTGTCGACGCCACCGCGGAAGCTCCGCTATGGAATCCATCCGCCGGCAACCCGGTTGCAGTCCTGGCAGGCGCAAAGAGAATAGCGATCGGCAATGAGGCCGGTCACGTACATATCGTATCGGCCGGGACGACGGCGGAAGACATACAAGCGCTCAGTGGCGATGTCAGTTTCGTCGGTCACCTGGCACCGGTACGCCGACTGGCCGCCAGCGATAATGGTGAGTTGGTCGCCAGTGTTGCTGCCGACAACTCGCTGCGGGTCTGGGACACGGACTCTGGCCAGCCGTTGCCGTATGCCGCCCAGATCGATGGGCCGCCGGTTGTGCGCATCGTGTTTTCACCGGATGCGTCGAAGCTGGGCGTGTTGACTGGCGACGGCGTACGCCTTTTAAGCACTGCAGACGGCGCAGTTATTGCCAGATTCAAACTTGCAGAGCCGCACGCTGCTATCGCGTTCGCAGCCGATGGCGAGCTGTATCTCGGGGATGCGAGCGGCACGCTGCGCTTGCTCGAAACAGATGCGGACGGGGATTGGAAACTGCGCCAACTCTGGCAGGGGGCTGCAGGCATCCGTTGGCTCGAGGCGTCACCACGTGGCGAATACCTGGTGCTTGTCGATGAGAACAACCTGGCCAGCCAGTTCGTGCTGGGCGAGGGTCAAATCAGTAGCGGCACGCTGGCGTTGCCCGGAGATGTGCAGGACGTTGCATTCAATGGCAGCCGGGTTCTGTTTCGCACTTCGAGGTGGGTACACCGGGCGAGCGTATCGATCGCCGGTCTCGGTGCACTGGACAGTGCATTCGTTCCTAAAACTCTTAACGGCGCGCGGATGCAGGCCACGGCGAACGGCACGTACCTGGCAACCGCGAGTGCCGGTTTTATCGAACTGGTCGAGCTGGGATTCGACGGTGCGCCAGGTCCGATGTTATTTGGCAACAGGGACGAGCTACTGAGTGAATGGCGGCTGCGATTGCTGGGCATTGCGGCGCTGTTGCCGCAATGATGCGGACCTCGGACTCTAGCGCTCGTCGCCCCGCAGGGTCCTGACCAGCAGTTCGAGTTTTTCGGCGGTAACTTCGCCCGGTGGAATGGGCTTGCCGAATGTCACCGTCACCCGCGCGAACAGGCGTCCGGGAAATGTCCTGACTCCGCCATTTTGACGACGGCTAAACCAGCTTCCCCACAGCCTGCCGAGTGCTGCGGGCACCACGGGAACGGCACGTCGCTGGATGACTTGCTCGATGCCGGGTCGAAATCGCTGGATTTCGCCATCACGGGTTATACCGCCTTCCGGAAATATGCAGACAACATTACCGGCATCGAGCTCGGCATCGACTTTTTCAAACGCTGCTGCCATTAGCTGCGGATCCTCGCGCGCCGACGCGATCGGAATCGCTTTTGCATGCTTGAAAAACAACTTCAGGAACGGCATTTGAAAAATCTTGTACCACATGACGAAACGCATCGGGCGACTCACCGAGCCGCCAAGGATGATCGGGTCCATGTAGCTGACATGATTGCAGACGACCACGACCGGTCCCTTGAGAGGAATGTTCTCAAGCCCGGTCGTGCGAATGCGATACACGATATTGATGGCCAGCCACGCCAGGAAACGCATCAGGAACTCGGGCAGTAATGAGTAGATGTAAATGGCGACCAACGCGTTCAATACGGCGATGATCACGAACAACTGCGGGATGGAAAGGCCTGCGTTAAGAACAACGATGGAGAGAACGGCTGCCGCAACCATCAGAATGGAATTGATAATATTGTTCGCGGCGATGATGCGCGACAGGTGTTGGCGTTCCGAGCGCTTTTGAATCAATGCATATAACGGCACGCTGTAGAAACCGCCGAATGCGCCGAGCAGGGTAAGGTCCAGCAGCACGCGCCAGCTACCGTCTCGTGCCAGAAACTCGGCGATGGTCGCGACCGGGATGGGGCTCATTTCAGGTTGCGCGAAATACAGGTCGATGGCGAAAACACTCAGGCCTATGGAGCCAAATGGCACGAGGCCCAGTTCGATTCGATGGCCCGACATACGCTCGCACAGTAGTGCACCCGCACCGACACCAACCGCAAAAGCTGCCAGCAACGCGGTAGTGATGGCCTCGTTGCCATTGAGGATCTCGAGCGTGTAACCGGGTATCTGGATCGTCATCGCAGAGCCGAAAAACCAGAACCATGAAATACCCAGTATCGACAGGAAGACGCTACGCTCCTCGCGGGCAAAACTGACGATACGCCAGGTTTCTTTCCACGCGTTCCAGTTGATCTCAAGCGCCGGGTCGACGGCCGCTGTGACTGGTACCTGGCGGCTGCTGAGGTAGCCGACTATCGCCACCACGATCAGGCAGCTGCCCAGTATGGTTTGTTTACTGACGCCGAGCACGGCTTCGAGACCCACGCCAACGGCAATGCCGCCGGCAATCAGGCCCAGGATGATGGCAATGTAGGTACCCGATTCCACCAGTGCATTGCCGCCGACCAGTTCACTGTCGTCGAGTTGTTGCGGGAGATAGGCATACTTGACCGGCCCAAACATCGTTGACTGGCAGCCCATGAGAAACAGCACCAGCAATATGAGTGAGTAACTCTCCGATATCAGCGCAAAAGCGGCGAGCAACATCAGCGCAATCTCAAGGACCTTGATCCGCCGAATGAGCATCGACTTTTCATACTTGTCGGCGAACTGACCGGCAGTTGCCGAGAACAGGAAGAAGGGGAGGATAAACAGGCCGGCCGCCACGTTCGCAAGCTGCGTATGGTTCATCCCTGCAACCAGCACGCCCTGGAACGTAATCAGGATGACGAGACCGTTACGAAAGATATTATCGTTGAGTGCGCCCAGAAATTGCGTGGCAAAGAACGGCGCGAAGCGACGCTGTCCGAGCAGCCGGAACTGGCTAGATCCTGACAAAGAACTCCATCCTGACAATCAGCACGGCGTCACTATAGCGCGAAAAGCCCACGCAGCTACTCAAAAGTGCGAACCTCACCGAACCCTGCGACACGACAAATTTGATATTATGGACGTGGAATTGCGTCGGCTTCCCTGACGCCAGCAGACCAGGAGCCTCTCTGGAATATGATGATTCGGCATTTTGCACTCTTAGTGATCGGCACGGTGTTAGTCGCAGGCTGTAACAAGCAGCCGCCGCCGCGTTCGTCCACCGCATTCATCGAAAATCCGATGTTACTCGAGGCGGCAATGGTGCGTTGTGCTCAGGATCGAGAAAAGAGTCGCTACGACGCCGAGTGCGTCAACGCGCGTGCTGCGGCCGAGCGTATCCAGGTACAGGCGGAAGCTGAGCGTCAGGCGGATCTCGAGAAACAGTCCCAGCGCAAGCGCAATGAGCTGCGGCGCACTCAGGCAGCCGTTGCTGAAGCACGCCGGCGCGCACTTGCGGATGCAGAGAATCGCAAGGAGGCAGAGTACCTGGCGCAGTTCGGTGAACTGCCGCCGGCCGATACGGCGGAGGAGATTGACGAGCCGGTCGGTAACCTGCCGGTCGCCGTTATTCCAGAAGCTGACGAGACGGGTCAGTCTGAGCAGGCGGCAGAGACGCCGGGCTCAGACCTCGAGGCAGTTCGTGAGGAGTTGCAGCGGCGAGCGGAAGAGGGCAGTAACTAGCCAGGCATCGTCGGCATGGAACGCACGTGCAGGTCGCGCTGCGGAAATGGAATCTCGATCTTGTTCGCCTTTAGTGCTTTGTAGACGGCGCAATTGAGTTCATGCGTGACGCGGCCGCGATCAACCGGCATCGCAATCCAGCACAACAGCTCGAAGTCGAGGCTTGAATCGCCGAACGTTCGGAAACGCACGCGCGGCGCCGGGTCTTTGAGCACGTCCGCGTTATCGGCAGCGACTTTTTCCAGCGTATCTATGACGTGATCGACATCGCTGCCGTAAGCGACGCCGACGGCAGCGCGTATCCGGTGATGTTCGGACGGGCCGCCGGCTTCGTTGATGATCTTGCCATTGCCGATCACGCCGTTGGGTACGGTGATCTCGATATCGTCACGCGTCAGTATGCGCGTGCTGCGCAGCCCGATATCGGTGACGATGCCGCGTTCGCCTGTCTCGAGAATAATGAAGTCCCCGGTCTTGTATGGGGCATCCATGATGATCGAAACGCCGGCAAACAAATTCGAGAGTGTGTCCTTGGCCGCAAAGCTGAGTGCGAGACCCACGATACCGGCGGAAGCAAGCCATGCAGTAACGTCAATATTCCAGGCCAGGAACATGAAATAGATGGCCAATGCGACCAGCACAACCTTCATGACGTTGTGCACTAACGTCAGCATGCCGGTTTCGGTCAGCTTGTTGGACGTGTCACGGCGCAGGATGCGGGCGATCAGATTCATCAGCCGGCCGAACGTGCTGTACCAGACAAAAATTGCGATGGTCTTCAGTATGCCGACCGTAATGAACTCTGGTCCTGTCGGCAGTTGCAGGCGGCGCGTCGCGAGCGCGAGGCCGAGCAATACGATGGACAGGAACACCGGTCGGTGCATCAGCGTTACGAATTCGTCATCGAAATCGTTGGAGGAACGCCGGACGATGCGCCCGAGGATGCCGGAAATTATCCAGTCAACGATTTTGCCGAGAACAATAAATACTGCCGCGATGATCGCGGCCTGCAGGTAGAGGTTTGGGCCAATCGACTCTGCGAGCCGCTGCACCATCGAAATCAGGTCATTCACGTTGGCAGGGGCCTGCTGCGTTAGTAGTTGGGGTCGTATTCGATGTCGTTATTGTCCACGTCACCCGGATCCGGAATGCCGAATGTACGCACCTCTGGTGTGGCTTCCTCGGCAGGCGCTCCGGCGGCTTCCATGCCGGGGCTGGTCGGCAAGCGGCTCGTTTGCGTGGCCAGAAGCTGTACAAATTTGTTAGCGATATCCGGCGCGATGTTCGGTGAGCTGCCGAAGATCTTTTCCGGCGTCATGCTTGCCGACGCGTAAAAAGCTGCATTCGCCTTACGGTCCATCGTCACGCCGGCGCCTTCAACCGCAACGCCTGCGAACAGACCGCGGCTGCGTGAGTAGGAGAATACTTCGGCTTCAAATACGATATCGGTCGCAATGCTGGTGTGACGCCCGACCGGGCCCGCTGCCACCGACGCGTCGGCGCCCAGCGTGAGCTTGCCGTTAGCGATGCCATCAACACTCTTGCGCGACTTGAAGACCAGGATAATGTCCGTCGACTGCGCGCCGATTTGCCAGCCGATGCTGCCACCGGTCAGCGCGACGAAAGCGGGGTTGCTCCAGGAATTGTCGTCCTGGCGCACGACGAGAATGCCCTTGCCACGGCGTACGCCGAGCCCGAAGGCGGCCTTCCTGACATTCGGGATGACTGCCACGGCATAGGCGCGCGCCAGCAGCGTCGGCGGAATGGTTTTTTCCGGGATGCGCAGGAGTTGATCAAGAACATCGGTGGCGTCGGCAACGCGTTCTTCTTCGCGCGATGCGGCCGATGCAGTAGAGGTGAAGATCAGCGCCAACAAAGTCGCGATCGTCAAATAGCGGCTGTAAGTCATGTGTTTATCCGACAAGGTAATCGCTCAGGAGTTCTATGATACGACAATCAAGACGCGCAGATCAGGTCTTAGCCAATGTGGCGATGAACGAGAATAGGCGGCAACGGGTAGTCGAGCGTTGCGCAAACGGCGCGAATCAGTTCGGCTTCAGCGACGCTTAGCCTGCCATCGTGCGCTGCGGTCGCGCTGATGGCCTGCACCAGCGACTCCTTGCCGCGGTGGTTCAGGCCAAGCAGCACATCGAGGCTGCGATCCAGTACGGCCACAGAAGCGCGTCGATCGGCGTCAAATTCATATTTCTCCGCCCAGGGCCCCAGTGCTGCCAGACCGGCCTGAAAGGCGGCGTGGCGCCCCTCGTCAGTGTCGTGGCCATGGTCCGCGAGGACGGTGATCAGCTCCACCGCAGCGGCCTGTAGCTTCCCGCGCCGGGCGCGGGTGGCGCGCCGCCGACCGGTTGGGTCAACGGCCTGCCCGAGGTTGCTCGTCAGGATTCTATAAAAGCAGTATTCGTACAGATCGATGTCGCCATCGATTTCGATCATGCGGCTGGCCAGCGACACCAGGTAGCTGAGCTCCTGGGACGGGCGTGATTTTAGCGCCGGAAAGGCGATACCGAGCAGTGGCAGCCGATACTCTTCGCCGGTCTCGCCAAGCTCCGCATAATAGCGCTTGAGCAGTTCGGCACGATTGGCGCCCAGCTGTTCTCGGGCAAGCGACAGCTGACGATCGACGTGCCTGCCGGTCCTGTCGAGTATCAGTGCGATGGTCAGGAAATAGGCAAACTCGGCGGAGTGCGCGGCGGCGTACAGCGACTCGGGAATCGATTGCCGCAAATTCTGCGCATACTCGATATGCTCGCTTTCAGGCTGACCGACCGAGTCGGCAATGGACTCCGGCAAAACCGCCGAGCCACCGCTGGCGAGGGCTGTCGTGATGTCCCCGGCGAAACCGGCCCGGGCCGCATCCGGTGTAGCGCGGTGGCGATGCAGTCGTGCATCGATGGCGGGATAGTCTTTTTCCCGAAAGTTCGGATCCAGTGCCTGGATGCGCTTGAGCAATGGCGGGTGTGTGGCAAACAGGCTCGAGTAGCGCGCGCCGCTGCCAAATAGCATATGGCTGACTTCTTCGGGGTCCGCCGACTTGATCATGGAACCGGCGCTGTAGCCGCCGATTTTCTTCAGGGCATTGGCAATGCCGTCGCTCTGTCGCGTGAACTGCACGGCCGATGCGTCCGCCAGGTACTCACGTTGTCGCGACACGCTGGCTTTGATGATGCGTGCAAAAAACACACCGACCCCGCCGAGAACAACGAGGCCCAGTCCGATAATCAGTACCGCCGGTGTACCGCGGTCGCGCCGGC
Organism: uncultured Gammaproteobacteria bacterium; assembly: GCA_963842765.1. Lineage (GTDB taxonomy): Bacteria > Pseudomonadota > Gammaproteobacteria > Steroidobacterales > Woeseiaceae > UBA1847. Next base: position 79,255 of record CAWJHR010000008.1, on the reverse strand, counting down.
TTGAGACGATGCTCGTGTGATAGCCGCCGCGCACAATCAGTCGACCGATGAGCCCGAGCACCAGGATGCCGAACAGGACACCCATCAGTCGGATATTGAGGCGCATGTCGCCGTTAAGTACGTGACTGAATTCGTGCGCGATCACGCCCTGCAACTCGTCGCGATCGAGGATTTCCAGCGTGCCGCGCGTAACCGCAATAGCGGCGTCGCTGGGCGTGAAGCCGGCCGCGAACGCGTTGATGCCGCTTTCCTCCTCAAGTACATAAATTTCTGGTACCGGCACTCCCGACGCGATGGCCATTTCCTCGACGACGTTGCGCAGTCGGCGGCGCAGCGGATCCTGGGTATCGGCGGGTACCACGGTGCCGCCCATGCTGGCCGCGACGCGACCGCCGCCAGTCGATAACGCAGCCGTCTTGAACATGCTGGCACCTAAAATGAACAGCGTCGTCAGCAGCGCCGTGCCGATCAGTATGGGTGCTTGTTGGGTGGCAACATCGCCCAGCGAATTGCCGTAGCCGGCCTCGGAAAAATTAGCCAGCGAAAAGGCAACGATGGCCGTGACGCCAAGCACGATCAGTACCGTGGCAACAATGTAAGCCACGACCAAGCGCCGCGTCGCCCGCCGAGCCCGGTCCTGCGCGTCGAAAAAATTCACTTACGTTCAGGTAAAGGAGACTTCTGGTGTCTCGCGTTTTTCCTCGCCTTCAATTTCAAGGAAGCTGGCGGGTGCGAAGCTGAACGAATTGGCAATCACGTTGTTCGGGAAATTCTCGACCGTGTTGTTGTAGCTCAGTACGGCGTCATTAAAAGCCTGGCGGGAGAACGCGACCTTGTTTTCGGTGCTTGCCAGTTCTTCCTGAAATTGCATCATATTCTGATTCGCCTTCAGATCAGGATAGGCTTCAGCAAGCGCAAACAGCCGGCCCAGTGCGCTGCCGAGGGCACCTTCGGAGGCGCCCAGCTTCTTGATGGCTGCGGCATTGGCGGGATCCGCTTTTGCTTTGTCGAGGCTGGAAACGGCCGCATTACGCGCCGCGACGACGCTTTCGAGCGTCTCGCGTTCGTGCTTCATATACCCTTTGACGGCTTCCACGAGGTTAGGAATCAGGTCATGGCGTCGAGTCAGCTGCACATCAATCTGCGCAAAGCCATTGCGGACACGGTTGCGCTCATTGACAAGCCGGTTGTAAATGCCGATTGCCCAGAACACAATCGCAGCTATGATGCCGAGGAAAATAAGGAATGAAGTCACTTTGGCGCCCCTTTCTAAATGGTCTATCTGTGAAGCATAACCCCGGGTTACTGGCAAAACTAGCGCTACTGCTGATGCTCGCGCCCGGCGCATCGGCACTGGCGGGGTGGATGGGTGAGGCCCGGCCCATGATGGGCACCGAGGTTAGCGTGCATCTCTGGAGTGACGATGAGGACGACGGTCGACGGGCGCTCGAGGCGGTGTTCGTGGAAGTCGAGCGCATTAATCGTCTGATGAGCACGTACCTGGACGACAGCGAAATCTCGAGAGTCAATCGCCTGGCGGCGCAACAGCCAGTGCCCGTTGGTGAGGAGCTGTTCGGACTGATCCAGCGCTCACTCGACGTTGCGGTGCTAACGCGGGGCGCTTTCGATATCACGTACGACAGCGTTGGGCAGCACTACGATTTCCGCGCACGTCAACGCCCTGATGCGGAGACTCTCGTCAAGGAGCGGGAGAATATCGACTATCGTTACGTCCAGTTAAATAAAGGTGCCGGCAGCGTCACGTTTTTGAAAGACGGCGTGCGCATCAATCTTGGCGGCATTGCCAAAGGCTACGTCGTCGAGCGCGGCGTCGATATCCTGCGCCACGCCGGTATTACCAACGCGATCGTCACGGCGGGGGGCGATTCGCGGCTGCTGGGCGATCGTCGTGGTCGTCCGTGGATGGTTGGAATTCGCGATCCCCGCGGTGACGACGAGCAGCAAGTAGCGATTTCGGTGCCGCTTGCTGACGAGGCGATTTCGACGTCCGGTGATTACGAACGTTTTTTCGACGAGAGCGGCATTCGCTATCACCACATCATCCGGCCGAGCACCGGTGCGCCGGCCACGGGCGTGCACAGCGCGACGGTGTTCGGTCCTGATGCTGTGATTACCGATGCCTTATCGACCTCGGTTTTCGTGCTGGGCGTGGACCAGGGACTGACGCTCATCGGGACGTTACCCGACTATGAATGCATCGTTATAGACGGCGCCGGCAGCGTCTACTACTCTGACGGGCTGCAAACACCGGCGCCGACAGGCACCCGGTAACGGTGCCGAAAACAGGTCTGTCGCCGAAAAGAGACGGTTTTTCGCTTTAAATTCAGCCGCATATGCCTATTATTACGATCCGACAGTCGCCGCCGGCGCGCCCACGCAGGCAAATATTTGACATAATGCGGCCGGGTACCACAAGAATGTTGTTCTGCAGCGCTTACCGTTTTGATGCGCAAGGCAAGCAGGGCATTTGTGACGATTATCACGGCCCCGCGACAGCGCGGCTGTCACCATGCCGGTTCACAGGTTGCCGAGCACGGTATCGTGCAGCGCATGGCGTCGGCCAGAGCCACAGTAAGGAACCGAATAATGCAGCGATTTAGACTCTTCGCCGGGCTGATTTTTTGCGCCCTGGCATCACTCAGCCTCGCGGCATCGGACCTCGCCGGCCAGCCAGCCCCTGATTTTGCGCTCAAAAGTGCCAGTGGCGAGAACTTAAGGCTCTCCGAGTACCGGGGCGATGTCGTAATGATCAACTTTTGGGCCACCTGGTGCGGTCCCTGCCGCCAGGAAATGCCGCTGCTCGACGAGCTCTATGTGCGCTATCAGCGCGTGGGATTCAATCTGCTTGGCGTCAATATTGACGATGATACCGGGCGTGCCATGAAAATGATTGATGAGCTCGGAGTGACATTCCCGGTGCTATTCGACTCACGTAAGGAAGTCAGCAAGCTGTATGATGTCGCGGCGATGCCGGTAACCCTACTGGTTGATCGCGAAGGCAGGATTCGTTACGTGCACCATGGCTATAAGGCCGGCTACGAGGATAAGTACCTCGACCAAATTCGATCGTTGCTAAGAGAGTAGAGCTGTGACCCGAGTATTTATCAGTTACCTGGCAAGATCGATCGTTGCCACCATGATTGTGGCACTTGCTGCTACAGCAATCGCGCAAGAAGCCGCTCCCGCCGATACCGGCCAGCCTGCGCAATCACGCAGCCTTGACCAGGATGTGCAGGCTCTAAAGAACGAGGTACTCGATCTTAATCGGGACCTGTTTCTACTCGAAGAGGATCTGCTGTTTCCGGCGAATTCGCAGGTCGCATTGTTTGTGTCTATGGACGTCGGCGAATACTTCGCGCTCGATTCTGTGAACATCAAGATAGATGGCAAGGAAGTCGGTAACTACCTGTACACGGAACGTGAGGTGGATGCGCTGATTCGTGGCGGCGTGCAGCGTTTGCACATGGCCAATCTCAAGACTGGTGAGCATCAGCTGGTTGCCGTGTTTACCGGCAAAGGGCCGCATGGCCGCGACTACCGGCGCGGCGCGACGATGACGATCGACAAAGGTATCGGCGCCAAGTACGTCGAGCTGAAAATTTCCGACCGGCTTCGCAAGCAGCAGCCGGAATTTATCATCAAGGACTGGGAGTGACCGTTGCCGCCAGGTCGCTCATTGTCTAACTGGATCTGTCTCTGCGTCTGTCTGATTGTCGCCAGCGGGGCGGCCAGGGGCGAGTCTGGCGATTCCAATTCGATTGTTGTGAAGGATCCCCATTACGGCGAGGTCCTGTTCCACTTTTATCAGCAAGACTACTTTCCCGCTATCGCCCGATTGCTTGCGGCGCAGCAACGGCAGCGCTTCGTAGCCCATGATGCCGAGGCGGAATTGCTGCTGGGCGGGATGTACCTGTCCTACGGCCAGCATTCGCAAGCGGCAGAGATCTTCGAACGGCTCCTGGCCGGCAACGTCTCGCCCGACATTCGCGACCGGACCTGGTTCTTTCTCGCGAAAATCCGGTACCAGCGGGGCTATCTTGAAGAGTCGCTGCAGGCGCTTGCCCAGATTCAAAGCGAACTGCCGGAGAATCTGCAGCGCGAAGCATTGATGCTCGAAGCGCAGATTCTGCTTGATTCCGGTAATTACGATGCAGCAATAGCTCGACTTGGAAACTGGCAAGGCAAAACCGAGTGGGCCAGCTACGCCAAGTTTAATGTCGGCGTGGCCCTGATTCGCAGCGGGCGCGTCGATGAAGGTACCGAGTTGCTAAACGACCTGGGCAGGATGAAGCCGTTTAACGACGAGCTACTGGCACTGCGAGATAAGGCGAATCTCGCCATGGGATATGCGCTCTTGCAGGACGGCCAGGCGAATGTTGCGAAGACCTCGTTGCAGCGTGTGCGCTTGCAGGGACCGTTCTCGAATAAGGCGCTGCTGGGTGTCGGTTGGGCTGATGCCGAGCTGGGTGAATATGATCGCGCGCTGACGCCATGGATGGAGTTGCGGGGGCGTGACCTTCTGGACTCCGCGGTGCAGGAATCGATGCTCGCCATTCCGTACGCGATGGCCAGGCTGGATGCCGTGAGCCAGGCGGCCGATCACTATCTCGACGCGATCGAGGCATTTCATGAGGAAACCCGGCGGCTCGAAGAGACTATCCGCAACATAGAGGCGGGCGATTACTTCGACGCGTTCGCCGGCAACGGCTCACTGGATAGCAGTGGCTGGTACTGGCGGCTCGAACAGCTGCCGGAAGGCCCGGAATCGCGCTACCTGTATCATTTGCTTGCAACACATGAATTTCAGGAAGGGCTAAAAAATTACCGCGACCTGAATTACCTGTACCGCAATCTCGATGAGTGGCAGCGCAATGTCGACGTCTACGCAAACATGCTGGAGACTCGCAAACAGGCCTATGCCGCGCGCGTGCCGATCGTTGAGGCTGCACTCGAACGTGCTGACCTTGACGGTATGGTGGGACGCAAGCTGGAGTTGGATTCGACGCTGAATAACATCGAGGCCAGCCGCGACTGGCTTGCGCTGGCGAGTAGCGCCGAGTTTGCGATGTGGGGAGAAATTGCCGGCTTTGCCGAAACTCCGGTGTTGGCCGCAGACATTCGCGAGGCACAAGAAGCGCGCGACAAGATCGGCTTGATGAAAGGCGTGCTGCAATGGCAGCTGGAGCGCGACTTTGCTGATCGCCTCTGGCGTCTTCGCAGGAATCTGCGCCAGACGGGTGAAGCGCTGGTCGACACGCAGCGTTCGCGTCGCAAAATCGAAGAGAGCTTGCGCACCGAACCGCTGCATCTGGACGACCTGGGTCGTCGCGTGTATGCACTTGCGCCGCGCCTCGAAAGTACCAAGATGCGGGTCGAGGACGCGCTTTCGGAGCAGCGGACGTTCCTGCAAGCCATCGCTGTGCAGGAGTTGCAGGCGCAAAAGAAACGACTGGATATCTATTCTGTCCAGGCACGTTTTGCGCTTGCCGCTATCTATGATCTTGCAGCGTCGCCCGGGGAGAGTTCCCCGTGAGACTGCAGCGACTGTTACTCCTTGTCCTGGCGCTGGTGTTTGCGGCACCGCTGGCCATGGCCGATATCAAGAAAAAGGACACGATCAAGAGCCTCGAGAGAAAGCACGTGCCGGTTCGCCGTGGCAAGGTCATCGTGGGCAGCTCGGACCTCGCGCGAGACAGTTATCGCGCGTTCCTCGATCTGATTGCGGATGACCCTGAGTTACGGGCTGAGGCAATGCGTCGACTCGGCGACCTGGAGCTGGAGGCAATGGAAGCGGACCAGCTCGCCGAGAATATCGAGTCGCTCGATACGGGCGAATATGATAACGCGGTAACGCTCTTTCAGCAGTTGCTGGAGGCCTATCCTGATTACCGCCGCAATGACACCGTTCTGTATCAGCTGGCTCGGGCTTACGAAATGGGCGGTCAAACGGACGAGGCCGTGCAGGTCCTCGATGAGCTCGTCAGACGCTTTCCACAAACGGCGCTGATCGACGAAGTTCAATTCCGGCGCGGCGAAATGCTGTTCCTGCGCAAGCGCTATAACGATGCGGAAGTGGCCTATCAGGCCGTGCGCGAGTATGGCGAGTCATCGCGTTTCTATGAGCAGAGTTTATACAAGCTGGGGTGGTCACAGTTCAAACTCGCATGGCACGAGGACAGCCTCGAGCCGTTTTTTGAGTTGCTTGATCGCAGAATCAAAGACATTGATATTGGTGCGGGCGAGCAGCGGCTTGCAAGCCTGAGTCGTCCCGAGCGCGAGCTGGTGGAAGATACGTTCAGAGTGCTGAGCATTAGCTTTTCCTATATGCAGGGTGCCGCCAGTATCGATGAGTTCCTGAGCCAGCACGGTACGCCGGCATACAGCTACATCATCTACAGCAACCTCGGTGACCTCTATCTCGAAAAAGAACGCTATGTCGATGCCGCGGAAACCTACGAAGCATTCGTCAAAAAGGATCCGAACCACTCGAAAGCACCGCTGTTGCAGGTGCAGGTCATAGAAGCCTACAAGCAGGGCGGTTTTCCGAGCCTGGTGCTCGAAGGCAAGAGGTCCTTTGTCGAGCTCTATGGAATGGACACGGCTTTTTGGGAACGCAATTCACGACGTGACAACAAGGCGGTGGTGCAGTACGTACGCGCCAATCTGACCGACCTCGCGCAGTATTACCATGCTGCGGCGCAAAGCGATGGCAAGCAGAGTGATTTTCAGGAAGCCGCCAACTGGTATCGCAAGTACCTCGCCTATTTTCCCGACGATGCCGACAGCGCCAATACCAATTTCCTGCTCGCCGAAATTCTGTTTGAGAGCGGCGAATTCGCGGAGGCGACCGTCGAATTCGAGCAGACCGCCTACGGTTATATTGATCATGAAAAATCCGCCGAGGCCGGCTATGCGGCGATTCTCTCCTACCGCGAACACGAAAAAACACTGACCGGAGCCGAGCAGGCTGCCTGGCACCAGCAGTACCTTGATAGCGGTTTGAAATTTGCCGACACCTATCCAGAGCACCCGGAATCCGGCGCGGTGCTGACGACGATTGCCGAGGATTTGTTTGCACAAGACCAGTTCGACCTCGCGATTGCCGTCGGTCAGGCGGTCATCGCCAAGCAGCCAGCGGTAAAGCCGCAGCTGGCACGCACCGTATGGACTGTCATCGCGCATTCCCAGTTTGATCTCAATAACTTCGTCGAGGCGGAGAGCGCCTACTACCGTCTGCGCGAGCTGACGCCGGTCGATGACGCTACTGCAAACCGAGAGATTAAAGATCGCATCGCATCAGCCATTTACAAACAGGGTGAGCAAGCGCGCGATTCGGGCGATCTTGAAACTGCAGTCACTCACTTTACACGCCTGGGACGTACGGTTCCGGATTCGGCCATACGCTCGACGGCCGAGTACGATGCCGCCGCGGCGCTGATCAATCTGCAAGCCTGGGAGCGCGCGTCGACAGTTCTGGAACAATTCCGTAGCGCCTACCCGAATAGCGAATACGCTGACGACGTGTCGCGCAAGCTGGCGGTCAGCTACCTTGAATCGGGTAACGCGCCGCAGGCGGCGGCCGAATTCGAGCGTATCGCGTCAGCGGCTTCAAGTACTGCTGACGAACGTCGCGAAGCGCTGTGGAAGGCTGCCGATCTGTACAAAGACGCGGCGGCGTCAAGCGCTGAACAGCGCGTCCTTGAAAATCTGATCGCACAGTTTCCCGATCCGCTGGTCGAATCCATTGAAGCACGCTACCGCGTGCTGCAAATTGTCACCGCCAACGGCAACGACACAGAGCGCCTGGCTCGGTTACAAGACCTGGTGAATATAGACGCGGCAGCCGGCGAACAACGTTCCGCTCGGACACGCTACCTGGCGGCCAGTGCGACGCTGGGGCTGGCTGAGCCGGTCCGGCAGCGCTTCGAGGCCGTCAAATTGAAGCAGCCGCTGGCACGCAGTCTGAAAGTCAAAAAAGCGCTGATGGAAGAAGTTATTACCGCGTATACGAGCGCAGCTGACTATGGTGTCGCCGAGGTAACCACGGCGGCGACGTTCCGACTGGGTGAGGCTTACGAAACATTCAGTTCGGACCTGTTGGACTCAGATCGTCCCGCCGCGCTAAAAGACGATGCGCTCGAGCAGTACGAGCTGTTACTGGAAGAGCAGGCGTTCCCGTTTGAGGAAAAAGCGATCGAGCTTTACAAAGCGAATGCCAGCCGTGCGCCGGAAGGTGTGTATGACGAATGGGTAGCCAAAAGTTTTGACAGATTGGCAGGATTGATGCCGGCCCGATACGCGAAAAAGGAGCGCAGCGAAGATGTTATTACAGCGCTATATTGAGTCAGGACGCTACTGCGCGCTATTTCTGACGCTGCTGGTATTCGGCGGTTGTGCGGGGGGCGGTCTGGTCTCGGCACCGACGACAGTCGATAGCAGCGCATCGGAGCAAGCTGGTCCCACGGCACTCACGCTCTACGAGCAGGCGACGGCCATCATGGCGGCTGGCGATTTCGTCGAAGCAGAGCTGCGTTTCAAGGCGTTCGTGCTCCAGTACCCTGAGTATCCCGGCGCCCATGTGAACCTTGCAATCATCGAGGCGATGAGACATAACGACGAGGCCGCGCGTGTTTATCTGGATGCGGCATTGGCGCTGAACCCCGAATACCCCGCTGCCCTGAACCAGCTTGGGCAGCTACTGCGCAGAAATGGTGATTTCTCAGCAGCAGAGGCCGCTTATTTGAAGGCCGTCACAGTCAGGTCCGACTATGCCTTGGCACACTACAACCTTGGTGTGCTCTACGAGCTTTATCTGCAGCGCCTTGATGATGCATTGACGCATTTCGAGGCTTACCAGGCGCTGGTGGCTGAGGACAAGCAGGTAGAGAAATGGATTGCGGATTTGAGACGCCGCATAGCGGCGGCTCAACGAACGGCAAACGTGGCGGATTGATGGACATGGATACTCGAGGACGCAAGGTATTCGGCACCGGACTCATGCTCGCCATGATGTTGGCAGCGTTTGCCAGTTTTGCGCAAGACAACACGCCAGCAGATGACGAATTGCTGCCCGCTGTCGAGACTTCGGCGGATGCGGTTCCGATACCGGCTGATGTAACCCGGAATACCGCCGGCAGTCGGGTGATGGACTCGCTCGAGCTTGGTCGGACCGAGATTACGGGTAATCAGGAATTACCGAAGGTGCTGTACATCGTGCCGTGGAAAAAATCGGATCCCGGCGATTTGATGGGTCCGCCTATCAACTCGTTGCTCGATGAGGTTCTGGAACCGATCGATCGTGAAGAATTTATCCGCGAGGTCAGATATTACGAGGGCCTGAGCGGCGAGAAACAACCGTAGGAGCGGCTCTTAGCCGCGATTGTTATTTGTAGGAGCGGCTCTTAGCCGCGAATGTTTTTTTTCAGCGGCACGCGCCGTGGAATATGCTGTTTTTAGAGGAGCAGACTAATGAGCACTATCGTGCGTTTTTTTCAGGATGGCGGTCCGTTTATGTACCCGATCCTGCTGGTATTTGCCGTCGGCATCGCAATCGCGGTCGAGCGGTGGATGTATCTGACAATGTCGGGTGCGAGCAATCGTTCGTTGTGGGACAAAATCGTACCGTTCCTGAAATCCGGTAATTTTGAGGAGGCGGCGAAACACACGGCCAAATCAAAAGCCGCCATTGGTTCGGTCCTGACGTACGGTCTGTACCGCGTCAAGTCGGCACGGCGCCGTGATGATATTGAAAAGGCGATGGAAGAGAGCCTTATGGAGGTTCTGCCGCAGCTCGAGAAACGCACGCACTACATTGCGACGCTTGGCCAATATCGCGACGTTGCTCGGCCTGCTCGGCACTATCATCGGCTTGATCAATGCGTTTACCGCTGTGTCGAACGCAAATCCAGCTGACAAGGCAGATATGTTGTCGGCATCGATTTCGGTGGCGATGAACACGACCGCGTTTGGCCTGATCGCTGCTATTCCGTTGCTGATGCTGCACGCGCTGCTGCAGACGAAAACCAACGGTCTCGTCGACAGCCTGGAAATGGCGACCGTGAAATTTCTTAATGCCGTGACCGAACGGCAGAACCAGCAGCCGGCCGAGGCGTAAAACATGCTCCGACGCCGCAAAGGCAGTCGTCGCAATGTCGAGACCGCTGATCTCAACATTACGGCGTTCATGAACCTGATGGTGATTCTGGTTCCGTTCCTGCTGATAACCGCGGTTTTCTCGCGTTTGGCAGTGCTTGAATTGAATCTGCCGGGCTCCTCTAACGAGCCCGTGGATCCGCAGGAACAGGTTTTTCAACTGGAAGTGGTCGTGCGTCAGGACAAGATCGAAGTCGGGGATCGCAACCAGGGGCTGCTCGGTGTCTACCCGAGCATCGCTGACGGCTACGACTTTGGAGCGCTCGGCGACAAGCTCGTCGAGCTGAAGGAACGCTATCCCAAGAAAACGGACGCCGCAATCCTGCTTGAGCAGGATATCTCTTACGAGACGCTGGTGCGTGTAATGGACACGGTGCGCGTCGCTGAGGTTATCGAGGATGAGTCGATCGTGCGTTCCGATTTGTTCCCGGACATCTCGATTGGTGATGCGCCGGTTCTGGACGAGGGGGCCTAGACGATGGCGACTTCTGCACGCGCAAAACGCATGGAAAAGCACCATAAGCGACACAAGGCCGGTGGCGCGCTGAACCTCGTATCACTCATGGATATTTTCACGATTCTCGTGTTCTTCCTGCTGGTTAATTCGTCGGAAGTGGAAACGCTGCCGAATACGAAGGACCTGCAACTGCCGGAATCGATCACCGAGAAAAAGCCGCGTGAGACCGTGGTTATTCTGATCGGTAAATCGGACATCATCGTGCAGGGCACGCCGGTGGCCAAGATTGCCGACGTGCTGGCAATCAAAGGCAACGATATTCCCGCGTTGCGTAGAGCGTTGCTGGCGCAGAACGATCGTGTGCTCAGACGGACAGCAAAGAACGAAATCGAACGTCGTGAAGTCACGATCATGGGAGACAAAGACATCCCGTATCGGCTGCTGAAGAAAGTAATGGCAACCTGCACGGGCTCGGATTATGGACAGATCTCGTTGGCGGTGCTGCAAAAGAGCTCCGACAAGCTGGGCAATGTCCAGGCGTCGCGCTAACGATCAGGGACGACTGTAGGAGTCGCAGAATTGGATTTACCTTTTTACAGAGAGTACGAGCTGCCGTGGACCACGGGCAGGGAGCAGGAACGCAAGTTCCATCGCCTGCTCGGCATCGCGCTCCTGATTTGCCTGGTGCTTGGTGGCGTCTGGCCATTTATTCCGGTGCCGGAACCGGACCCGTACGATATCGAGGAGATTCCGCCGCGAATCGCGAAGTTGTTGCTGGAAGAAAAGCCGCTGCCGCCACCGCCGCCGCCACCCAAAGAGGAAGAGCCCGAACTCGAAGAAGCCGAACCGGAAAAAGTCGTCGAGGCAGAGCCGGAGCCCGTGCCCGAAATAGAGCCTGAGCTTGAGCCTGAGCCGCTACCCGACCGCCAGGAAGTCGCGCGCGCAGAGGCAGAGGCCGCTCTCATGCCGTTTGCCGAGGATCTCGCTGACCTGGTTGACAAGGACCTGGTTGAACAAATGGCCGACGATCGGCCGTTGAGTGCGTCCGTCGGTGAGGCTGAACGTAACGAGCGCTCGATGATCACCTCGAAAGTGGGCACCGCGTCGGGCGGCATCAACACGGCAAGCATGAGCCGCAATACCGGTGGTACCGGAATTGCGGGGCGTGCCACCACCAGGGTATCCAGCCCGGTCGCCGGTATGGGTCAGGTCGGCGGCACCGGGGCGACGCGCAAGGGATCGAGCGGCAAGGCATCGCGATCTCGTGAAGAAATTGAGCTGGTGTTCGATAAGAACAAGGGCGCTATTTTTGCACTTTACAATCGTGCGCTGCGCCAGGACCCGTCGCTGGAAGGCAAGCTGGTACTGCGTTTGACCATTGCACCAAATGGTCAGGTCACGATGTGCGAGATTGTCTCAAGCGAACTGGACGACGCCGAACTCGAACGCAAACTCGTGCAACGCATCAAGTTGTTCAAATTTGCCGCGAAGGACGTTGAAGCGATCACTACCACCAAACCGATCGATTTCTTCCCGGCCTGATGCCCGGCGCCGCGATGACGGCCACACGGCTTGATATTTTTTGGTCGATGCTCTATCAGGAAGTATGAGCAACGATCTGCAAGCTGGCACATTACCCGTTACACACCGTACGGCCATCGACGGCGCCAGCAGGCGGCGCCTTTACCTGTTTCGCCACGGCGCTGTCGATTATCTCGACGATAATGGCACCTGGGTCGAAGATCCGGATCTTGTGGATCTCAACGAGCGTGGGCGTGCCCAGGCGCAGGCCATGGCCAAACTGTTTGCCGGTATCCACGTCGATAAAGCCATCTGTTCGGGCCTGCCGCGCACGCGCCAAACCGGCGAGACGGTGCTTGGCGATCGCGCAATCGAGATCGGCGTCTTTGCCGAGCTTGAGGAAATAAGACCGCTCAAAGGTGAACCGGCCGGCGGTTACGATCTCTACTCGGACATTGCGTTTTCCCATTGGCGGGCAGAGCAGGAGGATGCGCGCTTTCTCGGTGGCGAGCGCTACCACGACTTCTACGCGCGCATCAGTGCGGCAATGGAGACGTTGCTAACCGATCCTGCATGGCACAACCTCGCCGTGTTTGCACACGGTGGCACCAATGCCGCTGCTCTCGGATGGGCGACCGGCGTTGGCCTGCAAGCCTTCGGGCTGCTGGATCAGTCAATGTGTTGTCTCAATATTATCGACTTCGACATCGATGCAAACGGGCGACTGCTGCGCAAGACAGTGCGCGGCATGAACATCACGGCGGATGATCCACTAATGCGTGAGCGGCATTCCGGCGACATGGAAATGCTCGCGCGCCGCCTGTTGAAATGGCAGTCGTAAGCTCCTTTGGATTCGCGCCACTCGCAGGCCCCACAGTCCACATACTCGTGCTGGGTAGCTTGCCCGGTACACGCTCCCTTCAGGATCAACAATACTATGCGCACCCGCAAAACGCGTTCTGGCCCATCATGGAGCAGGTGTTCGACATACGCGGCAGTTATCGGGATCGGTGTGCGCAGCTGGTGGCATATGACGTCGCACTATGGGATGTATTAGCGAGCGCCGCACGCCCCGGTAGTCTCGACTCCAATATCCGGATGTCGACGGCCACTGCAAACGACATAGCCGCCTTCGTAAAGCAGCACGCGGAAATTCGCAGGGTCGTGTTTAATGGCAAGAAAGCAGAGCAGCTTTTTTATCGACACATCGATACTGACGAACTGAATTCGGCTATCGAGTTTCGCGGCCTACCGTCGACGAGTCCTGCTCACGCCGCACTGTCTTTCCAGGAAAAGCTGGCGGCGTGGAGAAAGATGCTCAGCGTGGATGTTAAGAGCTGAGCCTAAGATCTTTGGGGCCTGGCCGTCGCTAGAGGGCGCCGTTGCCGGTTTCACCGGTGCGAATTCGCCAGACCTGCTCCAGGTTGGTGACAAAAATCTTGCCGTCGCCGACCTTGCCGGTCTTGGCGGCAGCAATAATCGCTTCGACAACGCGTTCTGCCGTGTCGTCGGCAACAGCGACCTCAATCTTGGCTTTCGGAAGAAAATCAACGACATACTCAGCGCCGCGGTAGAGCTCGGTGTGCCCGCGCTGACGCCCGAATCCCTTGACCTCGCTAACGGTCATGCCCTGTATGCCCACTTCACTCAGGGCATTGCGGACGTCATCGAGACGAAAGGGTTTTACAATGGCAGTGACAAGCTTCATGCGACAGGTCTCCAGGGCAAGCAGGCAATGCCGCGTATGCTAGCAATAGCATCGGCCTATGTGTACAACTAAAAGAGATTGAAGGGCTCGGCGTTATGATCGGATCCAAACTACAATTCAAAGACCCTGCAGGCCTGCAATTCTACGGCGTCGCAACAGGTTATGCCGTTGTCGCCTACGTTTTCGGCTTCGTCGGGCTGTTGCAGGACGCAGTCTGGATCAACGCAGTGGCGACAGTGCTGCTCGCCCACGCGATGACGATTGCCGCCTACCTGATCCACGAATGCGGACACAACCTGGTCTTCGTGCACAGCCGTCACAATGCCATGCTCGGCAAGGCGATGAGTTGGCTGTGCGGCGCCGCCTATGGCACGTATGACGACATCCGTTACAAACACTTCCGACACCATGTCGATAATGACGATGTCGTGTGGTTTGACTACGAAAAATTTTTCAACAAACACCCGTTCGTAACGGCCGTCACGCGCTGGCTCGAGTGGCTTTATATTCCTGCGCACGACCTGATCATGCACGTGGTCATGGTGTTTACATCGTTTGTAATTCCGCAACGCCGGCAGCAGCGCACGCGTAACGTAACCGTCATTATTGTTCGTGGCGGCCTGTTCCTGGTGCTGGCGCTGCTCGCGCCGAAAGCGGCGGTCTTGTACGCCGTCGCGTATCTCCTGATGATGCACGTGCTGCGTTTCATGGACAGTGTGCAGCACGACTATCCCTACCACACCACGCTGTTCGAGACTTCCGCGTCGCCGCATAAAGGCGATAAAGAGTGGGAGCAGGAACATACGTTCAGCAATCCGTTAAGCTTGAGGTTTCCGTGGCTCAACTGGTTAACACTGAATTTTGGATATCACAACGCGCACCATGCGAACATGAATCTGCCGTTTTTCCGTTTGCCGCAGCTGCATTTTGAATTGACCGGCAATGATCCGCAGAAAGTCGTACCGTTCCGCTCGCAACTCAGGCTGTATCATCGCAATCGTGTTGCGCGGATTTACAATCCGCAGCCGGACGATTACCCGCAAGGCCGCGAGTACTTGCGTATAGCACAAACCGGTGTTGGAGCAATTGGTGGTAACGCCGCCTCTTTCCTGACGTCGTTTTGATGCATCACCACAACGGGGAGTAAGCATGTCTGACTCGAACACGGTCGGCAAAGTGGGGTGGATTGACATCACAGTGGACGATGCCAGCGGTCTGCGTGATTTCTACAGCAAAGTGGTCGGCTGGCAACCGGAGAATGTCAGCATGGGCGACTATGATGACTTCTCAATGGCGATGCCCGGTACCGGTGAGGCCGTTACAGGTATCTGTCATGCGCGCGGTGACAATGCCGATATACCGAGCGGCTGGCTGATCTATATCGTGGTTGCCGATATCACGGAGAGCGTCGCGGCCTGCGAAGCCGGCGGTGGACGCGTCGTGCTGGCGCCGCGTGGACTCGCCGGTGGCCGTTTCTGCATCATTGAAGATCCGTCGGGTGCGACGGCCGCACTGTACCAGCCATAAGACGCGTCGGAGAACCTGTTGCAACGACGAACCAAAACTTCGGAATGGCCAACGGCAGTCGGCAAGTTGGTTGCGGCTGTTGCCGACCAGGAGGTTGCGGCGGCACTGGCCGATGTCATTAACGCCAATGTCGAACACGATGCGACCTGCTTGCTGGCGTTTCATCAGGACGCGCCGCCTGCGGTTCTGCATCACACGATGAGTGCAAGCCGCGCGCAGCACTATCTCGATCGCTATCTGGCAGGGCCGTACTTGCTGGACCCGTTGTATCAACTTGCGCTGCGGCACGACAAACCGGCAATTTGTCGGTGTCGCGACGAGACGCCGGATCGTTTTCGATCGACCGAGTATTTTCGCCAGTACTACGAACGTACGCATCTTGCCGACGAGATGGATTTTCTACTCGATGTCGACAAAAAGACAACGCTGGCGCTGGTCGTTGGGCGCTGGGACAAGCGTTTTTCGCGTGCCGAAGTCGCACTCTTGCGGTGGCTCGAGCCGGTCGTCCGCGCCGCAATGCAGCGCATCTGGAACGCCTGGTCCGAGCAACACTCACATGACGCCCGCGACCTGAGCATGCATCAGCGACTCACGCAGTGTTTCGAGCAGTTTGGCGAGTCGCGGTTAACGCAGCGTGAGCGACAGATTACGCAGCTGTTATTGCGCGGGCATTCGTCGAAGTCCGTCGCGCGCGAGCTGAATATCGCACCGGGAACAGTGATGGTGCATAAACGTAACCTGTTCTCCAAACTCGGGATTACGTCGCAATACGAGCTCTTTTCCCTCTTTATCGACAGGCTTTCGGCGTCCTAGCAACTTCTGCTACCGCGCGATTGGTATTCAGTCGCGCGCCTCTGATTGTCACAATGATCGGCTATATTTGCGTACGGTGACGTCCATGTTTGAGTTTGATTTTGGTCATGGTGAGGAGCTCGATCTGTTGCGCGAAACAGTGCGTGGCTTCGCGACCGATCGCATTGCGCCGCACGCGTCAGCGATCGATGCAGACAACACCTTTCCGCGTGAACTCTGGCCGCAGCTCGGGGAACTGGGTTTGTTGGGGATGACCGTCGATAGCATGTACGGCGGTTCCGAACTCGGTTACCTGGCACACGTGATTGCGATGGAGGAAATAAGCCGGGCTTCTGCTTCAGTCGGGCTTTCTTACGGTGCGCACTCGAACCTTTGCGTCAACCAGCTGCAGCGCTGGGGCACTGACGAACAAAAAGCGCGTTACCTGCCACAGCTGGTGTCCGGTGAGTACCTCGGCGCGCTGGCGATGAGTGAGACACAAGCCGGTTCCGATGTCATGGGCATGCGCACGACGGCGGTCCGCGACGGCGACGCCTACGTGTTGAACGGCTCCAAGATGTGGATCACGAATGCGCCTGGCGCAGACGTGCTGATCGTGTATGCGAAGACGGGCGCAGAGGATGATTCGCATGGTGTTAGCGCGTTTCTGGTGGAGCGCGGCACGCCAGGGCTGTCGACGCCGCAGAAACTCGACAAACTCGGCATGCGCGGCTCGGACACCAGTGAAGTACTGCTGGAGGATTGTCGGGTACCTGCAGAGAACCGGCTTGCCGAAGAGGGTAAAGGCGCGGCGATTCTCATGAGCGGGCTGGATTACGAACGCGTCGTCCTGTCCGGAGGTCCACTCGGCATCATGGCGGCGTGCATGGACGTCGTGCTGCCGTATGTGCATGACCGCAAGCAGTTCGGTCAGCCAATCGGAGAATTCCAGCTCATGCAGGGGAAGATCGCCGATATGTATACGACGATGAACGCCTGTCGGGCGTACGTGTATGCGGTGGCGAAAGCTTGTGATCGCGGCCGGACTACCCGCTTTGATGCTGCCGGATGTATCCTCGTTGCTGCGGAGAAAGCGACCTGGATGGCCGGTGAGGCGATTCAGGCGCTGGGCGGCAACGGCTATATCAATGAATACCCGGCCGGTCGCCTTTGGCGTGATGCCAAGCTCTACGAGATCGGGGCGGGCACCAGCGAGATTCGCAGGATGCTGATTGGCCGCGAGTTGTTTAATGCGACCCGCTAATGGGGATCTATGCCGCTAATTAAAACGAAGGTCGATCGCTCCTCGGAAGAGTTCAAAAAGAACACCGAGGCGCACCTGGCGCTGGTCGAGAAACTCCGCGAGATCGACGATTACATCCTGCAGGGCGGTCCCGAGCGTTCCCGCGAACGACATGTCGGGCGTGACAAACTGTTGCCGCGAGACAGGATTCGTCAACTGCTCGACGAGGATTCTCATTTTCTCGAGGTTGGTCGGCAGGCCGCGTGGCAGGTCTATAGCGATGATGTGCCGTCGGCGGGAATTATTACCGGTATTGGTCGCATCCACGGTATCGAATGCATGCTGGTGGCGAATGATGCGACTGTAAAAGGCGGCACGTATTACCCGTTAACGGTCAAGAAGCACCTGCGTGCGCAGGAGATCGCCGCGCAGAACCGGTTGCCGTGCCTGTACCTCGTTGATTCGGGCGGTGCTTTCCTGCCACGACAAGACGAAGTGTTCCCGGATCGCGATCATTTCGGTCGAATCTTTTTCAATCAGGCGCAGCTTTCGGCCGCCGGAATTCCGCAGATTGCCATTGTGATGGGTTCCTGTACGGCGGGCGGCGCCTACGTACCCGCGATGTCTGATGAATCGGTCATTGTGCGCGAGCAGGGCACGATCTTCCTGGGCGGTCCGCCCCTCGTCAAAGCGGCCACCGGCGAAGTCGTCGACGCCGAGACACTTGGCGGCGGTAGCGTGCACTCGAGGATTTCCGGCGTGACCGATCATCTTGCAGACGATGATGCGCACGCGCTGCGTATCGCCCGCGATATCGTTGCCAACCTTAACTATCAAAGTCATCCGGCACCGACGCGCGTGGCAGCGGTCGAGCCGGTTCACGCAATCGACGATCTCTACGGAATCGTGTCGCGTGAATATCGATTCCCGTATGACGTACGCGAAGTGATAGCGCGCATCGTCGATGCCTCGGAGTTTCAGGAATTCAAGAAACTTTATGGCGCGACGCTCGTGTGCGGTTTCGCGCATATCGACGGCTATCCTGTTGGCATTCTCGCGAACAACGGCATTCTGTTTCCCGAGTCGGCACAAAAAGGCGCGCATTTTGTACAGCTGTGTAACCGTCGCGGAATTCCACTGGTGTTCCTGCAAAACATCACGGGTTTCATGGTCGGGAAACGCGTAGAGCATGCCGGGATCGCCAAGGATGGCGCGAAAATGGTGAATGCCGTCGCGACGGCGACGGTGCCGAAATTCACGGTAGTGATTGGCGGATCTTTCGGCGCCGGCAACTACGCGATGTGCGGGCGAGCCTATAGCCCACGCTTTATGTGGATGTGGCCGAACGCGCGTATTTCCGTCATGGGCGGTGAGCAGGCGGCGCTCGTGCTCTCGTCCGTTAAAGGTGACGGTCTGGAAGCGCGCGGTGAGGAGTGGTCCGACAAGGAAAAAGCAGACTTCGAGGAGCGCATTCGCCAGCAGTACGAGACCCAGGGCAATCCTTATTACGCCAGCGCCCGTTTGTGGGACGATGGCGTCATCGAACCGGTCGATACGCGCACGGTCCTTGCCCATGCCCTTGCCGCCGCGATGAATAATCCGCGCGACGAAGAGCGGCCGTTCGGTATTTTCCGCATGTAGCTGTACACTGCGTTCGCAGACGGACGGAGTGATAATTGAGCAGTCAGCGGCACGATCAAAACACCGGCACACGCGGCGTTAGTGAGGCGCATCGATTCGATGAGGAGCGGTTGCTTGGCTTTCTGACGGAGCACGTGGACGGTTTTAGTGGGCCGCTGTCGGTCAGGCAATTCAAGGGCGGCCAGTCGAACCCGACTTACAGACTCGATGCCGGCTCCGGGCGCTACGTGCTGCGGCGCAAGCCGCCTGGCAAATTGCTGAAATCCGCGCACGCCGTGGACAGAGAGTTCCGCGTTATCAGCGCACTGCACAACGTCGGTTTTCCCGTACCGAAGCCGGTGCTGTTGTGCGAGGACGATGCTGTCATCGGGACAACGTTTTTTGTCATGGAGTTTGTTGAAGGTCGGATCTTCTGGGACCTCGATCTTCCTGACCTCGAGCCAGCTGAACGAACAGCGATCTACGACAACGTCAACGAGACCATCGCGACGTTGCATAACTACGATTACACCGCGCTCGGCCTGGCAGACTATGGCAAGCCGGGTAATTATTTTGCGCGGCAGATATCGCGCTGGTCGGGCCAGTACCGGGCGTCCGCAACCCAGGCCGTGCGGTCGATGGACGCGCTGCTGGAATGGTTGCCCGATAATATTCCCGCGGACGAATCAGCGAGTATCGTGCACGGCGACTTTCGACTCGACAATATGATCGTGCATCCGACGGAACCAAGGGTCATAGCCGTACTGGACTGGGAGCTCTCGACGATTGGCCATCCGCTGGCGGATTTCACCTACCACCTGATGTCCTGGCAAATGCCCAAGATCAGTATTGGCTCGATTGGCCTGCATGGACTGCCGCTCAAGGAGCTCGGCATTCCTGACGAGGAAGAATACCAGGACTGGTATTGCCGCCGTACGGGTCGGGAGGCAGGTATTGCACATCGCAATTTTTATTCTGCCTTCAACTTGTTCAGACTTGCGGCTATCCTGCAGGGCATTGCCGGCCGAGTCCGCGATGGGACCGCTGCGAGCGCACAGGCCTCGCAGGCGGAAGCATCCGTGCAGCCGCTGGCCGATCTGGGCTGGCAGTTCGCCAGTAAAATCTAGCAACGCAGTTAAACCGACACGGCAAGGATCGACAATGGCGCTGAACTATGACGAAGTGATGTCCAAGGTACAGATCGACATCCCTTTCAGCTACACCGATGCAGATACGATGCTGTACGCGCTCTGTATTGGCATGGGGCGCGACCCGCTCAATACGAGGGAGCTTGCCTACGTTTATGAGCTCGGCGGCGAACCGCGTACGGTGCCGACGCTGGCGACGGTACTGGTGCCCGACATGTTCCCGCCGGATCTCGGCTGGGATTACAGCCAGGTGTTGCATTCGGAGCAGCGCATGCAGCTTTATCGACCATTGCCGGCGGCCGCAGACCTGCTGATCAACAAGCGCATTGTTGACGTTTTCGACTGGGGTAAAAATCGTGGCGCACTGTTTCTAATCGAGGCAGAGGGCAGGCTCGCGAGCGATGACACGGTACTCTTTACGGCCGGCTGTACGATCATGGCACGCGGCGACGGTGGCTTTGGAGGGCCGACCGGCAAAGGGCCGGCGCCGCACCGCGCACCGCGGCGTGACGCGGATCTCAGCTGCGACATCAGGACAAGGCCCGATCAGTCGCTGCTCTATCGGCTGACCGGCGACCGCAACCCGCTGCATGCGGATCCTGCCGAGGCGCGGGCGGCGGGCTTTGACCGCCCGATCCTGCACGGGCTGTGCACCTATGGCATCGCCTGTAACGCAATACTGCAGACGATTTGCGATTATGACCATACCCTCATAGAAGGCTTCGACGCGCGCTTCTCGGCGCCAGTATTACCCGGTGACACGATCACGACCGATATGTGGCAGGACGGCAATATTATCTCGTTTCGCTGTACGGCCAGGGAGCGCGGTACGTTGGTACTGCGCAATGGCAAATGCACCTTGCGTGCCTGAAAGCGGGTGGCTGGAACTTTGTTGCCGGGCCGTGACTCCAATAGGTCAATAGTTGAGCAGTAGTATCGCGGGGAGCGATTTGAGCAAGACCTTTGCAGTAGCCTGGTTGATATTCACCGCGCTGGCGGCGACGGGCGCCAGCGCGCAAAGTGCCGTTGGCATTTCCGTGAAAGCCGCCATTCCGCGGCCACTGTCATTGCAGGTCAAAGTTGATCACCTGTTCGAACGCGGCGAGTACGAGCGGGCGTATTTCATCTATCGCAACGAGCTGGCGCCTCTCGGTGACAAGTACGCTCAATACATGGTGGGCTACATGCATCTAACCGGTATGGGTGCTGACAAAGATCTGGCTCTGGCGTCCGCGTGGTACCGGCTGGCCGCCGAGCGTGGCACCCCGGAATTCGTTGCAATGCGCGATCAGGTTATGCAGGAACTGCCAGCGGAGCAGCATGTTCGATCCGACGCGGTGTATCGGGAGCTGCGCCGTGAATACAGTGACCTTGCGGTGCTGCTGCGGTCCATCAAGCATCATGTCCATGAATTGCAGGCCCGCTCGGGTGCCGAAGTGACCAGCACGCCGGCCTCGATCACCGTTTTCAGTTCGCAAACGTCGATGCGAGCGACGGTGCCATCGTCGGATTATTACGCGAGAATTCGCATCCAGCTGCGTGATCAGCTTCGCAAGCTGGCGGTGATCGGAGATTTCGCCGACCTGGAAACCGACCCGTCGAAGGTCAATGTCGACGAAGTCGAGCGTCTCGTCAAAGAGCGCATCGCAGCAACCGGACCCTGATCGACGGCCGCTAATCCAGCGGTCAGCATGTCCGGGATCTCAGTCATAATAAAGATGGGATCGCGATCGCCGGCCATTGTCTATTATTTTGATCTGGATTAGACTTATTTCAATAGCGAAACTAATTGATATTTATAGATTTTCCACGAATGTCGCGGACAGTATCGCTGTGATTTCGCGCAGGAGTTGATGAATGAGCATTGCAGCCAGTGACGTGCCCGGCGCCGCCGTCAAGCGGAATGCCGCGCCGCTGCGCTTCATAACAGCGGCATCCCTGTTCGACGGCCACGATGCCGCGATCAACATCATGCGCCGCCTGATACAGGCTCAGGGTGTCGAGGTTATTCACCTCGGCCACAACCGCAGCGTCGACGATATCGTGCGAGCGGCCATCCAGGAAGATGCCGACGGCATCGCGATCAGTTCTTACCAGGGCGGTCATATGGAGTTCTTCTCTTACATGATCGATCGGCTGCGTGAGCTCGGCGCCGAGCATATCAAGGTATTTGGCGGTGGTGGCGGCACCATTACGCAGGAAGAAATCGGGCAATTGATGCAGTACGGCGTCGAGCGGATTTACCACCCGCACGATGGCATGGAGCTGGGCCTCGAAGCGATGATCAGGGATCTCGTTGATCGCACGCTTACCGGACGACGCGCAACCTCCGTGCCGGCACGGACGGAGACAAACGTCGATATCGCGACGATGATTTCAGCGATCGAGGAGGGCCTGCTGGAAGACAACGAGCTCGTCCGCCTGCGTAAAGAATGGCAAATGCAAACGCGCGGCGTTCCGGTCATTGGCATTACCGGTACCGGGGGAGCAGGCAAGAGCAGTGTCACCGATGAGCTTCTGAATCGTTTCCTCGCCAGCTTCCCGGACATGCGTATCGCGGTGCTGGCCGTTGATCCCACGCGACGCAGAACCGGCGGGGCGCTCCTTGGTGATCGCATTCGCATGAACTCGCTGCGTTCGGAACGCATTTACATGCGTTCGATTGCGACCCGGCGACAGCACCTTGCGACCAGCAAGATGCTTGCCGATCACATTGCCTACCTGAAGGCCCAGGGTTTCGACCTGGTCATCGTCGAGACGGCCGGCATCGGGCAGAGTGACAGTGAAATTGTCGACATGGTCGATTTTTCGGTTTACGTCATGACCAGCGAGTACGGTGCGGCCAGCCAGCTCGAAAAAATAGACATGCTGGATTTCGCCGACCTCATCGTACTCAACAAGTTCGACAAACGTGGCGCTGAGGATGCGCTGCGCGATATTCGCAAACAGTGGAAACGCAATCATGTCGCTTTTGACGTAGCCGACGATGACGTGCCGGTCTTTCCGACGATAGCGAGCCAGTTTAATGATCCTGGTGTGAGCTGGATGTTTGCCGAACTGTGCCGGCGCGTTGCCATTAAATCTGAATTGGATACCAGGCAGTGGACGCCGGATATCGACACGTCCATCCGCGAGCCTCGATCAACCGTCATGATTCCCGGTGCGCGCATTCGTTACCTGGCGGAAATTGCCGAGCAGGGTCGCGACATTAATCGCCGTGCCGATACTGAGGCCGACCTCGCCAGGCTGGCGCAGCATGCGTACAGGGCGCTGCAGCTGCTGGAGGACCCGGAGTTGCCGGCAGAGCTGGAACCCTACAGTTCGGCCGCGCTGGGCGGGAGTGATGATCGCAGCCTGGTAACGCTGCGGCAGCGCTACCAGGAAGCTGTCAGCGATCTGTCGGCGGAGTCGCTAAAGCTGCTCAAAGACTGGCCGCAACGCAAGGCCAGTGTGCGAGCCGAAAATTACAGTTACACGGTGCGTGGCAAGAAGATAACGGGCAACAACTTATTGCGACAGCCTCAGTCATCAACAAATCCCCAAGATAGCAGCGCCCGATTTTGAGGACTGGGGGGAGCAGCTGCTCTTCCTGTCGAAAGAGAATCTCCCCGGTGCTTATCCTTATACCGGTGGCGTTTATCCGTACCGTCGCCTCGGCGAAGACCCGACACGCATGTTCGCGGGTGAAGGCACACCGGAACGGACCAACCGGCGTTTTCATTACCTGTCGCGAGGGCAGGAGGCAGCCCGGTTGTCGACGGCGTTCGACTCGGTAACGCTATACGGTGAGGATCCGCACGAACGACCGGACATCTACGGCAAGGTGGGCAACTCGGGCGTGTCGATCGCGACTGTCGATGACATGAAGAAGCTGTATTCCGGGTTCGACCTTTGCTCGCCGACAACATCGGTCTCAATGACGATCAACGGGCCGGCACCGATCATCCTCGCATTTTTCATGAACACCGCGATCGACCAGCAGGTCGAGAAGCACCTGCGCGAAACTGGTGGCTGGGAAGCGGCAAAGAAAAAGATCGACAAATATTTCGCGGGCAGGGAGCGGCCGAAATACCACGGCGAGTTGCCGGACGGCAGCGACGGCCTGGGACTGGGTCTGCTCGGCATCTCCGGCGAGCAGGTCGTTGATACCGCGACCTATGCGCGTATTCGCAAGGACACGATGGCCGCGGTCCGCGGTACGGTACAGGCCGATATTCTCAAGGAGGACCAGGCGCAGAACACCTGCATCTTCTCGACCGAATTCGCGATGAAGATGATGGGCGACGTGCAGCAGTTCTTTATCGAGAATGACGTGCGCAATTACTACAGCATTTCGATCAGCGGTTATCACATCGCCGAGGCCGGCGCGAACCCGATCAGCCAGCTGGCGTTTACCTTGTCGAACGGTTTCACGATCGTCGAGTATTACCTTGCCCGCGGCATGGACATCGACAAGTTCGCGCCCAATTTGAGCTTCTTTTTTTCCAATGGCATGGATCCCGAGTATGCGGTGATCGGTCGGGTGGCGCGGCGCATCTGGGCGCGCGCGATGAAAGAGCGTTACGGCGCCAGCGCACGTGCGCAGATGCTCAAATACCACATCCAGACGTCCGGCCGCAGCCTGCACGCGCAAGAGATCAGCTTTAACGACATACGCACGACCTTGCAGGCGTTATACGCCATGTTTGACAGCTGCAACAGCCTGCATACGAACGCGTTTGATGAGGCGATCACAACGCCTACCGAACAGTCGGTGCGCCGTGCGGTCGCGATCCAGCTAATTATTTCCCGTGAACTCGGGCTCAACTTCTGCGAGAACCCGTGGCAGGGCTCATTCGTCATCAATGAACTGACGGATCTCGTGGAAGAAGCTGTCTACGCGGAGTTCGAACGTATCTCCGAGCGCGGCGGCGTGCTCGGGGCAATGGATACGATGTACCAGCGCAGCAAGATTCAGGACGAGAGCCTTTACTATGAAAGCAAGAAGCACGATGGCTCGTTGCCGTTGATCGGCGTTAACACGTTCCTGCCAAAAGCAGGGGAAGAAGACGAGGCGCACGGCCAGGAGCTGATCCGCTCCAGCGAGACCGAAAAGACGGACCAGATCGCCCACGTGCGTGCTTTTCAGAAGAATCATCGCGAGCAAAATGCTGCGGCGTTACTGCAGCTGCAAGCGGTTGCCCGCGAGCGTGGCAACGTGTTCGCCGAACTGATGGAGACGGTCAAGTCCAGTTCGCTGGGGCAGATTTCAGCGGCGCTCTACGACGTGGGCGGCGAGTATCGGCGGAACATGTAGTGCGGAACCCGGGCAACAGGAATATGCAGTGAGCGCAATTGTAAAATACGAACAACATGACAGCGTTGCAGTCATTTCGCTGAACCGGCCTGATGCGCTGAATGCGTTCACCAGCGGCCTGTGCGAAGAGCTGCAGCGGGCACTCGAAAAAGCGCGTGATGATGATGCGATAAGAGCGATTGTGCTAACCGGCGAGGGTCGTGCTTTTAGTGCCGGAGCAGACCTGAAATCGGGGTTTGAGGGTGAGCGCACGACGCAGGAAAAGCTGCAATACGAATACCGTCCGCTGTTGGCGGCGATCGCCGAAGTTCCGAAGCCGGTCATTGCCGCTGTTCCTGGCTTCGCGGCTGGCATCGGCATGTCCTTCGCGTTACATGCGGATCTCGTGATCATGGCCGACGATGCGTTCCTGCTGTCCCCGTTCACGACAATCTCGCTGGTGCCGGATGGTGGTGCAAACTGGTTGCTAGTGCGGCAGCTGGGCTATCACCGTGCCTTCCAGCTCAGTATTGAATCGGAGCGTATCTCCGCTGAGCGTTGCGTAGAGCTCGGCCTTGCCAACCGCACGGCACCGAAAGATGAACTCCGCGCTGCAGCCATCGCGTGGGGCCAGGCGCTGAGTAAACGCGCGCCGTTATCGCTTGCTGCGACCAAGAAAGTGATGCGACTGGCCATGGACAACGATTGGGCAGACTGCTTCGATGAAGAGGCTGAGTTGCAGGAAGCGTTGCGCAAGTCGGACGACGCTGAAGAAGGCGTCGCCGCGTTTCTCGAAAAGCGCGCGCCAGATTTCAAAGGCTTGTAGACGTACCTACCAATTCGCAGCGTATTGGCGATGGAAAGACAGTGATGGAAAGAAATATATTCGAAGAAGAACACGAGATGTTTCGCGACTCTGTGCGGAGTTTCATGAAAAACGAGATAGAGCCATACAGCGATAAGTGGCACGAGCAGGGCATCGTGGATCGTGAAGCATTCCTGAAAGCGGGTGAGATGGGTTTGCTGCTGATGTGGGCCGACGAACAGTACGGTGGCATCGGCGTACGCGATTTTCGCTACGAGCAGATTCTGATTGAAGAGAACGCGCACTTCGGTGATCCGGGCTTTTTCATGACGCTGCACAGCCGCCTCGTGGGGCCGTACTTCGACAGCTTTGCGACCGACGAGCAGAAGACGCGCTGGCTGCCAAAGTGCATTACGGGCGAACATATACTGGCGATCGCCATTACCGAGTCGGGCGCCGGGAGCGACGTCGCCGGTCTGCGCATGAAGGCCGAGGACAAGGGCGATCATTACTTGCTGAACGGTTCCAAAACCTATATTTCCAACGGTATTCTCGCGGACCTCATTATCGTTGTGGCGCGCACTGATCCGAACAACAGGCACGGGTTCTCACTGTTTGTTGTCGAGCGCGGCATGGAGGGATTCGAGCGTGGCCGGAACCTCAGCAAGATGGGCTTGAAGAGCCAGGACACCGCCGAGCTGTTTTTTAATAACGTCAAGGTGCCGAAGGAGAATTTGCTGGGTGAGTTTAATCGCGGCTTCTATCACCTGATGCACGGGCTGGCCGAGGAACGGCTGCTTGGCGCCTGCGGTTACATCGCAAATGCCGAAGCGGCCTTCAACCTGACGCTCGAGTATGTCAATGACCGCAAGGCATTCGGCCGGCCGATTGCCGACTTTCAGAATACGCGTTTCAAGATGGCCGACATGCGCACCGAGATCGATGTTGGCTACGCGTTCGTTGATCGCTGCGTTGAAGCACACAATGCGGGCGAGCTGACAGCGGAAGATGCGGCGAAAGCGAAACTCTGGACAAGTGAGCTCGAAGGTCGCGTCACCGATGAATGTGTGCAACTGCATGGCGGTGCTGGTTACATGGATGAGTACAAAGTATCCCGCCTCTATACCAATGCACGCGTATCGCGAATCTACGCCGGTAGCTCCGAAATCATGCGCGAGATTATCGCGCGCTCGATCGGGCTTGATCCGCGCAAGCGGCAAAAAGCGTCGAAAGCCGACGCGGCCTGAGGGGGAGCTGATGCGTACCGCTTTTATCGGGCTCGGTGTCATGGGCTACCCGATGGCTGGCTTTCTCGCGAAAGCAGGCCACGAGGTCGTCGTCTATAACCGTACCGCCTCCAAAGCGGAAGACCTGGGCACAGGAATTTGGCGGACGCTGCGCTGCTACGCCGGCGGCGGCTGCCGAGAAGGCCGAGTTTATTTTTTGCTGCGTTGGCAACGACGATGATGTGCGTGAGGTGGTCCTGGGCCAGCAGGGTGTGCTCGCTGGCGCGGCGCCCGGAACGGTCGTTGTGGACCACACAACGGCGTCCGCCAGTATCGCCAGGGAAATCCACGCTGCCGCTGCCGAGCGTAGTGTCGGATTCCTCGACGCGCCCGTGTCCGGCGGGCAAGCCGGTGCGGAAAGTGGTCAGCTGACCGTGATGGTGGGTGGCGATACCGACGTATTCGAACGCGCAGTACCAATCATCGAATGCTATGCAAAGGCCGTGACGTTGATCGGGCCCGTGGGCTCCGGGCAGCTCGCCAAGATGGTGAACCAGATTTGCATCGCCGGTGTGGTCCAGGGGCTGTCCGAGGGTCTGCACTTTGCCAGGCGCGCGGGTCTCGATCCTGCCGTTGTTATCGAGTCGATCTCCAAAGGCGCTGCACAGTCCTGGCAGATGGAGAACCGCTGGCAAACGATGGTTGACGGCGAGTTCGAGTTTGGATTTGCGGTGGACTGGATGCGCAAGGACCTTGGCATTGCGCTCGCGGAAGCGCGTAAGAACGGCGCGACACTTGCGCTGACAGAGCTCGTGGATAGTTACTACGCCGAGGTTCAGGCGCTGGGCGGCAGTCGATGGGATACGTCGAGCCTGATCGCACGGCTCGAAAAGTAGTATCATACGCTCCTCACAGGGGTGGTCTTCCGACCTGAGATTCTCTACCCGGCGGGCGCCGGGCGATGAGGGAACCCTTAGAACCTGATCCGGTTAATGCCGGCGTAGGAAGGGACCGATGCCTCCAAACTTCACTCTGCGGTTATTCGCCGCCAGCTCGACGTTATTTATCGTGTTCTCCGGATGTTCCGCGCTCGCCGAGGAGCTTGCTGCAGAAGCGCTCGATGAGATCATCGTCACCGCCGATTTTCGCGGTCGCATGGTCCGTGAAATCCCCGGCAGTGCCACGGTGATGAATGCCGATACCATTCAGGCAGTGTCGGTGCAGCATTTCGAGGAGCTCGTTAACGTTGTGCCCAATCTCAACTGGTCGGGCGACGGCCACCGCGCGCGCTATTTTCAGATTCGCGGCGTCGGTGAACTGGAACAATACCAGGGCGCACCGAACCCCTCGGTCGGCTTCCTGATCGACGACATCGACTTCAGCGGCATCGGTACGATTGCGACGCTGTTCGATATGGAGTCCGTTGAGGTCTTGCGTGGTCCGCAGGGTAGTCGCTACGGTGCCAACGCGCTGGCAGGTCTCGTGTACATGCGAAGCACGGCCCCATCGGCGGAACGTGACGGACGCCTGCAACTGACAATCGGCGACGACGACGCACTGTCAATGGGCGCCGCCTTCGGCGGTTCACTGGACGGAAGTGAAAGTGTTCTGTTTCGTGTCAGTGGGCAACACTACGAAAGTAACGGCTTTCGCAACAATCCCTACCTTGGTCGGGACGATACGAATGGCCGCAACGAGACGTCGTTGCGGGCTCGCTTGTGGGCCAGCGTTGGCGACGACGTGGAGATGAATCTGGCTGCTCTCTATACCGATGTCGACGACGGGTATGATGCCTTCTCGCTGGATAATGGCTACACCGTGTTGTCCGACAAGCCAGGCAGCGATGCACAGGACAGTGTCGGCGCCTCTCTGCGATTCGACTGGAGCGGCCATGCCGCCGGAACGTTGACATCGATCACAGCATTCGCGAACTCGAATATCGACTTCAGCTTCGACGCGGACTGGGGCAACGACGATAGCTGGAACCCGGTTACCTACGATTATGTCTCGCTAACCGACCGCGACAGGAAGACGCTGAGCCAGGAGTTTCGGTTTGTGACGGAAAGCTGGTTGCTGGGCGCTTACGCCATGAATCTGTCTGAAGGTCTGCAGACGACCAACCTGGGCGACTATTACGATCCGTTTTACGATTTCGCTGACAGCCTTAATGATGAATTCAGCAGCGATTTCGAATCGACAAACGTCGCGGCATTTGGCCAAGGTGATTGGCGCCTTGGCGATGCGACGACATTTTCGGCCGGCCTGCGCTTCGAGCACCGTACGACGAAATACAACGACACCGGTGGCATCAGCGCGGACCCCTCGGAAGGCATGTGGGGTGGTGAGTTGAGTGTAGGGCACGATTTCGCCGCAGATGCGATGGGCTATGTCACCCTGTCGCGTGGTTACAAGGCGGGCGGCTTCAATACGGGAGTCGTACCGGCCAACCGCCGGACCTTCGGTACTGAGATTCTGTGGAGCCTCGAAACTGGCGTAAAGGCGTCGTTGGCAAACAATCGGCTGTTATTGAATGTGGCCGTGTTCATGAGCCAGCGGGACGACCAGCAGGTTCGGTTTTCCGAGCAACTCAATCCCAATGACCCGGCGAGCTACGTTTTCTACACGGCAAACGATTCCGACGGTGGCGAGATGCGCGGGCTGGAAGCCGACCTGCAATGGATTCCGACGGATGGACTCGAGATCTACACGTCGCTTGGTCTGCTAAGGTCGAAACTGGGAGTGAGCGGACGCGACCTCGCGCATGCGCCTCGATACACGCTGGCGGCCGGCGTCGTCTATCGTAACGCGAACGGCTTCTTCGCGCGCCTCGACGGGGCGGCGAAAGATGAGTTCTATTTTGATGTCAGTCATGACCAGAAATCGCAGGCGTACAGTTTGCTCAACGGCCGCATCGGCTATGACGCTGACACCTGGTTACTGCAGTTGTGGGCACGCAATCTGCTGGATCGAGGACTACGCGGTTCGGGGCTTCTACTTCGGTAACGAGCCGCCGGACTTTCCTGACAAGCTTTACACGCGCCTCGGCGATCCCCGCCAGATCGGCGTCACTATAGAAAAGAGGTTTGACTAATGAAAGTAGCGGTCGATATCAGTTTGTATCCTCTGGATGCTGAATTCATCCCACCCATCAAGGACGTCATTGCGCGACTGAACGAACACGATGGCCTTGAAGTTCGGACCAACCCGATGAGCACGCAGCTGGTTGGCGAATTTGACGTTGTCATGGACGCATTGCGACAGGAGATCGGCACCACTTTTGAGCAGCTGCCTAAAGCGGTTTTCGCGATCAAAATTCTCAATAACCCCCTGTCGAGATAGCTACCCGGTGTCGCCGTTCTTCAGCGACCTGGTCGAGCAGGCGCAAGCATTTTCGCGACTTGAGATCATCGCGGTCCTGCTGGCGGTTGCCTATCTGTTGCTCGCAATCCGCCAGAGCATCTGGTGCTGGTATTGCGCGGGCGTCAGCACCGCCATTTATATCTGGCTGTTCATCGATGCGAAGCTGTACATGGAATCGGTCCTCAACGGCTTCTATTTCGTGATGGCGATTTACGGCTGGTTTGTCTGGAGGGCGGGGGCCAACAATCACGACACGCTGCCGGTGACGCGCTGGCCGCTGCGTATTCACGGTGCGGCGATCGGCGTGGTCATTCTGCTTAGCGTCATCAACGGGTATCTATTGAGCCAATATACCGACGCCGCGTTTCCCTATCTGGACTCGCTGACGACGTGGTCGGCGATCTGGGCGACATTCCTGGTGGCGCGCAAAGTGCTCGAGAACTGGTGGTACTGGCTCGTCATCGATATTGCATCCGTGTTCATCTACCTGGCTCGAGACTTGCAGCTGACGTCGATGCTGTTTGTTGTCTACGTCATCATGATCCCGTTCGGGCTGCTCAGCTGGAGCCGCTCGATGCGCGAGCAGCCTGCGTGACAGGCCCGTCGATACCCTATTCGGCCCTGCAACGCCTAGCCGGCTGGGAGGATGCGGCTTGCGAGCTGTTGCACGGTGGGCTGAGCAATCGAACCTGGTTGTTACAGAAAGACAACCAGCGCGCTGTCCTGAAAATTGATGAGCATGCGCGGGAAGCGCCGCTCAATACACGCGCGCAAGAGGCAATCATCCAAACGGCCGCGGCAGACGCTGGTCTCGCGAACGCGGTCTTGTTTGAAGGCGACGGGCTGTTTTTGACGGCGTATGCCGAAGGCGAGGTATGGTCCGTCGCGTCTTTCGCGGAAGACCGAAATCTCGAATTACTGGCCAGCGCCTTGCGGCAAGTGCATGCCCTGCCGCCAACGGGTCGCGAGTTTGACGCAGCGCGCGCGGCACAGCGCTACGCAAACGCTATCGAATTTGATGAGGGCCGCGTAGCCCACTGCGTTGAAATTATCGACTGCGGTCGGCTCGCCACGGGAGCTCCGCTTGTGCCACAACGACCTGGTGGCTGAGAATATTCTCGCAACCCCGGAAATCAGGTTTCTCGACTGGGAGTACGCTTGCGATAACGACCCGTTGTTCGATCTGGCGACCGTGGTTGAGCATCATGGCCTCGATGAGCGTCAGGCCGCGCAGCTGCTCGATGCGTATTTCGACGGCGACGGCGATGCGCAGCTTGCCGCACTGCGCGAGCAGCAGCGCCTGTATCGAGCATTGCTCTGGCTATGGCTGGCCGCGCGCCCTGATACGACGCAGCAGGAGTTACGGCAGGCCGCCCAGCGTCTGTCTACCAGCTGTTCCTGAGCTCTCGCAGTTTCAGGAATATCGCTTTGGCATCCGGACGGTCGCCCAGCTCAGGGTACTCATTCGCCAGTTTGGCGATGAGCGTCGGACTATCGAGTCGGAAGAACGTATTGATCTCTCGCTCCTCGGCCAGTGTTGTGACCCTGGCGTTGTCGGGATCCTGGTCCTTGAGTAGACTCGAGCATCCGCTGTGCCGCTGCATTGTCGGGTTCCCGGTCCAGCGTAAACGCGAGATTGTTGAGCAGGTAGTCATGTCCCGGGTAGATCAGCGTGTTGTCGCCAAGTCGATCAAGCTGCTCGTCGAAGGTCGCAAACAGCTCCTCGGGATGGCCGCCGTTATGACAGTTGCCGGCACCCGCGTTAAACAACGTGTCGCCACTGAACAGGGCAGGCTGGTCGGTTTTTGATAACAGGCAGATATGGCTCATTGTATGGCCCGGTGTGTCGAGACATTCAAGCTCCACCGATTTGCCGACCTTGACGATATCGCCGGCGCCGACACCGACGTCCATGTTGGGGATCCGCTTGCCGGCATTCCTGTGCGCAATGACCTTTGCGCCGGTCGCCTTGACGACGCCTTTGTTACCGCCAATGTGGTCACCGTGCTCGTGGGTGTTGAGAATCTGCGTAATGGACCAGCCACGATCTTTGGCAACGGTCAGGCACTTGTTGAAATCGAGCGGATCGATCGCCAGCGCGTCACCGGTCTCCGGGCAGGCGATCAGGTAGTTGAAGTTGCGGTAGGCGTTACCGGTCCATACTTGCTCGACAATCATTGCTGCAATTCCTCCTCGGCGCGCCTGTGGGGGTGCGCGGCAACAGCCGACACGATAACATTGATCTCTTTTGCACGTCGCGTGTCGAACGTGCAATGCCTGAAACACTGTGGAGCGCTTTACATGAGAAATAGAAATCGGGTTTGTCGGCGTGGTTGCTGACAATGGTCGTCGCGACGCTGCTTGCCGCTTGTGGTGGCAAGCAGGAAACCGACACGCTGGCGAAGTCGAACAATGCGGCTGACCGACGGTCGCGTCCGACAAGATCTTCGACATGCCGTACCTGATGCGCGATCTCGATAACGGTCTGCGCGTCATTGTTGTACCGACCGACTATCCGGATATCGTGTCCATCCAGATTCCGGTCCAGACCGGCTCGCGAAACGAAGTCGAGCCGGGCAAGTCGGGCTTCGCGCACTTTTTCGAGCACATGATGTTTCGTGGGACCGAAGCTTACCCGCCCACGTCTACGCCGACATTCTGAAAAAAGCGGGCGCCGATCGAAACGCGTATACGACGAACGACTACACCAACTACCACATCACGTTCACCAAGGCCGATCTTGAAAAGGTCATCGAACTCGAGGCCGATCGTTTTCAACGCCTGAAATACACCGAGGAACAGTTCCGCACGGAAGCACTGGCCGTCAAGGGCGAGTACCTGAAGAACTTCTCGAACCCGATCCGGAAACTGTTCGAGCGTGTCAGCGCCCTGATGTTCTCCGTGCATACCTACAAGCACACGCCAATGGGTTCTATCGAAGACATCGAGGTCATGCCGGATCAAATGGAGTATGCCAACCTGTTCTTCGATCGCTGGTACCGGCCTGAGAAGACCGTCGTGATTCTCGCCGGCGACCTCGACGCCGAAGAGACGTTCCAGCTGGTAGAAAAATATTGGGGTGACTGGGAGCAAGGTGACTACGACGCGGATATCCCGGTTGAGCCGCCGCTGGACGGTCCCAGGTACGAGCACCTGCAGTGGGACGGGCCGACACAGCCGTGGTTCGTCGTTGCGTATCGGGGTCCGGCCTACGTCCCCACCGAAAAAGACATGCCGGCGCTCGACCTGCTTGCATCGATTTACCTGTCGGAGTCTTCAGCTCTGTATCGCAAACTGGTCATCCAGGATCAGGTTGCCGATCAGCTGTTTGGTCACTTTCCGAACCAGAAGGACCCCGGCCTGCTGGTGATTGCGGCGCGACTGACGGACGTCGACAATGCCGCGCAGGTTCGCGATGCGATCAATGCCACGCTCGTTGAGGCGCGCACGCAGCTGGTTGCTGACAGCAAGGTCGAGGAAACCAAGTCGCGACTGCGCTACGGCTTTACGGCGAATCTCGACAACTCCAGCGGCATTGCCGCAATGCTGGCCAGAATCGTGCATTTTTCACGCACGCCGGAAACAGTCAATCGAGGTTTTAGAACCTATGAATCGCTGACGGCAAGTCGATCTTCGTGACATGGCGAACAAGTACTTTATCGACAGCCAGCGGGTCACGTTTACGTTATCGAACGACGCGCGCATCGCGGGCATCGACGGCAAGGCATCGGTCGATTCGCTCGTTGCCGCCGCAGGCATGGCGGACGCGCCCGCAGCGACAACCGGGCCTGCAACCGTTGCGAAACTACCCGCTGTGAATACAGCGGATGCCGTTCCGGTCGCGTTCGTCACCAACCCGTCATCGACATCACCGCTGGTCGATGTTGCGTTCCTCATCAACACGGGTGCCGGCTTTGATCCCGCGGGCAAGAAAGGGCTGGCAGCCCTCACGGCCGCGATGATTTCGGACGGTGGCTCAGAAGCCATGTCGATCGAGGAGATCAATGAGGCGATGTACCCGATTGCGTCAGGCTTTAGCGCCCAGGTCGACAAGGAAATGACCCGCCTGTCGGGCCAGGTGCACAAAGACAATCTCGATACCTGGTACCAGTTGGTTCGCGGTCAGCTGTTGTTCCCGGCCTGGTCGGACAGCGACTTCACGCGCATCAAGACGCAGCTGATCAATGCGATCCGCACGGATCTCGTCGGCAACAACGATGAGGAGTTGGGCAAGGAGGCACTGTATGCGGCGACCTACGGCAGCGAGCACCCGTACGGTTCGTATAACCTGGGCAACGTCAGCGATCTGGAAGCGATGACGCTGGATGACGTTAAGGCCTTCTACCGATCGAACTACACGGTAGCCAATATCACGGTTGGCCTCGCCGGTGGCTACCCTGATGGTTTTCCGGAAGCGATCGGTAATGACCTGCAGAAACTGGAGGCAGGCGAGCGCCTTGAACTTGCCGTGCCTGCCGCCCCGTCTCCGGATGGCCGCGAGGCGTTACTGATCGAAAAAGAAACGCCCGGGGTCGCAGTATCGTTCGGCTTCCCGATAGAACTCAGGCGCGGTGATCCGGACTGGGTCGCGCTGTGGCTGGTGCGCAGTTACTTTGGCGAGCACCGCAGCTTCAATGGGCAACTGCACCAGCGTATTCGCGGCGAACGCGGTATGAACTATGGCAATTATGCGTACATCGAGTACTTCCCGCGCGGCATGTTCCTGACGCAACCGGATACGAACCTTGGCCGCCAGCAGCAGATTTTCCAGGTGTGGCTGAGACCGCTGCGCGATAATAACAACGCCCATTTTGCGACCCGGGCCGCTTTGTTCGAGCTGCAAAAACTAATCGAAGAAGGCATTAGCGAATCGGACTTCGAGACGACCCGTGCGTTTCTCTCGAAGTACGTCAGCCTCTTGATGGACGGACAATCACGACAGCTCGGTTACGCGTTGGATAGTCGAATACTACGGGACTGAGAATTTTGCGGATTACGTGCGTGACAGCCTGAGCAAACTGACGCTGGCCGATGTCAATCGCGTTATTCGCGAAAACCTGCAGACGGACAACATGCAGTTTGTATTTGTCACCAAAGATGCCGCGGATCTCCGGCAGCGGCTGATTTCTGATCAGGCTTCACCGATAACGTACGATGCCGACAAGTCGCAGGAGCTGTTGGACGAGGACGCGACGATCTCCCGCTCAACGCTCGGCTTTGCCGAGGACAAGGTGACGATCGTAAAAGCCGGGCAGATATTCCAGGAGGCCGGCCGGTGACTCTGAGTACAAAACCGTGAAGCTCGTGAGTTTCATCCATGGTGACGAGCCCGGTTACGGGCTCGTCGTCGACGATGGCATCTTGTCTGCAACACCTGCGTTTCGCGCGGATTATGCGGATTTGCGTGCTGTCTTGCGGGCCGGGGCAGCGCGCTTGCTGCCCGACAACGTCGAGGTTGCGTCGCTGCCGTTATCTGCCGTTCAGTTCCTGCCGCCGGTGCCCAATCCGGACAAGATTCTTTGTGTCGGAGTGAACTATTCCGCACATATCGCGGAAATGGGCCGCACCCCACCGGACTATCCCGTGGTCTTTACTCGTTTTGCCCGCAGCCTGGTTGGTCACCAGGAGTCGATGCTACGACCGCTGGCCTCGCGCCAGTATGACTTCGAAGGTGAGCTGGCGGTCGTTATCGGCAAACCCGCGCGTCACGTTGCCCGTGAGCAGGCGCTGGACTACGTGGCCGGCTACAGCTGTTTTATGGACGGTTCGGTGCGTGACTGGCAGCGGCACACCGGACAATTCACGGCGGGGAAGAACTTCGACAGCAGCGGTGCCATGGGTCCGTGGCTGGTAACGGCAGACGAAATTCCGGACCCGTCTACCTTATCGCTGCAAACACGCGTTAACGGTGCCGTGATGCAGCGTGGCGATCTGGCCGACCTTGTATTCGACATTCCGGCATTGCTGGAATACTGCTCGACATTCACCGAGCTCAGTCCGGGCGACGTTATTGCAACCGGCACGCCGGGCGGCGTTGGCGCAGCGCGCACGCCGCCGGTGTGGCTCGCAGCCGGCGATACGGTCGAGGTCGATGTAGGCGGAGTCGGCAATCTGGTTTGCAGTGTTCGGGACGAGCTTTCAAAGAGTCGCGCTTAAGCCTTGATTTTGCTCGCAATGAGGCGGTTCTCATTTGTTGCTTTATTACGACAAAAAAACGACGCGCCGGTCCAGCCAGCGTTGCAGATGCCCTAAGAGATTGACAAAAGGCGATATTTCTGCGAACTTGACCTTCAACAAGCGTAGCCTTTCAGCAACACCTCGGCTACGCGACCAGTTGCAAAACCTTCAGGTACGACCTGGCGGGGGCTCAGGGGGAAGGAACCACGTTCATACGTAGGTTTGTAAAAAGGCGGCTTCGCGAGAAGTCGCCTTTTTTTTGTTGACCCGGACTGACAGACTCCTCGAATGATCAAGCAAACATCCCTCCTGCCCGGGCCCGGTTTCTTAAGCACGGAAGCGTCTCGATGAGTCACGCGCACGCAGGCAGTCAACGGCGGGTGAGTATCGCCCTGGTGCTGACCGGTACCTTCATGGTGGTTGAAGTCGTCGGTGGCATCCTCTCGGGTTCGCTGGCCCTGCTGGCCGATGCCGGACATATGCTGACGGACACGATGGCGCTCGGCCTGTCCGCGATAGCGTTTCACGTCAGCAGGCGGCCGCCCGACGGCAGCCTTACCTATGGTTACCAACGCTTCCAGATTCTGGCGGCTTTCGTTAATGGCCTGAGCCTGCTCGTGATCGTTGGCTGGATCCTGTTCGAGGCGTTCAGTCGTTTCCTGAATCCGCGCGAGATCATGGCAGAGACGATGCTGGTCATTGCCACGGTAGGCCTGGTGGTCAATCTGATCTCGTTTGTTGTGCTGCACACCGGCGATCGCGACAACCTGAATATGCGCGGCGCCGCGTTGCACGTTGCGGGGGACCTGCTCGGTTCGATTGCCGCGATTGTAGCGGCTCTTGTGATTATCACTACGGGCTGGGTACTCATCGATCCGTTGCTGTCGATCATTGTTGCCGGACTGATTCTGAGGAGTGCCTGGTCACTGGTGAAGCGCAGCGCGCATGTGCTGCTGGAAGGCGCACCGGAGTGGCTGGATCTGGCTGCCATGCAGCAGCACATTATTGACCAGGTGCCCGGTGTCGACGGCATCCACCATGTTCACATCTGGGGCCTGACACCGCAGCAGCTGATGCTCACGATGCACGTAACTGTCAGCGAGCCGGTGGCGAGTCAGTCGGCTGTCATTCGAGATGTTAAGAGCTTGTTGCAGGAGGAATACGGGGTAGGCCATTCGACCATCGAGATCGAGGTCGATGGCTGTGCTGACCACTAGTCGTCGGGTGTTATGACACCGATATAGGGCAGCGTGCGATTCTGTTCCGCGTAATCAAGGCCATAACCCACAACCCACTCGTCGGGAATGTCGAAGCCCAGGTAGTCGACGTCAACATCGACTTCGGCACGCTCGGCCTTGCGGACCAGCGCGCAAGTCTTGACAGATTTCGGGCCGTGGGATTCGAGCATGCCAATCAGGTACTGGAGTGTGTGGCCGGTATCAACGATGTCCTCGACGATGAGCACGTGCTTGCCCTCGATATTACCGCGCACGTCCATGACCAGGCGCACTGCGCCACTGGAGCGGCTGCCGTTGGCATAACTGGAAACCGCAATGAACTCGATAACACGCGGGATCGTAAGCGCACGGGAAAGGTCGGCGAGGAAGATGAACGAGCCCTTCAGAACGCCGACAAGCACCAGGTCGCCGCTGTTTTCGTAGTCGGCGGAAATCTCGTCAGCCAGAGCGCGCACGCGAGCCTTGATCTTGTCCTCGCTGATAAGCACCTTCGGATCGGGTTTCTTCAAGTTATGCGCTCGCGTTAAGTGACCGTTGAGCATAGGTGATCTTCCAGGTGGATGCCAGACGCGAATGCGGGTATGGTTAGCGTGTCATGAAACGTTCGATCGCTATCGCCGGCAACATGGGTACCGGCAAATCCACGCTTGTCGAGTTCCTGCACCGGACTTATGGCGTCTCACCGTTTTATGAGCCCAATGACGAGAACCCGTACCTCGCCGATTTCTACAAGGACATGAAGCGCTGGGCATTTCAGTCGCAGCTCTACTTCCTGAGTAACAAATTCCGCCTGCACCAGGAACTGGATCGGCAGCCCGGCGTCGTCGCGCTGGATCGGACGATCTTTGAAGATGCCGAAGTTTTTGCGACAGCGCTGCATCAGATGCGCAAGATCTCGAAGCGTGATTGGGAAACCTACCGCGGTTTCTACCAGGCAATACTCGATGCGATTCGGCCGCCAGACCTGATGATTTATCTGCGCTGTTCGATGCCGACGCTCCGCCAGCGCATTCGACTGCGAGGGCGCAAAATGGAGCGGGACGTGCCGCTGGCGTACCTGAAACGTCTGGATCGACTGTACGAGGCCTGGATCAGTCAGTACGAGCTGAGCGAGGTGCTGGTCCTTGAGACAGATCGCCTCGACTATATCCATGACCTGGTGCACCGTCTCGACGTAATGGAGCGCATCGAATCGGTGTTGCCCGATGGCATCGGCAGGCCCAGCTGCTAGTCGACGCGAAAGCCTGCGCCTTCCAGCTGGCGCGCACTGCGATCAAACTCTTCTCGGCTGGCATAGGTCATCACGACCTCAAATTCACCGGTGCCGCGACTACCGGCCGAAAGACTGTCGTGATTCTCGCCGGCGACCTCGACGCCGAAGAAACTTTCCAGCTGGTCGAAAAATACTGGGGTGACTGGGAGCGTGGTGACTACGACGCGGATATCCCGGTTGAGCCGCCGCTGGACGGTCCCAGGTACGAGCATCTGCAGTGGGACGGGCCGACACAGCCGTGGTTCGTCGTTGCGTATCGCGGTCCGGCCTACGTCCCCACGGAAAAAGACATGCCGGCGCTCGACCTGCTTGCATCGATATACCTGTCGGAGTCTTCAGCTCTGTATCGCAAACTGGTCATCCAGGATCAGGTTGCCGATCAGCTGTTTGGTCACTTTCCGAACCAGAAGGACCCCGGCCTGCTGGTGATTGCGGCGCGACTGACGGACGTCGAGCATGCCGCGCAGGTTCGCGATGCGATCAATGCCACGCTCGTTGAGGCGCGCACGCAGCTGGTTGCCGACAGCAAGGTCGAGGAAACCAAGTCGCGACTGCGCTACGGCTTTACCGTCGAATCTCGACAACTCCAGCGGCATTGCCGCAATGCTGGCCAGAACCGTGCATTTTTCACGCACGCCGGAGACAGTCAACGAGGCCTTCAGAACCTACGGATCGCTGACGGCGAGTCGATCTTCGTGACATGGCGAACAAGTATTTTATCGACAGCCAGCGGGTCACGTTTACGTTATCGAACGACGCGCGCATCGCGGGCATCGACGGCAAGGCATCGGTGGATTCGCTCGTTGCCGCCGCAGGCATGGCCGACGCGCCCGCAGCGACAACCGGGCCTGCAACCGTTGCGAAACTACCCGATGTGAATACAGCGGACGCCGTGCCGGTCGCGTTCGTCACCAACCCGTCATCGACATCACCGCTGGTCGATGTTGCGTTCCTCGTCAACACGGGTGCCGGCTTCGATCCCGATGGCAAGAAAGGGCTGGCAGCCCTCACGGCCGCGATGATTTCGGACGGCGGCTCACAAGCCATGTCGATCGAGGCGATCAATGAGGCGATGTACCCGATTGCGTCAGGCTTTAGCGCGCAGGTCGACAAGGAAATGACCCGCCTGTCGGGCCAGGTGCACAAAGACAATCTCGATGCCTGGTACCAGTTGGTTCGCGGTCAGCTGTTGTTCCCGGCCTGGTCGGACAGCGACTTTACGCGCATCAAGACGCAGCTGATCAATGCGATCCGCACGGATCTCGTCGGCAACAACGATGAGGAGTTGGGCAAGGAGGCACTGTACGCGGCGACCTACGGCAGCGAACACCCGTACGGTTCGTATAACCTGGGCAACGTCAGCGATCTCGAAGCGATGACGCTGGATGACGTTAAGGCCTTCTACCGATCGAACTACACGGTCGCCAATATCACGGTTGGCCTCGCCGGTGGCTACCCTGATGGTTTTCCGGAAGCGATCGCTAATGACTTGCAGAAACTGGAGGCGGGCGAGCGCCTTGAGCTTGCCGTGCCTGCCGCCCCGTCTCCGGATGGCCGCGAGGCGCTACTGATCGAAAAAGAAACGCCCGGGGTCGCTGTATCGTTCGGCTTCCCGATAGAACTCAGGCGCGGTGATCCGGACTGGGTCGCGCTGTGGCTGGCGCGCAGTTACTTTGGCGAGCACCGCAGCTTCAATGGGCAACTGCACCAGCGTATTCGCGGCGAACGCGGTATGAACTATGGCAATTATGCGTACATCGAGTACTTCCCGCGTGGCATGTTCCTGACGCAACCGAATACGAACCTTGGCCGCCAGCAGCAGATTTTCCAGGTGTGGCTGAGACCGCTGCGCGATAATAACAATGCCCATTTTGCGACCCGGGCCGCTTTGTTCGAGCTTGCAAAAACTCATCGAAGAAGGCATTAGCGAGTCGGACTTCGAGACGACCCGTGCGTTTCTCTCGAAGTACGTCAGCCTCTTGATGGACGGACAATCACGACAGCTCGGTTACGCGTTGGACAGCCAATACTACGGGACTGAGAATTTTGCGGATTACGTGCGCGACAGCCTGAGCAAACTGACGCTGGCCGATGTCAATCGTGTCATTCGCGAAAACCTGCAGACGGACAACATGCAGTTTGTGTTTGTCACCAAAGATGCCGCGGATCTCCGGCAGCGGCTGATTTCTGATCAGGCTTCACCGATAACGTACGATGCCGACAAGTCGCAGGAGCTGTTGGACGAGGACGCGACGATCTCCCGCTCAATGCTCGGCTTCGCCGAGGACAAGGTGACGATTGTGGAAGCCGGGCAGATATTCCAGGAGGCAGGCCAATGACTCTGAGTACAAAACCATGAAGCTCGTGAGTTTCATCCATGGTGGCGAGTCCGGTTACGGGCTCGTCGTCGACGATGGCATCTTGTCTGCAACACCGGCATTTCGCGCGGATCATGCGGATTTGCGTGCTGTCTTGCGGGCCGGGGTAGCGCACTTGCTGCCCGACAACGTCGAGGTGGCGTCGCTGCCGTTATCGGCCGTTCAGTTCCTGCCGCCGGTGCCCAATCCGGACAAGATTCTTTGTGTCGGAGTGAACTATTCCGCACATATCGCGGAAATGGGCCGCACGCCACCGGACTATCCCGTGGTCTTTACACGTTTTGCCCGCAGCCTGGTTGGTCACCAGGAGTCGATGCTACGACCGCTGGCCTCGCGCCAGTATGATTTCGAAGGTGAGCTGGCGGTCGTTATCGGCAAACCCGCGCGTCACGTTGCCCGCGAGCAGCGCGCTGGACTACGTCGCCGGCTACAGCTGTTTTATGGACGGTTCGGTGCGTGACTGGCAGCGGCACACCGGACAATTCACGGCGGGGAAGAACTTCGATAGCAGCGGTGCTATGGGTCCGTGG
Organism: uncultured Gammaproteobacteria bacterium; assembly: GCA_963842765.1. Classification (GTDB taxonomy): domain Bacteria; phylum Pseudomonadota; class Gammaproteobacteria; order Steroidobacterales; family Woeseiaceae; genus UBA1847. Next base: position 36,804 of record CAWJHR010000008.1, on the reverse strand, counting down.
CTGGTAACGGCAGACGAAATTCCGGACCCGTCTACCTTGTCGCTGCAAACACGCGTTAACGGTGACGTGATGCAGCGTGGCGATCTGGCCGACCTTGTATTCGACATTCCGGCGTTGCTGGAATACTGCTCGACATTCACCGAGCTCAGTCCGGGCGACGTTATTGCAACCGGCACGCCGGGCGGCGTTGGCGCAGCGCGCACGCCGCCGGTGTGGCTCAAAGCCGGCGATACGGTCGAGGTTGATGTAGGTGGAGTCGGCAATCTGGTTTGCAGTGTTCGGGACGAGCTTTCAAAGAGTCGCGCTTAAGCCTTGATTTTGCTCGCAATGAGCTGCTTCTCATTTGTTGTTTTATTGCGACAAAAAAACGAAGCGCTGGTTCGGATAGCCTTGTGGATGCCCTAAGAGATTGACAAAAGGCGATATTTCTGCGAACTTGACCTTCAACAAGCGTAGCCTTTCAGCAACACCTCGGCTACGCGACTAGTTGCAAAACCTTCAGGTACGACCTGGCGGGGGCTCAGGGGGAAGGAACCACGTTCATACGTAGGTTTGTAAAAAGGCGGCTTCGCTAGAAGTCGCCTTTTTTTTGTTGACCCGGACTGACAGACTCCTCGAATGATCAAGCAAACGACCCTCCTGCCCGGGCCCGGTTTATTAAGCACGGAAGCGTCTCGATGAGTCACGCGCACGCAGGCAGTCAACGGCGGGTGACTATCGCCCTGGTGCTGACCGGTACCTTCATGGTGGTTGAAGTCGTCGGTGGCATCCTCTCGGGTTCGCTCGCCCTGCTGGCCGATGCCGGACATATGCTGACGGACACGATGGCGCTCGGCCTGTCAGCGATAGCGTTTCATGTCAGCAGGCGTCCGCCCGATGGCAGCCTTACCTATGGTTACCAACGTTTCCAGATACTCGCGGCTTTCGTTAATGGCCTGAGTCTGCTCGTGATCGTTGGCTGGATCCTGTTCGAGGCGTTCAGTCGTTTCCTGAATCCGCGCGAGATCATGGCAGAGACGATGCTGGTCATTGCCACGGTAGGCCTGGTAGTCAATCTGATCTCATTTATCGTGCTGCACACTGGCGATCGCGACAACCTGAATATGCGCGGCGCCGCGCTGCACGTAGCGGGGGACCTGCTCGGTTCGATCGCCGCGATTGTAGCGGCTCTGGTGATTATCAATACGGGCTGGCTGCTCATCGATCCGTTGCTGTCGATCGTTGTTGCCGGACTGATACTGAGGAGTGCCTGGTCACTGGTGAAGCGCAGCGCGCATGTGCTGCTGGAAGGCGCACCGGAGTGGCTGGACCTGGCTGCCATGCAGCAGCACATTATTGACCAGGTACCCGGCGTCGACGGCATCCACCATGTTCACATCTGGGGCCTGACACCGCAGCAGCTGATGCTCACGATGCACGTAACTGTCAGCGAGCCGGTTGCGAGCCAGTCGGCTGTCATTCGAGATGTGAAGAGCTTGTTGCAGAAGGAATACGGGGTAGGCCATTCGACCATCGAGATCGAGGTCGATGGCTGTGCTGACCATTAGTCGTCGGGTGTTATGACACCGATATAGGGCAGGGTGCGATTCTGTTCCGCGTAATCAAGGCCATAACCCACAACCCACTCGTCGGGAATGTCGAAGCCCAGGTAGTCGACGTCAACATCGACTTCGGCACGCTCGGCCTTGCGCACCAGTGCGCAAGTCTTGACTGATTTCGGGCCGTGGGATTCGAGCATGCCGATCAGGTACTGGAGTGTGTGGCCGGTATCAACGATGTCCTCGACGATGAGCACGTGCTTGCCCTCGATATTACCGCGCACGTCCATGACCAGGCGCACTGCGCCACTGGAGCGGCTGCCGTTGGCATAACTGGAAACTGCAATGAACTCGATAACGCGCGGGATCGTCAGCGCACGCGAAAGGTCGGCGAGGAAGATGAACGAGCCCTTCAAAACGCCGACCAGCACCAGGTCGCCGCTGTTTTCGTAGTCGGCGGAAATCTCGTCAGCCAGCGCGCGCACGCGATCCTTGATCTTGTCCTCGCTGATAAGCACCTTCGGATCGGGTTTCTTCAAGTTATGCGCTCGCGTGAAGTGACCGTTGAGCATAGGTGATCTTCCGGGTGGATGCCAGACGCGAATCGGGTATGGTTAGCATGTCATGAAACGATCGATCGCTATCGCCGGCAACATGGGTACCGGCAAATCCACGCTTGTCGAGTTCCTGCATCGGACTTATGACGTCTCACCGTTTTATGAGCCCAATGACGAGAACCCGTACCTCGCCGATTTCTACAAGGACATGAAGCGCTGGGCATTTCAGTCGCAGCTCTACTTCCTGAGTAACAAATTCCGCCTGCACCAGGAACTGGATCGACAGCCCGGCGTCGTCGCGCTGGATCGGACGATCTTTGAAGATGCCGAGGTTTTTGCGACAGCGTTGCATCAGATGCGCAAGATCTCGAAGCGCGATTGGGAAACCTATCGCGGCTTCTACCAGGCAATACTCGATGCGATTCGGCCGCCAGACCTGATGATTTATCTGCGCTGTTCGATGCCGACGCTCCGCCAGCGCATTCGACTGCGAGGGCGCAAAATGGAGCGGGACGTGCCGCTGCCGTACCTGAAACGTCTGGATCGGCTGTACGAGGCCTGGATCAGTCAGTACGAGCTGAGCGAGGTGCTGGTCCTTGAGACGGATCGCCTCGACTATATCCATGACCTGGTGCACCGTCTCGACGTAATGGAGCGCATCGAATCGGTGTTGCCCGATGGCATCGGCAGGCCCGGCTGCTAGTCGACACGAAAGCCTGCGCCTTCCAGCTGGCGCGCACTGCGATCAAACTCTTCGCGACTGGCATAGGTCATCACGACCTCAAATTCACCGGTGCCGCGACGAAACCAGTCAAGGCTAAGGCCGGGTGAGCGCGCTTCAAGGCGCTCGATGAACGCTTCTGCACGATACGGCTCGCCGAAGGTGAGTAACGTCGACTGGCCGATAGCCGAATACAGCGTATCGGCGACCGCTGGCCGCGCCTGGTTATTGCCGAGGACGTAGTTCAGGTGTCGAAAAATATAGCCGGAATACCAGTTCGCCCCCGACGGAATAGCGCGACCGTCCTGCGCAATACGACCTGGCCCGTAGTTGTACGCGGCCAGCGCCAAATGCAGGTTGCCGTCGTACCGTGCCAGCAACTCCTGCAAGTACCGCGCGCCCGCGTCGATGTTAGTGCATGGGTCGTAGAGGTCGCTCAGTCGATGGATGCCGAGGTGCTTCGCCGTACCCGGCCAGAGAATTTGCATGACGCCATGTGCATTGGCGCGCGAACGCGCGGTGGCTTCGAAGTCGCTTTCACCGCGGGCGACCGCGAGCAACAGGGATTCGGGTAGTTCGTATTGCAGCGCGGCAGCGCTAAAACAGGTTGCGTGCGGAAATTTGAACGCGGGCGGCTGCGATGCCCGTTGATCAGCATAGTCCTGCCACGCGGTGTTCAGGTCCTGCTTGGCCGCGGAGGCGCCAACCGCAAGAGCGAGCAACAACAAGCCAGCTACCAGTGACGGTTTTCTGCGCCAGGAAGACAGCTTATCCACCGCTCATATCCAGCCCGGTCGCCGCGGCTATGCGGTCCAGCTTGGTATCTCGGTCAAGGGGATCGGAATAGGCAAAAGCAACTTCGTAAACGCCAGGTTTGAGCTTCACAACCCGATAATCGAGACCGGTGGTTCTCTGGAGTTCGGAGATAAAGCCATCGGCCGCGATCTCGCTGCGGAACGGGCTCCAGAAGGCAAACCAGTTCTGAGAGGGACTCGCCGCAGGCGTCGGGACAACAGGATCGGCAGCCATCTCGGCCACTGTTTCGGTCACTGCCTCGGTCACGTCCTCTGTAACGGTAGCGGCGGGCAACGCCGCGTCGCTCGCTGCCGCGATGTCGGCGTCGGTGTTTGGCGTAGCCTCAGGCTGTGGCACGAACGTCCGGCGCCGCAGACGACAGCCGCTGGTGCCTGTACGGGCGGCGCATCGTTTGTTGCTTTCAATTCGGGCAGGCCCAGGGTCATGACGATTGCCGCCACTGCAAGGGCAGAGCCAGTGAGTATGCCAATCAATCGAATCATCATGACCTCCTTACAAAACGTCCTTAACCTGCAGTCCGCGCCAATCCACGTGCTGTGCCGATCCCGCCGTTAGCATCGCAAAGTCAGCAAGCCAGGCACGCAACGCGTCGTTCTCCAGACCAGGCCGGACTGCGTTGGAGCAGCGCATGGGCAAGCCATCAATATGATTGGCGATGCGCCGCGCCACTCCAGCGTCGGTCACAACAACGGCGTAGTAAGTGTCGAGATCGGGTGCGACCTGCCATTCGTAGGTTTCCCGCCAATTACGCGGCGAGGTTGTAGTACTTGGAATCGGAAAACTCACATTGCGCCCGCCGCGTGCGATGCGGGGCGTGGTTCGTTCACGGCATTCGTTATCGGCGAGTCGCACGAGTCCGTGATTTGCCTGGTGCTCGAGGAAAAATACGATGGCATCCTTGCGCGCCTCGGTGCGTAACAACGAACAGGTGCGACTGGCATTTTGATAGCTTGCAGTACGAAACTGTATGTCGGCGCTGCCGCAGTCGTTGAGAGATTCCGGACGCACGATACGCAATGGACTGATCAGCGCGTCTTTTCCCGCATTGGAGACAGAGACGACGGCCGGTCGCTCCGCCTTGCGTTCCTTTAGTGGAGCTTTGGGCGGGGGCGTGGCAGCAAGCAAAGCATCAGTGCCTGGCAGGATAATGTACGCACTGGCACCAAGGGCGCTGACATCGGCGCTGGCATCGTTCGGCGTAACCGTAATCCAGTACTGATAGAGCACTCCGTCAATGTGGTGTGCTTTGCCGCTCAAGCTGGAATTGCTTGTTCCAGCATCGCTGCTGAACGCCAAAGCCTGCCGATTGGCGAGATTATTGCTGATCAGTTCTACTGTCCCGCGCAGCTCCGGCGCGTCGGGTTCAGTTAGCTCTGCGGCAACAACATACTCTTCGGAGACACGCTTTTGCAGCGTGCAGGCGAGCTTGTGTGCAAGTTGTGCGGCCAACAGGTCAGTTTGTGCCAACGTAAACGGTACATCGCGAGCACCAAGGAAAGTCTCATCGATTCTGGACTGGCGCATCGCCTGCCGTTGGGCGGTACTTAAGCGACCCTGCCAGCGTTTGCCAAACCCGGTCACCCAGTTGCGATCTTCGAGATCCAGTGCCCTCACAGTGACTGAGTACGTGCTGTCGAGTTTCTGCGCCAGTTCGATGCCGATGTAGTAGTGCACATCATCGTGGCTGCAGTCCTGCTGCTGGAAATCGAGGGAGGTGCCGCCGCGACCTTGCTGCCACCCGATCGAAACACCCGGCGTTGAGACGGCAGCGGCGAGCAGCTGATCGCGAATGGACAGCGCCAGGCCGTTGCTGGCCGAGGCTGGCGCGTTATCGCGCAACACGACAAACATCACGGTTTCGTTCTTGAAACGTGGATGTTTTAGCAGCTGATTCTGCACGTAAGGAACCAGGTCGCGCTCCAGCCACTGATCGAGATCTTTCTCTCGTGACTGGGCGACGGCGGGAATCGCCTGCGCTATCACCAGCGTCAGCATTATCAGGATACGGCGTATCATGTGGCCTCCCAGTGGATGTTTGCGTCCGCACTAATAATGAGTGAGCCGCCTGTGTGTGCCTGCATCAGCGCGTCGAGCTGCGATTTCAGTTTGCCTGGCAACGTGACGCCCCAGTTCACATCCTGACTCGCAGCGCCGCTGCGCTTGTGGGCATCGATGACGGCAGGCGGCACCGTTGTTGTTTCCATTTCATGAAACGTATTGGGTGTTGACGCGTCCCAGAAACTGATGCGGCTTTCGCTAACCGCCATGCGCTGAGCGCGGTTGCCTGAAATGGCATAGAGCCGCACCTGCCCGGCGGCGATGGCGCGCATCAGGGCGGCATCGGATTCAAAGCGCAGTGTAAAACCAATGGGTTCCGGTACCTTCACAGGTGGCGGTTGTACAACGGGACTTGCGGCGGGCGAGGGTGTGGGCTGAGTCTTGGGCGCTGCAGTTTTCGGCACCCACTTCGGTCGCGTTAGCGTGATCTGCTCGGGCTCAGGCGCGGCTGTCCTGGTCGGCTGCGCGTTCGCCTGAACGGTCCGGACGGGCGGGGCGGGCGCGTCTATTGGCGGCTTCGCTGGCGGTATCGCGACTGGCTCTGCAATCTGGGGTGCGGGTTCGGATGCCGGTGCCGGTGCAGGTGCAGTCGGTGTCAGGGGAATACTTTGCACCAGCGCGAATATCGCAACCAGGCACAACGACAGAATCGCCATGAATCGCATGATGTCGGTTTGCAGATCGGCGGCGCCGCCGCCGTCCATATCAGCCGAGCGATTCAGCGGGTAGGCGAGTGGCGACCGCATCACGACGCAGTCCCAAGCGACTCAATATTTGACGGTGCTTCGTTTAACTGTGCCTTGCTCAAGTGCTGTTCGATACGAGTCAGGCTCGCACGCATCTCCGACGTATCAACTCGCGCCGCCTGGTCATACTGCTGCTGCAATCGCGTCCCGAGCGTAACGGTTTTATAGACGCGCATCAGGTAGCCACCGATTCCGCCAAATATCGTCGTCGACAGCGCCAACAGGATGCCGCCGTCGATCATGCGCTCGAGCATCGCGAATGCGCCCTGCTGCAGGGCCGCGTGGCGATCACCAAGCGCGAAGATCAGCGCACTGCGCATACCAATTGCGGTCCAGATCACGCCGGTGCCGAAAAACAGCGTCGTCCAGATGTCCGTCAGTTGGTCGAGTTGTACAACCTGGTCGATGGCGCGCGATTGCTCGAGCGCGGTTTTCAATCGACCCAGCGTTACGAAGTAGGCGAGCAGTAGTACTGCGAACACCGGTATTGATGAGCCGAGATTGGTGTAGGCCCATTGCAACCACTCGCCGGGGCTGGCGACGGCGGTTTCGTTGAATACAATCAAGCCAGCCCGACTTAAGCCGTATAGCGCGGCCGATACGCCCAGCAATGTTCCCAAAGCGCCAGCGACAAGCCCCTTCGTAAACAACAGAGTCTTGTTCATCGTAATTGCAGCGATTCGATCTACCGGCCCGCGGCGCAGGCGGTACACGTTGCTTCGAGTACCAGCTCGACTTCCTGGTAGAGCCGATCCGCGCGGTAATAGCCGGCATTGTCCAGGCTGACCCTGAGCAATCCGCGCTCCTTGTCGGACAATTCACGTTCCATGTCGAACAGCACTTTCTGTTTATTGGGGCACGTGTGCGAGCAGTTGTTGTAGTCGCCTTTCAAAGACATGAACTTGATATTGAAATAACGGTTGTAATAGTCCTGTGCCTGTCGATTACTGAGCAAGCCGTTGTCGCTCGACCACACCAGGAATTGGCTGAACTCGCGCTTGTTCTCAGGTTTGGGGTCGCCCTCGGCAATCGATAACAGGTCATCGTAATAACGATCGAAGTGCGCGTGGCAACCTTCCATCAGGGATGCCTGGACCATAGTTACGGCTTGCCCCAGGTTTTTCGCCTGGGGGCTTGCACAGGTTGGCGTCGTTGACGCGCACGAGGACAGCACCAATGATGCGAACAGTGTGGCGATAATTAACACGGGTTTGTAATTAAGTTTGGCGTTCACGAAAGCGCTCCTCACGGTCGTGGTTTTCATGCTTGTCCTGCTCATTGTTCCAGCGGGCTGCGATAGGCTTCTTCGATGCTGCCAGGCGGCGGACCGGCGACCAGCGCCTGACCGTCTTCATCGCCAAACAGTATCGATTTGACGCCGCCAACCACCTCGATCATTTCCGGTGTAATGATGCCGAACGACTGGTTCAGCTGCTCCATCAGCGTCGCGCGGGCAATTTCCTGCCGCGTTCGCTGTATCAGCAGCGTGGTCTCTTCCATGTCGAGGTAAATGTCCGACGCCAGCACCGCAAGCGACTGGTCACCTTTGGCGCCGGACGTGGCAACCAGTTGATAATATTGTTTGAAGCGTTCGGAGAGGCGCATGCCAGAGCGACCGCGTAACGTCGGGGACGCCTGTGTTGCCGCACTGTTGGCATTGCCGCCGATTAGCGTTTCCTGCAGGGTCCACGGCGTCATTTTCTTGCCGAGCTCATTGCGCAGACTTTTCTCGAGACTCTGGCGCGTATTGTTAACGGTGTGTTCCATGTCGGGCAGACGCTCTTCCATGATCGTGAGCATGTCGAGATAAGTTGCGCCGATCTGGCGTGCGAGCCGCTCGCAGCCGGTGTCGCTCTCGGCACCGTCACATTTGCTTTCGACATAGAGCGCTTGCTGCTGATCGAGCCGCCCGATCACCTCTTGCAGGCCCGTTTCCATATCACGTGCGACGTTGCCGGTTTGTTTCAGGTCTTCGACCACGGTCGTGGGGAACAGGCGAATGGTGGGTGTATTGGCCAATGCCGCCTGGCTCACTAGAATAGCAATCGTGAGCAATACTACGGAGAGGAAGATGCGCCTATGCGCGCCGGGTGCGGGGTGTACAGAAACCGAAACTCGTGGTTGCCGGGGGCGTGTAGTCATGTGGCGATCCTCGCGGTGAATAGCTGACAGTGCCTTGGTCGTTGTCGATGTACGCTACCCGCGAGTCAATGAATACAAGCTGAACACTGGAATTGTGACCTATCCGTACAATTGCCTATTGCTTATCGTAATGCGAATCATTATCATTTGCCCCATACTCACCAAAGGTACTGAAATTCCAGTATTTATAGATAGTTATGTCAATTAACGGCAACACTCTTGCTACGCTCAAACGCGGTCAAAAGGGCATTATCAACTTCGTTGATGCCACGGATCCGCAGGTGTTGCGTTTGATGGTTCTCGGCCTTGTCGAAGGGGCCGAGCTTGAGAACGCAGGCGCAGCAATCGGTGGCGACCCGATGGAATTTCGGTTGTTTGGTTGTGGCATTTCCTTGCGCCAGGAACACGCAAGGCACTTCAAGATTTCGCCTGTAGCGGCTGGTGACTAAGTCCAAAGAAATACGCGTACCTGCCGATCAAATAACCCTTAGCCGACGTCCAGACGCCAGCGTAGCGGTTGTTGGGACCCCCAATTCCGGCAAGAGTACGTTGTTTAATCGGCTGACCGGTCTGAAGCAGCGGATTGGCAACTACCCCGGCGTTACCGTCGAACGCCACATCGGCATCCTCAAATTCGACAAGACGACCACCGAACTGGTTGACCTGCCGGGCACACATTCACTGAGCGCGCATTCACTCGAAGAACACATCACAGTCGACGTGATCTTCGGTCGTATGCAAGGCACGCAACAGCCCGATGGCATCCTTGCGGTACTCGACGCGACGAACCTCTACCAGGGCTTGTTCCTGGTGCAACAGCTGCTCGATCTCGAGCTGCCCGTCATTGTTGCCATGACAATGTCGGATGCGGCTGACAAATCAGGCATCGGTATCGATGTCGAACGGCTCAGTCAGTTGCTTGGTGGCACGCCGATCTATCCGGTCGTGGCAACGACGGGTGCCGGGCTGGAGAAGTTGCGCGGGGCGATCAGCAATATTCGCTCGCAGACGCCGCCCGCGAGAATTGCGCTTTGGCCGGAATTGTCGGCAGCAGCGGACGTGCTCGCGAGCACCGCGACAGAGCCCGTCCGGTTTGCCGAGATCGAACGCTTGCTGATCGACGGTGCAACGCAGACAAACCAACCGATACTCGACAAGCTGGGCAACGCAGCCGGCGGCCAGCTTGAAACGTTGCGTGACGAGTTGTTTGGTAGCGAATCGCCGATTGCTGTGGACGCACGCATTCGCTACAAGTGGGTCCGCGAAACGCAGCGCGATGTGCAACGCTCGACGCCGCGGCTATATTCGTGGCGCACACGCGTGACGAATTTTATCAATCGGCCGATACCCGGAACAATCGGCCTTTTTGTTGTCATGGCGATTGTTTTCCAAGCGGTTTTCGCGTGGGCCACCCCGGTCATGGATTTGATCGATGCCGCAACTTCGGCGCTGGGCGCCGCGGTTATCAACACCTTCGGTAATAGCGCGTTTTCCAGCCTGATCGCTGACGGCGTGATTGCCGGTGTCGGCAGCGTCATCATTTTCCTGCCGCAGATCCTCATTCTGTTCCTGTTTATTATCCTGCTCGAAGACTCCGGCTACCTGGCGCGCGCTGCCTACCTGATGGACCGGGTGATGCGCGCCGTCGGATTATCGGGGCAGTCGATTATCCCGATGATCTCGAGTTTTGCATGCGCCGTTCCCGGCATCATGGCAACGCGCGTAATTCCAAATCGCCGCGATCGTATAGCGACCATACTTGCGGCGCCGTTTATGACCTGTTCCGCACGGCTGCCGGTATATGCGCTGCTGATCGCCGCGTTCGTGCCTGCAACGCAGATCGGCTTCATGAATCTGCAGGGGCTGGTGTTACTCGGCTTGTACCTGTTCGGCATTGTCGCCGGCATCCTGACAGCACTGCTCATGCGACAAACCGCATTACGGGGTCCCAAGCCGCCGTTCGCGCTGATGCTGCCTGAGTTCCGTCGTCCGAACCTGCAAACAGTTTTCATCCAGTTGCTGGGTCGTGCAAAGATCTTTCTCTACCGGGCTGGAACCGTCATATTTGTTGTCGCCGTCCTCGTATGGGGACTGGCTTATTACCCGCGCTCGGATGAGATTGCAGTGCAGGTCGAACAACAGCGCGCGGCAGCCACGTATTCCCTGTCCGGTAGCGAGCTGGCCGATCGGTACCGGCGCATCGACAACCTGGCGGCCGCGGCACAGATGGAACAAAGCTGGCTGGGCCGAGCAGGTCATTTCGTTGAGCCCGTATTCGCGCCGCTTGGCTGGGACTGGCGCGTGTCGTCGGCGGTCATTGCCGGTTTTCCTGCGCGCGAGGTTGTCATTGCAGTGCTGGGTACGGTTTATGCGGTTGGTGACGACGCTGACGTCAGTACGTTGTCCAAACGTTTGAAAGCCTCCACGTGGCCGAATGGTGACAAGGTATTTACGTTGCCGATGGTGATCGGCTTGCTGATTTTTTACGCCTGCTGTCTGCAATGTGCTGCGACGCTTGCCGTCATCCGGCGCGAGACCAATACGTGGCGCTGGCCAATATTTGCCTGGGTCTATATGACCGTGATTGGGTATTTTGGCGCGATGCTGGCGTTCCAGTTAGGCAGCGCTTAAAGCTGACAAAGCTTTTCCGCAGCCCGTTCCAGGGTTGCGTCGTCCTTGGCAAAACAAAACCGCAGGCGCGTGCCGGTAAACGACTGCTCACAAAAGACGCTTAGAGGAATGGATGCGACGCCAATGTCATGTGTCCAGCGCTTCGCCAGCGAGACGTCATCTTCGTCCGTTATTTCGCCGTACTCGAGCAGCTGAAAAAAGGTGCTGCGCGCCGGTGTAAAGCGAAACCGGGAGCCGGCAAGGTGCTGGCAGAAGAAATCACGCTTCTGTTCGTAAAAAGCCGGCAGTTGATCGTAGTAGTCGGGGTTACTTTGCAGATAATCTGCGACGCCGAGCTGCATCGGCGTACTGACTGAGAATGTCGTGAACTGATGTACTTTGCGAAATTCGGCGGACAGCCAGTCCGGAGCGATGCAATAACCGAGCTTCCAGCCGGTTGCGTGCAGCGTCTTGCCGAACGAGGATATGACCATCGAGCGTTCCCACAGCTCGTCATGACGCAGCAGGCTCATGTGTGCCTGACCGTCGAAGATTATGTGTTCGTAGACTTCGTCCGACAGCAGGAGACAGTCGCTTGTGCGTACGATTTCCGCCAGCGTGTCGAGGTCGGCAGCAGATAGAACCGCACCGGTCGGGTTGTGCGGGAAATTGAGGATTAACAGGCGAGTTCTTGCTGACAGAGTGTCCCGCAGTTGCTGCCAGTCCATCGTGAAGTCGTGACCGTTGGCTGCGAGCCGTAACGGCACGTGTCGGGTCAGGCCGCCGGCCAGCGTGACGGACGGTTCATAGGAATCATAAGCAGGATCGATGACGATCACTTCGTCGCCGTCATGCACGACAGCCTGGATAGCGCTGAACAATCCCTCCGTTGCGCCCGTGCAAACAGTAATTTCGGAATCAACGTTGACGTCGCGATTGTGCAGGGCGCTAGTCTTGTCTGCGATCACTTGTCGCAGGGCAGGGATGCCCGTCATCGGTGCGTACTGATTACCGCCGTTGTTAAGGTAGTAGTTAACGCGTTCAGTCAATTCGCGCGGCGGCTCAAAGCTCGGAAAGCCCTGCGCGAGGTTTATCGCGCCGGTGTCGTTCGCAAGCTGCGTCATGACAGCAAAAATCGACGTGCCGACGTCCGGTAGTTTGCTGTCTATCGAGGAGCGCATTCGAACTGAGTCTAGTCGATATCCCGTCATTTGGTAACTCGATGAACCGGGTTATACTCTTCATAACAATAAAAACGACCTGGGGAAAACGATGGACCGACGAATCTTTTTGCGTTCAGCTGTTGCGGCCGGCGTTGCCGTTGCCGCCGGGCCCGCGCTTGCGGCTGACTTCGAAGCATTGACCGACGTTTCCGGCGCAGTTGCTGCGGTCACCGGAAATAGAAAGCCGATAGAACTGGAACAGGCGGCTGTCAAAGAGTTGGCGGCGAGCCTGCGTGGCAATCTCCTGATGCCCGGCAACCCCGCTTATGAGCAAGCGCGACGTGTGCTGAACGCCGGTATCGACAAGCATCCGGCGATGGTGGTGCAGCCGGTTGGTGCGACAGACATCCGCAACGCGGTGACGTTTGCGCGCGAGCGCGACATGCTGCTCGCCGTTAAATGTGGCGGTCACAGCTATGCCGGTAAATCGACCTGCGAAGGCGGCATGCAGATTGATTTGTCGACGCTGCGACATGCCAGGGTCGATGCCACGGCTCGCACCGCGTACGTCGCGGGCGGCAGTCTGCTCGGCGAGCTCGACAGGGAATCGATGGCGGTTGGCCTGGTGACGACGGCGGGCACCGTCTCGCACACCGGAGTTGGTGGCCTGACGCTGGGCGGCGGCTTCGGCCGCGTCGGGCGCCGCTTCGGCCTCGCACTGGACAACGTCAAGGGCGTCGATGTCGTGACCGCAGATGGTCGTTTGCTGCACGCGAGCGCTGAGGAAAATCCGGACCTGTTCTGGGGTGTCAGAGGTGGCGGTGGTAATTTCGGCGTCGTCACGTCGTTTGAGTTTCAGCTACATCCGATGCAGCGCCGCGTCGTGGGCGGCGATCTGTTGTTCCCCATCTCCATGGCCCGCGAAGTGCTGGAGGCGTATCGGGAGCATGGCGTTACGGCGGCGGACGATCTGTACTGCGATGTTTTTGTCGGTTCAGGCATGGAGGGCACCAATAGCTTTGCCGGGCTCCACTTTTGCTGGTCAGGTGAGGAGAGCAAAGCCGAACAGGCGCTGGCGCCGTTTTATGCGATAGGCAAGCCTATGGTCGATACGGTAAAGGCGTGGGACTACGTAGAGCTGCAGCGCAGTGGTGACAACACCGAGCCCAGAAATGATGCTTCGTATATGAAGGCCGGGTTCATCAACGATGTCAGTGATTCGTTGATCGACAACATGGTTAAAGGTCTTGAACCACGCGATCGTAGAGCAGTTTTCCTTTATTGCCAGCAATCGGGTGGCGCGATCGGGCGGGTGCCGGTTGAGGCTACTGCGTTTGCGCACCGTAAATCTATCGCGAACATGTTCCTTATCGTGCAATGGCCGAATGAAGACGATGCAAAACCGCACGTGGATTACATACGTCGCTACTGGTCAACACTGGAACCGGCGACGGATGGCTACTACACGGTCGATACGGCAGACGAATCGAGGGCCGTGCGGCACGGGAATTACCAGGCGAATTTGCCGCGCCTGCTGGCACTGAAAAAGAAATACGATCCGACCAATCTCTTCCGGTTGAACGCGAACATCAATCCGTCGGCTGCTGGCTGACGAGCGCGAGCGCTGCCTGGACGTGGCGTTTGATAGCCGCTGTATAGCTCGATGACAATGAAGGCTTGGCTGTACCTGATGACTTCAGGTAACATTCGCGTCCCGCGGTCGGGGCGTGGCGCAGCCTGGTAGCGCACTTCGTTCGGGACGAAGGGGTCGGAGGTTCAAATCCTCTCGCCCCGACCAATTTCTCTCATGCTCCTTGGCGGAGCTATTGGCGAGGCTTGAAGAGGCAATTCTCGAGCTCGTCGCTCGGTACCTCGTCGAGCCATTCCGGTTTACGGAAGTTGCGCTTGATGCCGCGCGCCAGCTTGCCTATCTGCATGCCGTCGACGATGCGGTGATCAAATGTGCCGGTCAGCGGCAGTATCGTTCGAATCACGATCTCGCCGCGTCTGTACCACCGGTTTTTCTTCAATCTTGCCCAGCACAATAACGGCGGGGACTTTGGCGGCCGGCATCAGCGCGGTCATGCCGGTATTCAGGCCGAAGCTGCCGATGTCGGAGACCACGAACGAGCCAAAGCTGTGCGCTGACAAACCCAGCGCCCGGATTTCGACACCCATGTCGACGGTGATCCATTTCAGCAAGCGAAACACCGGTCGGCGGAACGGCCAGGGAATACGGTTCAACAGGTATTTGTTTTTTGCCGCCTTTATCTCAGTGCCGGCCCGGCTGGATGAGGCTTTCTCCCGGACTTCCTCGGCGATCGAACTCACCGTGCGCGCGTGCGCGTCTTTTATGATCGCTGCAGTAACACCAGAGTCGCCGCCAACGGACACCGGCACCATGACGTCGAGCCGTTCACGACCGACAACGCTGCCACGGCGAATGAAACAATTCATTTCAGGTACGTCGAAGGCAATGGCTCTCGCAAGCACCGTCGTCGCGAGGTGCGTCATCGTGAGCTTGACGCCCTGTGCGCGCTTATCCTCAAGGAAGCGCTTGGCATCCGTCACGTCAATATCGAGCGTTCCGTAAACACGAGAATCTGTCGGTGTGGTGTAGATGGCGGCAGAGGTGACTCGCCAGGGGGTATTGAATTGATCCACGTCAGGATCTGCGCTGAACGGCAAACTCGGCAATTGAAATGAGGGCCTGCTTGTATTCCGAGTCCGGGATATCGGCCAGGGCGGCAATTGCGATGTCGGCTGCTGCATGCGCGCGCTTTGCGGTGTAGTCGAGCGCACCCGTCGACCGGATAATCGCCTGGACGCTGTCAAGGTGTTGCAGTCCGCCATCGAGAATGGCTTCGCGGATCAGCGCTCGCTCGCTCTCGGAGCCCGCGCGCATCGCGTAAATGAGCGGCAGTGTGGCCTTACCCTCGGCAAGATCATCACCCAGGTTCTTGCCGAGTTCGTCCGGTGACGCATTAAAATCGAGCGCATCATCAACGAGCTGGAACGCAGTGCCCAGGCTGCGGCCATACTCGACCATTGCCTGCTCATCCGCGGGCGCCCGCGCCGCCAGGAGCGCTGCAATCTGCGCACCGGCCTCGAACAGGCGCGCCGTCTTCCGATAGATGACACTCTGGTAATCGTCCTCCGTGGTGTCCGGGTCGTGCGTATTCATTAACTGCATGACTTCGCCCGCCGCAATCGTGTTGGTGGCATCGGCGAGGATTTGCATGACACGCATATCGCCAATATCGACCATCATCTGAAATGACCGCGAATACAGGAAGTCGCCGACCAGTACGCTGGCCTGGTTGCCGAAGACCACGTTGGCAGCGTCCTTGCCGCGTCGGCGCATTGAGGAATCAACGACATCATCGTGCAGCAACGTGGCCGTGTGGATGAACTCAATAATCGTCGCGGCGCGAATATGCTGATTGCCTGAGTAGCCAAGCGCTCTTGCTGCAAGTAGTACCACCAGAGGACGCACGCGCTTGCCACCGCTCATGACAATGTATTGCGACACCTGCGACACCAGTGGCACGTCGCTTTCGAGACTCTCCTCAATCAGGCGATTGACCGCCTGCATGTCGTCATCTGCGAGCGCCGCTACGTCGTCAAAGCAGAGTGGGGACCTGGTTTTTCTGGCTACGTGCATATCGGATAGGATAATGCCTGAACGCGCCGCTATTGGCGAAATTTTCGAGCCTGGAACTGCCCATGCAAGCCTTTGAAATAATGTGCAATTTCGCGCCTTGCTGGCGTTGACCCGAGGCAGCGGAGTCTATAGAATCCCCGCTCTCTAGTGGTTCCCGCCAGACAGCAGCTTGCGCGGCGTTTTCAGAGCACCACAGAAACTTCAGTATTCTCAGTGGGTTGCGTAACAGCAGCTTACATAACGGAGCAGCCATAAATGTATGCGGTTTTTCGCACCGGCGGCAAACAGTACCGCGCGGCAAAAGGTGATGTCCTGCGTCTCGAGAAAATCGAGGGCGACGAGGGTGCGTCGGTGAAATTCGACGACGTCCTGTTAATCGGTGAAGGTAGCGACATCAAGGTCGGTAACCCGGTTTTGAAGGGCAGTTCCGTCAGTGCCAAAGTGATCCGCCAGGGCAAGAGCAGGAAGGTCCCGGTCGTGAAGTTCAAGCGCCGCCAGAACTACCTGCGGCAGGGCACGCATCGCCAGTTCTTCACCGAGGTGGAGATAACGGGCATCAGCGGTAGCTCCGCCGGCAAGGCAGAAGCGAAGCCGGCAGCAGCAGAGACGGCGCCGAAGAAAAAAGCGGCGGCCAAGAAAGCGACAGCGAAGAAAGCGGCCACCAAGAAACCGGCGGCCAAGAAAAAAGCGGCCAAGAAGAAAGTGACCAAGAAGGCCAGCGACTAAGACAGGCATTGATTAACGGCGTCCCGGGGCACCCTGGGTCGTGTAACAAACAGACAGGTACATTACAGTGGCACATAAAAAAGCAGGCGGCAGTACCAAGAACGGTCGTGATTCGGAGAGTAAGCGCTTAGGTGTGAAAATCTTCGGTGGGCAGAAGGTCGTGGCCGGTAACATCATCGTGCGCCAGCGCGGCACGCGTTTCCACGCCGGGCGCAACGTCGGTATCGGGCGTGACCATACGTTGTTTGCCAAGAAGGACGGGCACGTCAAGTTCGAAAAGAAGGGCCCGCAGAGCCGGCAGTTCGTGAGTATCGTCGACGCCTGAACACGCGTCGACACGAGCGTGCCTGTGCACGTTCGACGGCTGTCCCGAACACAGCTGATTATTTACCCGAACCCCGCTATTGCGGGGTTTTTCATTTGTATGCATATGGATCAACAGGCCAATGAAATTTGTCGATGAGGCAACGATTCGTGTACTTGCCGGCAACGGTGGCCACGGCTGCCTGAGCTTTCGGCGTGAAAAGTACGTGGAGAGAGGCGGGCCGGATGGCGGCGATGGCGGTCACGGCGGCAGCGTCTACCTGGTCGCGGATCCCTCCCTCAACACGCTGGCTGACTTTCGTATGGCGCGCAAGTTCAAGGCGGAAAGTGGCACCGGTGGCTCCGGGCGCAACAAGACCGGGCGCTCAGGCGACGACCTTGACGTGATGGTGCCGCTGGGCACCATTGTCAACGACGTTGATACGGGCGAGATGATCTGTGATCTGGCGACGCCCGGCCAGCGCCAGAAAGTGGCCGAGGGCGGTCGTGGCGGGCTGGGTAACACGCGATTCAAGAGCAGTGTCAATCGCGCGCCCCGAAAAATTACGAACGGCACGCAGGGTGAGGGGCGTCATCTGGCGCTGGAGCTAAAAGTACTGGCGGACGTGGGCTTGCTGGGCATGCCCAACGCGGGCAAGTCGACGCTGATCAGCGCGATGTCCGAGGCCAAACCGCGTATTGCGGACTACCCGTTTACAACGCTGTATCCGAATCTCGGCGTCGTCAGGGTCGGTCAGTTGCAGAGTTTTGTGATGGCGGACATTCCGGGCCTGATCGAAGGTGCGTCCGAGGGAGCGGGGCTTGGCATCCGTTTCCTCAAGCATCTGCAGCGCACACGATTATTGCTGCACCTCGTCGACATCGCGCCCATCGACCCCAGTGTTGATCCGGCGACCGAAGTGACGGCCATCGCCGGGGAGCTTGGTAAATTTGCGGCGGAGCTTGCGGACAAGCCGCGCTGGCTGGTGATCAACAAGATTGATCTGCTGAGCGAAGAGGCCCTTCCCGAAATCCGCGATGCGTTGCTCGCGAAGCTCGACTGGCAGGGTCCTGTTTTTGAAGTCAGCGCAGCAACCGGCGCGGGCACCGAGGCCCTGGGGCAGGCGGTTGTCAAGGCGCTGGAACTGATGCGGCAGGACGCCGAAGTTGCCGAAGAGTATGACCCTGCGGCAACCTAGAGAGTCAGGCTGAAAGAGCCTTGATGCGGGCGTTAAGGCGGCTCTTATGACGAGCAGCTTTGTTCTTGGTGACGATGCCCTTGTTGATCATGCGGTCGATTACCGGCACCGCGTCTTTATAGGCAGTCGCAGCGGCGGTCTTGTCACCGGCATCGCAGGCATTGACGACGCCCTTGATCTTGGTACGCATCAAAGAACGCAGGCCCATGTTGTGCTTGCGAGTTTTCTCCGCCTGACGGGCGCGTTTCCTGGCTTGTTTAATGTTTGCCACTGGGTTTTCCGTGTCCTGCTCTCAAAGAGCCGCGTATTATTCGTGCCCGGGGCGAGATTGTCAATGAATACCGGCAGGGGCGCGGGATTCCACTGCGCGTACGGGCTAAATCACTGATTTTATGACTTTATTTAGGCTAAACTCGTCGCTCAGATGACGACCAAAAAACGCATTTCCGGACTGCAATTGGCCATCAAGACGTCGGTCGTCAGTGGCATGACCCTGATTTCCAGAATTCTCGGCCTGGTCCGTGACATCGTCTTTGCCCGCTACTTCGGTGCATCGCTGGTCATGGATGCTTTCCTGGTGGCCAATCGCATCCCCAATATGCTGCGACGTTTCTTTGCCGAAGGGGCGTTTTCCGCCGGTTTCGTGCCAGTCATGGCGCGTTATCGCGAAAAGCACGACCATGAAGAAGCGCGTGAATTTGTCGATGCCATCGCCGGCACATTCGGCATTATCCTGTTTCTGATTACGCTGGCAGGTGTGATCGCCGCACCCTTGCTGGTGGCCGTTGTCGCGCCCGGGTTCATCGGCGACGACGGCCGGTTTGAGCTCGCGACACTGATGTTGCGGTTCACGTTTCCCTATTTGTTCTTTGTGTCCTTGACCGCATTTGCCGGCGGCATACTCAATACCTACGGCCGCTTCGGCGTGCCCGCATTTACGCCGGTGTTGCTGAATGTCGTTCTGATCAGTGCGGCCATCTGGCTGTCACCGCATCTCGACGAGCCCGGGATGGCGCTCGCTTATGCGGTGTTTGTCGCCGGGATCGTACAGTTGCTGTTTCAGCTGCCGTTCCTGGCGCAAATTCACGCGTTGCCGCGTCCAAAATGGGCCATTGCGCATGCAGGTGTCAAACGGGCGATGAAGCTGATGTTGCCGGCTATCTTCGGTTCTTCGATTGCGCAGATTAATGTGCTGGTGGGCGGCATCATTGCGTCGATGCTCGGCGTCGGCAAGATCAGCCTGCTGTATTACTCGGACCGGCTGATGGAGTTTCCGTTGGGGCTGTTCGGTATCGCACTGGCGACCGTCACGTTGCCCTATCTGTCGCGACAATACGCCAGCGACTCGCACGACGAGTTCTCGGCGACCCTCGACTGGTCGATGCGGCTCGTCACGCTGATTGCCGTTCCCGCAGCCGTGGGCCTTATTGTGCTGGCGGGCCCGCTGGTGGCAACCATGTTCTTCGGCGGCGAGTTTACCGATCAGGACGTGCACTTGACGGCACTGGCGCTACAGGCGTTTGCAATAGGTCTCGTCGGTTTTTCGTTTGTGAAGGTCCTGGCGCCCGCTTACTTTTCCCGCGAGGACACGCGCACGCCGGTGAAGATCGGTCTCATTGCACTGGCAGTAAACTTTTGCCTGAGCATCGTGCTCGCGTGGTACCTGACTGCCATCGGTTTTGCCGGCAGCCATGCCGGACTGGCGCTGGCTATTTCGGTCGCGGCCATTCTCAATGCCGCACTGCTTTATCGGGGGCTCAGGCGTGAGGGTGTGGTGCGGCATTCGTCTGGCTGGCCGGTACTGTTGCTGCGTATCCTGGTTGCGAGCCTTGCGATGTGCGCCGTGCTTTGGTGGCTGCACGCGCCAACAGCCTGGTGGCTGGACGTCGGTGCAGGGCAACGCGTATATCGACTCGCCATTGCTGTGGTCGCGGGCGCAGCAGTCTATTTCCTGACGCTGCTGCTAACGGGCATGCGGCTGTCCCAGTTCAGAATGGGCGCGCGCTAGCATGCGTCTCGTCCGGCATCTTGACGATCTTCCACAGCGGCAAGTAGCGAACGGGAGCGTTGTCACAATTGGATCCTATGACGGTCTGCACCTCGGCCATGAACAGCTCCTCAGTCGCGTGCTAAGAGAGTCGGCGGCCGCCGGTGTGCCGTCGATTGTCATGAGTTTTGAACCCACGCCGAAAGAGTTCTTCTCGGCGGCCAGCCCGCCGGCGCGGTTGATGCGGTTTCGCGAGAAATTCGAAGCGCTGGCAGAGCATGGCATCGATATTTTCTATTGCCCGCGATTCGCTGCCTCCATGCGCGGCATTGCGGCGGATGCCTTTATTCGGCGTATTCTCATTCACGGGTTGAACGTGCGGCATATTGTCGTTGGTGACGACTTTCAGTTCGCGAGCAAGCGCTCAGGCACCATCGAGCATTTGCTGCGCGCAAGCAAAGCCCTGGATTATCGCGTAGAGCAGGTACCCAGCATTATTGTTGACGACGTACGGGTAAGCAGTACCGCGATTCGGGAGGCCCTCGCTGCCGGTAATGTGGCGCGGGCGAACGCGTTGCTTGGCCGGCCTTATCGCATGTCCGGCAAAGTCATAAAAGGCCGCCAGGTCGGGCGTTCCCTGGGATACGCAACGGCGAATGTGGATCTGAGGCGGCGGCAGAGCGCGGTTCTCGGCATCTATGCTGTTCGGGTGCGCGGGCTGGGACGCGGGCCGCTCGATGGCGTTGCGAGCGTGGGGACCCGTCCCACATTCGACCTTCACAAGCCGTTACTGGAAGTTCACCTCTTTGATTTTGATGATGAAATCTACGGGAAGTACATTCATGTGGACTTCATCGAGCATCTTCGAGACGAAGAAAAATTTTCATCGGCCGACGAATTGGTTGCGCAGATGGACATTGACGCCGAAAATGCACGATCGGTGTTAGCCAAACGTGCAGACAACAGGAATTCATAAGTGACCAGTGAAATCGACAAGAATCCCGGCAGCTCGAGGTTTGTCACCTGGATGGTTGTCGCAATGATTATTGCTGTCGTCGACCAGCTGACGAAGTTAGCCATCATAGAGTGGATACCACTGTATGACCGTGTACCGCTGAATTCCTTCATCAACCTTACGCATCAGAAGAACACGGGAGCCGCATTCAGTTTCCTTGCCGATGCCGGCGGTTGGCAGCGCTGGTTCTTCGTGGTTCTTGCTTCGGGTGTCAGTGTCGTCATTGCGATCTGGATCTGGCGCATTCGCAATACCGGGCAGGCTATCTTGAGCGCCGGTCTGGCCCTGGTGCTTGGTGGGGCGGTCGGCAACCTGATTGATCGAATCCTGCTCGGACACGTCACAGACTTTTTCCAGGTCTGGTTCGGCAGCTGGGCGTTTCCGTCGTTTAATGTGGCGGATGCCGGGATATCGGTTGGCGCAGCGCTATTGATTATCGACGCGTTGTTCTTTTCAGGAAAAGAACAAGAAGAGTAACTAGCGCGTTCGCGTCCAGCAGTCGGTGTCCGGTTCCGACGTCTTCTGACCGCGCGCGTCTATTTTGAAGAGATTGCACTTGTCTGCCTCGGCATCCGCCGGAATGTAATCGGCCTCCGCCGTGAAATTGCTGGCATCCGCCGAGACAATTTTCACGGAAAAGGTACCCGAATCGGTCGTATAAGGATCTGTGCCGAAACCGAGAACTGTCAGGTCGGTCGTGAAGATATTATTTTGCAGGTAATACTTTTCCTGGTTTGTGGCGATCTTCAGCAGTGCGGCACGTGCTTCGGTACGTTTCGCGCGCGCCACAAACTCACGGTAGTTTGGATAGGCTATGGTGGCAAGAATGCCAATGATCACAACGACGATCATGAGTTCCATGAGCGTGACGCCACGCATAGTTCGACGCATCTGCATTTCGTTTTCTTCCTGTATCGTCGCAACGACGATTAGAGAATGACTATTCTATGCCATCCTGCGTCCAAAGGGTGCGTACTGGTCGCGGCCTGAATCCGGGGTCGAAGCACTCCGCACCGACGCAACCGATGGGTGGCGGCGAACATTCCGCGCCCTCGCATTCGTCGAGGTCATTCGGGCTCGGGAACAGGAATTGTGCGGACGGTGCGATGCCGCCCTGTTTTAGTTCGGTGACGCGTTCGGTGTCGGCGAATTCGTCCGTGACCGTACTGATGTCCAACACAATGGGATCGCCGTTCAGGATGCTCATGCGGTACAGGAAATTCCTGCCGACGGTGACTGTGCAATCGTCAGCGGCAACTGTATCGGGCGAGAACGCCACGAAGAACACTTCGCCATCGAAGATTGACGAATTCGACAACACCATTTGCGATGCGGGCAGCGTGAATTTCCAGCCGCGGTCATCGGCCGTTACAACGGCCTGCGTCGAGCCGCTTACCTCAACGAAATCAGTGTCCGTGGCGATATCGTAGCTACTATAGTCATCCCTGGACAGACGATTGAAAACGGCCGGATCTCTGATGGAATAGAAAGCATCGACAGCGCTGGTGTCCAGCGGGTGGGCACGATACCCGGTGCCGATATTGATCGACAGGAAACGTCGGTTTTGTGCTGCATCCAGAAACAGCGCTACGTCGGGTGAGTTATAAACGCGCCGTGTCTCTGTTGCCGAAGGTGAATCGATGCCCTCGGCCCCGATCTGCGCAATAACCCCGCCATTGACGAGCGATGCGGCCGGTTCACCGCCAAAAATGTCAAAACGCCAGACCTGGCCGCCGACGTCTGCCGCGTACATGCGATCAGCGTACCTGTCGCCGTCCAGATCAATGACGCGAATCTGTGAGGGAATGGCGCGCGTCATGTCATCGAGAATCAGGTCGGCATCCATATCGCGGCCGGCACGCCAGACTTCCGCGCCCGTCTTCAAATTCAGCATGATGACGCCGGCGCCCGAATTGTCGTCTGTCGCCGGGAATGTCGGCGTATCGTGCACCGGGTCGTAGCCGGCACCGATAATGACAACAGCATTGTCGTCATCGAGACTGTCATCATCGACATTGACTCGCGTGATCGTTGGCCGCGACCAGCTTTGTCCCATGCCGGGGCGACTGACGTTCCACATCAGTTTGGGATTGTTCTTGTCAGTGACATCTAACGCGTAATAAGAAGAGCCACCGCGGCGCATGCCAAACACAATGTATGCAAAGTCGGTGCCGTCGATCACGCCATTATCGTCGCGATCCAGGAACACCGGTACAACGTCGCCGTCGATACCGTAGCTCTTGTACCGGGCGCTCGGGTTGTATAACAAAGCTGCCGAGCGAGGCAGCAGTTCGTTCGGAATGAAGGACCAGAGTTCCTCGCCCGACTGCGCATCGATCGCGTGCAAATAACCGTCATTGGTCGCCATGTACACGATGATGTCCTCGCTGCCGGGTTCACCGCCGTAGAACATCGTTGCGGGCTGCGAATGCAGCGGATCGCCCATCGAGTTGCGCTGAACGTCCGCGTCAAGAAGGTCAGCACCGCGCAGCCAGTCGATCATCTCTTCGACGGTTGGCTCCCCGGCGGCGCCGTTCAGACCGAAATCCGCTATCGAGTACGCGGCCGCATTGGCTGGCGAAATCTCATTGCTCAGGGCTGTCAGGTCAACGTCGCCATTGTTGGTGTAAAGCTTGCGAGTTGCGGGTGTCGGTAACCTGTTGGCAGCGCCGCCGAGTTCCACGTTCGAGCCGTCGTCGATATCGCTGTCGGTCCAGAAACTGCGCGAAGAACCGGCAAAGAATCCGGTCAGCGGATCCACAGCGGGATTGCCGTCGGCGTCGACAATCTCAACCTCAACAGTGGAATTGCCGTCGTCGTCGACAACCGTAACACTGCTCAGGCGGTACTTTTTGAGGTTGCCCGGCCAGCGGAAATTGACATCTGAACGAAAGACCGACAAGTACAGATCGTTCAGGTTCTGCGTGCGATTGAAGGCGTTGACCGCAACGGCCGGCGCGGTAAATGCCAGGTCCTGCTGGTTTGCTTCGGTAAAAATTTTCAGTAGTGCGCGCGAGAGCTTTTCCGCGTCGTCGGCCAGAAAGTAATCGCCACCGGATAATTCTGCCGCCTGTTTGAGGATCGGCAGGTCAACCGTGAAACCGATGGTATGCGTGGTGACGAACTGGTCACCGTCCTGGATCGATGACAGATCGGGGATGGACAGGTATTCGGTGATGTCGTCGAGGCAATCGCCTTCCTCAGTTCCCGTGCACTCAGTACGTCCTCCGAGCTTGGTGGAAAACCCGGGCAGCGTCGGCGCGAGCAGCGGCGTGTCGAGATCGTCAACTGGCAGACCATCGGTCAGCAATACGTTGAAATTCCTGGAACACGCCGGACTGGTCGGTGCGAGATATTTCTCGGGCTCGGTGGTGAGCAGTGCGGCAGGATCGGTCGGGAAATCGTTGATTCTCTCGCCGTAGTAGGCGTCTTCACCGAGCCAGTAAAGTGCGGCTTCGTACATGGTCTCCGAGAGCGGTGTTACATTGTCCGGTTCAATACCGTCGATGATGGTTTCAAGCGCGTCTCGATTGCTGTCGAGATCGGTCATCGCCTTGATAACCGGTCCACCGGAATCCGAATTGAAGCGCATGATGCCGATGTTTGCGTTGTTAATGGAGTTCATTGCGGCCTTGGTAGCCACCTTGACGATTTCCAGGCGAGACAGGTCAACTTCCTCAGGATTAGCGCGCCAGTTCAGGTATTTGCCGTCATAAACCGTGTAGCTTTCCGATGCCGGGTAGCTGCCCCAGGCCAGCTCGAAATCCGCATTGTCCGTGTACGGATCGACATCGGTGCCGGCCTGCGCGTAGACCGCACTGCCCGATCCGTCGATACCGGAATCTTCCTGACATTCCACCTGCTCAGTGGTATAGCCGGCTGCCAACGTCCGCCAGCTGCTCGCGTCGGTCAGATCAGAGCGGTACTGCACCATAACGCCCTGGTACACGCCGAGGCCAAGGACCTGCCGACTGGCACTGGCGCAAACAAATGCAGATTTTTCAAAATACTGTGTATTGCCGTCGCTACAAGCTGGTGGCAGACCCGTGCGCGTCCAGTAAAAGCGGTCTGGGTCGCAATCGCCCACGTCATAGGGCAGGGTGCTGTCGAATGGCTTATTGGTCTTCTCGAGCGTGCCCATGCTGCCTGAGGAGTCGAGGATCAGGAGAATGTTGGCTTTCGCTCGGCTATCGTCTCCTTGCGGTGTAATCAGCAACAGTTCGGTGTCATCGGCCACAACCGGGGCGCCGCAGAGCAGCGCGACCAAAAAGCCAAGTCCCGTCCATTTTGTTTTTATTGCGGCGATCTTCATGATCTCGTCCTTCCTGAATTTCGTTGCTGCACGGTCTACAGTTTGATCGAGATCTGAGTAATCAAATCCGACTCCAGATGGTGCATGACAATTACGGTCTTGCGATTCCTGTTTGAAACGCTTGCGAGTGAGCGGCGCATATCCGGCAGTGCCACAAACTGTCCATTCAGCCGATAGCGCGTATCTGCATTGACGCTAACGGTTTTCATATCGCACGTGCCGCAGGGCTTAAAAGAAGCGATACCGTTAACTGAAGCAGGCAGCCGAAACTCGCTTAGCCTGACTTCGCTCGCCAGCGTCACCGTCGTAAACTCTGCAAAGGCGCCAGGTGCTGCCAATAGCAGAGTTGCGATAGCAATGAACTGTCTGAATTTCATATCTGTGTCTCCGAAATAATCGATGCCGAAATGCCGCTGCTCACAGCGACGACGCGGCGGGACCGACTACGTAAAAAGCCTGCGTATGTGCTGCCGTCGAGTCTCGATCCGAGCTGACGGCCTGTCGTTTCGATGTCGCCTGCGCGGTGGCCAGAAAGTGATAGGCGGCAACGCCGCTTCCTGAGCCGAGACTGAACGCGCGATCTGGCACGATCGTTGCGGCCTCGTATTGAATGGTTGCCTCAACCGTGTCGTTACCCAAGGTATGTGTCAGCGGCGCGATAGCCCCCTGCGTGCTGAAGCCAGGTTGGGCAATAGCAATCTCGAGGCCCGTCTCAGCAGCCTGAAAAGCGTACTCATAGTTCTGATCGTTGCGTGCCAGAGCGAGTTCGGTAGTCGCGGTGTTCATGCCGGACACCGCCAGCACCGTGATGATCACCAATAACAGCAGGCTCACGACCAGTGCGGCACCGGACTGCCGACGACGTGAGATGCGTGGGCGATGTGTAATTTTCATCATATTTCTCATCATCAGATTCTCGCGTTCCGCAACAAGATGGTCTTTGAGACCTGCATGCGACGGAAGTTGTCATTTGGCTCGCCAAGGTTGACGTCGCCGGGCTTGTAAGTGCTCGTGTCCGTGATGCCGACTTCCGGCGTCACGCCACGGACGACGAGCCAGACGCGCGCCGCTATGACGCGGGCGCCTGGAATATAATTGACGGAGTTGGGATCGTAGATTGAGGGTGCACCTACACTCGGGGGGTTAACGTAGCGATCCACGGCATTGTCCTGGTTGACGTCAACACCCAGCTGTAGCTGGATGTTCTCGACACCGTGTGCCACTTCCTGATCCCGGATGACGGCAGCGCCGCCGACGGATGTCAGCGTTTTGCGGCGCAACGTGGGCACGCCTGGCATCAAATCTGATGTCTGCGCAACGTAATAACTATGCACCAGCAGATTGTGGGTAGCCGAGTCGGCGGGGCTAAATTCACTGGGCGTCGCGCCGTCGTCAAACAGCAGTCCTTGCACACGGGTCGACTGAATCTGCACGCGCCCTGGTTCGAGTGGCGCTGGCAGGACGCTTGCTCGCCGAATGGTCACGACGTCGGAGTTCGTTTGCGCGGTGCCGGATGAGCCGCAGCCCAGTGCGTAGGTGTTGTTGTTGCCGTCGATTGCGAGGGCCAGATCCAGTGCCCAGCTATTACCGCAGTTTGTTGGAACGCTGAGCCCAAGCGGGTTAGCGTCTTCGGCCAGCGAACGACCTTCGACCGCCAGCGCACGACTGTTGCGGCCCCAGTTGCTGGCCATGCGAAGGTCGGCTTCGATCGTGTCCATCGCAAACTGCGCAGTTTCCTGGACGCGCGCGATGGACTCGTTAACGATAAACGCCTCGCGACTCTGGTTGTAGATCTGTACCGCACCAATGATTAGAAATGAACCGATGGCCAGAGCGACCATTAGCTCGACCAGGGTCAGGCCGTGTTGGCGTTGGCAGATTCGAGGACGAAAGCTCTTCATCGTTACGCTCCTCAAATATCCAGTACGGGAATGACAATGGTGAACGTCGGCGATTCACCCGGCTCATCCCATCCCACCTTGATCTCGTAGCTGGGTAGTACCAGGTCGCCATCGTGAGTGACCGTGACCTTGCCGTTCGGCAGAGAATCATCGGCCTGCTCCTGCCAGAGGTAGATGTCGTGTGCCGCCATGTCTGCAGGCAAGCAGTCTACGCCGCCATTCACGCAACTCTTGTCGGCGCCGACGGCGGCCGTGTAGGCGGTGCCCGCTGCAGGGTTGGCGCGAATGCGATCGGCAATATCGCCCGCAATAGTGACGGCGTTGTGGCGAAACATCGACGTACGCCCGGCCTGCATGCTCTGCACGTACAGCCCGGCGATGCCGAGCATTCCCACCGACAAAATAATGAGTGCGATGAGCACTTCGATCAGCGAAAAGCCGCGGCCGGATTTAATGCCGCTTGTTCGATTCATACTGGAGGTCATTCTTTGGACTCCTTACCAAACGCGCAATGTCCGCTACGGACAGGACTTGTTCATTGCGCTCAGCGCATTCGTTATCATGGTCTTGTCGCGCAAAATGGATGCGCGTCCGAGTGGC
This sequence comes from uncultured Gammaproteobacteria bacterium, assembly GCA_963842765.1. Lineage (GTDB taxonomy): Bacteria > Pseudomonadota > Gammaproteobacteria > Steroidobacterales > Woeseiaceae > UBA1847. Next base: position 8,746 of record CAWJHR010000008.1, on the reverse strand, counting down.
GTGGCGATCAACAGGCGGGCAGCGGAATTGCCGCCGGCCGCCGTGACGTTACCGCGGGCGTCACACATGACGATCTGAGATACCGGCGATTGGCTACCAATACTTCTTCCAAGACCGGTCGCCGCGAATGAGAAATAGGTAGCGTCATTTGCCACCGCCATCATGACGCCCTCCGGGCTTTGCGGATACGCTCGCAGTACCGGTTCGTTTGCGGGGTCGGTGCGCAATTTGTCGGGCAAGTCGGCTGGTGCGTCGACAAAAACGATATAGCCCTGATCCCAGGTGCCACCGCAATTCGCGTCGGCATCCATCGAGTTGTCGCTCGCGCAAATTGTAATCGTCGCTTTGGCGCGCGAGGCCTCGCTGCGTGCCAGGTGGAATGCTGAACTGAGATCGTTGGCCGCGCTGGTCATGCGGCTGTTTTGTGTGAACTGCCGCAGGTTCGGAATGCCCATTGCCAGAACCACCCCGACAATCAGTACCGTGATCAACAGTTCGTAAAGGGTAAACCCTGTCTGTTTGTTATTCTTCATCCGACGCACTATAAGACCGCCAGAAGACAGACGGCCGAATAGCCGACGAAAGGTAGGAAGTGAGCGACAGGCGGTATCATTTTTGCCGGGCTACTTAACTTAACCCGGGCATTGGTACAGCTTGCCGCGTGTCGTTTTCGACGCGACGCGCGGCCGACCCGTATAGCTGATGACAAGGGCTTTGGCCGGCACTCGGCCCGCGGCATCGCAGACCACGAATGTGCCGTTGGTTGCGCGCAAAACGGTTGCACGCAACGTAAAGCCGCGGCGGTTTGCTGCAATGACAATAGTCGGGTCGACGTCATGGTGCTTCAAGATGATTTCGCCTGCGTCGATTCGCGGTGGCGAATCGCGGTCGCGGTTTTCAAACATCAACCAGCCGTTCGACCAGTCGGCGTCTGGTCCACAGGTCGATCCATCATCACTAGGGCACAGCGATACGACCCGGCGGCGCATGACGGATTCCTTGCGGGCGTGGTGGATAGCATGAAACAGGGTATCGATCTCGACGCGCTGTCGTTGACGTGCAAGCGTCGCTGAGTACGAAGGAATAGCCATCGCCAGCAGCACTGCGATCAATGCTGTGACCAGCAAGACCTCGTATAAGGTGTAACCCCGTGTCGTCAGGCGCATCCCGGACCTCCTTGTCCAGGGGGCATTTTCGCCCGGATAGTGACTGGGAACACGCCGTAAAAATCAGGATTCTCGCCGAATTGGCGGGCCGCCAGTGCCGGATTTTCGTCTCCGCGTGGTATTCTTCAGTGATTCTCGTCACCCACTGGCAGGAAACATAGAATGGCACGGTCTGACATTCTGGAAACGCTGCAACGGCACGGCATTCTTCCAACTCCCCAGCGCCTGCAAATCGCGGAGGTCCTGCTGGCAAAACCGCAGCACTTGTCGGCTGAGCAGATCATCGACAAGTTGCGCCAGTCCGGGAGCGACGTGTCCAAGGCGACCGTGTATAACACCTTGAATTTATTCGGAGAACGCGGCCTGGTCAGAGAGCTCAGTGTCGATCCAAAGCGGCGTTTTTACGACTCAAAAAGCGGTCTGCATCACCACTTTTTTAACGTCGACACGGGCGAACTCATCGATATCGATAAAAGTGCGGTGAGTTTTCAGTACTTGCCGGAGCTGCCGGAGGGCACGCTCGGGCACGGCGTAGAAGTGCTGATTCGGGTTCGTAACGCCCGGCAATAATCCCCGCAGGCCCTTTTCGGCAGCCGCCTCTGCGGCTATACTGCGCGCCGCTTACCCAAGCCCGTGCCGGATTAGCTCAGTTGGTAGAGCACATCATTCGTAATGATGGGGTCAGAAGTTCGAATCTTCTATCCGGCACCATTTCTTTCCGCTCCCGATACTCACGCGAATCAGGCATTATGATCGCGAGTTCCTAATCAGGCGGACGACAAATCCAGGTACTTGAATTTGCTCTTGCCGATTTCGAGTTCGTCACCGTTCGCCAGTGTGTGACTCCTAACAAGCACAGAATTCACAAGAAAGCCGTTCTTGCTGCCCGCATCTTCGATCGTAACTCGGGATCCGTCACACCTGATTCTTGCATGCACGCGGCTTATGTACTTGCTGTTGATCCGAATTTCATTGTCACGAGAACGACCGATCGTTAGTTCCTTCTTGGCCAGCGGGTAACGAACGGGCCAGGCCGACCCACTTTCCTCGGACACGATAAAGTGCTCGATTGGCTCCAGAGATTGTCGCAACGACAGCATTTGGCTGCTCGAGCCAATGGTCATCCATGCGCACGTCGAGCTCACGAATGCCACTGCCAATCGCTGACAGTCGATCAGCGCTGCGATCGAGCACATCGAGGCTTGCCTGTTTCTTGCTAATCTCCACTTCAAGGACAGCGACCAGTTCACGCTGCGCATCGAGCTCTTTCTGCAGGTTTTCCTTTTCCGACTCTGTCTCGAGCAGCACCGCATTTAGTTCTGCTGCGCGAATCTCATGCTCGTCCACCTTGTCACTGGTCTGTTCGAGTTTCGACGCCGTCATGGCAACCTGTTCGCGCAGTTCTTCTGCAGTCTCTTCACTTGCGGCCAAAGAATCTTCCAGTTCCTTGATGCGGCATTCGTTTTCTCTGATTGTCGGCTCCGACAGTCGCACACGTTCACGTAGCTCGCCGATCGTTATGCCCAGTTCGCTCGCTCTTGCATCGTGCTCTTTCTGATCATCTTCGAAGCTTGCGATGCGTGCATTGGCGGACTCGAGGCTCGCCTGCAAGTTCGCGATGGTTGCCTTTTCATCGGCCAGCAGGCCCTCCAGGGACGAGTTACCGAGCTTCCGGTCTTTCAGGTCTTGCCGCAGTGTGCTTATCGTCGTGGCCCGACGATCGGCCTTTGCCTGGAGTTTTTTCATGCCTTTACGAAGCTGCATTGCTTCGGCATTGACGCTACCCAGTTCTCGCGACTTATCGTCTAGCGACTTTTGCAGCGCCGCATGGCTGGATTTCTTCTCGGAATGACGACCCTTTAATTCCGAAAGCTCACGCTCGAGCTCCATAATTTTCAGCGCGAGATCTGCCTTTTGCTCCTCTTTCTCGGCAACCACATCGTTATGAGCCTCAAGATCACTGCTCATGCCCTGGATAGTATTTTCATAGTCGCGAACCTTGGCGTGGAGCTTGTCCCAGTCATTCTTCCGTCCGTCGATATAGTCCTTTAACTCCTGTACCTGCATACGGAGACCCACATTTTTGGCCTCGAAAACCGCCATGCGGTCGTCTATTTCGCTGGCAGTACGTTGCTGCTGCGCGAGTTCGTTTTCAAGGCAGTTTTTCTCATCGAGTAGCGCCCCACGTTCGCTGGACACCGCATCAACCGCGGCGTCACGAGCAAGAATGGTTCGAGCGTACTCAAGATTCTTGGATTGCAGGTCATTAATCTCATCCAGGGCGGTCTCAAGCTCTTTCGCTAACGCCATTTTTTCGCCGGCCAAAACGGTCAGGTCTTCCTCCAGCGTTGCTTTCTTCTTTTGATGAGAACTCAGATCCCGCTGCAAGTCTGAAATTTCCTCGTCCCGCTGCAGCATCTCTTTCTCCACAGCTTGCCATTTCGAATGAAGCAGCTGCAGGTCATGTTCAAGTCGCCCGAGCGAGTACGATGCGTTGCCAGAGAGTGTCGCTGCGTCCGGCCGATCGTCTTTCGCCGCATTGGCGTCAGTCTCGTGATTCAAGAGCTTGAGATTCGTCGGCTGGGGTTTATCCAACTGGCTCGATTCAACTGAAATAATCTGGTCTTTCATAGTGCTGCCTCGTTCAACGTGGCGGTGGGTCGCCATCACGCAGGTTGTGTACGACCGATACAATCGCGGTGCGCGTCGAAACGCCAAGCTTGGCTCGAACGGACTTCAAATAGGCGCGCACTGTCTCGACACTGATGTCCAGTTCTGCCGCAATTTCCTTGTCTGTACCGCCGGTTACCAGCTCTTCGACGACGTCTGCTTCGCGTTTCGACAAGCGAAACAGACCTTTGATTTTTTGCAGGTCAAGATTGCCCGTTTTTGGATCTCCGATCGGCTCGACTAGCGCCGCGTATCTTGGCTCGATATTGGTAATGCCTCCGTCTAGCTCAAAGATGCGCAAGCACCAGAATTGATTCTCCAGAACGATAAGCGCGCATTTTTCGTGCGCCTTATTGATGATGACCTGTCGTGCGACATTACTGATGGGTTCGACGTTCGAGCGCACGAGATAGCGCGCCTCCTGCAATGCCTCCGCGATCAGCTCCGGCGTAATATGCGGCACGAAGCGATCATCGGGCGGGCGTTCATCCGGCCTACAGGAGAAAAGAAGATCTCCATGCTGATCGATGACAAACAGCAGCGGACGCTGTCGTCGCCGCAGAATATCCGACAGCTTGAAGTCGTACTTCTCATCAGTCTTACAGAGATCAAATGAGACGAGGCGTATGTCCGTTGGACTCAGATCCATGGATAGTGCTGCAGTGCAGCCTCCCGTATTGATTGAGCAACTTATTTTTACTTTTTATTTTGCGTCGAATTGATTTCGACTGGCGACAATCCTCATCACGTTGTCGCCATTCTCAACTAAGGTAAAAGTAACCCATATCACTATCGAAAAGCAACGTCGGAGTACTGTACAAACTGCTGAAATTCAGCGGATATGTCAAAAACGGGAGTCGGTTCACGTTCGGCTGTACAACGCGCGTCTCAAAGTACCCCAATTCTGGGGTACCCATTCGGGTCTATTCAATATGGTGATCACAAAACGGGAATTGTTTGCATTTCCAATTTCGGTATCGTCTCTATTGGAAGAAGTCGTTGTGGCGAGTTTCAATCAGCCTGATGACTTCTGGTTTGGCATCGGGTTCGTCAGCAGCCCATCGAATGGCATAAGGACTTAAAAAAATGAATACAACGGAATTTATGACAAGAAAATTGCTCCTGGCGGTTTCGCTGTCGATGTTGGCAGCACCCGTAGTAGCAGGCGAAGGTGATGGACGCGGTCATGGTGGCCCCGACTTCGACAACAGCGGTAACACCTCTGCGTTCGGCTCCTCAATGGCCAACGAAGATTCGGATTCGAGCACACAGACGAACAACTCGGACAACAGCGCTTCGACTGACGCATCGAACCAGAGCGACAACTCCGACAGTAGTACGAATAATGATTCCAGCTCCGATAATGGCGGCGCGTCAGCGACAGACGACAGCCTCGCGATTACGGCTGGCAATGTCGGCAACGGCAATTTGAACGACAGCTCGGACAATTCGGATAACTCCGATAACAGCGACAGCTCCGACAGTAGTACGAACAATGATTCCAGCTCCAATAACGGCGCCGCGTCAGCGACAGACGACAGCCTCGCGATTACGGTTGGAAATGTCGGCAACGGCAATTTGAACGACAGCTCGGACAATTCGGATAACTCCGATAACAGCGACAATTCCGACAACAGCCAGAACAACAGCACGGCCGGCAACAATGGCTCGGCGGTGGCGGCTGACGGAAGTGCTGCATTGTCGACGTCGGATACAGGCAACGGTAACCTGAACGATAATTCGGACAATAGCGATAACTCGAATAACAGCGACATGTCTGACGACAGTTTCGCTGGCGCTGTCCACGGTGCCGCGGCAGCAAATAACGGTAGTGATGCCTCGGCGGATAACAGTGACAACTCTGACGACAGCATCGTTGTCGGAATTCACGGCGCATCTGTAGCCAATAACGGCGGTGAGTCCAACATCAACGACAGCGACAACTCTGACGGCAGCGACGCAGATGCATCATCCGAGGCAGCCGCAGCGAACAACGAAAGTACCGCCGAAGTGAACAACAGCGACAATTCGGTCGAGGATGAGGCTGAGGCGAGCTTCGGATCGGCTGCCGCAAATAATGGCAGTACCGCAACTGCAGACAACAGCGACAACTCCAATAATAGCGATAACTCTGACAACAGCGATAACTCCAACAACAGTGACAACTCGCTGGAAGATGAGGCTGAGGCGGAGCACAGTTCAGCGGCTGCGAATAACGGCAGCACGGCAACCGCAAACAACAGTGACAACTCCAACAACAGTGACAACTCCAACAACAGCGACAACTCCAATAATGCCGACAGCTCCGACAATAGCGAAGCAGTAGCTCATTACTCGGGCGCAGCGGCGAATAACGATGGCACGGCGGAAATCGACAATAGCGTCGAGCTTGGCAGTATTGCTGTTAGCGAAAGCGCGCTGGATGCCACTGTTAGCAACAACCAGACCGGCGTGATGGCTCACGACGGTGCTTCGGATTCGTCAAATGACGTTGGCGGTTCGTTTGGTGGAGTAAGTGGCATTAGCGTCGCGGCACAAAATGCCGGCCAGGCATCTGCCGTGCAGCAAAGCGTCAATGTCCAGTCCAACCTGGGTACCGGCGGAACATCAGACTAACAACAGGCCGATTTAGAGACCAAATCACTAAGGAAAAATTATAATGAACACCAAAAAACTAGCAGAACTCGCGTTGGTAGCTGTTGTACTGGGTTTTAGCAGCACAGCATTCGCAGACGCAGACAATAATGCAAATCAGTCGATTGCCGGTTCGTCAATGGCAAATGATGGCAGTACGGCTTCAACCACTACTGATAACAGTGATAACAGTACGTACCGCGATACGAGCGACCAAAGCGATAACAGCAATGACAGCACCAACAATGGCGCAACGTCGGATAACTCCAGCGCCTCGGGCTGCAGACGGCAGCGCTGCTATCGGCATTTCTGATGCGTTAAACGGCAACGGCAACGATAGTTCGAACAACTCGGACAATTCGAATAACAGCGATAACAGCAATGACAGCACCAACAATGGCGCAACGTCGGATAACTCCAGCGCCTCGGCTGCGGACGGCAGCGCTGCTATCGGCATTTCCGATGCGTTAAATGACAACGGCAACGATAGTTCAAACAATTCGGACAATTCGAATAACAGCGATAACTCGAACAACAGCACGAATAATGATGTGGCAGCCGATAACGGCAGCGCGTCGGCAGCTGATGGCTCGTTGTCCGTAAGCACGATGAACACGTTGAACAACAACGGCAATGACAACTCCGATAACAGCGACAACTCCGACAACAGCGATTCGTCTGATGGCAGCGGTGCACTCGCGGGTGGCGGTGCGGCATCGGCAAATAACAGCAGCACATCGTCTGTTGACAATAGCGACAATTCCAATTCGAGCGGTGTAATGGGAGCTGGAGATTCAGCCGTCGCCAATAACGGTGGTGTTGCAAATCTGGATAGCAGCGACAACTCCGATGACAGTTCTGCCAGTGGCGACGACCAGGGTGCGGCTGCCAATAACGGCAGCACCTCGATGGTCGATAACAGCGATAACTCGACAGAGAACGAAGCTGAAGCACATGGTTTCGCGGCTGCTGCCAACAACAGCAGCACTTCGGACGTCAATAACAGCGACAACTCTGACAACAGCGATAACTCGAACAACAGCGACAACTCTGATAACAGCGATAACTCGACAGAGAACGAAGCTGAGGCAGATAGTTATTCAGCAGCCGCAAACAACAACAGCACCTCTGCTGTTGATAACAGCGACAACTCGGATAACAGCGACAACTCCGACAACCCGACAACAGCGACAACAGCGACAGCTCTGACAACAGCTTCGCCGGTGCGGCTGGAGGATCGGCCGCTGCCAATAACGGCGGAACGGCGACGATCGACAACAGCGTTTCGCTCGGTGGAATTGCAGTCAATAGCTCGGCGCTTTCTGGCCAAGTAACCGGTAACCAAGTGCATACTGGCGTTAAAGACGGCTTCGTAGCGACGACGAGTAACTCTATCAGCGAGTCCTTTAGTGACAGTGCTGGTATCAACGTTGTTGGGCAAAATGCCGGCAACAACAGCCTGATTCAGCAGAACGTAAACGTTCAGTCGAATCTGGAGTTATAAGCGAACCTGCGATAATGCCGCGGAACACTGATGTTCCGCGGCACATCGTCGGTAACGCCTAAGGAGTAATGATGATGCGACCCTTGCTGAAATTGATGGTTGTTTCGGCTTTTCTTTCGTTATCGATACCGGCCTATTCTCAGGACGACGCCATCGCGACGGAAGATGTTCCGACAGCGGTGATGGCTGAAGCCCCGTTATTGGATCTCGCGGCCTTTGAGGATGGCGGGACCCTCAGTGATGACGAGCTTAACAAGCATCGCGCCCGTGAGAAGATAGAAGTTGAGCAGATAACGTTAAATAATCAGGATCAGGATGGCGATGTCACAGACAATGTAGCGGTGGGTAATACCAACGGCGACAACGTCATCAACGGACAGGCGTTTAGTGATTCATCAGGGTTCTTGAGTACCGTTCAAAACACCGGCAATAACGTTTTGATACAAAATTCAACTATCATTAACGTTTCGGTTGAAACGCCAGGCAATTGAATTTGTAAAACTTTGTCTATGACAGGTATTGAAAACAGGTAACAGGAGCTCGGGCATTAGGGACGAACGTAGCGACCATGAGACGTAAAACTTCAAGAATGCGTTTGGCCGGGCTGGCAGTTAGCGCCGGCCTGGTGCTTTTGCAGGCGTCGGCTGGTGTCGCAGGCACGGTCTGGATTCCCGATGCGGTTGGCATTAGCAACGTTTCGGCGGAAAGCCTGCAGGAGTTAAAGTACAGGCAGGTGGTTCGTCAGCAATATGATTTCAGTTGCGGTTCAGCG